>JAOAIK010000008.1 GCA_026414745.1 Roseococcus sp.
GCGGTCGCGCCGCCGCTCGCCCACCTCCAAGAGGTCGCGGAAGAACGCCGCCAGAACCGCCGTCAGCTCCTCGCGTGTCGGGAGCCGTCCCTCGCTCATCGCCTGCTCCACCTCCGCGCGCAGGCGCTCGACCCGTGCCGACGCCTCCCGCGCCCGGCGGACCGCGACGCGGCGGTCTCGCGTCGCCAGCGACCGCTTGAGGTGCGTGCGGCCCATCAGCCGCGCGAGGGGCTCGGGGAGCCTGCGCCGCCACAGGTATCCGCTCGGATGCTGAACGAGATGTCGAACGCGCCCGGCCATCCGTCCCGCCTCCGCTCGGGCGGGACAGCGGGATGTGTCCCGGCGATGTGTCCCGCTCAGGTTCGCGGGAGCAACGACCGCGCTGCGTGCCTGGGAATCCCTCGGGGTGGCTGGGGGACCTGGATTCGAACCAAGGCCGCCCGGGTCAGAGCCGGGAGTTCTACCGCTAAACTATCCCCCAAGCGGTGGGGCGGGCTGATAGCAAAGGCTGGGCGGCCTGCCAACCCGGTTTGCGCTTGCGCTGTGCCGGATGCTTCACGATGATGACATGGACCCCATGTCCAGGCCGCACCCCCCATGCGCCCCTCCCTCGCCACCTCCGCGCCGCCGCGCGGGCTGCCGCCCCGCGCCGCAGCGCCCCCGCCCCTGTTCGCGGCGCTCGATCTCGGCACCAACAACTGCCGACTGCTGATCGGCGCGCCGAGTCGCGGCGGAATCCGCGTCGTCGAGAGCTTCTCCCGCCTTGTCCGGCTGGGCGAGGGATTGGCGGCGAGCGGCGCCCTGTCCGAGGCGGCGATGGAGCGCACCCTGGCCGCCCTCGCCGCCTGCGCCGACCGCCTGCAGCGTCGCCCGGTGCGGCGCTTCGCCGCCGTCGCCACCGAAGCCTGTCGCCGCGCGGCCAATGGCGCCGCCTTCCTCGCCCGCGCCGAGGCCGAGACGGGCCTGCGCCCGCGCATCATCACCGCGCGCGAGGAGGCGGAGCTCGCCATGGAGAGCTGCGCCCCGCTGCTTGCGCCCGAGGACCGGCGCGCCATCCTCTTCGATATCGGTGGCGGCTCGACGGAAATCGCCTGGGTGCGCGCCGGGCCGCGACCGGACCTGATCGGCTACCTGTCGCTGCCCTGGGGCGTCGTCACGCTGGCCGAGGGCGAGGACTGCTTCTCGCCCGGGGGATTCGCGAAAGTGGTGGAGGCGGTAAGCGAACGCCTCTCCGCCTTCGACCGGCTGCACTGCATCGGACAGGAAATCCGGCGCGGCGGGGGGCGGCTCATCGGCACCTCGGGCACGGTGACGACGCTGGCCGGCGTGGTGCTGCGGCTGCCGCGCTACAACCGCGCGCTGGTGGATGGCCGGCGCATCCCGGTGGCGGCCGCCGACGAGGCGCTGGCCGAGCTCTTTGCGCTGGGCCGGCGCGGGCTGATGGCGCACCCCTGCGTCGGGCCCGAGCGGGCGGACTATGTGCTGCCCGGCTGCGCGGTCTATGCCGCCATCCGCCGCTTGTGGCCGGTGGAGGAGGTGACGGTGGCCGACCGCGGGCTGCGCGAGGGGATGCTGATGCGCCTCATGCGCGGTGAACGGGGCCTTGCCACCGGCCGGGGCTGACGCACCCTCCGCGCGGGCCTAAACCCCTCCCATGCCGCCCGGCTCCCGCACCACCCGCACCCGCCTGCACAGCGCGCGCGGGCGCAGCACCGCCTCGCAACGCTGGCTCTCGCGCCAGCTCAACGACCCCTACGTGAAGGCGGCGAAGGCGGCAGGCTGGCGCTCCCGCGCTGCCTTCAAGCTGATCGAGCTCGACGACCGGTTCGGCCTCATCACGCCCGGCTGCCGCGTGCTCGACCTCGGTGCCGCCCCAGGCGGCTGGTCGCAGGTGGTGCTGCGGCGCGGCGGACCCGCGGCGCGGGTGGTGGCGGTGGATCTGCTGGAGATGGAGCCGCTTCCCGGCGCCACCCTGCTGCGCGGCGACTTCGAGGAGGAGGCGGTCGAACAGGCCCTGCGGGCCGCCCTCGAGGGCCCTGCCGATCTCGTGCTGTCCGACATGGCCCCCAACACCACCGGCCACGCCGCCACCGATCATCTGCGCATCATGGCGCTGGCCGAACGCGCGCTCGACCTCGCGCTCAAGGTCCTCAAGCCCGGCGGCGCCTTCGTCGCGAAACTCTTCCAAGGCGGGGCGGAGCGCGAGATGCTCGCGCGGCTGCGCCGGCATTTCGCCGCGGTGCGGCACGCCAAGCCGCCCGCCTCGCGCAAGGAATCGGCCGAGACCTATGTGGTGGCCACGGGGTTCCGTCCCTGATCGGTCATGGCCGGCGCGCTTGCGGCGCCCCGGGGCGAGGGTTAAGGGAGCCTGCCAAGGTCGCGCGTGACCGCCGGAAAGGCCCCGCCCATGGCAGATTCCCCCCTTCCCCCCCCGCCCTCCGGGCCCGTGATCATCGCCGAGGCCTACGCCTTCGACGATGTGCTTCTGCTGCCGGCCTATTCGCAGATCCTGCCCGGGCAGACCGACACGCGCACGCGGCTGACGCGGGAGATCGGCCTCAACATTCCGCTGGTCTCGGCGGCCATGGACACGGTGACCGAGGCGCCCATGGCCATCGCCATGGCCCAGCGCGGCGGGATCGGCGTGATCCACAAGAACCTCTCGCCCGAGGAGCAGGCCGAGCAGGTGCGCCAGGTGAAGCGCTTCGAGAGCGGCATGGTGGTGAACCCGGTGATGGTCCACCCCGACCAGACGCTGGCGGAGCTCCTCGAGCTGAAGGCGCGGCACAAGATCAGCGGCTTTCCCGTCGTGGAACGCGAGACGGGCCGGCTGGTGGGGATCATCACCAACCGCGACGTGCGCTTCGCCACCGACCCCAAGCAGCGCGTCTACGAGCTGATGACGCGCGAGAACCTGGTGACCGCCCCGCCCGGGGTGACGGCGGAGGAGGCACGGGCGCTGCTGCACAAGCGGCGCATCGAGAAGCTGCTGGTGGTGGACGAGCAGAACCGCTGCGTCGGCCTGATCACCGTGAAGGACATGGACAAGGCCGAGGCGCACCCCTTCGCGGTGAAGGACGCGCTCGGCCGGCTGCGGGTGGCCGCCGCCACGGGCGTTGGCGATGACGGGCTGCGCCGCGCCGAGCTGCTGGTCGCGGCCGAGGCCGATGTGGTGGTGGTGGACACCGCCCACGGTCACTCGGCGGGCGTGCTGAAGTCGATAGAGCGCATCAAGCGCCTCTCCAACGCCGTGCAGGTGGTCGCGGGCAATGTGGCGACGCCCGAGGGGGTTCTCGCGCTGATCGAGGCCGGGGCGGATGCGGTGAAGATCGGCATCGGGCCCGGCTCGATCTGCACCACGCGCATCGTCGCGGGGGTGGGGGTGCCGCAGTTGACCGCCGTGCTCGAATGCGCCGCGGCGGCCCGGGCGCATGGCGTCCCTGCCATCGCGGATGGAGGCATCCGCAACTCGGGTGACATCGCCAAGGCGCTGGCCGCCGGCGCGGAATGCGTGATGATGGGAAGCCTGTTCGCGGGAACGGACGAAGCGCCTGGGGAAGTGTTCCTGTATCAAGGCCGTAGCTACAAATCCTATCGCGGGATGGGAAGCCTAGGCGCCATGGCCCGGGGCTCGGCCGACCGCTACTTCCAGGCGGAGGTGCAGGACCAGATGAAGCTGGTGCCCGAGGGGGTGGAGGGGCGCGTCGGCTACAAGGGCCCCGTCGGGAACGTGATCCACCAGCTTGTGGGGGGGCTGCGCGCGGCGATGGGCTACACGGGCTCGGCCACCATCGCGGAGCTGCAGAAGAATGCGCGCTTCCGCCGCATCACCCATGCGGGCCTGCGCGAGAGCCATGTGCACGACGTGGCGGTGACGCGCGAGGCGCCGAACTACCGCCACGAGGGCTGAACCGGACCGGCCGTCGCGGCAGGCGCCGGCGAAGACGGGAAAGGGATCCCAGCACGCCCCCGAGCGCTCTCGGGGCGCCCCGGTGCGCATGAAAGAGGGCCGCGCGCCGGGGACGGCCTTGTGCCCAGGCGGCGGTCAGAGAAGAGGGGGATCGGGCAGGCGCAGGAAGTGCGCGGCGGCGGTGGCCCGCCCGAGCATTTCCTTGAGCGCGGGGTTCTGGTCCGCCGCACCGCTCGTGATCACGTCCATGGGAACGAAGAACTCGTGCGCCTGGGGCGTCTGGGTGGAGGCGAAGATCTCGTAGTGCGCTTCGCGCAGGGCGAAGAGCACCCGCGCATCGCGCACCGGCAGCACGAGGTCGTGCCGCGGTTCGGCTGTGAGGCAGCGGAGCAGACGCCAGCGGGGGATGGCGCTGCCTTCGGATGCCGGCTGCTGCAGCCAAGCGAGCGGGCAGACCGCGAGCAGGGAGCCTGTGGACGGCGCGAAGCGGGAGCGCTTGTCCAGCAGGTTCTGGTAGGTGCTGCAGGCCTCGATGCAGAGGATGTCCACATAGAGGTCGTCCGGGCGCGGGCTGAAGTGCAGGTAGAGGCCGTCCGGCAAGGTGCGCAGCCGCTCGCTGCCCGGAACCTTGAGATAGGGCTGCACGGTCGGGCCCGGATTGGGGCGGCCCTTCAGCCAGGTGCCGGGCTGTTTGACGGATGGTTCGATCCCCGGCGGGCGTTGAGGCCAGACCGTGAGGCATTCCCGGACACGCCGATCCAGGTCCTGGTGAATGGGCTTCCTCGCGACTGCAACCAAGGATATTTCTCCTCGCTGGTTCCACTACCTGGGATTGCCCCTAGCCAAAGATGACTATCCCCCGCAAGCCCGAAAAGGCCATTTTCGGTAAAGATTCCTTAGGAATCACGATGTCGGAGAATAGGAATCTAAAGATTCCTAGGCTTTTCAGCGCTTCCCGGGATATTCCACGAACGGAAGATTCTATGCCGGGAACAGGACACCGGGCGCGCCGGCGCGGCGCGCTCCTGGCCTTCGCCCTGCCGCCCGCCCTCAGACCGCGGCAGCGTCCTGGATCAGGAAACTGGCCGCGGGCGCGTCGTTCCAGCGCTCGGCCTTCAGCACGCCGCAAAGGTGCAGCGGCCGCCCGGGCGAGAGCAGGGCCGCCTCCAGCGGCGTCTCGCGCGCGCGGAAGCACAGGCCCTTGATGCGCCCGCCCTCCGCGCCTTCCAGGACAGCGCGCACCGTCGTCCCGCCCTTGCCCACCAGCCCCGCCTTGACCACCCGCACCCGCGTCAGCGCCAAGAGCGGCTCCTCATGGCCCGCGCCATAGGGGCCGAGCCGCGCCAGGGTCTCGGCCGCCTCGGGCGTCGCGCCGCGCGCGGTCAGCGCGCCGTCGAGCCACATCTCCGGCGCATCGGGCAGCGCCGCCGCCGCCGCGAGCCACTCGTCCAGATGCGCGTGCAGGGCCGCGAGCGCCCCCTGTGCGGCGGTGAAGCCCGCCGCCATGGCGTGCCCGCCCCCGGCCTTCAGCAGCCCGCGCTGCCGCGCCGCGATCACCGCCGCGCCCAGGTCGAGCCCCGGCACGGATCGCCCCGAGCCCTTGGCCAGCCCCTCCGCCACACCGGCCACGCAGGCGGGGCGGTTGAAGCGCTCGCGCAGCCGCCCGGCAACGATGCCGACCACGCCGGGGTGCCAGCCTTCGCCGGCCACCAGCAGCACCGCATGGCCGGCGGCGCGCTGCGCCTCGGCCTCGGCCATCGCCGCGGCCAGCACCCCGGCTTCCACCTCCTGGCGCTGGCGGTTCACCGCATCGAGCCGCTCGGCGATGGCGCGCGCCGCGATGGGGTCCTCCTCCACCAGCAGCCGCAGGCCAAGGTCGGGGGCGCTGATCCGCCCGCCGGCATTGATCCGCGGGCCCAGCAGGAAGCCCAGCGTGTGCGCCGAGGGCGCCTCGCGCGCCCCGGCCACCTCGAGCAGCGCGGCGAGGCCCGGCCGCGCCCGTCCCGCCAGCACCTTCAGCCCCTGCGCCACGAAGGCCCGGTTGACGCCGAGCAGCGGCACCACGTCGCAGACGGTGGCGAGCGCCACAAGATCGAGCGCCTCGCGCAGATCGGGCTCGGGCCGCCTGGCGAAGAAGCCGCGCCGGCGCAGCTCCCGCTGCATCGCCACCGCGGCGAGGAAGGCCACCCCCGCGGCGCAGAGCTGGCGCAGCCCCGACCGGTCGTCGAGGCGGTTCGGGTTCACCGCGGCGCGCACCCTGGGCGGCGGCCCTTCCGCCAGGTGGTGGTCCAGCACCACCACGTCGGCCCGCCCGTCCGCCCCGGCCAGCGCCTCGTGGGCGGCGATGCCGCAATCGACGCAGACCACGAGGGTATGGCCCGCGGCCACCAGCCGCTCGATGGCCGGCGCATTGGGGCCGTAGCCCTCGGCGATGCGGTCGGGCACATAGGGCGTCACGGCGCAGCCCAGCGCCCGCAGCGCCCGCGTCAACAGCGCGCCCGAGCAGGCGCCGTCCACGTCGTAATCCGCGAAGACCGCGACCTTCTCGCCCCGCTCGGCCGCATCGGCAAGGCGCTCGGCGGCGGCGTCCATGTCGGTCAGCACAGAGGGGTCGGGCAGCAGGGCGCGCAGCGTGGGGCTGAGGAAGGCCTCCGCCGCCTCCAGGCCGATGCCGCGCGCGGCCATGATGCGCCCGGCGAGTTCCGGAAGGCCGAGGCGCTGCGACAGGGCGGCGCCGAGCCGCGCATCCGCGGGCCGCCAGCGCCAGCGGCGGCCCGTCAGGCTGCGCTCGACGCCGAGCGCCGTCTCCATCAGAAGATGGGCTTCACGCGGAAGTTGTGGTGCCCCTCGACATAGCGCACCGTGCCGGACTTGCTGCGCATCACGATGGAGTGCGTCACCGCCCCGCCCGGGATCAGGCGCACGCCACGCAGCAGCGGCCCGGTGGTGACGCCCGTGGCGGCGAACATCACCTCGCCGCGCGCCATCTCCTCCATCGCGTATTTGCGGCGCGGATCCTCGATCCCCATCTCGCGCGCGCGCGCCACCTGGGCCTCGTCCTCGAAGATGAGCCGCCCCTGCATCTGCCCGCCGATGCAGCGCAGCGCCGCCGCGGCCAGCACCCCCTCGGGCGCGCCGCCCCAGCCGAGATACATGTCCACCCCCGTCTCCGGCTGGGCCACCGCCAGCACGCCGAACACGTCGCCGTCCGGAATGAGCATCAGCCGCGCCCCGGCGGCGCGGCAGGCCTTGATGATCTCCTTGTGCCGGTCCCGGTCGAGCACGCAGACGGTGAGCTCGCCCACCTCGCAGCCCTTGGCGGCCGCGAGCGCGCGCAGATTCTCGCCCGGCTCGCGGTCCAGGTCCACCACGCCGGGCGGCAGACCCGGGCCGACCGCGATCTTGTCCATGTACACGTCGGGCGCGTGCAGGAATCCCCCGCGCGGGGCGAGCGCCACCACCGACATCGCGTTGGGCCCGCCCTTCGCCGTCAGCGAGGTGCCCTCCAGCGGGTCCACCGCGATGTCGGCGCGCATGCCGCCGCCCGACTTGGCGTAGAGGCCCACCTTCTCGCCGATGTAGAGCATCGGCGCCTCGTCCATCTCGCCCTCGCCGATCACCACCGTGCCGTCTATGGCCACGCTGTCGAAGGCGCGGCGCATCGCCTCCACCGCCGCGCCGTCGGCGGCGTTCTTGTCGCCCTTGCCGACCCAGCGGCTGGCCGACAGCGCCGCGGCCTCGGTCACGCGCACGAGTTCCAGCGCCAGGTTGCGGTCCACCTGCGCAGGGCGGGCTTCGGTCTCGCTCATCGCATCCTCCCTCGGGCTCGCGCGCTCAGCGGCGCAGCAGCAGATCGCCCGTGACGTGGAAGGTCACGGGAATGTCCTCGGCGGTGGCCACCGGCGGCGGCACGCCCGCGCCCGCGCGCGCGGCCTGGGGTGCGGCCATCGCGAAGGGCCGCGCCTCGGGCGCGGCGTCCACGCTGAGATGGGTCAGCGCCGCCACGCGCAGGCCGAGCTCGCGCGCCACCATCTCCGCGCGCTCGCGCAGGGCGCGGATGGCCTCGCGCATCGCCGCATCCCGCGCGGCGCGCGCCGCACCCTCCGAGAGGCGCCAGCGCAGCTCGCCCAGCAGCAGCCCCTCCTCCTGCAGCCGCGCGATCAGGGCGAGCGCCGGCTCGCCCCGCGCGGCGGCGAGGCTGAGCGACTGCTGCGCCAGGAACTCCTGCCCGCGCGGCTCCTGATGAGCATAATAGCGGCCGGTGGTGGCGGTGACGCCCTCCACCGCCCGCGCGGCCGCGAGCGCGGCGGCCATGCGGCGGTTCACCTCGCCCTGCACCGCGCCCGCCTCGACGCCGCGCGCCTCCACGCGCAGCACCGCCACCAGCTCGTCGGGTGCGACGCGCACCTCGCCGCTCGCGCCGAGCCGCAGCCGCGTCTCGTTGGGCGACTGCGCGAGGGCCGCGACGGGCAGCAGCAGCACGGCGAGGAGCAGGGCGCGGCGCAGCATGGGCTCACATCTCCTCGATGCGGATGCGGGCGGGGGGTTCGAGCACGGCGGGCAGGGCGGCGATGCGCGAAAGGGCCGCGTCCATCGCCGCCTCCTCGCACTCGTGGGTGACCAGCACCACCGGCACCGCCTCGCCCGGCGCACGGCCGCGCTGGAGCATGGAATCGAGGCTGATGGACAGGTCCCGCAGGATGCCGGTGACATCCGCGATCACGCCGGGCTGATCGAGCACCATCAGCCGCAGGTAGTGCGCGCCGCGGTGGCGCGACATGGGCAGGGCGGGCGAGGCGTCGAGGGTGGCGCTGTCGGCGCCCCAGAGCGGCGCGCGCCGGCCGCGGGCGATGTCGATCAGGTCGGCCGCCACGGCGCTGGCCGTGGGCCCCGCGCCGGCGCCGCGGCCCTGCAGCACGATGCGCCCCACCGCGTCGCCCTCGGCCAGCACGGCGTTGAACACGCCCTCCACCGCCGCGAGCGGGCTCGTGGCCGGCACCATGCAGGGATGCACCCGCGCGGTGACGCCCTCCTCCGTGCGGGTGGCGATGCCGAGCAGCCTGATGCGCAAGCCCAGCTCCTCGGCCAGCGCGATGTCGAGGGCGGAGACCTGCGCGATGCCCTCGATGTGCAGCGAGGCGAGGTCCACCGGCCGGCCGAAGGCCAGCGCGGCGAGGATGGCGAGCTTGTGCGCCGCATCCACCCCCTCGATGTCGAAGGCCGGGTCGGCCTCGGCGTAGCCGAGCTCCTGCGCCCGGCGCAGCACCTCCGCGAAGGGCAGCTTCTTCAGCCGCATCTCGGTCAGGATGTAGTTGCAGGTGCCGTTGAGGATGCCCGCGACCCGCGTGATCCGGTTCGCCGCCAGCCCTTCGCGCAGCGCCTTGATGGCGGGGATGCCGCCGGCCACCGCCGCCTCATAGGCCAGCGTGCCGTCGGTGGCCTCGACGAGGCGCGCGAGCGCCACGCCATGGGTGGCGAGCAGCGCCTTGTTGGCGGTCACCACCGGCTTGCGCGCGGCGAGCGCCGCCTCGACCAGGGCGCGCGCCGGACCCTCGGCGCCGCCGATCAGCTCGACCACGACCTCCACAGCCGGATCCCTGGCCAGCGCCACGGGATCGTCGTGCCAGGCGAGCCCCTCGAGAGCCACGCCGCGGTGCTTCGCGCGGTCGCGCGCGGAGACGGCCACCACCTCGATGGGCCGACCCGCGCGCGCGGCGATGATCCCGGCATTGTCGCGCAGCAGCCGCACCACGCCGGCGCCCACCGTGCCGAGGCCGGCCACACCCACCCGCATCGCGCCGCTCATCCCGCGAGGCTCTCCTCCGCCGGGGCGGCGTTGTCGCCCTGGAGGAAGGCGCGGATGCCGCGCAGCGCCTGGCGGATGCGGTGCGTGTTCTCGACGAGCGCGATGCGCACATGCCCGTCCCCGTGCTCGCCGAAGCCCACGCCCGGCGCCACCGCCACCTTGGCCTTGGCGAGCAGCAGCTTCGCGAACTCGACGGAGCCGAGCTGGCGGAACCGCTCCGGGATGGGCGCCCAGAGGAACATGGAGCCCTCGCAGGGCTCGACCGGCCAGCCGGCCTGGATCAGCCCCTTCACCAGCACGTCGCGCCGCTCGCGGTAGAGGGCGCGCATCTCGGCCACGCAGTCCTGCGGCCCGTTGAGCGCGGCGGCGGCCGCGACCTGGATGGGGGTGAAGGCGCCGTAGTCGAGGTAGGACTTCACCCGCGCCAGGGCGGCGATCAGGCGCGGGTTGCCGGCGGCGAAGCCCATCCGCCAGCCCGGCATGTTGTAGGTCTTGGAGAGCGAGGTGAACTCCACCGTGCACTCCTTCGCGCCGGGGATTTCCAGCACCGAGGGCGGCGGGTTGTTCTCGTCGAAGTAGAGCTCGGCGTAGGCGAGGTCGGAGAGGATGAACAGCTCGTGCCGCCGCGCCAGCGCCACGAGCTCCTTGTAGAAGGCGCGGCTGGCGAGCAGCGCGGTGGGGTTGGAGGGGAAGTTCACGATCAGCGCCGTGGGCTTGGGCACGCTGTGCTTCACCGCGCGCACGATGGCCTCGAGCATCGCATCGTCGGGCGTGTAGGGGATGGAGCGCGCGGTGGCGCCGGCGATGAGGAAGCCGAACTGGTGGATGGGATAGGAGGGGTTGGGCACCAGGATGGTGTCGCCCGGGCTCGAGATCGCCTGGGCGAGGTTGGCGAGCCCCTCCTTGGAGCCGAGCGTGGCCACCACCTCCGTCTCCGGGTCGAGCTTCACCCCGAAGCGCCGGTCGTAATAGCCCGCCAGCGCCTTCCGCAGCCCGGGGATGCCCTTGGACATGGAGTAGCGGTGGGTGCGCGGGTCCTGCACCGCCTCGATGAGCTTGGCGACGATGTGCGGCGGCGTCGGGCTGTCTGGGTTGCCCATGCCGAGGTCCACGATGTCCTCGCCGGCGGCGCGGGCCTTCGCCTTCGCCGCGTTCACTTCGGCGAAGACATAGGGCGGCAGGCGGCGGATGCGGTGGAACTCTTCGGCCATGGCGGGCCTCCTCCGGGCGCGGCAGTGTGGCGGCTTTAGCGGAGTCGCCCCCAGGCGTCACCGCCCCGTCCGCGCGCGAGGGGGCTACCGCGACAGCAGGGCCGGGGGCGGAGGCGGCGCGCCGGGGGCGAGAAGCTCCTCGGGCGGCGCGGCAGGCACCTCGCGGGGCTCGGGAACGTCGCCCGGCACGCCGCCGCCGGGCGGCGCCCCCGGGGCCGCCGGCGCAGCCCAGGGGATGGGCGCGGCGCGCGCGAGGCGGGGCGGCGCGGGCGGGCGGGCGGGCAGTGGCGGCGCGCCGGGCGCCTCCGGCTCG
Organism: Roseococcus sp.; assembly: GCA_026414745.1. Classification (GTDB taxonomy): domain Bacteria; phylum Pseudomonadota; class Alphaproteobacteria; order Acetobacterales; family Acetobacteraceae; genus Roseococcus. Next base: position 11,241 of record JAOAIK010000008.1, read on the forward strand.
GTCAACGGGGCGGCGGCGCGCGAGGCGGGCACGGGCGTCTCGCTCGCCGCCCGGTCGCGCTGCAGCGCCTCGGTGATGCGCTGGCGCGTCGCGGGATCGGGCCGTTCCGGAACGGGCGGCACCGAGGCGAGATGCGGGAAGGGCCGATCGAGCCCGGGCGGGGGCAGGCGTTCCTCCGCCGCGGCACCTGTCGCGTCGCGCAGCATGGCGCGCAGGTCGAGCCGGGCGGGCGCATCGCAGCCGGCGCAGACCAGGGCGATCAGCAGCCAGAGCGCCGCTTGATCGGCGCGCGGGCGGCCCCTACCCTGTGCAACGGGCTGCGGACAGGCGTCTGGTGTCGGCGGCAAGCGCGATGGTCCCCCTCTCGGGCCGCGCGATGCTGGGCGAGGCCGCGTCCGCCCGCAAGCCTGCGCGGTTGGCCAGAACCCCGCACGGCACCGGAACCCCCGCACGGCACAAGGCACCCCACCGAGATGAGCCCCTCCCACGGCACGGACAAGCCGGACCATCACCTGCCGGATGCCGAGCTGGTGACGCGCACCATGGCCGAGGTGGCCGAGCGCGGCCAGCGCATCGTCGCCGACTTCCTCAAGCGCCAGGCCGAGGAGCCGGGCAACCCGGACCCGCTGAACATCGGCGGCGCCTTCCTCGAGATGACGGCGCGGCTGATGGCCAATCCGGCGCGCCTCGTGCAGGCGCAGATCGGCTTCTGGCATGACTATCTCACCCTCTGGTCGAACACGGCGCGGCGGATGCTGGGCGAGAATCCCGCCCCCGTCATCGAAGAACCCAAGGGCGATCGCCGCTTCAAGGACGACGCCTGGCGCGAGAACGAGGTGTTCGACTTCATCCGCCAGTCCTACCTGCTCGCCGCGCGCTACTTCACCAGCGCGGTGAACAGCGCCGAGGGGCTCGACCCCAAGACGGCGCAGAAGGTGGATTTCTACACGCGCCAGTTCGTGGACGCGATGAGCCCCGCGAACTTCGTGCTGACCAATCCCGAGGTGCTGCGCCGCACGGTGGAGACAGGCGGGGCCAATCTGCTGCGCGGCCTGTCGAACCTGCTCGCCGATCTGGAGCGCGGCAAGGGCCGGCTGCGCATCCGGATGACCGACGATACCAAGTTCAAGGTCGGGGAGAATATCGCGGTCACGCCGGGCAAGGTGGTCTACCAGAATGAGCTGATGCAGCTCATCCAGTACAACCCGACGACGGAGACGGTGTTCAAGCGCCCGTTGCTGATCTTCCCGCCCTGGATCAACAAGTATTACATCCTGGATCTGCGCCCGAAGAACAGCTTCATCCGCTGGGCGGTCGAGCAGGGGCATACGGTCTTCTGCGTCTCCTGGGTCAATCCGGATGAGCGGCTGGCCCAGAAGGGCTTCGACGACTACATGAAGGAGGGGGTGCTCGCCGCCCTCGATGCCGTGGAGCTGGCCACCGGCGAGCGCGGGGTCAATGCCATCGGCTATTGCCTGGGCGGCACACTGCTCGCCACCACTCTGGCCTATATGGCGGCCAAGCGCGATACCCGGATCAAGTCCGCCACCTATTTCGTGACCCTGGTCGATTTCGAACAGCCGGGGGAGCTTGGCGTCTTCATCGATGAGGAGCAGCTCAAGAGCCTCGAGGCCAAGATGAACAAGCGCGGCTATCTGGAGGGGCAGGATATGGCCACCACCTTCAACATGCTGCGCGCCAATGACCTGATCTGGTCATTCGTGGTCAACAACTACCTCCTCGGGCAGGATCCCTTCCCCTTCGACCTGCTCTACTGGAACGACGATTCGACGCGCATGCCGGCGAAGATGCACAGCTTCTATCTGCGCCGGATGTATCAACAGAACGATCTCGTGAAACCCGGCGCGATCGAGCTGCTCGGCGTCAAGATCGACCTGCGCAAGATCAAGGTGCCGACCTATATGCTCTCGACGCGGGAGGACCACATCGCCCCGTGGAAGAGCACCTATCGCGCCACCCAGATCTATTCGGGGCCGGTGCGCTTCGTGCTGGCTGCCTCCGGGCACATCGCCGGCGTGGTCAACCCGCCCGAGGCCGGCAAATACAGCTACTGGGTCAATGAAAAGCTGCCGCCTGACCCCGACGAATGGCTGGCCGGGGCGACCGAGCTCGCCGGATCCTGGTGGCCGGATTGGCAGCGCTGGGTCTCGGCCCTCGATCCGAAACGCGTGCCGGCCCGCATCCCGGGCGATGGCAAGCTGCCGGTGATCGAGGACGCGCCCGGCAGCTATGTGCGGGTGATGGCCAACGACTGAACAGGTGCAGAGGCGCAGCAGCCGGGGCGGGTCTGCCGCCGCGGCCGCGGGCCTCGGTGCCGTGCCTTCGGCCGGCTCCTGCTGGCCGGCGCGCGAGCTGCAGGAAGGCGCAGGCTGCGGGCGGAATCAGCGCTGCAGCAGGGCAAAGACAGTGATCGCGACCGCCGCGCCGAACCAGATCCGCATCGCCGCATCCAGGGAGAGGCCCAACCGTTCGGCCAAGGCGGCCGGCAGCGCGGCGAGCAGCAGCGTGGCGGTCGAGACGATCAGCGAGGCGCCGTAGAAGACGATCTCGGCCGTGGCGGGCAGCAGTTCCGGCAGCCAGACCGGGTGGAAGAAGATGACATAGATCAGCGCCGGGCTGAACAGGCCGTGCAGCAGGCAGGTGCCCACGGTCAGGACGAACAGGCTGTCCCGCGTCATCGGTCTCAGCTCCCTGGCGGCGGCGCGAGACGGGGCGCAAGCCCGGCGCCGATCATGAACAGACCCACCGTCCAGCGCAGCGCCATCAGCCAGCAGAAGGCGACCAGGGGCAGGAAGATCGCCGCGACATAGGAGGGCACGAGATAGCGCGCGGTGGCAACCGCCCAGTCGGTCAGCATCCGGAAGCCGCGCCAGATGTAGTTCGGGCTGTCGGGCGGCAGGAAGCCGGACATCAGGAAGCGCCCGATGCAGGCCCAGGCGCAGAGAGCGAGGGTGTAGTTGACGATCCAGAAGGGCAGATGGGCGGAGACGAACTCGTTCATCGGCTGTCCATATGAAAGGGGCGGCTGCGTCGCCGCAACCGCCCCCGCCTGTTGCTGCGGGCGTCAGGGCCGGCGGCGCCGGCCGCGCCCGGGGTTACTCCTTCACCGCCTCGCGCGCATCGGCCAGGCGCACGCCACCCCTCGGGATGCGGATCGACTCGACGAAGTCCTGCATCGCCTGGGAGGGTGCCTTGGTGAACTGCGAGACGATGTAGATCGTGAGGAAGGCGAGCGGCACGCCGAAGATGCCGCCCGAGATGTTGTTGATGCCCCACAGGCGCGCCACCACGCGCCCGCGCAGCACCACGTGGTCGGTGTGCATGCCCCAGCCGGAGAGGGCCTTGCCGAACCAAGCCAGCGGCCCGTCCTGCACCGCCGCGGCATTGGCGACCAGGGCCGAGGCATAGGCCTTGAGTTCGGCCGAGGCCTGCGGAAGGTTGGCCGCGGCCCGCGCGGCGTTGAGGATGGCCTCCTTCGTCCCGAAGACCTCGATGAAGGAGAGGCCGAAGAACTCCGACCAGATCAGATAGCCGAAGGTGACGATGTAGCCCACGAGCATGCCGACGCAGGCGGCGGTGTTGGTCGTCCGCTTGTACCAGACGCCCATCACCAGCGCGGCGAAGAGGCCGGCGGCCGCGATGGAGAAGGCCCAGGCGACCAGGAACAAGATATCCGCCCCCATATTGCCGGCCGTCCAGGCCGCGGCGATCGCGACCAGGATCAACAGGGCGCGGGCGATGATCAGCCGCTGCTTGGTCGGGGCGTTGCGGTTGATCATCTTGTAGTAGATGTCGTGGCTGAGCGCGTTGGCGAGCGCGAGCAGCAGCCCATCGGCGGTGGAGAGCGCGGCGGCCAGCCCGCCCGCCGCCACCATGCCCGCGATCACATAGGGCATGCCCGCGATCTCGGGCGTGGAGAGCACGACGACGTCCGGATGGATGCGGAACTCGTTCCACTGCAGGATGCCGTCGCGGTTGACGTCCACGATGTTGATCCACGGCACGCCGTAGGGCGACATGATCTGCCAGTTCTTCACCCACTCCGGCAGGTTCGCGATCGGCTGGTTGATGAAGTTCTGGTAGATCTCGAGCTTGGCGAAGGCGGCATAGGCCGGCGCCGTGAAGTAGAGCAGGAAGATGAAGAACAGCGACCACGCCACCGAGGCGCGAGCCTCACGCACCGAGGGCGTGGTGAAGTAGCGCATCAGGATGTGCGGCAGCGCCGCCGTGCCCACCATCAGGCAGAAGACGAGGGCGAAGAAGTTCACCGCCGCCGACATCGAGAACTGCCCATTGGGCCCGATGAAGGGGGCGGTGTGGAAGCCCACCACCCCGGGCGGCGGCGTCTGCCCCGCGGCGCGGAAGGCATTCTCCAGCGCCTCGATCCGCTCCAGCGCCACGCCGTACATCAGCTGCGGCAGCGGCACGCCCGTGATCTTGGCCGACATCAGGAATGCCGGGATCAGGTAGGCGATGATCAGGATGATGTACTGCGCGACCTGGGTCCAGGTGACGGCGCGCATCCCACCCAGCATGGAGCAGACCAGGATGCCAGCGAGCCCCAGGAACACCGCCAGGCCGAAGGAGACGTCAAGGAAGCGCTGGGTGATGATGCCCACACCCACGATCTGCGCCACGACGTAGACGAAGCTCGCCGTGATCAGCACGACGACGCCGATCATCCGCGCCAGATTGCCGCCGTAGCGCGCGCCGAGGAAGTCCGGCACCGTGTATTGGCCGAACTTCCGCAGATAGGGGGCCAGCAGCACCGCCACCAGCATGTAGCCGCCGGTCCAGCCCAGGATGAAGGCGAGCCCGCCGTAGCCCAGCGCATAGAGGCTGCCTGCCATGCCGATGAAGGAGGCGGCGGACATCCAGTCCGAACCGGTGGCCATGCCGTTGTAGACGGCCGGCACCTTGCGGCCCGCCACGTAGTATTCCGCCACCTGCGCGGTGCGGCTGATGATGCCGATATAGGCGTAGACGCCGATGGTGAGGAAGACGAACAGATAGCCGATGACCCGGTCCGGCACCCCGAGCTGTTCAAGGATGCCGAGGATCACGACAAAGGCGAGGAAGCCGCCCGTGTAGCCGGCGTAGATCCGGTTGAGGTTGGCGATGAAGGGATCCTTGCCCCCGGAGGTGCTGACCGACATGGCTTACGCGTCCTCCTGCACGCCGAATTCCTCGTCGATCTGGTTCTGGCGCCTGGCGAACCAGTAAAGCCCGACGACGAAGATGATCAGGCTGCCCTGCGCGGCCATGTAGAAGCCGATCGGGAAGCCCGCGATCTTGATGGCATTCAACGAGGGCGCGAAGATGTGCACCAGAAAGCCCGAAGCGAACCAGATGAACAGCACGGTCCACATCAGGGCCGAGGTCTTTTTCCAATAGGCTCGCGCCTTCTCCGGATCCAGCGGCGGGCCTTCCGGCGCGGAGTTGCCGCGCGCTGGGACGTCTTCCACGAGCGCCATGCGCTCTGCCTCCCTCTTCCTTCTCGACGCTGACTGCGGCCGCGAGATTGCGGCAGCATGCCTGAGCTAATAACAGATAACACATATGCCAAGCCACCTCAACCGCCAGCCCAGCCGCGGCTAGGTCCATGTTCGGTCTCTTCCGCCGTCCATCCGTGCCGCTGCGCGCCGCTTTCCGCGATTTCATGGCCCGGCAGGGTGCCTTCGTCGCGCAGAAGACGGTGTTCGACTATTGCCGCGTCAAGGCCGGCCGGCAGGAGGCGCGCCTCTTCGCCGATCCCAGTTTCCGCGCAGCCCTCGAACACTGCCGCTGGCAGGTCTATTTCGCCGCGCTCTCGGACGTGGCCGCACTCGCCGAATCCTGGCTGCGACCGCATGCCACGGGGCGAGAGCAGGTGCTGGCCGCCGCCCTCTCGGCCCTCGCGGCCGAGATCCTGGCCGAATCGGGCAGCCCGGCAGAGGAGGCCGAATCGGCCGCCGCCGCCGCCCGCGCCCTGCCCGGGCATCTGGCGGCGCTGCAGCTGGGCCCGCCCTTGCCGGCCAACCGGCTGCCCCTGCTGGCGGAGGCGCCGCTCTTTGCCACGCTGCCCATCCATCCCGACCAGCGGCGCGACGAGGGGCCAGCGATTCGCGGCGCGCTGCGCTTCCACATCGTCTCCACCCAGCAGGAGATGGAGCGCCGCTTCCGCCCCGCGGCGGTGGCAGCGGAGCTGGTCGGCACCTGACCCGCGGCTCTTGCCGCCCCCCTTGTTGCGCGGCCTAGACTGGCCCGGTGGACAGGACTGCCCCTCCGCCCAGCCCCGCCGCGGCCCTGACCGGGCCGGTCGCCGCGGCGATGGCGCCCCCGCCGCCAGCCTTCGCGCCCGAGACGCCGCTCGGCATCGTGCTGCCCGCGATGGCCGAGGCCCGGGTCTCTGCCGTGCTGGCGGTCGATCAGCAGGGCCGGCCGGTCGGCATCCTGACCGAACAGGACGTCACACGCCGCGTGGCGTTGCGCCTGCCGGCCGAGGCGCCGCTCTCGGCCGCCATGAGCGCCCCGGTCATCGCCTGCGAGGCCGATGCCGGGCTGTGGCGGGCGGTGGCGCTGATGCGCGCGCATCGGCTGCGCCACCTCGTCGTGCTCGGGGCCGATCGCCGCGCCGTGGGCATCCTGCACCGCGCCGAGACGCTGGCCGCCCTCTCGGGCCGGCTGCTCACCCACCTCGACGCCCTGGCCGGCGATGATGCGGCGGTCAAGCAGGCCCAGGCGCAGGTGGCCCGCGCCCTGCTGGCCGAGGGCGTGGCCGCACCCGATCTCGTAGAGCTCGTCAGCGGCATCAATCTCGAGCTGCACCGGCGCGTGCTGGAGCGCTGCCTCGCCCGCCATGGCGCGCCGCCCGTCCCCTTCACGCTGCTGGTCATGGGCAGCCTCGGCCGCGGGGAGAGTCTGCTCCGCCCGGATCAGGACAATGGCCTGATCCTCGGCGAGTATCCCGATTCCAGCCATGCCGAGGTCGATCGCTGGTTCCGCGCCTTCGCCTGCGATCTCAACGAGGCGCTGGCAGCGGCCGGCTTTCCGCTCTGCCCGGGCGGGGTGATGGCGCGCAACCCCCTCTGGCGCAAGACGCTCGGGCAATGGTGCGCGCAGTTTGCGAAATGGGCGCGCCGGCGGGTGGGCGCGCCCGCGCTGTTTGCCGATATCGCCTTCGACTTCCGCGCAGGCTGGGGCGATGCCGAACCGGCGCAGGCCTTGCGCGGCGAACTCTCCCGCATCCTGGCCGCCGAACCGGCGCTGCTGCACGCGATGGCGGTGCAGAACCGCGCCCTGGGCGTCGGGCTGACCTTCTGGGGCGGCTTTGCCGATGATGAGCCGGGGCCGGGTGCGCGCACCGACCTCAAGCTGCACGGGTTGATGCCGCTGGTGGCGGCGGCACGGCTTCTTGCGCTGCAGGCCGGCATCGAGCAGACCGGCACCGCCGCGCGCCTCTCCGCCCTGGCCGGCACTGGCGCCGTCTCGGCGCGGGAGGCGCAGACGCTGCGCGAGGCGCTCGCCCTCCTCTTCGATGCCCTGCTGCGCCAGCAGCTGGCCGATGAGGCCGAGGGGCGACAGCCCGGCAACCTGGTCGATACGGCGGCGATGCCGCGCGCCGAACGCCAGCGCCTGCGCGAGGCGCTGAAGGCCGTGCGTGCCTTCTCCCGCGCGGCGACGGGCAGCCTGACGGGCGAGATCTGGTAGCCTGGCCTGCCGGCCGCAGGCGGGCCGCGCTCAGAAATGTTCGGCGGCGGCGGCGATCGCCTGCTGCATGCGGCTGCGGCGGCAGAGTTCGGTCAGATCCTCCACCCCGCGTGCGGCGGCACGGGCCAGCATCCTGACCCACAGCGCGGCCGTGGCTTCGGCATCGCCCAAGGCAGCATGGCGGCGCGGGATGACGAGGCCGGCCCGCCCGCACAAGGCGTCGAGGGAGTGGTCCTCCTCCTGCGGGTCGAGCCAGCGCGAGAGGGCGAGGCTGCAGAGGATGGGCTGCGCCACCGCCGGCGCGCCGCGATATTCCTCCATGAAGAGCAGGCTGCGGTCGAAGCCCGCATTGTGCGCGACCAGCACGGCATCGCCGGCGAAGTCGAGGAAGGCCGCGATCGCCTCCGGCGCAGGCGGGGCGGATTGGACCATCGCATCGGTGATGCCATGCACCGCCGTGGCCGCCGGCGGGATGGGGCGGCCGGGATGGACCAGGGTCTCGAAGACCGCAACCGGTTCCATATCGCGCAACAGCACCGCACCGATCGCCACCAGCCGGTCATCGCGGCTCACCTGCAGCCCCGTCGCCTCGAGGTCGAAGACGACATAGCGCTGAGACGCCAGCGGGCCCGGGGGCAGGGGCGCGTGGAAATGCGCCCGCGCGCGCAGCAGATCCCGCCCGTTCGGGCCGAGCCCGCGGCCGATCGCGGTCATCGCCCGCCGCAGCAGGGAGGGCGGCGGGCAGGGCGGGGCGTGCGGTGCCTCTCGCGGCATGACGTTTCCTCGGGGGCGGCTTGGGGTGTTGATCGCCGCGCTGGCCCCAATATGGGAGGCCCGCTTGACCGCGGGCAAGCCGCAGGGCTGGCTTGTGCGCGCCAACCCGCCTTGCCGCGGCAGCCGGGAACGGCCAGCATCCCGCCATGCCGCTTGCGTTCCCGCTCCCCTGCCCGCCCTCGCTCCTGTTCGGCCTGCTGCAGGTCAGGCCAGCGCCCGGTCTGGGCGCGCTGGCCGCACCCTGTCCGGCCAGGGGATGGAGGGCGGCGGCCTGTGCCCTGCCCCTTCCCGCCGGGCTGCCCTGCCGGCATGCCCTGGTCGCAGGCTCCCGTGCCGGGCTGGGCGGCTGATGCGCGAGTTCGTCGCCGCGATCGCCGCCCATCCGCGCTTCGCCGCCGCCTGTGCCGCGCTGCGCGCCGATCATCCGCGGATGGTGGAGGACATCATCCGCCTCACCGAGATTCCGGCCCCGCCCTTCGGCGAGGGGCCGCGGGCGGCCGCCTATCTCGAGATGCTGGCCGCCCATGGCCTGGAGGAGGTGGAGCAGGACGAGGTCGGCAATGTCATGGGCCGGCGCCGCGGCACCGGGGAGGGCAAGACGCTGGTGGTGGCCGCGCATCTCGACACCGTCTTCCCCCCCGGCACCGATGTGCGGGTGCGGCGCGAGGGGACCAAGCTCTTCGCCCCGGGCATCGGCGATGACACGCGCAGCCTCGCGGTCAACCTCGCCTTCCTGCGCGCGATGGATGCTGCGGGCATCCGCACGCGCTGGGATATCCTCTTCGTCGGCGATGTCGGGGAGGAGGGGGCGGGCGATCTGCGCGGCATCCGCCATCTGTTCACCGCCGGTCGCCATGCCGGGCGGATCGACGCCTTCCTCACGGTCGACAGCCCGGAGGTGGACCGGATCGTCACCGCCGCCATCGGCTCGAAGCGCTTCCGGGTCCTCTTCCGCGGGCCGGGCGGGCACTCCTTCGGCGCCTTCGGCCTGGTCAACCCGCTGTATGCCATGGCCGATGCCGCGCTGCGCATCGCCGCGATTCCGGTGCCGCGCCAGCCGCAGACCACCCATTGCGTCTCGCTCGTCTCGGGCGGGACCAGCGTCAACGCGATTCCCGACCAGGTGGCGATGGAGGTCGATCTGCGCTCGCGCTCGCCCGAGGAGCTGGGCAGGCTCGAGGCCGCGTTTCGCGAGGCCATCGCGGCCGCCGTGGCGGCCGAGAATGCAGCGCGCGACACGCGCGAGGGGCCGATCGTGGCCGAGATCATCCCCACCGGCGACCGCCCGGCGGGAGAGACGCCGCCCGGTGCCCCGATCATCACCGCCGCGATCGCCGCGGCGGAGCATTTCGGCTATCGCGTGACCGAGGAGGCGAGCAGCACCGATGCCAACATCCCGATGAGCATGGGGATCCCGGCGCTGCGCATCGGCTCGGGCGGCCGCGGGGGGCGCGCGCACAGCCTCGATGAGTGGATCGACGTCGAGGAGGAGGAGAGCCTGCGCGGGATGTCGGCGAGCCTGCTCACCATCCTCGCCGTGGCCGGGATGGAGCTGTGAAGCGGCTTGATCCGGCGCAAGTCGCGGGCGCGGCAGTCACGCTACTGTCATGGGGCTGCAGGCAAGGGAGGTGACGATGCGGTCCCGCGAAGTGGCCGAGCTGATCCGCGACCAGCGCCCGCTGACCATGCCGCCCGAGACCACGCTGAGCGCCGCTGCCCAGGCGATGCATCAGCGCCGGGTCGGCGCGGTTCTGGTCACCGACCCCGAAGGCCGCCTGCTCGGCATCTTCACCGGGCGCGATGCGCTGCGCTGCCTGGCCACCGGGCGCGATGCCGCGACCTGCACCCTGGCCGAGGTCATGACGCGCAACCCCCAGACCATCGGCCCGCATGCCACCGCGATGGATGCGCTGCGGCTGATGAACGACATGGGGGTGCGGCATCTGCCGATCGTCGAGGAAGGGCGGGTGGTGGGCATTGTCTCCCGCTACGATTTCCGCGCGATGGAACACCGCCGCCTCGACGAGGAGACGGGCTTCTTCGAGATCCTGCGCTGAGGTGGGTCGGCCCACCGCCGCCTGGCTGCCGAACGCCCAGGCCGGGCTGGGATCGGCCCGCTGCCACGCTGCGGCGGAGGGCTATGCGGCTGGCCCTGGTTGCGGCCGGGGCTGCGACCGGCCGGTCCGGCGAGGGGGCCGGGCCGCCTTGGCAGGGCGGGGTGCGGCTGGCAGGCTCTGGCCATGGCCGCAAGCAACCCGCCGGATGCCGAGATCGCCGCGCTGCTGCGTCGGCGGCCGCGCATCGCCCTGGTCGGCGCCTCCGACAAGCCGGAGCGCGCGAGCTTCCGCGTCATGCGCTTCCTGCTCGACCACGGCTTCGAGGTGGTGCCGGTCAATCCCGTGCTGGCCGGCCGCTCCATCCACGGCCGGAGGGTGGTGGCAAGCCTCGCCGAGGCGGCACCGCTCGACATGGTCGATGTCTTCCGCCGCAGCGAGGAAGCAGGGGCGGTGATCGAGGAGGCGGTCGCCCTCGGCGCCAAGGCGGTGTGGCTGCAGCTCGGCGTGATTGCGGAGGAGGCGGCCGCCCGCGCCCGCAGCCGCGGGGTGATGGTGGTGCAGGACCGCTGCCCGGCCATCGAATGGCCGCGGCTCGGCCTCGATGGATAGGGGCGGCCCGCCCCCCGCGACCGGAAGCGTCCCGCCGGCGCACCCAGCCATAGCCAGCAAGGGGGCTGCGCGGCCCCGCCTTCCGCGCCGCCCGCTCGCCCCTCCAGCCGCCCAGAGGGAGGGGCCGAGGGCCGCAGCGGGTGCGACCGTCATCAAAGCGACGCTTGAATCGCCTTGCCTTCGGCGCCATCTGCGCGCATGAACGCGATGTAAGAATCGCGCCGCAGCCCGGGCAGGGCGCAGAACAGCAGGGAACGCAGAGGGTTCGATGACCGAAGAAGAGCGCCGCATCATCACCGAGTTCGTGCAGCGCATCGCCGGTGCCGCGCCGGCGCCGCAGCAGAGCGGGCCCTGGGGCGGGCGGACGCCCAGCGTGGCGCCGCGCCAGCCCCTGCCGCCGATCGATCCGGAGGCCGACCAGCTGATCCAGCAGCTGTTCCAGCAATATCCGGAGGCGCGTTACCGCATCACCCAGACCGCCTTCGTGCAGGAGCATGCGCTGGTGGCCGCGCAGAACCGCATCCAGGAGCTTGAGTGGGAGCTCGAGGCCGCCCGGCGCGAGGCCGAGGCCGCGCGCAACCGCGGCTTCTTCGGCTTCGGCGGCAGCAAGCCCGCGCCGATGCCGCCGCGTCCCCAGCCGCAGTTCCCGCCCGGCTACAATCCGCAGGCGCTGCAGGGGCGGCAGGGCCCGGGCTTCCTCGGCACCGCGCTGATGACCGCTGCCGGTGTGGCGGGCGGCATCGTGCTCGGCAACATGATCATGAACGCGCTCGGCGGCGGTTCCGCGATGGCGGCGAGCGGCGGCGCCTTCGGGCAGGAGGCGGTGCCGACCTCCTCGCCCTGGACCGATCCGGGCTCGGCCGCCGGCCTGGCCCAGCCCGATGCCACCGGGGCCTATGAGGGCGGGCAGGACGCCCATGGCGCCTATGACAGCGGCTATGAGGACGAGGGCTACGGCGATGAGGAGATGTGACGCCGCCTGAGGCGTCGGCCTCTCGCTGCCAGCCGGATGGGGCCCGGGCCGGAACCGCCGCGCCCCGACCAGGAGGGCCGCGGCTGGCTGCCGCGGCCCGCACCATGAATCGCCAAGCCTTGGGCACCGGGCCGGCGGTGGAGCTGGCGCAGGCGCAGCCGCCCTGTGGGCAGAGGCCTGCGCGGCTTCCCGCCCTGCCCGGCGGGTGATGGCAGGCCCCGCGACCGCTGCCCTCGCGGGACGCGGGGGTGCCCGCATCGCACCCTGACCGCCGGCGCGGCGCCTTGCCCCGCTGCCTGGCGCGCTGGGCAGCTCCTCAGCTGCGGCCGAACATCCGCGCCAGGGCCGCGCGGTCCAGCCGCAGGAAGGTCGGCCGGCCGTGGGAGCAGGTGGCAGCGCGTGGGGTGGCCTCCATGTCCCTGAGCAGCTGCGCCATCTCCGGCAGGCTCAGGCGGCGGCCGGCACGGATGCTGCCATGGCAGGCCAGCCGCGCCAGCGCCGCATGCAGCCGCTGCGAAAGGCTCTGCTCCTCGCCCCAGGCCGCGATCTCCTCCGCCACATCGGCGAGCAGCGCTGCCGGGTCGGCGGGGCCGAGCAGGGCCGGCAGGGCGCGGACCAGCAC
>JAOAIK010000032.1 GCA_026414745.1 Roseococcus sp.
CAACCGCAGGCCTCGGCCGCGCGCGAGACCGCTTCGGCGCCGTCGGCGAGCAGGTTTATCGGGCGCGTCGCGACGAACACTGGCGGCGGCGCGCCGCGTTCCCGCGCCAGGGCCGCGAAGCGCCGCATCAGGCCGTTGCGGCCCTCAAGCGGCACGTAGAGCACCGGCGCCGGCCGCGCCCGCCGGCCGAGAAAAGGCAGCCCCGCGGCGACATGCCACGCGAGGTCGGGCGCCACCGTTGTCTTTCCGCACCCGGGCGGGCCGACGAGCAACGCGAGGTCGCCGGGATGCAGCAGCCCCTTGACGAAATACGGCGTGTCCAGCGCCAGCGCGCCGACGCCCTCGGCGATCGGCCGGCAGTCCAGCGGGTCGCGCGCCGCGCGCACCGCCCCCACCGGCTCGGCGGTTTCCAGGAGCGCGCGCAGCGTGTCGAGCGTGACGCCTTCGGGCAGCGCTTCAGCGAGGTCCCAAGCCGGCGGCCAGTGAGCGGGCACGTTCACCACCGCGACGCGCGCCGCGCCCGCCGTCAATGCGAGCTTCGCCGCTTCGGCGGCTGCCGCGCGGCCGGGCACGTCATTGTCGGGCCAGCAGGTGACGTGGCGCCCGCGCAGCGGGGTCCAATCGGCCTTGGCGGCCGCCTGCGCGCCGCCGGGCCAGGTCGTCGCCGCGTAGTCCGGGAAAAGCGCCCCCGCCGCGTCGGCACATTTCTCGCCCTCAACCACCAGCACGGGCGCATCGGGCCGCGCCGCAAGCCGATCCAGGCCGTAGAGCGGGCGCGGCGGCGGCGGCGCGCGCCAACGCCAGCCGTCCGGGCCGGGGCTGTAGGGCAGAACCTCCTTCCGCCCCGCGGGCAAATCCGCCTCAAAGCGCGCCACGTAAAACAGCGGCTCGCCGCCCTCCGTTCCGCGGTAGGTCCACACGCGCGAGGCGCGGCCGAGTCGCGGATGCCGCGGCACCTCGGGCGGGGGCGCGGCGAGGGAGGCGTGCATGCTGCCGTCAGCCATTGGCGCCGCCCTCCAACCCGAGCATCTGCGCCAGCCGCCGCGCCGCCTCGCTTTGCGAGCAGCGCCACACCGCCGCGGCGAGGCTCACCGGCTCGCCGCCCTTGTCGCCCGTGGCGAAATCGGCCCATCGGCCAGTGACCAGGTTGACCTTGCAGGATCGCCCCGCGCGCCCCGTCAGGTCACCGCAGACCCACTCGCGCCTTTCGCGCCCCCCCGGCAGCAGCTGCGCCACCAGCTCGGGCAAGCGCGCCAGCGCGGCGGCGTTGATGGCGGCAAAATCGACGCGGGCAGCCCGCGGCGTCGCGCGGCGCTCGCCTCGGCCTTGGGTTCGTCCAACTCGCATCATGCGCGCTCCTTCGAGGATGCGCGGCGCGGGGACGCTGGCGCGGGAAGCAGCGGTGCGCTATGGCGCGCCACCCGAGTTAGTGCCCGTTGCCTTCCGCCGCCCGGTGCCCCCGCGCCGGGCGGTTTTTTATTCGGCACCGAGTTCGGCGCCGAGCAGGCGGCGCAGCGATTGCGCGTCGACCAGCGTTCGCCGCCCAACCCGCACCAGCTTCAGCCGCCCCTCGCGGGCGCGGCGGCGCAGCGTGGACGCCGACAAGCCCGACACATGGGACGCCTCGGCCAGTCCGTGGGCCAGCGGCGGCCCGGCGCGTCCAGCGCGCGCCGCTGCCGCATCGGCACATGTGAAGAAGTGCTCATGATTGCCCCCTGTTGCCGCAGCGCATCCCGCGCTGCCGGGGTGGATCATACGGGGACGTGGACAGTCAAAAACCCCCGTCTACTTCCGCCCTTCCGATTGACACTTGTCTTGTTTGCGGAATTTTAGATGCGGCGGCGCGAATACTTCTGCGCGGCCGGTCGCTGGCGTGGTGCAGAATGCCGCCCATTCGGCCATCAGGGCCGCGCGGCGCTCCAACAGGCCGGAGCGGCGGTAGGCGGCCGAGACCGCGTTGCCCACCTCATGCGCCAGCGCCCGTTCCGCCGTCTCCCGATCGTGGGGGCGCGTGTCGTCCACCCACGTCGAGCATGAGGCGCGAAAGCCGTGAGGCACCGCCTCCCGCCCGTCCGGGTCGCGCCACGGCGCGAGCTGCCCTTCGCAGCGCGTCGCGTTCAGGCGGCGCATGACGGCGCTATTGCCCCGGCGGTGCGCCCGGGACGGTGCTGCTGCTGGGTGTGTCGGCAAGCGGTGCGCTGCCGGCCGGTGGCGAAACGGTGGAGGCTCGCGCGGTGGAGGCCGAGCTGCGCCTTGCCCGTGGGACGGACAACAACGCGCAGCCGCGCGACCGAGACCGCACCCTCGCGGTGGTCCAGGCGTGGACGGCCGACGTGCTGCGCAGCGCGGTGCGGATGAACCGCGAAGGCGACCGCCCGGCCGCGACGCACTTCCTGGAGCGCCAGCTGCGCTGGCTGGAACCCTATGCCCGCGGCGTGCCCGGCACCGAGACGCTGGTCGCGGAGCTGGTGCTGGTGCAGCGGCGGATCGGCGAGAGATGGGACGAGAGGTCTATTCGGCCGCCGTGAAGCGCGCGCGCTACGAGGAAGACTTCCGCGCGGCCCCCCGCGCCTCGATCGCCGAGCGCTTCAGCCGGCTGCCGGGGCGGTGAGCACGCCGAAGGTCATGGCCGAGGCGACGGACCTCCGCCGCCTCCTGCCCACCGTGGTCGCCGCGGCCGAGGGCGCGGGGCGCCTGCCGGCCGCCGAGTTCGCGCGGCCTGGCTGCCCGCGCGGCGCGGGCAGCCATGCTGACATCGACCGGGAGATCGAGGTCGGCCTGCGCGCGCCCCTCGACCGCGCCCGCGGCGATGAAGGCCCGCGCGACTTCATCCGACAGCAGGGCTGGGTGCTCATCGCCTGGCAGAATGCGTTCCGGCACCTGGCGCTCGGCATCCCTGTCGAGGCCGCGCGCGTGGAAGCGGTGGCGCGGGGCGGCGACACCGACACCAACGCCGCGATCTGCGGCGCGCTGCCCGGCGCTGCAGAGGGTCGCGAGGGCATGTCTGGTTGGTCAGAGAAAGGCGTCGAGCGCGGCCAGCACCTCCTCCGGCGCTTCCTCGGCGAGGTAGTGGCCGCTCTCCACCGCATGGCCGGTCACCGGCCCATCCGCGTAGGCGCGCCAGACGGCGAGCGGGTCATACCACTCCCCGATCCTGCCCTTGCGCCCCCACAGCGCCAGCAGCGGGCAGGCGAGGCGCCGGCCCGCCGCGCGGCTGTCGCGGTCGTGCACGAGGTCGATGCCCGCCGCCGCGCGGTAGTCCTCGCAGATGGCGGCCACGGTGCCGGGCAGGCGCAGGGCGGCCAGGTAGTCGGCCCGCGCCTCGGGGTGGAAGAAGCCGCGGTCCTTGGGCTCGCGGCTGGTGTGGATGTCGAACCAGAGCGCCACATCCTGCTCGATCAGGCGCTCGGGCTGGGGGTGCGGTTGAGCGAGCCAGAACCAGTGGTAATAGCCCATGGCGAAGGCCATGTCCGCGTGCTCGAAGTGGTGCAGCGTGGGCACGATGTCCATCACGCACAGGCGCGTCACCGCCTGCGGATGGTCGAGGGCGAGGCGGTGCGCGACGCGCGCGCCGCGGTCATGGCTGACGACGGCGAAGCGCGCGTGGCCCAGGCCGCGCATCAGCGCCAGCATGTCCTCGGCCATGGCGCGCTTGGCATAGGCGGCATGGTCGGCGCTGACCGGCGGCTTGGAGGAGAAGCCGTAGCCGCGCAGGTCGGGCGCGATGACGGTGAAGCGCCGCGCCAGCGCGGGCGCGACGCGGTGCCACATGGCGTGGGTCTGCGGGTTGCCGTGCAGGAGCAGCAGCGGCGGGCCCGCGCCCCCGCGGCGCAGGCGCAGCGCGATGCCGTTGGCCTCGCGCATCTCCAGGCTGAAGCCCTCGAAGAACATGCGGCGATGCTGGCACCCCCTTGCCCGCACGGAAAGCACCCGCCGGCAGATTGACCGGCCCGCGTGCCCGCCGCAGGCTTCGCCCGCCACGCCAACGAGGGAGGAGCCGCCATGGCCCAGGACGACGACGCGCTGTTCAACAAGGGGCTGCCCATCCGCCGGGCGGTGCTCGGCGCCGAGTATGTGGACGCGAGCCTCGAGAAGGCCGACGACTTCATGATGGCCTTCCAGCGCATCACCACGGCCTGGGCCTGGGGCATGGCCTGGGGCGACCCGACGCTGGACCGCAAGACGCGCTCCATCATCAACCTCGCCATGCTCACCGCCATGGGCAAGATCCCGGAGGTGAAGCTGCACGTGAAGGGCGCCCTGAACAACGGCGTCAGCGTCGAGGAAATCCGCGCCACGCTCTGCCACGCCGCCGCCTATGCCGGCATCCCCGCCGCGCTCGACGCCTTCAAGGCCGCGCATGAGGTGTTGCTGGCCGAGGGCGCGCTCACGCCCAAGGCCGCGACCCCGGCGGGGGAGGAGAAGCCCGCGAAGAAGAAGAAGGCGAAGAAGTAGCCGCCATGGCGCGCCTCGCCTTCGCCGGCATCGGCAACATGGGCTGGCCGATGGCGGCCAACCTCCTCCGCGCGGGCCACGAGGTCGCGGTGTGCGACCTCTCCCCCGAGCGGGTGGCCCGCTTCGTCTCCGAGGTCGGCGGCCGCGGCGCGCATGGCGTCGCCGAGGCCTGCGAGGGCGCGGAGGCGCTCATCACCATCCTGCCCACCAGCCGCGAGGTGGCCATGGCGGCGGAGGCGGCCGCCGGCGCCCTGCCCGCGGGCGCTCTGTTCATCGACATGACCTCGGGCAACCCCTCCCGCACGCGGGAGATCGCGCGGATGCTCGCCCTGCACGGCATCCGCATGGTGGACTGCCCCGTCTCGGGCGGCGTGCCGCGGGCAAGGACGGGCGAGCTCGCGATCATGGCCGGCGGCGAGGCGGCCGACCTCGACGCGGCGGAGCCGATCCTGCGCGCCATGGGCAGTTCGATCCATCGCTGCGGGCCCATCGGCGCGGGCCAGGCGATGAAGGCCCTGAACAACCTGGTCAGCGCCGGCGGCTTCCTCATCGGCATCGAGGCGCTGCTGATCGGCCAGAAGTTCGGGCTGGAGCCGGGGCTGATGGTGGACGTGCTGAACGCCTCGACCGGCATGAACAACTCCACCCAGAAGAAGTTCCGGCAGTTCGTGCTGTCGCGCCGCTTCGACAGCGGCTTCGCGCTGGAGCTGATGGTCAAGGACCTCTCCATCGCGCTCGATGTCGGCAAGGAGGCCGGCGTGCCCACGCCGCTGGCCGCACTGACACGCGAGCTCTGGGCCGCCGCGCTCGCCCATCTCGGCCCCGGCGAGGACCACACCGCCATGGCGAAGCTTGCCGAGCGCCTCGCCGGGCAGGTGCTGGCCGGCGGGAATACGTGACGGGCGATTCAGCTTCGCCTCAGCAACGGTTCAGCGCGGATCAAGGCCACGCACTTTATTGCGCCGCACAACGCCGGGCTTGACATCCCCGCCACATGAACAATCTGTCATGTGTCGGCCGGCGCTGGAGATCGCGGGCAAGCGACACGCCCCGGGGTCAAGGGGCCTGTTGAGCCGGCAGCCGGGTGCCCTGCGCCCGGACCCAGGGCGCTGAGCCGTGCGCTCTCCACACCGAAGGATGCTGGAGAGTCGCGATGAGCCCCCTCTTCGCGCGCCGCTGCTGCGCGCCCCTGTTCTTCTCCGCCCTTGCCGCCCCGGCGCTCGCCCAGCCCGGCACGGCGGAGGTGGCGATCCGCCTCGATGAGCGGCAGCTCCGCGCCGGCGGCATCGAGCTCGGCCGGCCCGAGCCCGAGACCGGCCCCTCCGAGCTGCTGCTGCCCGGGGCGGTGGTGGTGCCGCCGGGCCAGCTCCGCGTCGTGGCCGCCCCGGCCGCGGGGCTCGTCGAGACGATCCATGTCGCCCCGGACGAGCGCGTGCGCGCCGGCCAGGCGGTGGCCCGTCTGCGCTCGACCGAGCTCGTGGAGGCGCAGCGCCTGTTCCTCGAGGCCCGCACCCAGCACGACCTGGCCGCGGAGAAGCTGCGCCGCGATGAGCAGCTCCACCGCGAGCGGGTGATCGCCGAGCGCCGCCTCATCGTCACCCGCGCCGAGCACACGGCCGCCGCCGCCGCGCTGGACGAGCGCACGCAGATGCTCGGCCTGCTCGGCATGAGCGAGCACGAGATCGCCGAGCTCGCGCGCACGCGCCGCATCCAGCAGGCGCTGACGGTGACGAGCCCGATCGCGGGCGTGGTGCTGGGCCGCGCCGCCACCCCGGGCGAGCGCGTCGCCCAGGCCGCGCCGCTGCTCACCGTGGGCGATCTCGGCACGCTCTGGATCAACGTGCAGGTGCCGCTCGCCCGCGCCGCCGCGCTGGTGGAGAACGCCCGCGTGCTGGTTCCCGCCCAGGGGGTGGAGGGCTTCGTGCTGCGCGTGGGCCGCACCGCCGATGCGGCGACGCAGAGCGTGACGGCCGTGGCCGAGGTGAACCGCGGCGCCGAGGCGCTGCGCCCCGGCCAGGCGGTGACGGTCGCGCTGCAGCTGCGCGCCAACGGCACGCCGCAATGGCGCGTGCCGGCCGGCGCCGTGGTGCGCCACCGCGAGCGGAGCTGGGTGTTCGTGCGCACGGCCCAGGGCTTCCTCGCCCGCCCGGTGACGGTGCTGAACGAGACGGCGCAGTTCACCTCCATCCGCGGCCACCTCGCCGCCACCGACCAGATCGCGGTGCGCGGCATCCTGGCGCTGCTCGCCGAGCTCGCCGAAGCGGACCAGGGCTGAGACCATGCTCGGACATCTCGTGGACACGGCGCTGCGGCAGCGCCTGCTCGTGCTCATCGCCGCGCTCGGCCTGATGGCCTGGGGCGTCCAGTCCTACCGGGCCCTGCCGATCGACGCCTTCCCCGACGTGGCGCCGACGCAGGTGCTCGTCTCCATGCGCGCGCCAGGGCTCACGCCCGAGGAGCTGGAGCGCCGCGTCACCGCACCGGTGGAGACGGCGATGCGCGGCATCCCCGACCTCGTCTTCATGCGCTCCGTCACGCGCTTCTCGGTCACGCTGATGACCTTCGAGTTCAGCGAGGGCACCGACATCTTCTGGGCGCGCGCGCAGGTGAACGAGCGCCTGCAGCAGGTGCTGCCCGAGCTGCCGCCCGGCGTGCAGGGCGGGCTTGCCCCCATCGTCACGCCGCTCGCCGAGATGCTGATGTTCACGCTCGAGGGCGAGAACCTCTCGCCCACCGACGCGCGCACGCTCATGGACTGGGTGGTGCGCCCCGCCCTGCGCGGCGTGCCGGGCGTGGCGGACGTGAACGTGCTGGGCGGCCATGTCCGCACCTACGAGGTGGTGCCGGACCCCGCGGCCATGGCCGCGCGCGGCATCACCGCCGAGATGCTGGAGGAGGCGCTGGCGCGCAACAACCGCAACGACGGCGCGGGCCGCATCCGCGACGGCGAGGAGGCGCTCTTGGTGCGCGCCGAGGGGCGCATCCGCGGCCTCGAGGACGTGCGCGCCATCGTGCTGGCGAACCGCGAGGGCCGGGTGGTGCGCGTGGGCGACGTGGCCGATGTGCGCTTCGGCGCCCTGCCGCGCAACGGCGCGGTGACGCGCGACGGCGAGGGCGAGGCGGTCTGGGGCCTGCTGCTCGGCCTGCGCGGGGCCAATGCGCGCGAGGTGGTGGAGGGCGCGCGCGCCCGCTTCCCCGCCATCGAGCGCCAGCTTCCCGAGGGCGTGCGCCTCGTCGTGTTCTACGACCGCGCCGAGCTGATCGGCAAGGCGGTCTGGACCGTGCAGAAGGTGCTGCTGGAGGCGATCGCGCTGGTGGTGGTGCTGCTGCTGCTCTTCCTCGGCAACTTCCGCGCGGCGCTGGTGGTCTCGCTCAGCCTGCCGCTCGCGGTGCTGGTCACCTTCGGCGTGATGGGCTGGTGGGGGCTGTCGGCCAACATCATGTCGCTCGGCGGGCTCGCCATCGCCATCGGCCTGCTGGTGGACTGCGCGGTGGTGGTGGTGGAGAACGTGGCGCACCGCTTCCACGCGCTGCACGGGCCGCGCCCCACCCCCGCCCAGCGCCTGCGCCTGACGGGGGAGGCGGCGCGCGAGGTGGCGGCGCCGCTCGCCTCGGGGGTCGCGATCATCGTCGCCGTCTTCGTGCCGCTGCTCTCGCTGCAGGGCCTGGAAGGGCGGCTCTTCGGCCCGGTGGCGCTGACCATCGCCTTCGCCCTGCTCGCCGCGCTGCTGGTCGCGCTGACCGTGGTGCCGGTGCTCTGCGCCTTCCTCCTCGCGCCCGGCACCGGCGGGGAGCCCTGGCTGGTGCGCCGGCTGCACGCCCTCTACGACCCCTTCCTCGAACGGGCGCTGCGCCACCCGCTGAAGGTGGCGGGGGCAGCCGGGGCGGGGCTGATCGCCGCGGGCGTCGCCTTCACGCAGATCGGCAGCATCTTCATCCCGGTGATGGACGAGGGCACGCCCGTCGTCACGCTGCGCAAGCACCCGACCATCGGCGTGGAGGAGGCGGTGGAGACCGACATGCGCGTGGCGCGCGAGATCATGGCCGGCGTGCCCGAGGTGCGCGGCATCATGGCCCGCGCCGGGGCGGACGAGCTGGGCATCGATCCCGTCGGGCTGAACGAGACGGACATGTTCTTCACCCTCGCGCCCCTCGCGGAGTGGCGGCCCGAGGCCCGACGCGGCGGCATGCCCTTCGTGCTCGGCGCGATCCGCGAGGTGCTGGAGGGCGTGCCCGGCATCAGCTTCGCCTTCTCCCAGCCCATCGACATGCGGGTGCAGGAGATGATCATCGGCGCGCGCGGCGACGTGGTGGTGAAGATCTTCGGTCCCGAGATCCCGGAGCTCAATCGCCTCGCGCGCGAGGTGGCGGAGGCGATCCGCGGCGTGCCCGGCCATGCCGACGTCTTCGCCCTGCGCAACGAGGGCATGAAATACCTGACCGTGACGGTGGACCGGCTCGCCGCCGGGCGGGTGGGCCTCAACGCCTCGGAGGTGCAGGAGACGCTGCGCGTCTGGGTGGACGGGCGGCAGATCGGCACGGTGCTGGAGGGCGAGCGCCGCGTGCCCCTGCTGCTGCGCGGCGAGGAGGCGCTGCGCCGCTCGGCCGCCGATCTGGTGCGCGTGCCCATCGCGCTGCCGCAGGGCGGAACGGTGCTGCTCTCCCAGGTGGCCGACATCCGCGAGGAGGAGGGGGCGGTGCAGGTGATCCGCGAACAGGGCAGCCGCTTCGCCACCGTGCTCTCCAACGTGCGCGGGCGCGACACGGGCGGCTTCGTGGCCGAGGCGCAGGCGGCCGTGGCCGCGCGCGTGCAGCTTCCCCAGGGCTACGAGATCGTCTGGGGCGGGCAGTTCGAGAACCAGAGCCGCGCCATGGCGCGGCTGGCCATCGTCGTGCCGATCGCGCTGGCCGGCATCTTCCTGCTCCTCTACCTGACCTTCGGCAGCCTGCGGCAGGCGGCGCTGGTGTTCTGCAACGTGCCCTTCGCGCTGATCGGGGGCGTGCTGGCGCTCTGGGCCTCGGGCGAGTTCCTCTCCGTGCCAGCCTCGGTGGGCTTCCTCTGCCTCATCGGCATCGCGGTGCTGAACGGGGTGGTGCTGGTGAGCTACATCAACCGCCTGATCGCGGAGCAGGGGCTCGACCTCGCGCAGGCGGTGCGCGAGGGCGCGAAGCGGCGCCTGACGCCGGTGACGCTCACGGCCTCCATCGCCGCGCTGGCGCTGGTGCCCTTCCTGTTCGCCACGGGGCCCGGCAGCCAAATCCAGCGGCCGCTGGCCTTCGTGGTGATCGGCGGCCTGGTCACCGCGACGGTGCTCACCCTCGTGCTGCTGCCCATTCTCACCGAACGCTTCGCCCTGCCGCGCGCACGCGCCGGCGCGACGCAACCCCAGGCGGCGGAGTGAGGAAAATGCGCACGATCATGCCTCTCCTCCTCGCCCTGCTGCTCGCCGCGCCCGGGGCGGCGCTGGCGCAGCCGCACCCGCTGGCGCGGCATCTCGAGGCGGCGCTGGCGCTCGATGCCGGCTTCCGCACGCTGGAGGCGCAGCGCGAGGCCGCGGCCGCCCGCGGCGTGGCGGCGCGCGCGCCCATCGCCGGCGCCCCCGCGCTCTCCGGCAGCCTCCGCGCCGACACCCGCGGCCCGCGCGAGCTGCGCGAGCTGGACGCGGAGGTGAGCGCGCCGCTTTGGCTGCCCGGCCAGCGCGGCGCCCTCGCCGGCAGCGTCGAGGCGGCGGTGACGGAGTTCGACCGCCGCCTCGCGCTGCGCCGGCTGGAGGTGGCCGGCCTGCTGCGCGAGGCCTGGTGGGAGGCGGCGGAGACGCGCCGGACCGCGCAGCTCGCGCGCGAGCGCCTCGCCACCGCGCGCGACATCGCCCGCGACGTGCAGCGCCGCGCCGCCCTGGGCGACATCCCGCCCAGCGAGGCGCTGCTGGCGCGCAACGAGACGCTGGCGGCCGAACTCGCCCTGGTGCAGGCCGAGGCGGCGGCGGAGCGGGCCGGCGCGGCCTATCGCGCCCTGACGGGCGGCCTCCCACCCGATCTGCCGGCCGAGGCGCCGCGCCCCGCCGCCGCCCACCCCGCCCTGCTCGCGGCCGAGGCGCAGCTCGCCGCCGCCGAATCGCGCCGCCGGCTGGTCGCCGCCACCCCGCGCGACAACCCGGAGCTCGGCCTGTTCGGCCGGCAGGAGGCGGGGCTCGGCACGGCGGATTCCACCAGCCTCGGCCTGCGCTTCCGCCTGCCGCTGGCCAGCGAGGGGCGCAACGCCCCGCGCCGGGCCGAGGCGGAGAGCGAGGTCACCCGCGCCACCGCCGAACTCGCCCTCGCCCGCCGCGCGGTGGAGGCGGGGCGGGTCCAGGCGGAGGCCGCGCTGCGCGCCGCCGAGACCGCCGCCCGCCTGGCGCGCGAGAGGCTCGCGGTGGCGCGCGCGCAGGAGGAGATCGCCCTGCGCGCCTTCCGCGCCGGCGAGACGGGCGCCTTCGAACTGTTCCGCGTCCGCCAGCTCCGGCTCGAGGCCGCGGAGGAGGAGGGGCGGGCGGCCATCGCCGCGCTGCGCGCCCGCTCCCGCCTCAACCAGGCGCGGGGGGTGCTGCCCTGACCCTGCGGCGGCCCGTTACCGGCGGAAACGCCGCGTGATGGAGAGGGGGGGCGGAAACCCGTCCCTGCCGTCTGGACAGCGGGCGCGTGGCGGCCTAGTGGCGCGCGGGTCATTCATGGTAACCCGCCGGCCATCCCGGGCGGGAGGATTCGGCCCGGGCGAGGGGCCCGCGCCAGCAGGAGAGACGTGATGAGCGAGACCGCCGAAAAGGTGAAGAAGATCGTCGTGGAGCACCTCGGCGTGGAAGAGGCGAAGGTGACGCCGGAAGCCTCCTTCATCGACGACCTCGGCGCGGACAGCCTGGACACGGTGGAGCTGGTGATGGCCTTCGAGGAGGCCTTCGGCGTGGAGATCCCGGACGACGCGGCGGAGAAGATCCAGACCGTGAAGGACGCGATCGAGTTCATCGAGAAGCAGCAGGCCTCGGCCTGACGCGGCTTCTCCGGGTTCCCCGCACGTGTTCGCGCCAGGCTTCGCGCCGCGCCGCGTCGTCGTCACCGGCATGGGAATCGCGAGCCCGCTCGGGCTCGGGGTGGAGCATGTCTGGAAGCGGCTGATCAACGGCGAGAGCGGCATCTCCGCCATCCAGTCCTTCGACGTGAAGGACCTGCCCGCCAAGATCGCGGGACAGGTGCCCCATGGCAGCAAGGCGGAGCACGGGCTCGACCTCAACGAGTGGATCCCGGTCAAGGAACAGAAGAAGATGGCCCGCTTCATCCACCTCGCCTGGGTGGCGGCGGCGGAGGCCATCGAGGACAGCGGCTGGGCGCCCGAGGACGAGGAAGGCCGCCGCGCCACCGGCGTGATGATCGGTTCGGGCATCGGCGGGCTCGAGACCATCCAGGAGGCAGGGGCGCTGGTGGCACAGGGCCGCACCCGGCGGCTCTCGCCCTTCTTCATCCCCTCCGCGCTGGTCAATCTCGCCTCGGGGCAGGTGTCCATCCGCTACGGCTTCAAGGGGCCGAACCACTCGGCGGTCACGGCCTGCGCCACGGGGGTGCATGCCATCGGCGACGCGGCGCGGCTGATCGCGCTGGGCGATGCCGATGTGATGGTGGCCGGCGGCGCCGAGGCGGCGATCTGCGAGCTCGGCATCGGCGGCTTTTGCGCCGCGCGCGCCCTCTCCACCGGCTTCAACGACCGGCCCCAGGCCGCCTCCCGCCCCTGGGACAAGGACCGCGACGGCTTCGTGATGGGCGAGGGGGCGGGGGTGCTGGTGCTCGAGGAGTACGAGCACGCGCGCCGACGCGGGGCGAAGATCTACGCCGAGGTGATCGGCTACGGCATGTCGGGCGACGCGCACCACATCACCGCCCCCGCGGAGGACGGCGATGGCGGCTACCGCGCCATGAAGGCGGCGCTGCGCAGCGCCGGCCTCTCGCCGGCCGATGTGCAGTACGTCAACGCGCATGGCACCTCGACGCCCATGGGCGACGACATCGAGCTCGCCGCGGTGGAGCGACTCTGGGGCCCGCATGCCAAGGGCCTCGCCATGTCCTCCACCAAGTCGGCCACCGGGCATCTGCTCGGCGCGGCGGGGGCGGTGGAGGGGATCTTCTCCATTCTCGCGGTGCGCGACGGCGTGGCCCCGCCCACCCTGAACCTCGAGAACCCCTCGCGCGAGAGCCCGATCGACCGCGTGGCCAAGACGGCGCAGGAACGCCCCATCCGCGTCGCGCTGTCCAACAGCTTCGGCTTCGGCGGCACCAACGCCTCGGTGGTCTTCCGGGCCGCGCCGTGAGGGGCTGAGCCGATGCGCCGGGCGCTCCGCCTGCTCGGGGCGCTGCTCCTGCTCGCGGCCGCGCTGCTTGGGGGCGCGGCCTTTTTCCTCTGGCGCGCCGTCACCGCACCCGGCCCGCTGGCCGAGCCCGCGCAGGTGGTGATCCCCCGCGGCGGGACGGAGGCCATCGCTGCCGTGCTGCACGAGCGGGGCGTGATCCGCGACGCGCGGCTCTTCGCCCTCGCCGCCCTCGCCACGCGGCGCGAGGGGCCGCTGCGGGCGGCCGAGTTCCTCTTCCCGGCCCGCGCCTCGATCCGCGAGGTGCTCACGGTGCTGCGCCAGGGGCGGCCGGTGCTGCGCCGCCTCACCATCCCCGAGGGGCTGACGGCGCGCCAGATCGCCGCCCTGTTCGAGCGCACCGAGGGGCTGACGGGCGATCTTCCGCCCTTCGCCGAGGGGGCGGTGCTGCCCGAGACCTACGCCTTCGCCTTCGGCGAGAGCCGCGCGGCCGTGCTGCGGCGGGCCATCGCCGCCATGGACCAGGCGCTGGCCGAGGCCTGGGCCCAGCGCGCCCCCGACCTGCCCCTCGCCTCGCCGCGCGAGGCGCTGATCCTCGCCTCGATCGTCGAGCGGGAGACCGGCGTGGCGGCCGAGCGCGGGCTGATCGCGGGCGTCTTCGTGAACAGGCTGCGGCGCAACATGCCGCTGCAGTCGGACCCCACCGTGGCCTATGCGGCCGGGCAGGGGATGCCGCTCGATCGCCCGCTGACGCGCGCCGACCTGGAGCGCGACCACCCCTTCAACACCTACCGCAACCGCGGCCTGCCGCCTGGCCCCATCGCCTCGCCTGGCCGCGAGGCGCTGCGCGCCGCCACCCGCCCCGAGGCCACGGATTTCCTCTATTTCGTGGCCGATGGCACGGGCGGCCACGCCTTCGCCCGCACCCTGGAGGAGCACAACCGCAACGTCACGCGCTGGCGGGCGCTGACGCGATAGGGCGGGATCAGTCGGGCTTGTCCGGCCGGCCGCGCCGCATCCGCCCGCGCGAGAGCTCCGCCACCACGCCGTGCAGCGTGCGCAGCTCCTGCTCCGTCACCTCGCCGCGGACGAACCAGTGGCGGAGGTTGCGCACCATGCCAGGGCGCTTCTCTGCGTTGCGCAGGAAGCCGCAGGCGTCGAGTTCGGCCAGCAGATGGGCCATGAAGTTCTCGAGCTCCGCGCGCGTCGCCACGCGGGTCTTGTGGGTCTGGAGCTGGCGCGGCGGCGTGGTGTCGGCGCTGGTCCACCATTCATAGGCCATCACCATCACCGCCTGGGCGAGGTTGAGCGAGGGGAAATCCGGGTTCAGCGGGTAGCGGACCAGCGCATCGGCGCGCGCGAGATCCTCCGCCTCCAGCCCGGCGCGCTCCGGGCCGAAGAGCAGGGCGCAGCGCAGGCCGCGCGCGGTGGCCGCGCGCAGCTCCGCCGCCGCGCCGCGCGCGGTCAGCACCGGCGTGACGACATGGCGCGGGCGCGGGCAGGTGCCGAGCACGCGCTGGCAGTCGGCGACGGCCTCGTCCACGCTGGCATGGAGCGTGGCGGCGTCCAGGATACGGTCCGCCCCGCTGGCGGCGGCCCAGGCACGCGGCTGCGGCCAGCCGTCGCGCGGGGCGACGAGGCGCAGGTGGAACAGCCCGCCATTGGCCATGGCGCGGGCGGCGGCGCCGATGTTGTCGGCAAGCTGCGGCCGCACGAGCACCACGATCGGCGTCTCGCCCGGCGGCGGGACGAGCGGCGCGGCGCCCTCCTCTCTCATCGGTGAGGAAGGCGCTGCAGCAGGGCGCGCATCTGGGCGATTTCGCGCTCCTGCTCGCGGATGATGGCCTCGGCCAGCGCGCGCACCTCCGGGTCGCGGCCATGGCGCAGCACGATGTGCGCCATCTCGATCGCGCCCTCGTGGTGGGGGATCATGGCCGCCACGAAGTCCCGGTCGGCATGGCCGGTGTAGCGGATGTCCATGGCCCGGTGCATCCGCGCATTGGCCTCGCGGAACTCGCGGGTGCTGGCGGGCTCGTTCGCGCCCCCCCGCGCGCCGTGCCCGCCATGCGGGGCCTGGGCGAGGGCCGGGGGGGCGGCGGCCCCGGCGGCGGCGGCGAGAAGGGCGGTGCGGCGGTTCATGGCGTCTCTCCCTGGCGTTGTGTCAGGCCGCGCGGGAGTGTGGGGATTCTCCCCATGGGAGGGTCAAGCGCGCCGCCAGGTCGTGCCGGAGGGGCCATCCTCGAGCAGGATGCCCTGGGCCTTCAGCGCGTCGCGGATGCGGTCCGCCTCCGCCCAGTTCCGTGCCTTGCGCGCGGCGAGGCGGGCGGCGATGGCCGCTTCCACCGCCGCCGCGTCCACCCCGCCCTGCCGCCAGGCGATGGGATCATGCGCGAGCAGGCCGAGCACCGCGGCGGCCGCGCGCAGCGCCGCCCGCGCCTCGCCGGGCTGCGGCGTCCAGGGCCGGGGCGTGCGCGCCTGCACCGCCGCCGCCGAGCCGCCGACGCTCGCCACGTTCTCGAGCGTGCGCAGATCGCGCAGCCGCGCCAGCGCGAGCGGCGTGTTGAGGTCGTCGGCGAGCGGCGCCAGCGCCCATTCCACCATCTCGGGCGGGGCCTCGGCCTCGGGGGCGGGGCGGGCGAGCATGGCGTAGTGGTCGTCGAGTTCCGCCTTCGCCTCCATCAGCGCCGCGTCGCTGTAGTCGAGCGCGGCGCGGTAGTGGGTGCGCAGCAGCAGCAGGCGGAAGGCCTCGCCCGCCCAGGGACCCTTGGCGAGGATGTCCTGCACGGTGAGGAAATTGCCGAGCGACTTCGACATCTTCTCGCCGTTCACCAGCAGCATGCCGTTGTGCAGCCAGGTGTGCGCCATGAAGCGCGTGCCGAAGGCGCAGCGGCTCTGCGCCACCTCGTTCTCGTGGTGCGGGAAGAGCAGGTCGTGCCCGCCGCCATGGATGTCGAAGCACTCGCCGAGATGCGCCCAGGACATGGCGCTGCACTCGATGTGCCAGCCCGGGCGGCCGCGGCCCCAGGGGCTGTCCCAGCCGGGCGTGTCGGGGTCGCTCGGCTTCCACAGCACGAAGTCGCCGGGGTTCTCCTTGTAGGCGGCGACCTCCACCCGCGCGCCGGCCAGCAGCTCCTCCGGGCTGCGGCCCGAGAGCGCGCCGTAGTCGGGAAAACTCGCCACGCGGAACAGCACATGGCCCTCGGCCGCATAGGCGTGGCCGCGGGCGATGAGCCGCTCGATCAGGGCGATCATCTGCGGGATGTGGCCCGTGGCGGTGGGCTCCACATCGGGCGGGAGGCAGTTCAGAGCCGCCATGTCGCGGTGGAAATCCGCCGTGGTGCGCGCGGTGATGGCGGAGATGGGCTCGCCCGTCTCTCTCGCGCGCGCGTTGATCTTGTCGTCCACGTCGGTGATGTTGCGCACATAGGTCAGGCGCGGGTAGAGGCGGCGCAGCAGCCGCGCCAGCACGTCGAACACCACCACCGGGCGCGCATTGCCGAGATGCGCGAGGTCATAGACCGTCGGCCCGCAGACATACATGCGCACATGGGCGGGGTCGAGCGGCGCGAAATCCTCCTCGCGGCGCGTCAGCGAGTTGTGGAAGCGGAGTGTCGTCATCGGGGCCGGTCCGTCAGGCCAGGGGCGGGAGGGGCGCGCGCGGCGCGGCGCGGTCAGCGGCGGGGACAGGCGGGGCGTTCGGGCGGTGATGCGCCCGGGCGGGCCGGCGCGTCAAGCGGCGATGGCCTCCTCGAGCCGCGCCAGCGCCCGCGCGCGACCGATCAGCGGCAGCAGCGCCTTCAGGTCCGGCCCCTGCTCCTCGCCGGTGAGGGCGAGGCGCAGCGGCAGGAACAGCGCCCTGCCTGTGCGGCCGGTGGCGGCCTTCAGCGCCTCGGTCCAGGCGGTCCAGGTGGTGGCGTCGAAGGGTTCGGGCGGCAGGGCCTCGCGCGCGGCGCGCAGGAACTCCCGCTCACCTGGCTGCGGGACGGGGGCGATCCGGCCGCGCACCACCTCCCACCAGTGGCGCGCCTCTGGCAGCGTGTCGAGATTGCCGCGCACCGCCTCCCAGAAGGCCGCATCGGCGCCCTCGGGCAGGCGCGCGCGCACCGCCTCGAAGGGCAAGGCCTGCAGCAGCCGACGGTTGAGCGCGAGCATCTGCCGCGGATCGAAGCGCGGCGAGGCGCGCGAGACGGCGGCGAGGTCGAAGCCCGCCACCAGCTCGCGCGGCGCGGCCGGGTAGGGATCGCGCGAGGTGCCGAGGCCGGCGAGATAGCCGGTGATCGCCGCGGGCTCGATGCCGTCGCGCCGGAGCTGGCGCAGCGAGAGCGAGCCGATGCGCTTGGAGAGCGGCCCGCCCTCCGCATCCGTCAGCAGCGGCAGATGGGCGAAGCGGATGGCGCCCTCCTTCCCGCCCAGCGCGGCCATGATGTCGAGCTGGATGCCCGTGTTGGTCACATGGTCCTCGCCGCGCACCACGTCGGTGATGCCCATCTCGAGGTCGTCCACCACGCTGGTGAAGGTGTAGAGGAAGCTCCCATCGGCGCGGACCAGCACGGGATCAGACAGGGCGGAGAGTTTCACCGCCCGCTGGCCGAGCACGCCATCCTGCCATTCCACGGTGCGCGCGGAGAGCCGGAAGCGCCAGTAGGGGGATTTGCCGTTGGCGCGCGCCCGCTCGAGCTGCTCCGGCGTCATGCGCAGGGCGGCGCGGTCGTAGATGGGCGGGCGGCCCTGGCGGCGCGCCTGCTCGCGCTTGAAGGCCAGCTCCTCCTCGCTTTCCAGGCAGGGGTAGAGATGGCCGCTGGCCTTCAGCCGCTCGGCGGCGGCGGCGTAGAGGGCGAGGCGGTCCGACTGGCGCAGCATCCCGTCCCAGTCGAGGCCGAGCCAGCGCAGATCCTCCTCGATGGCCTGGGCGAACTCGGGGCGGGAGCGCTGCGTGTCCGTGTCGTCGAGGCGCAGCCACAGCGCGCCGCCATGGCGGCGCGCCATCAGCCAGTTGGCGAGCGCGATGCGCGCATTGCCGACATGCAGGTGGCCGGTGGGCGAGGGCGCGAAGCGGAGCTTCATGCCTCCTCCTCAGACTCCCGCTCCTCCGCGTCGGCGCGCGGGTCGAGCACGCGCCAGTTGCGCTCCTCCGCGTCGCGGCAGGGCGTGGCGAGGAAGGCGGCGAGCTCGCGCGCGCTTCTCCAGCCGGCCTCTCCCGCGCCCTGCACTTCCGCGTCCTCGCCGAAGGCGAACCAGGCGTCGCGCAGCTGCTCGGCCGTCGTGCCGGGCGCGCGGCAGAGCTCGATGGAATCGCGCACGCGCCGCCGCGCGAAGGCGTTGGCGTGGGCGAGCGAGGTGAAGCCGCGCACCACCTCGATGGGCTCGGCGCCGTTCGCGCCGGAAAGGTCGCGGATGGCAACTGAGACTCCCTCCGCACGCCCCAGGATGTCACGCCCCTCGATGCTCACGCGATCAGCCCCGTGAAGCCGTTGGTGATGGGGTAGCGCCGGTCGCGGCCGAAGGCGCGGCGGCCGATCTTCACGCCGGGCGGGGCCTGGCGGCGCTTGTATTCGGCGCGGTCCAGCATGCGCCAGACGCGCAGCACCAGCGCGCGCTCATGCCCGCGCGCCACCAGCTCGTCCACCGAGAGGTCCTCCTCGACCAGGCCCTGCAGGATGGCGTCCAGCACCTCGTAGGGCGGCAGCGTGTCCTGGTCCTTCTGGCCGGGCTTGAGCTCGGCGCTGGGCGGCTTGGTGATCACGCGCTCCGGCATCACCGGCCCGCGCGGGCCGCGCGCGCCCTCGGGGAGATGCGCGTTGCGCCAGCGGCAAAGGGCGAAGACGTCGGTCTTGTACACGTCCTTCAGCACGGAATAGCCGCCGCACATGTCCCCGTAGATGGTGGCGTAGCCCGTGCTCATCTCGCTCTTGTTGCCGGTGGTCAGGAGCATCTCGCCGAACTTGTTGCTCAGCGCCATCAGCGTCACGCCGCGGATGCGGGACTGGATGTTCTCCTCGGTGATGTCGGGCGGCCGGTTGCCGAAGAGCGGGGCGAGCATGGCGTGGAAGGCCTCCATCGCCGGGCCGATCGGCACCGTGTCGTAGCGGATGCCGAGCAGCCGCGCGCAGGCGGCCGCATCCTCGAGGCTCTCGGCGCTGGTGTAGGGCGAGGGCAGCATCACCGCCCGCACCCGCTCCGGCCCCAGCGCATCGGCCGCCACCGCCGCCGAGAGCGCGGAATCGATCCCCCCCGAGAGCCCGAGCACCACGCCCGGGAAGCCGTTCTTGTCAACGTAGTCGCGCAGGCCGAGCATCATGGCCGCATAGATCTGCGCCTGGCGCGAGAGCGGCGGCGCGAGCGGCTGCGGCGTGCAGCGCCAGCCCTCCGCCTCGCGCGTCCAGTCCGTCACGGCCAGGGTCTCGACGAAGGAGGGCAGGCGCAGGGCGGGCGCGCGGTCGGCGTTCAGCACGAAGCTCGCGCCGTCGAACACCAGCTCGTCCTGCCCGCCGATCTGGTTGAGGAAGACGAAGGGCAGCCCGGTCTCCACCACCCGCGCCACGGCGAGGTCGATGCGCGCCTCGCCCTTGTCCACCTCGAAGGGCGAGCCGTTGATGGCGAGCAGCAGCTCCGCCCCGCTCTCCGAGAGGGTTTCGCAGACGGCGGGGAACCACCAGTCCTCGCAGATCATCAGGCCGATGCGCACGCCGCGGAACACCACGGGCCCCGGCGCCGGCCCGGCGTCGAAGACGCGCTTGTCGTCGAAGACGCCGTAGTTCGGCAGCTCGTGCTTGGCGCGGCGCGCGACGATCCGCCCGCCGTCGAGCAGGAAGGCGGCGTTGTAGAGCCTGCCGCCCTCGGCCCAGGGGCCGCCGACGACGAGCCCCGGGCCGCCATCCGCGGTCTCGGCCGCCAGCGCCTCGATCTCGGCCTCGCACATGGCGCGGAAGGCGGGCTTCAGCACGAGATCCTCGGGCGGGTAGCCGGCGATGGAGAACTCCGGCGTCACCAGCAGATCGGCCCCGGCCGCCGCGGCCTCGGCGCGCAGGGCGCGGATCTTCGAGGCATTGGCGCGCAGCGCGCCCTCGTGCGGGTTCATCTGCGCGAGCGCGATGCGGAGGCGGTCGGTCATGGGCTGCACCTAGGCAGCGCGGGGCGGCGGGTCAACGCGCGCGGGGCCTCACCCGCCATTCCCGCCGCGCCGCTGCCCGTTCCGGCGCAGCAGGAACTCGCGCCCGAGCTTCACGCGCGGCACGCCGTCGTATTCCACGATGTCGGCCGTGGCGTAGGTCTCGCTCCAGATCTCGGGGATGAAGCTGCCGGTGCCCACCACGTCCACCGGGGCGCGCGCCTCGGCCATGACGCGGCATTTCTGCACGTTGAAGCCGGAGGAGGCGACGATGCGCACCTTGGGGAAGCCGGCCTCGTCCAGCGCCTCGCGCATGCGCCAGATGGCGGCGGCGGAGACGCCCGTGCCCACCAGATGGCGCAGCTCCGTCTCGCTGCGGTAGCGGCGGATGGCGCCGGGGGCGTGGCGCTCCAGCACGGCGTAGCTCTCGGCCGGGTCGAGCCCCTCGAGGAAGCGCCCGCCATGGGTGTCGAGCCGCACGGCCAGCCGGCCCTCGGCCGCCAGTTCGGGGAAGCGCTGGCAGACGGCGATGCCGTCCGTGACTTCCTGGCCGAAATAGTCCACGAGCACGGTGATGTCCTCGTCCGGGAAGGTCTCGTGGAACATCTCGGCGGCGCGCACCGTGCTGCCGGCGTAGCCGATCAGGGCGTGCGGCATGGTACCGCGGCCGCGCGCCTCGCCGAACCAGTGGGCGGTGGCGTCGTTGGCGTTGCCGATGAAGCCCCGCGCCCCCTCGCGCCGCGCCGCCGCGCTGCCCACCGAGGCGGCATAGGCCATCATCTCCTGCATCTCATGGCCGGCGCAGTGGCGCGCCTCCATGGCGAGGAAGGCGGTCTGCGGCAGCTCCAGGCACATCTGGTAGGCGTTGTGGGCCGCCACGCAGGCCGGCCCCAGCTTCTGCAGATACAGCGTCTCGAGATCCGCGAGCGCCGCGAAGGAGCCGGTGATGTAGAGCAGCGGATCGCCGGCGCCGACCCATTCGCCCTCCGCGTATTTCAGGTCGAGCTCGAAGGGGGTGCCGCGCGCGCGGGAGACGCTCTCGAGGAACTCGAGCGCAAGGCGCGGGGCGGAGACGACGGGGCGGCGCAGGAACACCGCGTAGGTCACGCGCGCATCGCCGAACTTCTCGACGATGCGGCGCGTGCGGTTGAAGTAGCTGTCCGTCCGCGCCGCGATCTCTGCCTCGCCCATCGCCCTACTGCGCCGCCCGCGCGGGCAGGCGCTCGGGCCGGGCGCGGTTGGCCTTCAGCTCCTCGGCGATGAGGAAGGCGAGCTCCAGCGACTGCTCGGCGTTGAGGCGCGGGTCGCAGAATGTGGCGTAGTTGGCCGAGAGGTCGGCCGCGGTCAGCCGCTGCGCCCCGCCCAGGCATTCCGTCACGTCGCGGCCCGTCATCTCCACATGCACGCCGCCGGCGACCGCGCCCTCGGCCGCCATGGCGTCGAAGAAGCGGCGCACCTCGGCGAGGATGGCCTCGAAGCTGCGCGTCTTGTAGCCGTTCTGGGTGACGGTGTTGCCGTGCATGGGGTCGCAGAGCCACACCACCTCGCGCCCCGCCCTCCGCACGGCGCGCACGAGGGGCGGCAGCTTCGCCTCCACCTTCTCCGCCCCCATGCGCGAGATGAGCGTGAGGCGCCCCGGCTCGTTGCGGGGGTTGAGGATCTCGGTCAGCCGCACCAGCTCCTCGGGTTCCATCGAGGGGCCGACCTTCATGCCGATGGGGTTCGCCACGCCGCGCAGGAACTCGACATGCGCGCCGTCGGGCTGCCGGGTGCGGTCGCCGATCCAGAGGAAATGCGCCGAGCAGGCATAGGTGCGCCCGAGATGGGTGCTGCTCTCGCGCGTCAGCGCCTGCTCGTAGGGCAGCAGCAGGGATTCGTGGCTGGTGTAGAAGGCCGTCTCGCGGATCTGCGGCGCATTGTCGCTGTTCATGCCGCAGGCCGCCATGAAGGAGAGCGTCTCGTCGATGCGCGTGGCGATGCCCTCGTAGCGGTCGCCCAGCGGGCTGCGCGCAACGAAGTCGAGGTTCCAGCGATGCACCTGGTGCAGGTCGGCGAAGCCGCCGGTGGCGAAGGCGCGCAGCAGGTTCAGCGTGGCCGCCGACTGGAGATAGGCGAACTCCATCCGCCGCGGGTCGGGCACCCGCGCCTCGGGGGTGAACTCCGCACCGTTGATGATGTCGCCGCGGTAGGAGGGGAGCGTCACCTCGCCGCGCGTCTCGACATCGGAGGAACGCGGCTTGGCGAACTGCCCGGCCATGCGGCCGACTTTCACCACCGGCATGCCCGCGCCGAAGGTCAGCACCACGGCCATCTGCAGCAGCACCTTGAAGGTGTCGCGGATGGTGTTGGCGTTGAAGTCGGCGAAGCTTTCGGCGCAGTCGCCGCCCTGCAGGACGAAGGCCTGGCCGCGGCCGGCCTCCGCCAGCGCGGCCTTCAGCCGCTCGCACTCGCCCGCGAAGACGAGAGGCGGGAAGGTCGCGACCTTGGCTTCCATCGCCGCCAGCGCGGCGGGGTCGGGATAGTCGGGCACCTGCCGGATGGGCATCTGCCGCCAGGAATCGGGGCGCCAGTCGCGCGCCATGGTCGCTGCTCCAGTGTCACGAACGCGGCGAGATTAAGGCAGGGCGCCGCCCCTGGCTACTCGGCCGCCGCCGCGCCCCCCGCGACCCGGGTGCGCGTGCGCAGCGTGACGAACTCCTCCGCCGCGGTGGGGTGGATGCCGATGGTGCGGTCGAAATCCTGCTTGGTGGCGCCCATGACCACGGCGATGGCGATGCCCTGCATGATCTCCGGCGCGTCCTCGCCCACCATGTGGGCGCCGAGCACGCGCTGCGTGCGCTGGTCCACCACCAGCTTCATCAGCGTCCGCCGGCCCTCGCGCCGGGTGATGGTGTGGCGCATGGGCGTGAAGCGGGTGAGGTAGATGTCCACCGGGCCGCGGCGGGCCGCCTCCTCCTCCGACAGCCCGACCATGGCGGCGGGCGGAGAGGTGAAGATGGCGGTGGGCACGTTCTCATAGCTGGCGCGGCGCGGGGTGTTGCCGAACAGCGTGTCCGCCAGCGCATGGCCGACGGCGGTGGCCATGGGGGTGAGGTTCAGCCGGTCCGTCACGTCGCCGATGGCGAAGATGTGGGGAATGTTGGTCGCGTGCTCCTCGTCCACCGGAATGGCGCCGGAGGGTGCCACCGCCACCCCCGCCTGCTCCAGCCCCAGCCCCTCGGTGTTGGGCGCGCGGCCGGTGCAGAAGAACACCGCGTCCACCTCCCGCGCCGCGCCGTTGGAGAGGGAGAGCAGCACCCGCCCCCCCGGCAGCGGCGCGAGGCGGGTGGCGTTCACGCCCCCCTCCAGCCGGATGCCCTGGGCCGCCATGCCCTCGGCCACCGCCTGGCGAAGATCCTCGTCGAAGCCGCGCAGCACCTGGGGCGAGCGGTGGAACACCTCCACCGCCGCGCCCAGCCCGTGCAGCAGGCAGGCGAACTCCAGCGCGATGTAGCCGGCGCCGAGGATGGCCACCTGCCGCGGCAGCGCCTGCAGGGCGAAGAGGTCGTCGCTGATCAGGCCGAGCTCCGCGCCCGGGATGGGCAGCCGCGTGGCCCGCCCCCCCGTGGCGACGACGATGCGCGTGGCGGTGACACGCCGCCCGCCGACATCCAGCGTGTTCGCATCCAGGAAGCGGGCGCGCGCCTCGAAGCGGGTCACGCCCGCGCCGTCGAGCAGCCGGGCGTAGATCGCGGAGAGGCGCGCCACCTCGGCGTCGCGCGCGGCGGCGAGCCTCGCCCAGTCGTGCCCGGCCTTGTGGATGCGCCAGCCGAAGGCCGCCGCGTCCTCGGCCCACAGCCCGTACTCCGCGGCGTTCACCATGATCTTCTTCGGCACGCAGCCGACAT
This sequence comes from Roseococcus sp., assembly GCA_026414745.1. Classification (GTDB taxonomy): domain Bacteria; phylum Pseudomonadota; class Alphaproteobacteria; order Acetobacterales; family Acetobacteraceae; genus Roseococcus. The sequence goes on from JAOAIK010000032.1 coordinate 23,781, forward strand.
TGACGCAGGTGCCGCCCCAAAAGCGCTCTTCGGCGATGGCCACGCGCGCGCCATGCCCCGCGGCGATCCGCGCGAGCCGCACCCCGCCCGAGCCGCCGCCGATCACGAAGAGGTCGAAGTCATATGCCATGGTCGGGCTCCTCGGCGACGGTCGAGACGATCATGTGGGCGCGGAAGGTGGTGGGGTGCGCCACCAGCCGCGGCGCCCAGCCCGCCCGCCGCAGCGCGGCGAGCAGGAAGCTCACCTGATAGCCCAGCTCCGTCCAGCCGCGCTGGATCGCCTCGATGGACATGCCATCGAGACGCGGGCCCCAGGGATAGGGAACGGGGCCGTCCACCATGCCGTCGGGCAGCAGCGGCTCGCCGCAGAGGATGAGCCGCCCGCCCGGGTTGAGCCGACCGCGCAGGTGGCGCAGCAGCCCCATGAAGTCGCGCGCGTGGTGGAAGGCCTCGAAGAAGACGATGGCGTCGAAGCGCTCGCCGGCGAAGCCCTCCCCGAACAGGCCCCGCTCCAGCCGCACGGGCAGGCGCATGGTGCGGGCCTGAAACCTGATCACGCGCAGATATTCGGGCTCCACATCGACCGCATGGCACTGATAGCCGATGCGCGCGAGGAAGAGCAGGAACTGCCCGGTGCCCGGCCCGTATTCCAGCACCCGCGCGCCCGGCGGCGCGCCGATCTCGCGCAGCATGGCCGCGTAGCATTCGAACATCTCGGCCAGGAAGCTCGGCGAGCGGTGATCCCAGGGCGAGAGGCCGGTCCAGGGATCGCGGTCCGCCAGCGAATGGCCGATCCGCTCGTCGCGGCGGGGGTTGAACCCTTTGGCGCCGCGCAGCTCGGCCATGAGGGCGAAGACGCGCTCCGCGTAGTCGGGGCTGAAGGGATCGAGGGCGCGCAGCTCGGCACACACCGGCGGAGGCTCCAGCTCCAGCCCGGCCATGGCGGTGCCGAGGGCCACGGGGTCATGCGCCAGATCCTCGCGCAGCCGCTGGAGGGTGGCGTGCATGTCGGCGATGCTCGCGATGCGCCGACGCACCGGCCCCCCAGGCGGCGCCTCCGCCGGAGGGGGCCCGGGCAGCGCAGGGGGCGGACCGTCTACCTCGGTCCCGGATGGCGCCGGGGCGGCGGGCGCCTGCCGCCCCCGGCGCCGCCACTCCCGCAGCAGGCCGCCCAGCGCCTCGCCGATCCTGCCGGCCATGCCGCTCACCGCCTCAAGCCCGCAGGCCGCCGCGAGGCCGCGTCCGCGGCACGTCCCTCCCGCCCCGGCCCGGACCGCCCCCCGGCGGGGCGGGGACAAGACGCCCGAGGCGCGGTAGCGTCCCCGCCGGAACGGGGAAGGACGCCTCCATGCCGCGACGCATCATCGATCTGTCGGTCTCCCTCAAGGCGGGAATCGCCAGCGACCCGCCGCATATGCTGCCCGAGATCGAGTATGTGGACCACCACATGAGCGCCCCCGAAATGGCCGCCTACATGGGCGTGCCCGTCTCCGCCCTCCCCGAGGGCGAATATGCCGCGGTGGAGCGCGTGCGCATCTCCACCCACAACGGCACACATCTCGACGCCCCCTACCACTTCTTCTCGCGGATGAACGAGCGGTTCACCCCGGGGGGCGAGCCTTCCTGGCGCATCGACGAGGTGCCGCTCGACTGGTGCTTCCAGCCCGGCGTGAAGCTCGACTTCCGCGACAAGCCCGACGGCCATGTCTGCACCCCCGAGGATGTGCAGCGCGAGCTGGAGCGCATCGGCCACGAGCTCAAGCCGCTGGAGATCGTCCTGGTCAACACCCGCGCCGGCAGCCGGTACGGCGAGGCCGATTACATCGACAGCGGCTGCGGCATGGGCAAGGCCGCCACGCTGTGGCTGCTCGAACAGGGGGTGCGCGTGACCGGCACCGACGGCTGGTCCTGGGACGCGCCCTTCAGCCACACCCGCCGCCGCGTGGCCGAGACCGGCGACGCCTCGTTGATCTGGGAAGGGCACCGGGCGGGGCGCGAGATCGGCTACTGCCATCTCGAGAAGCTCGCCAACCTCGACCAGCTCCCGCCCGACGGCTTCCTCGTCGCCTGCTTCCCCGTGAAGGTGCATCGCGGCAGCGCCGGCTGGACCCGCGCCGTCGCCATCATCGAGGAGTGAGCGACGCGGCGCGCCCGCGGGTGGAGGTGGGGCCGCTCGCGCCCGGCCCGCTGGCCGAGCGCGTGCTCGACCTCGCGGCCACCGGGCGCGCGGGGCTGTCCGCGCTGCTGGGCGATGCCGCGCAGCGCCAGGCGCTGTTCCGGCCGCGCATCCGGCGGGAGTGCTTCCTGGTGGCGACGGTGGAGGGGGAGCTCGCGGGCTATCTGAGCCTCAAGCTCGGCGGGCGCGGGCCCTTCGCCCCCTCGGTCGGGGATTTCCTGCGCTGCTACGGCTGGCGGCGCGGCCTGCCGAGGTTTCTGGTGTTCTCCGCCATCGAGGCGCGCTCCCGCGCGCTGCCGGGCGGCGCCTATGTCTATGGCATCGATGTGCTGGAGCCCTTCCGCGGCCGTGCGCGCTGTCCGCCCCATGGCGTGGGGGGGGAACTGCTGCTCGCCGCGCGCGCCTGGGCCGCGGCGCGCGGGCTCGCACGGCTGGAGGCGGAGGTGCGCGCCCCCGCCTCCGCCGCGCTGTTCCGGCGCATGGGCGCGCGCCCCATGACGGCGCGCCCTTTCCCGCTCGGCCGCCTGCTCGCGGCGACGGCAGGGGATTACGAGCGCCTGTGCATCCCCGTGCGAGAGTGAGGCGCCGCTCACCCTCGGCCGTGGCAATGCTTGTACTTCTTCCCCGAGCCGCAGGGGCAGGGCGCGTTGCGCGGCGTGCGCTGCCAGGTGGCGGGGTCGTTCGCGTCCACCTCGCTCGCCCGGCGCGCGGGCGCGAGCGCGAGACCGTAGGCGCCCGGAGCCGATGCCGGCTCGAAGACGGAGGCCGCCTCCTCGGGCGAGGGGTGGCGCATGTCCGTCACCCGCACCGGCTCGGGCTGGGGCGGGGGCGCGTCGGGCGCGAACTCCACGCGCATCAGCAGCGAGGTGACGCGCTCGCGCAGCTCCTCCAGCATGTTGTTGAACAGCACGAAGGCCTCGCGCTTGTACTCGTTCAGCGGGTCGCGCTGGCCATAGGCGCGCAGGCCGATGCCCTGGCGCAGGTGGTCGAGGCTGAGCAGATGCTCCTTCCACACCTGGTCGAACACCTGCAGCAGCACCGACTTCTCGACCATGCGCATGAAGTCGGGGCCGATGTTCGCGGCCTTGGCGGCGGCGGCGGCATCGGCGGCGGCCTCGATGCGCTCGCGCACCTGCACCTCGTCGATGCCCTCCTCCTGCGCGTAGGCGGCGATGGGCAGGTCGAGGCCCAGCACCTCCTTGACGCGGCGCTGCAGCCCGGCGAGGTCCCACTGCTCCGGATAGGCGTTCTCGGGGATGGCGCGCTCGACCAGCGCGGCGATGGTCTCGCGGCGCATCTCGGCGATGGTCTCGCTGAGGTCCTCGGCCTCCATGAAGGCGCGGCGCTGCGAATACACCTCGCGCCGCTGGTCGTTCATCACGTCGTCGTACTTGAGCAGGTTCTTGCGCGTGTCGAAGTTGCGCGCCTCGACCTTCTTCTGTGCCTTCTCCAGCGCCTTGTTGATCCAGGGATGGACGATGGCCTCGCCCTCCTTGAGGCCGAGCTTCGTCAGCATCCCGCCCATGCGGTCGCTGCCGAAGATGCGCATCAGGTCGTCCTCCAGGGAGAGGAAGAAGCGGCTCGCGCCCGGATCCCCCTGGCGGCCGGACCGGCCGCGGAGCTGGTTGTCGATGCGCCGGCTCTCGTGGCGCTCCGTGCCGATGACGAAGAGGCCGCCGGCCTCCGTCACCTTCGCCCTGTTCGCCTCCACCTCGGCGCGATGGCGCGCCAGCGCGGCCTCGTAGGCCTCGCCCTCGTCGCTGCCGGCCTCGGCGCGGGCCAGCATCTCGGCGTTGCCGCCGAGCTTGATGTCGGTGCCGCGGCCGGCCATGTTGGTGGCGATGGTCACCGCGCCCGGTCGACCGGCCTGGGCGATGATCGCCGCCTCCTGCTCGTGGTAGCGCGCGTTGAGCACGTTGTGCGGGATGCCGCGCCGCTTCAGCATTCCCGAGATCAACTCGCTCTTCTCGATGCTCGTGGTGCCGACGAGGCAGGGCTGGCCGCGGCCCCTGCACTCCTCGATGAGGCGGATCACCGCCTCGTACTTCTCGCCCGCCGTGCGGTACACCTCGTCGTCCTGGTCGATCCGGCGCACCGGCACGTTGGTGGGGATTTCCACCACCTCGAGCTTGTAGATCTCCATGAACTCGTCGGCCTCGGTGGCGGCCGTGCCGGTCATGCCGGCGAGCTTGGGATAGAGGCGGAAGTAGTTCTGGAAGGTGATGGAGGCGAGCGTCTGGTTCTCCGGCTGGACGGTGACGTGCTCCTTCGCCTCCAGCGCCTGGTGCAGCCCGTCGGAATAGCGCCGGCCTTCCATCATGCGGCCGGTGAACTCGTCGACGATCACGATCTTGTCGTTGCGCACCACGTATTCGACATCGCGCCTGAACAGCACATGCGCGCGCAGCGACTGGTTGACGTGGTGCACCAGGCTGACATTCACCGGATCGTAGAGGTCGCCCTCGGTCAGCACGCCGGCCTCGCGCAGCATGCGCTCGATGTCCTCGCCGCCCCTCTCGGTCATGGCGACGGTGCGCTGCTTCTCGTCCTTCTCGAAGCGCTCCGGGTCCTTCACGAACTCGGCCATCACCGCGTCCACGCGGCGGTAGAGGTCGGAGGTGTCGTCGGTGGGGCCGGAGATGATCAGCGGCGTGCGCGCCTCGTCCACCAGGATGCTGTCCACCTCGTCCACGATGGCGTAGTGGAAGGGGCGCTGGACCATGTCGTCCAGCCGATACTTCATGTTATCGCGCAGGTAGTCGAACCCGAACTCGTTGTTCGTGCCGTAGGTGACGTCGCAGGCGTAGGCGGCGCGGCGCTGGTCGTCCGTCAGGCCGTGCACGATCACGCCCGTGGTCAGGCCGAGGAAGCCGTACACCTCGCCCATCCACTCCGCGTCGCGCTTGGCGAGATAGTCGTTGACGGTGACGACGTGGACGCCCTTGCCGGCCAGCGCGTTGAGATAGACCGGCAGCGTGGCGACCAGCGTCTTGCCCTCGCCGGTCTTCATCTCGGCGATCTTGCCCTCGTGCAGCACCATGCCGCCGATCAGCTGCACGTCGAAGTGGCGCAGGCCGAGCACGCGCTTCGCCGCCTCGCGCACCGTGGCGAAGGCCTCCTCCAGCAGGTCGTCGAGCGTCGCGCCCTGCGCGAGGCGGGCGCGGAACTCCTCCGTCCTGGCGCGCAGCGCCTCGTCCGGAAGGGACGCGAGCTTCTCCTCCCAGGCGTTGATGGCGGGCACCCGCGCCTGGTAGCGCTTGAGCGCGCGGTCGTTCGCGGAACCGAACAGGGCACGGGCGAGGCGGGCGAACATGGGGGCGAGGATCTCTCCGGGGCGCGGCGACAGTGCGGCGATGGCGCGGGGCCGCGCGGGTCAGCAGCGCAGAGATAGGACCCGCCCCGAGGGGGGTCAACCGCGACCCGGCTATGCGGGGAGCACGAGTTCCCGGCTCACGCCCCGGCAATCCATCTCGAAATCCAGCCCCTCCACGGGCGGGCGGCAGGGCTGCCAGGTGAGCCCGTGGCGGGCCGCGCCGCGCCGGACGAACAGCTCGAGGAAGAGAGGCGCGAAGTCGAACACGGTGTAGGCCTGCACCGCGGTGGTGTCGCGCCAGCCGAAGCCGAGCGCGGCCATGCGCCGCTCCATCTCGTCGAGCACGAACTCGCATTTCCGCCGCATGCCCTCGCGGCTGGTGTCGCCGAAGGCCACCACGCTCTCGCGATAGCTCGCGCCTCCCTCGCGCGCCTCGCCGCTGCCGGCCACCACGAAGCTCGGCGGCGCAGCCTCATCCGGCACCGTGTAGCTGAAGGCGTGGAAGGCGGGTTCGGGCGGGGGCGCGATCTCGGGGCAGACATTGCTGCGCGCCACCGGGTTCTCCTCGCCCTGCACGATGCCCCATTCCCGGAGAACGCCCACATAGAGGCGGTTGAAGGCGGCGAAGCCGGCCTCGGTGAAGGGGGCGGGGCTGCGCAGCTCGCACTGCGCGAAGGCGGCGAGCGGGCGGGCGAGCGAGGCGAGATGCGCCTTGATGCGGGCGAAGCCCTCGGCGAGCGGCACGGGCTCGGCGAAGCGTGCGCGCTCCAGCCGGAAGCCCGGCTCGGCCGCCACGCCGCCCGAATACTGGAACACGGCCGGAATGTAGCGGTAGCCGCCGGCCGCCATGACCCTGGTGCCCATGCGGCCAGGGTTCCGTCCCGGGGCGCGCGCGTCAAGCGCGCCGGGTTGTGGGGGCGCGGGGCATCGGCCATTGTCCGGCCGGATTGATGGATTCCCCGCCCATGACCCGCCTCACGCTCGCCGCCCTCCTGCTCGCCTCCGCCACCCTGTCCGGCCCGGTGCCGGCGATGGCGCAGGCCCCCGCGGCCGAGCCCAACCCGGTGATCGCGCGCGTGAACGGCGAGGAGCTGCGCCTCGAGGAGGTGATCGCCGCCGCCGCCGACGCCATGCCGCCCGAGCTGCGCGCCGTGCCGGCTGCCACGCTGCGCGCCTTGCTCCCGCCCCAGGTGTTCGAGCAGCTCGTGGACCGTGCCATCACCGACCGCGCCATGGTCCAGGCCGCCCGCGCCGCGGGCCTCGACCGCGAGGAGGAGCTGCGCCGCCGGCTGCGCCAGTTCGAGGAGAACGAGCTGCGCGAGGCGCTGCTGCGCCGCGAGGTGCTGCCGCGCCTGACCGAGGAGGCGCTGCGCGCCCGCTTCGAGCGCGAACAGGCCGCCCGCCCCCCCGAGGAGGAGGTACGCGCGCGCCACATCCTGGTCGCCAGCGAGCAGGAGGCGCGCGCCGTGCTGCTGGAGATCCAGCGCGGCGCGAGCTTCGAGGAGGTGGCGCGCCGCCGCTCGACCGACCCCGCGGCGCGCAACGGCGGCGATCTCGGCTTCTTCCGGCGCGGCGACATGGTGCCCGAGTTCGCCGCCGCCGCCTTCGCCCTCCAGCCCGGGCAGGTGAGCCCCGCGCCGGTGCGCACCCAGTTCGGCTGGCACCTGATCCGCGTGGAGGAGCGCCGCCCCTGGCGCGGGCCGAGCTTCGAGGACAGCCGCGAGGCGTTGCGCCAGCAGGCCATCGAGGAGGAGGTGGCCGCCGCCGTGCAGCGCGTGCGCGCCAGCGCCCGCATCGAGCGCCTCGAGCCCCCGGGCGAGGCCGCGCCCGCCGCCCCGCAGCCCGAACCGCCGCCGCCCGCACGCCCCCCCGCCCAGCGCCGCTGACCTCCGCCAGACCCTTCCGCCATGGCCCATCCCGTCTCGCCCCTCGCGCTCCCGCTGCCCGAGATGCCCGCCGTCGCCGGCGCCGAATGCGCCTCCGCCGCCGCCGGCATCCGCTACAAGGGCCGCGAGGATCTCACCGTGTTCCGCTTCGCGCCCGGCACCACCGTCGCCGGCGTCTTCACCCGCAACAAATGCCCGGGCGCGCCGGTGGACTGGTGCCGCGCCGCGCTGAAGGGCGGCCGCGCCCGCGCGCTGGTGGTGAACGCGGGCAACAGCAACGTCTTCACCGGCAAGGCCGGGCGCGAGGCCTGCGCGCGCACCGCCGAGGCCGCGGCACGGCTGGCCGGGTGCAAGCCGGGCGAGGTGTTCCTCGCCTCCACCGGCGTGATCGGCGAGCCCCTGCCGACGGAGCGCCTGCTCTCCGCCCTCCCCGGCGCCTTCGGCGCGCTGGCCGAGGAGGGCTGGGCCGCCGCCGCGCGCGCCATCATGACCACCGACACCTTCCCCAAGGCGGCGACGCGCCGCGCGCGCATCGGCGATGCGGTGGTGACCATCAACGGCATCGCCAAGGGCAGCGGCATGATCGCGCCCGACATGGCGACGATGCTCTGCTTCCTCGCCACCGACGCGAAGATCCCCGCTCCGGTGCTGCAGAAGCTTCTGGCGAAGGGAGTGAACGCCAGCTTCAACTGCGTGACGGTGGACAGCGACACCAGCACCTCCGACACCGTGCTGCTCTTCGCCACCGGCCAGGCGCGGCACCCGCGCGTCACCGCCGCCGCGCCGCCCGCTCTGCTGCGCGACGTCGCGCGCGCCCTGGGCGAGGTGCTGCACGACCTCGCGCTGATGGTGGCGCGCGACGGCGAGGGCGCGCAGAAGCTGATCACCGTGAAGGTCACCGGCGCCGTCAGCGCGAAGTCCGCGCGCCGCATCGCCATGAGCATTGCCAACTCGCCGCTCGTGAAGACCGCCATCGCCGGCGAGGACGCGAACTGGGGCCGCATCGTCATGGCCGTGGGCAAGGCCGGCGAGCCGGCCGACCGCGACCGGCTCTCGGTGGCGGTGGGCGGCGTGTGGATGGCGCGCGAGGGCGGCGTCGTCCCCGGCTACGACGAGGCGCCGGTGGTCGCGCACATGAAGGGACGCGAGGTGGAGATCACGGTGGACATCGGCCTCGGCCGGGGCAAGGCCACCGTCTGGACCTGCGACCTGACGCACGGCTACATCGACATCAATGGCAGCTACCGGAGCTGAGCTGCCCATCGCCACGGCGCGGCTGCTGCTGCGCCCGCTGGAGGCCGAGGACGCCGCCGAGGTCACGCGGCTGGTGAACGACTATTCGGTGGCCGGCAACCTCGCGCGCGTGCCCTTCCCTTACCGCGACGGGCTCGCGCTCGAATGGATCGCCGCCACGCGCGAGCAGATCGCCCGGGGCAGCGCCTATCACCTCGCGATCACGCGCGAGGGCGCGCTGCTGGGCTGCATCGGGCTGACGCTCGACCGCGACGCGGGGGCGGAGCTGGGCTACTGGGTCGGGCGGAAATACTGGGGCCAGGGCATCGCGCGCGAAGCGGCGGCGGGGCTGCTCGACTGGGCGGAGCGGAAGCTCGGCCTCACGCGGTTCCACGCCAGCGCGCTGACCGACAACGTCGCCTCGCACGCCGTGCTGCGACGGCTCGGCTTCCGCGAGGCAGGCCGGCAGGTCCAGCCCTATCTCTCGCGCAACCGCAACATGCCGGTGATCCGCTTCCTGCGCGAGGCGGCGCCCGCCCCGGCCGGGGCAAAGCCGCTGCTGCTCGTCGTCGCCTGCGCGCTGGTCGATCCTGACGGGCGCGTGCTGCTGGCGCAGCGCCCGCCCGGAAAGCCCCTGGCGGGGCTGTGGGAGTTCCCCGGCGGCAAGATCGGCGCGGGCGAGACGCCCGAGGCCGCCCTGATCCGAGAGCTGCGCGAGGAACTCGGCATCGCGACCCAGAGCGCCTGCCTCTCGCCGCTCTTCTTCGCCTCGCACGGCTATGAGGAGTTCCATCTGCTCATGCCGCTCTATGTCTGCCGCCGCTGGGAAGGGCGCGTGACCGCGCGCGAGGGCCAGACCCTGGCCTGGGTGGCGCCCGCGCGGCTCGGCGACTACCCCATGCCGCCGGCCGATGCGCCCCTCGTCGCGCTGCTGCGCGACTTCCTCTAGGCTGGCCCGCCATGAGCAACCCCACCGCCTGCCTGCTGATCATCGGCAACGAGGTGCTCTCCGGCCGCACCCGCGATGCGAACCTGCAGTATCTCGCCACCCGCCTCGGCGAGATCGGCATCCCCCTGCGCGAGGCGCGGGTGATCCCTGACCAGCGCGAGACCATCGTCGCCACCCTCAACGAGGTCCGCGCCAGGTTCGACCACGTCTTCACCACAGGCGGCATCGGCCCGACGCACGACGACATCACGAGCGAATGCGTGGCCGAGGCCTTCGGCGTTCCCTGGGTGGTGCACGAGGAAACGCGCGCCCTGATGGCCGAGGACTACGCCCGGCGCGACCCGCCCGTGGAGTTCAACGCGGCGCGGCTGCGCATGGCCACGCTGCCGCTGGGCGCGGTGCCCATCCGCTGCGCCATCACCTCGGCCCCCGGATTCACCATGGGCAATGTGCACGTGATGGCCGGCGTGCCGCGCATCATGCAGGCGATGTTCGAGGCGCTCGCGCCCTCGCTGAAGGGCGGCCTGCCCGTGGTCTCGCGCACCGTGCATGCGCTGGGCGTGTACGAGGGCAACATCGCAGCCGAGCTCGCGGCCATCCAGGCGCGCTTCCCGGCGCTGGAGATCGGCAGCTACCCCTTCTATCGCGCCCATGGGCCGCAGGGCTTTGTCGGCGGCGGGGTGGCGCTGGTGGCCAAGGGCACCTCGGCCAGCCAGGCGGAGGCGGCCGCAGCGGCCATCACCGAGATGCTGCGCGGCATGGGCGCCGAGCCCGTGCAGGGCGAACCGCCCCCTGCGGCCTGAGCCGGCAGCCACGCCCCACCGAGACGAGATGTCCCGCGCGCAGCACAACCGCCTCGTCCTCACCTTCGCGCTGGCGGGCTTCGCCTCGGCCATCGCCACCCGCGTGACCGACCCGCTGGTGGCCGTGCTCGCGCTCGACTTTGCCCAGGAGCCGACACGGGTGGCGCTGCTCGCCACCGCCTTCGCCCTGCCCTTCGCGCTGGTGCAGCCGGTGCTGGGCCCGGTGGCGGATGCGCTGGGCAAGCGGCGCGTCATCCTCTTCGCCCTCGCCTTCCAGGCGGTGTTCCTCGCGGCCTCGGCGCTGGCGCCCACGCTGCTCGTGCTGCTGCTGCTGCGCATGGCCACCGGCGCGGCGGGCGGGGGCATCTTCCCCGTCACCCTCGCCCTGTTCGGCGACCGCGTGCCGCTCGCGGAGCGGCAGGTGGCGATCAGCCGCTTCCTCGCCTGCGCGATCGCGGGGCAGATGGCCGGCGGCGCGATGGCCGGGCTGCTCGAGCCGGTGCTGGGCTGGCGCGGGCTGATGGCGCTGTGCGGGGCGCTTTCCGCCCTTGCCGTGCTGCCGCTGCTCGCCGACCGCATGCCCGATCGGCGCGGCGCGCTCAGCTTCGCCGATGCGGTGGCGCGCTACCGCTTCCTGCTGACGCATCGGCCGGCGCTCGCGCTCTACTGGGCGGTGGGCATCGAGGGGATGCTGGTGTTCGGCGGCTTTCCCTTCATCGCCAACCATCTGCTGGAGACCGGCAAGGGCGCGACGCGCGAGGCAGGGCTGACCGTGGCCGCCTTCGGCTGCGGCGGCTTCCTCTATGCCGCCTGCGCCCCGCTGCTGGTCGCGCGGCTGGGGCCGCGGCGGATGATGCGGCTGGGCGGGGCGCTGGCCGGGGCGGGACTCGCGGGGCTGGCTCTCGCGCCCGCAGCATGGCTCTTCGTGGGCGCGGGGCTGTTCCTCGGCACCGGCTTCTTCATGCTGCACAACTCGCTGCAGACGCGCGTGACGGAGGTGGCGCCCCAGGCGCGCGCCTCGGCCGTGTCGCTGCACGCCTTCCACTTCTTCCTGGGCCAGGCGATGGGCCCGCCGCTGATGGGCGCGATCCGCTGGGGATTCGGGCTGGAGGCGGGGCTTCTGCTCGCCGCCTGCGGGCTGCTCGCGCTCGGCCTCGTGATGGGCCGGCGGAAGGAATCGGCCTGACGGGCGCGCCCCGCGCCGGCAAGCGCGAGTGTGGGCCGCGGCGGCGCGATGCGCCTTGCCTTGGCCACAATCCCCGGGCAGAAACGTGGTGCCTGCGCATCGCGTGCGGGAGAGAATCGGGGCCTCGCCACGGGCCCCGGTCGCCGAAGGCGCAACCGGCCCCCGGAACCGCTCAGGCAGAAGGGCCGCGCGCGACAGGGCACTCTGGAAAGCCCGTGCCCCCTCCATGGGGGCTCGGCACCGAAGGAGTAAGGCGGCGCGCCACCGTCGCGTCCGATCGCCGCAGGGCCTGATGGCCCGCGGGCGTGAATCGGTCGGGCTGCGGGCGTGCATGCTGAATCTCTCAGGTCACGGGACAGAGGGGGGTCACGACCGCAACCGCCGCCCGCTCGGCAGGGGGAATCGTGACCGCGACCGAGACGCTTCACACCACGCCGCTCGATGCCCTGCACCGCGAGCTCGGCGCGCGCATGGTGGCCTTCGCCGGCTACAGCATGCCCCTGCACTATCCGGCCGGCATCATGGCCGAGCACCTGCACTGCCGCGCGGCCGCGGCGCTGTTCGACGTCTCGCACATGGGCCAGGCCGAGCTGCTGGGAGAGGGCGCGGCCGCCGCGCTGGAGGCGCTGACGCCGGCCGATGTGCAGGGCCTCAAGCCCGGGCGCCAGCGCTACGGGCTGCTGCTGAACGAACAGGGCGGCATCCTGGACGACTTCATGTTCGCCAACCTGGGCGACCGGCTCTTCCTCGTCGTGAACGCGGCGCGCAAGCACCTGGACTTTCCGCTCATCGAGAGCGTGCTGCCCGCCGGCGTGCGGCTGCGCCCGCTGCCCGGGCGCGCGCTGCTCGCCATCCAGGGCCCGGGCGTGGCGGCGCTGATCCCGAGCGGCCTCAGCTTCATGGGCATCGCGCCCATGACCATCGCCGGCATCGAGGTGATCGCCTCGCGCTCAGGCTACACGGGCGAGGACGGATACGAGATCTCGGTCCCGGTCGAGCAGGCCACGGCGCTTGCCAAGGCGCTGCTGGCCATGCCGGGGGTGATGCCCGCGGGACTCGGCGCGCGGGATTCGCTGCGGCTGGAGGCGGGGCTCTGCCTCTACGGCAACGACATCGACGAGACGACGAACCCGGTGGAGGCCGCGCTCACCTGGTCCATCGGCAAGCGCCGCCGCATGGAGTGGAACTTCCGCGGTGCCGAGGCGGTGCGCGAGGCGCTGGACAAGGGCCCCGCGCGGCTGCGCGTCGGCATCCGGCCGGAAGGCCGGCAGCCCGCCCGCGCCCACACGGAGATTCGCGCCGGCGGCGCGAAGATCGGCGAGGTCACTTCGGGCGGCTTCGGCCCCTCGGTGAACGGCCCCGTGGCCATGGGTTACGTGCAGCGTGCCCACGCCGCCGACGGCACGCCGCTCGACCTCGTCGTGCGCGGCAAGGCGCTGCCCGCCCGCGTCGCGCCCCTTCCCTTCCACCCGCATCGCTACGCCCGCTGAAGGAGAACCGCCCCATGAGCGCGTTGAAGTTCACCAAGGACCACGAGTGGCTGCGCCTGGAGGGCGATGTGGCGGTGGTCGGCATCACCGACCACGCGCAGAACGCGCTCGGCGACGTGGTGTTCGTGGACCTGCCAGAGCCCGGCCGCGAGGTGGAGGCCGGCGAGGCCGTGGCCGTGGTGGAGAGCGTGAAGGCCGCCTCCGACGTCTATGCGCCCATCGCGGGCAAGGTGGTGGAGGTGAATGCCGCCCTGGCCGAGGAGCCGGGGCGGATCAACAGCGATCCGACCGGCGCGGGCTGGTTCTTCAAGATCGCGCCCAGCGGCCCCCTGCCCGACGACCTGATGGACGCCGACGCCTACGCCGCCTTCCTGGAGACGCTGGCATGACGCTCGCCGAGGAGCTGCGCGCCCTGGAGGACGAGGGCGACTTCATCCGCCGCCACATCGGCCCCTCCGCGGCCGAGGTCGCCGGGATGCTCGCCGCGGTGGGCTGCCGCGACCTCGAGGAGCTGGTGGCGAAGACCGTGCCGGCCGCCATCCGCGGCGCGGACCTCTCGGCCCTTCCCGACCCGGTGGGCGAGGCGGCGGCGATCGCCGAGCTGCGCGCGCTCTCCGAGCGCAATGTCCGCAAGCGCAGCCTGATCGGCATGGGCTATCACGGGACGCACACCCCGCCGGTGATCCTGCGCAACATTCTCGAGAACCCGGGCTGGTACACGGCCTACACGCCCTATCAGGCGGAGATCGCCCAGGGGCGTCTCGAGGCGCTGGTCAATTTCCAGACCATGATCTGCGACCTCGCCGGCCTGCCGGTGGCCGGCGCCTCGCTGCTCGACGAGGCGACGGCGGCGGCGGAGGCCGTGACGCTCGCGCACGCCGCCCACAAGGCGAAGAGCGACGTGCTCGTGGTGGCCGCGGACCTCCATCCGCAGACCATCGCCGTGGTGCGCACCCGGGCCGAGCCGGTGGGCATCCGCGTCGTGGTGGCGGAGCCCGCGGCGCTTGCCGCGACCGTCGCGGCCGAGAAGCCCTTCGCCCTGCTGACGCAATATCCCGGCACCACGGGCGAGCTGCGCGACATCGCCCCCGAGATCGCCGCCGCCCATGGCGCGGGCGCGCTGGCCATCGTCGCCGCCGATCTTCTCGCGCTCACCCTCGTCACGCCGCCCGGCGAGATGGGGGCGGACATCGTGGTCGGCTCCGCGCAGCGCTTCGGCGTGCCGCTCGGCTATGGCGGCCCGCACGCCGGCTTCATCGCGGTGAAGGACGCGCTGAAGCGCGGCCTGCCCGGCCGCCTGGTGGGCGTCTCGGTGGATGCGGCGGGCGCGCCCGCCATGCGGCTCGCGCTGCAGACGCGCGAGCAGCACATCCGCCGCGAGAAGGCCACCTCCAACATCTGCACCGCGCAGGTGCTGCTGGCGGTGATGGCCTCCATGTACGCGGTGTGGCACGGGCCGGAGGGCCTCGCGCGCATCGCGCGGCGCGTGGCGCTGCAGGCGCGCGCGCTCGCCGGCGCGGCGAAGGCCGCCGGCTTCGCGCTGACGCACGAGGCCTTCTTCGACACGGTCTGCATCGAGACGGGCCCGCGCACCGAGGACATCATGGCCGCCGCGCTGGAGGCGGGCTTCAACCTCCGCCGCGTGGACGGGGCGCGCCTCGCCGTCGCCTTCGACGAGACGGTGACGCGCGAGGAGCTCGCCACCCTCTGCCGCCTCTTCGGGGCCGGGATCGGCGCCGCGGCCGGCGGCATCCCCGCGGGCCTCGCGCGCCGCAGCGCCTTCCTCACGGCGGAGGTGTTCAACAGCCACCACGCCGAGCACGCCATGCTCCGCTACATGAAGCGGCTGGAGGAAAAGGACATCGCGCTCAACCGGTCGATGATCCCGCTCGGCTCCTGCACCATGAAGCTGAACGCGACGGCGGAGATGATCCCGATCACCTTCCCGGGCTTCGCCGACATCCACCCCTTCGCACCGGTGGATCAGGCGCAGGGCTACATCGAGCTGATCCGCCGCCTCGAGGCCTGGCTCTGCGCGGTCACGGGCTTCGCCGCCGTCTCGCTGCAGCCCAATGCCGGCAGCCAGGGCGAGTATGCCGGGCTGCTCGCCATCCGCGCCTGGCATCGCGCGCGCGGCGAGGGGCACCGGAACATCTGCCTGATCCCCGCCAGCGCGCACGGCACCAACCCGGCCTCGGCGGTGATGGCGGGGATGAAGGTCGTCGTCGTTGGCTGCGACCGCGAGGGCAATGTCGATCTCGCCGACCTGCGCGAGAAGGCCGCCCGGCACGGGCCCGAGCTCGCCGCGCTGATGGTCACCTACCCCTCCACCCACGGCGTTTTCGAGGAGGGGATCCGCGACATCTGCGCGCTGGTCCACGCCCAGGGCGGGCAGGTCTACATGGACGGCGCCAACATGAACGCGCAGGTCGGCCTCACTTCGCCGGCCGCGATCGGCGCGGACGTCTGCCACCTCAACCTGCACAAGACCTTCTGCATCCCGCACGGCGGCGGCGGCCCCGGGGTGGGGCCCATCGGGGTGGCGGCGCATCTCGCGCCCTTCCTGCCCAACCATCCGCTCCTGCCCGAGGCGGGGCCGGCCACGGGCTTCGGCCCGGTCAGCGCCGCACCCTTCGGCAGCGCCGCCATCCTGCCCATCAGCTACGCCTACATCCGGATGATGGGGGCGGAGGGGCTGCGGCGCGCGACGCAGGTCGCGATCCTCAACGCCAACTACCTCGCCGCCCGCCTCTCCGACCACTATCCCATCCTCTACCGCGGCGCGAAGGGCATGGTGGCGCACGAGTGCATCCTCGACTGCCGGGGCTTCCAGCAGAGCGCGGGCGTGAGCGTGGAGGACATCGCCAAGCGCCTGCAGGACTACGGCTTCCACGCGCCCACCATGTCCTGGCCCGTGGCCGGCACCCTGATGGTGGAGCCGACCGAGAGCGAGACCAAGGCCGAGCTCGACCGCTTCGTCGAGGCGATGATCGCGATCCGCGCCGAGATCCGCGCCATCGAGCAGGGGCGGATGGACCGCGCCGACAACCCGCTCAAGAACGCCCCGCACACCGCCGCCGAGGTGACGGCGAGCGCCTGGACCCACCCCTATACGCGCGAGCAGGCCGCCTTCCCGCTGCCCTGGATCAGGGCGCAGAAATACTGGCCGCCCGTGAAGCGGGTGGACAACGTCCATGGCGACCGCCACCTCGTCTGCACCTGCGCGCCGCTCGCGGCCTACGCCGCGGCGACCGCCCTGCAGGCGGCGGAGTAGGCGCGGCGGGCGGGAGGCGCTAGCTTCCCGCCCCATGCGCTACATCTCCACCCGTGGCGAGGCCGCGCCCCGCGGCTTCGAGGATGTCCTTCTCGCCGGTCTCGCCGAGGATGGCGGGCTGTTCGTGCCCGAAGCCTGGCCGCGCCTCGGCGCCGCCGAATGGCGCGCGCTTCGCGGCCTGCCCTACGCGGAACTCGCCGCGCGGATCATCCACCCCTTCACGGGCGGGGCGCTCGGTTTCGAGGAGCTGCACGCGCTCACGCGCGCGGCCTATGCCGGCTTCCGCCATCCCGCGACGGTGCCGCTGGTGCAGCTCGGCCCGCGCGACTTCGCGCTGGAGCTGTTCCACGGCCCCACCCTGGCCTTCAAGGACGTGGCGCTGCAGCTTCTCGGCCGGCTGTTCGACCATGTGCTGGCCCGGCGCGGCGAGCGCATCACCATCCTCGGCGCCACCTCGGGCGATACGGGGAGCGCCGCCATCGAGGCCTGCCGCGACCGCGCGGCGGTGGACATCGTGATCCTGCACCCGCGCGGCCGCACGAGCGAGGTGCAGCGGCGGCAGATGACCACCGTGCTCGCCCCCAATGTCGTCAACATCGCCATCGAGGGCAGCTTCGACGACTGCCAGGACCTCGTGAAGGCGATGTTCATGGACGCGCCCTTCCGGGCCGAGATGCGCCTTGCCGCCGTGAACTCCATCAACTGGGCGCGCATCGCGGCGCAGATCCCCTACTACGCGGCGGCCGCACTCGCGCTCGGCGCACCGGAGCGCGCGGTGGCGGTCTCGGTGCCCACGGGAAATTTCGGCAATGTGCTGGCCGCCTGGGCGGCGAAGCGCATGGGGTTGCCCATCGCGCGCCTGATCGTCGGCGCGAACCGGAACGACATCCTGGCCCGCTTCCTCGCCGCCAACGACATGAGCGTGCGCGCGGTCGAGCCCTCCCTTTCGCCCTCGATGGACATCCAGGTGAGCTCCAACTTCGAGCGGCTGCTGTTCGAGCTGCTGGGGCGCGACGCGGCCGCCACCGCGCGCACCATGCGCGACTTCCGGGCGACCGGCCGGATGCCCGTGCCCGATCCGGCCTGGCGCGCCGCCACGGCGGAGTTCGCCGGCTTCTCGCTGGATGATGCGGGGACGCTGGCCGAGATCGCCCGCTGGCATCGCGAGGCCGGATACCTCGCCGATCCGCATACGGCGGTGGGTCTGGCCGCCGGCCGGGCCTGCGCGCCGGCGGACCGCGGCGTTCCGGTCGTCACCGCCGCCACCGCCCATCCGGCGAAGTTTCCCGAAGCGGTGGAGCGGGCCACCGGCCAGCGCCCCCCGCTGCCCCCTGCGCTCGCCGACCTCCACGCGCGCGAGGAGCGCCTCTGCGTGCTGCCCAACGACCTCGCCGCCGTGCAGGGCTTCCTGCGCCGCCATGCTTTGCGCAACGCCGCCTGATCCCCCATATCCCCGCCATGCCGGACAGCCTGCGCATTTCCCGCCTTCCCTCCGGGCTCATCGTCGCCACCGACCGCATGGAGCGCGTCGAGACCGTCTCGATCGGCGCCTATGTCCATGCGGGCACGCGCCACGAGAGCGCGAACGAGAACGGCGCCTCCCACTTCCTCGAGCACATGGCCTTCAAGGGCACTGCCCGGCGCGACGCCGCCGCCATCGCGCGCGAGATCGAGAACGTGGGCGGGCACATCAACGCCTACACGGCGCGCGAGCAGACCGCCTACTACTGCAAGGTGCTGAAGGAGGACGTGGCGCTGGCCGCCGACATCATCGGCGACATCCTCTGCCACTCCACCCTCGCGCCGGAGGAGCTGGAGCGCGAGCGCGGCGTGATCCTGCAGGAGATCGGCCAGGCCAACGACACGCCCGACGACATCATCTTCGACCATTTCCAGCACGCGTGCTTCCCGGGCCAGCCCATGGGCCGCCCGACGCTCGGCACCGAGGAGGTGATCCGCGGAATGGGACGGGAGGCGCTGGTCGGCTACATGGCGCGGCACTACGGCCCGTCGCGGATGGTGGTGGCCGCGGCCGGCGCGCTGGAGCATGACGAGATCCTGCGCCTCGTCGAAACCCATTTCGCCGACCTGCCGCGCGTCGCCCCGCCCGCGCCCGAGCCCGCCCGCTACCTGGGCGGCGAGCACCGGGAGGAGCGCGAGCTCGATCAGGTGCACCTCGTGCTCGGCTTCCCCTCGACCCACTACACCGACCCCGACCACTACGCCGTGCTGCTGCTCTCCACCCTGCTCGGCGGCGGCATGTCCTCCCGTCTGTTCCAGGAAATCCGCGAGCGGCGCGGGCTCGTCTATTCCATCTACTCCTTCGCGCACCCCTACGAGGACAGCGGCGTCTTCGCGATCTACGCCGGCACGGGCGAGGAGCAGGCGGCGGAGCTGGTGCCTGTCGCCATCGAGGAGCTGCGCCGCGTGCAGCGCGACGTGACGCGCGAGGAGCTGGACCGCGCGAAGGCGCAGCTCCGCGCCTCCCTGCTCATGTCGCTCGAATCCACCGGCTCGCGCTGCGAGCAGATCGCGCGGCAGATCCAGGTGCATGGCCGCGTCATCCCGATCGAGGAGACCAAGGCGCGCATCGCCGCCGTCACCGTGGAGGACGTGCAGCGCGCCGCCGCCCGGCTGTTCCGCGCCCGGCCCACCCTCGCCGCGCTCGGGCCGCTCCGCCGGGTGCCGGCGCTCGGCGAGATCGCGGACAAGCTCGCCGCATGACCGACGCCGACCGTCTCTCCGCCCTTCTCGCAGCGGCGAAGCGCGCCGGGGCGGACCAGGCCGATGCGCTTCTCGTCCATTCCGCCTCGCTCTCCGTCCAGCGCCGGCTCGGCGCGCTGGAACAGATCGAGCGTGCGGAGAGCCTGGACCTCGGCCTGCGCGTCTTCGTCGGCCACCGCGTCGCGGTCGTCAGCGGCACGGACGCCGACCCATCGGGCTTCGCAGCGCTCGCCGAGCGTGCCGTGGCCATGGCCCGCTTGGTGCCGGAGGACCGGCACGCGATGATCCTGGATGCGCCCCCGCCGATGGATCCGCGTCCGCTCGAACTCGACGACGGGCAGGCGCCGGAGGTCGAGGCGCTGCTGCGCCGCGCCGCGGAGGCCGAGGAGGCGGCGCTGGCCGTGAGGGGCGTGACGAACAGCGAGGGTGCCTCGGCCGGATGGGCGCGCACGCGCCGCGCGCTCGCCACCTCGCGCGGCTTCTTCGGCGCCTACGCGCGCTCCAGCCACAGCGTCTCCGTCACCGCGCTCGCGGGAGAGGGCACCGCGATGCAGCGCGACTACGATTATGCGAGCCGCACGCACCTCTCCGAACTCGAGGACGCCGCGCTGGTCGGCCGCCGCGCGGGCGAGCAGGCGGTGGCGCGGCTCAACCCGCGCCGCCCGAAATCCGCCCGGCTGCCGGTGGTGTATCACCCGCGCGTCGCGGCCTCGCTGCTCGGCCATCTCGCGAACGCCATCAACGGCGCCTCCATCGCGCGCGGCACCTCCTTCCTCAAGGACGCGCTGGGCACGCCGGTGCTGCCGCGCGGGATGTATGTGTGGGACGACCCGCTGCGGCCGCGCGGCCCGCGCTCCCGCCCCTTCGACGGCGAGGGCCAGCCCGGCCGCCGCCGCGCGCTGATCGAGGACGGCGTGCTGACCACCTGGCTGATGGACAGCCGAAGCGCTGCGCAGCTCGGCCGCTCCACCACGGGCCATGCCGCGCGCGGCACGGGCGGCCCGCCCGCCCCGGCGCCGACGAATCTCTGGCTCGAGGCCGGCCACGTCACCCCGCGCGAGCTGATGGGCGACATCGTCGAGGGGCTCTACGTCACCGAGCTGATCGGCATGGGCGTGAACGGCATCACCGGCGACTACTCGCGCGGTGCGGCGGGCTTCATGATCCGCGACGGGCGGATCGCCGAGCCGGTGAGCGAGATCACCATCGCGGGCAGGCTGCCCGAGATGTTCCGCATGCTGCACGCCGCCAACGACCTGGAGTTCAAGCGCGGCACCGACGCGCCCACGCTGCGCGTGGACCGGATGACGCTGGCGGGGGCGTGAGGCCGGCCCTCAGCCGGGCCAGGCCTTCACCTCGGTTTCGACGAAGCTGAGCGGCGCGGCGCCGCCGTTCACCACATTGTGCTCCACGCCGGCGGGCCGGGAATAGGCGACGCCCGCCTTCAGCTCCGCCGTGGCGTGGGTGCCGTCGGGGAACTCGATGTGCAGCGTGCCGTCGTGCAGCGGCACCACCACATAGAGCCAGCCATGGCGATGGAAGCCCGTCTCCGCGCCGGGCGCGAAGTCCCATCGCGTGACGCGCAGCCTGTCGTCCTCCACCTGCACCGTCGCCACCGCCGGCGGGCGGCAGCGCAGCGGCGCGCGGGGGGATTCCTTGTCGCGCGCGGCCGCCCCACCACCCCCGCGCGCTGCGGCGCCCGGCCCAAGTGCCGGGCGCATCACTCCGCCGCCTGCTTCATCATGCCCGGAAGCGGCAGCGCCCCGGCCTGCTGCCAGGCGGCCCAGACCTTGTCGCCCTCGGCGGGCGAGAGCGGCAGGTGCGGCGGGCGGATGGTGCGCCAGCCCGCATCGCCCGTGCTGCGCGCGATGATCTCGCGCAGGCCCGGGATCAGCGGCACGCTGGTCGCGGCCTTGCGCGTGGCGGTCAGCATGGCCTGGGCCGCATCGGCCTCGGGCCCCGTGCGCTTCGCATAGACGATGCCGCCCCAGTGGCAATTGGCGTTCGAGGCGGCGGTGATGCAGCCCGCCCCGCCATCGGCCAGGATGCGCTGCACGAACTCGTCGCTGCCCGAATACACCTCGAAGCCGCGCGGGGCGAAGGCGTCGATCATCGCCTTCATGTTCGCGTAGTCGCCCGAGCTGTCCTTCACGCCCTTGAACACGCCGGGGAAGGCGTCGAGCAGCCGGCCGATCAGCGAGAGGCTGAACGGCACGGCCGACTGCTGCGGGAAGTGGTAGAGGTAGAGCGCGATGCCGGGCCCCACGCGCTCGACCACCTGCGCGAAATAGGCGAAGAGCCCGTCGTCGCTCGGGTTCTTGTAGTAGAAGGGCGGCAGCAGCAGCACGCCGCGGCAGCCCTGCGCGCGGGCGTGACGCGTCAGCTCCACCGTGTCGGTCAGGCTGGCGCAGCCGGTGCCCGGCATCATCGCCGCGGCCGGCACGCCGCGCGCGATCAGCCCCTCGAGGATCGCCATCCGCTCATGCAGGCCGAAGCTGTTGGCCTCGCCCGTGGTGCCGAGGATGCCAAGGCCGTTGCAGCCATTGGCCAGCAGCCACTTCGCGTGGGCGGCCATGCGGTCGAGGTCGGGGGAGAGGTCGGGCTTCATCGCGGTGAGCACCGCGGCGTTGATCCCGCCGTAGAGCGCGTCCTTCATCGGGCGTTTCCTTGCACGGAGTGGGGCAGAAAAGGGGGCTTCTCGCCGGCGCGCCGCGGCCAGCGCGCGGGCCATGTCACGACGTGATCCTCGAGCGCCCCGGCCGCGCGCTCGCCGATGGCGCGGCCGGCGACGGAGACGCCCGCGCGCGCCACGCTCCCCGCCTCGCCCGAGCGCAGCGGGTGCCAGGCGGGCAGGTCCCGCCCCTCGGCCAGCAGCCGGTAGGCGCAGGTGGGCGGGAGCCAGTCCATCTTGCGCAGCCGCGCGGGGGTGAGGCGGATGCAGTCCGGCACGCGCGCCTTGCGGTGGGCGTAGTCCGTGCAGCGGGCGGTGGCGAGGTCGAGCAGGCGGCAGGCCACCTCGGTGTGGTGCACCCGCCCCGTGTCCTCGTCGCGGATCTTGTGCAGGCAGCAGCGGCCGCAGCCGTCGCAGAGGCTCTCCCACTGCGCGCGCGTCATCTTCTCGAGCGGCGTGGTCTGCCAGAAGGGCGGGGGTGCGGACACGCTGTCATTGTAGCGCCCTTCGCGGCGCTGGGCAGCCTCACCCCGGCGTGGCGGCCTCGGCGGGGCCGAGGTGGCGGAGGTTGCGTTCGCGCAGCGCCGCCGCCGCGTCGTCGTAGAGGAAGGGCAGCGTGGCGTAGCGCACCCCGCGCGTGACGGGCGTGACCTCGTGCAGCAGCGAGCAGGAGAACACCACCGCCCCGCCGGGCGGCGGGCGGTAGAGCCGCTCGCCGAACTCGGGGAAGCGCAGCATTCCGCCCTCGAACTCCGCGTTGAGGTTGATGGTCACGGCGAAGCGCCGGTGCGCGGTGCCCAGCGTGGTGTTGTCGCGGTGCGCGCGGAAATGCCCGCCCTCGGCCGCGTCGTAGCAGGCGACGATGTAGCGCTCGATGCGGGTGGCCTCGAACTGGAAGGCCTTGCGGATTTCCGGCAGCAGGCGCCGGGCGAGGCGGGCGCGCAGAGCGGCCTTCACCTCCTCGTCCTCGATGATGTGGTCGCGGCGGCGCTTGTGGCGGGGGTCCGCGACCTCGACCGTGCGGCCCTCCACGTCGCGCATGAAGCCGCTCTCCCTGCCGCCATGCGCCTCGTAGAGCGCGATGAGGCGGGCGCAGAACTCCGGCTCCAGCACGCGCGGCAGGATCAGCACGGGGGCGGGGGTCTCGATGCCCGCATGCCCGGCGGGCGGCGGCAGCCGCGCGATCTGCTCGAGCAGCGCGGGCAGCCCCGAGAGCGGCGCGCCCGCCATCACGCGCAGCCCGGGGTCGAGCAGCAGGGCGTAGGGGAAGCACCGGGTGCCGGCCGCGGCGCCGTAGAGGCGGCTCACCGCGCCGTCATGGTCGCGCAGCACGCGCAGCCCGGGCAGGCGCTCGGCGATGCGGTCGCGGTCGGCGGGGTCCAGGGTGACGGCGAAGGCGGCGCAGCTCTCGTCGTCCAGCCGGCCCTGTGCCTGCGCCGCGGCCAGCCGCGCCCAGGCCTCGGCCGAGGCGGGGAGGGCGGCGCTCCCGAGGAAGACCAGCAGCAGATAGCGCCCGGCCGCCGTGTCGAAGACGAAGCGCGGGTTGGAATCGCTCGCGGCGGCGAAATGGGGGGCGGGCTCGCCCAGGCCGGGCGGGCGGGCGGGGGCTTCGGCGCTCATGGCCGGCCAAGCCTAGAGCGGATCGCACGGGGCTGGAATCGGTCCGTGCGTGACGCCGCTCGGGATGACGAGGCGGGAGCGCTGGCCGGTCATCCGGAAACCGCTCCGGCGCAGGGGGCGCTCAGCGCGCCGCGAAGCGCGCCAGCTCGCCGCGCAGCCGGTCGGCCGCCGGGTTGTGGCCCTCGCCGAACAGCACGAGCTGGCGCGCCGCCACGTCGCGCCCGTAATAGGCGCGGTTCCATTCGCTGCGCGAGGAGAAGAGCGAGCCCTCCAGGCTCACCCCGGCGAAGAGGCCGCGCGCGCGGGCGATGGTGACGACATCCGCCCCGCCCAGCGCCGAGGTCAGCGCCCCCTGCACCCCCGCGCCTAGGGTGGCGACGGCGAGGCCGACATCGCCGCCGAAGGTGAACTGGCTGTCGAGCAGGGCGGAGAGGGCGCGCTCGCTGCGCACGATCATCAGCAGCGCCATGTCCTGCACGCCGATCTGCAGGCCGAAGCCGGCGCCGCCCAGGGCGAAGAAGGCGGGCGACGTCCAGGCGCCATCGGCCATGCGCCCGAGCATCACGCAGCCGCCGCCGCGCCCGCCGAAGAAGAAGCCGGCGCGGAAGATGCGCGGGCAGACCACCACGCCGCGCGCCTCGCGCAGCAGGGCGCGCGCCTGCTGTTCGAGGCCGGGCTCGCCGAAGGCCAGCAGCTCGGGCAGGGCGAGGGTGGCCTGGTCCACCAGCGCCTGGGCCTCCTGCAGCGGCTCGGCGCGGGCGGCGGGCGCGGCGCAGAGCAGCAGGGCGGCGAGCAGGGCGCGGCGGAGCACGGCGGACCTCAGCGGGGCGGCGGGGGAAGGGGGGTGCGGCTCACGCCGCCGGTGGAGGCGCGCGCGGCCTGCTGCGTGCCACGCGGCGCGGCCCCGGAGATGGGGGTTGGCGCGGGGGCGGCGGCATGGGCAGCCTGGCCGCCGAAGCGCAGCAGCGCCGCGCGCAGCGGATCGGCGCCCGGATTGTGCACGACCATGTTGATGACGATGTCCCGCGGCGTGACCTCGCGGCCGTAGTAGGCGCGGTTCCATTCGGGCTGGGCGTTGATCACGGAGCCGTCGATCGCGAGCCCGGCGAACAGCCCGCGCGAGCGCGAGAAGGCCAGGATGTCGGCGCCGAGATTGGTTGTTGTCGCGCCTTCCACCGAACCGCCGAGCGTGGCCAGGGCGAGCGAGGCGTCGGCCCCCAGCTTGAACTGGTTGTTGATCACCGCGTTCAGCGCCCGCTCGCTCATCAGCAGCAGCAGGGTCTGGCTGTCCTGGATGCCGGCCTGGAGCCCGAAACTGCCCGAAGCCATGGCGTAGAAGGCCGGGGAGGACCAGGAGCCGGCGGCGTCGCGCCCCACCAGCACGCAGCCTCCGCCCTCGCCGCCGGCGAAGAAGGCGGCGCGGAAGCTGCGCGGGCAGACCAGCACGCCGCGCGCGCGGCGCAGGGCGGAGGCGGCGTCCAGCCGGTCATGCTCCTCCATCAGGATGTCCTGGACGGTCAGCGCCGCACGGTCCACCAGCGCCTGGGGCGCGTTGCGCGTCGGTTCCCCGGCGCAGGCCGCGAGCAGCGCGGCGGCGGCGAGAAGCATCAGATTGCGCATGAGTTTCCCCCGATAACTCCCGCACGGACCGCGATTCTAGCCGGGGTTGTGGCGCGCCGGAAGCGATTTCGGGGCGGGTCCGGGGCAGGCGCTCAGCCGGGCCAGAAGGGTTCCTCGTTCACCGCCACCACCCGCCAGTCCCTTCCATGTTTCTCGAGCGTGGTGACGGAGAGGTTGCGCACCGAGAACATCAGCGCCCGGTGCGCGTCCAGGTCCATCGCGTGCGCCAGCGCCGCACGGATGCTGCCGCCATGGGCGATGACCACGCTCTCGCCCCCTGCCGCGGCCAGCCGTTCGATCGCCGGCCCGACGCGGCGGCGCACGTCGTCGAGGCTCTCGCCCCCCGGCGGGCGCTCATGCGCGGCATGGGGCCAGAAGGGATGCGGGGGGTGGCGCAGCCGCTCTGTGAGCTCCTCGTGGCTGATGCCCTGCCATTCGCCCAGCGCCTGCTCGGCGAGGTCCGGCTCGACGAGGAGCTGCTGTTCCGGATAGCCGGCGGCGAAGATGGCGGCCGCCGTGGCCCGGGTGCGCGAGAGGGGCGTGACCACCCAGCGCGCCGGGCGCGGCAGCCGCGCCGCCAGCCAGCGATACAGCGCGGCCTCCTGCCGCAGCGCCATCTCGCACAGCGCCACGTCCATGTTGCCGTAGAGCACGGCGCGGGCGGAGGGCTCGACAAGGGCGTGGCGGATCAGGTGCAGGCGGGCCGGTGCGGTCATGTCCGTGATGTAGCGAAGCGCCCCGCCGCCTGATAGCGAAGCGCCGCATGGCCGCCCTGCTTCGTGACCGCCGCTTCCTCATCATGCTGGCGCTCGGCTTCGCCGCCGGCGTGCCGCTGCCGCTGACCGGCTTCGTGCTGCGGCAGTGGTTCAGCGAGAGCCAGCTCAGCCTCGCCGCCATCGGCTTCACGGCGCTCATCGGCCTCGCCTATTCGCTGAAGTTCCTGTGGTCGCCGGTGATGGACCACGCGCCGCCGCCGCTGTTCCGCGGCCTGGGGCGCCGGCGCGGCTGGCTCGCCTCCCTCCAGCCGCCGCTGATGCTCGCCATCGCCGCCATGGGGCTGACCGACCCGGCGCAGAACGCGGCGCTGACGGCGGCGGTGGCGGTGCTCGTGGCCTTCCTCTCGGCCAGCCAGGACATCGTGGTGGATGCGTATCGCATCGAGATCCTGGAGGAGCAGCAGCAGGGCTACGGCTTCGCCTGCTATGTCTGGGGCTATCGCTTCGCGCTGCTCGCGGCCAATGCCGGGGCGCTGGGCATGGTGGGGCTGGTGGGCTGGGACGGCGCCTTCCTCTACTGCGCGGCGCTGGTGGGGGTGGGCTTCCTGGCCGTGCTGCTGGCGCCCGAGCCCCAGGCGCCGCCGCGCGAGGCGATGGGCTGGGCGCGCCGCCTGCGCGTGGCGGTGGTGGACCCGTTCCGGGACTTCATGGGCCGGCGCTACTGGCTCGCCATCCTGCTCTTCGTCGCGCTGTTCAAGCTGGGCGAAGCGCTGGCCGGCATCATGACCGCGCCCTTCTACCGGCAGCTCGGCTTCACCCGGGGCGAGGTGGCGGCGGTGGCGAGCGTCTTCGGCCTCGCGATGACGCTGGGCGGGGTGGTGGCGGGGGGCTGGTTCGTCGCGCGCATCGGCACGGGGCGGGCGCTGGTCGTCACCGGGCTGCTGCAGATGCTCTCGAACCTGATGTATGTGGCGCTGTATCACGCGGGGCGCGACATCGGGATGCTCTACGCCCAGGTGGGGGTGGAGAACTTCACCGACGGCCTGGCGGATGCGGCCTTCGTGGCCTACCTGACCTCGCTGACCCGCCGCGCCTTCAGCGCCACGCAATACGCGCTGCTCTCCTCGCTGGCGGCGGTGCCGCTGCGGGTGCTCGGCGGCTGGTCCGGGCAATGGGCCGAGGCGCTGGGCTGGACCTGGTTCTTCCTGATGACCACGGCGGCCGCCCTGCCCGCGCTGTTCCTCATGCTGTTCCTGCTCTGGCGGCTGCCGCCGCCGCCGCCGGCGCCCGCCCGGGCGCTCGGCGTGCAGGACGGGTGAGGGCGTTTCAGCCGCCGGTCGAGAGCTGCTGCTCCTGCCCGCGCATGGCCCAGCCGATGGTGCGCCGCTCGATGAACTCGGCGATCCAGTAGAGCATGATGCCCATCAGCCCCGTCACGATCAGCCCGGCGAACACCAGCGGCACGTCGAAGCGGGAGGAGGCGACCATCATCAGCCGCCCGATGCCGGCATTGGGCGCCACGCTCTCGGCGATGATGGCGCCGACGAAGGCCACCGTGATGGCCACCTTCAGCGAGGCGAAGAAATAGGGCATGGCGCGCGGCAGCCCCACCTTGCGGATGATGTCCACCGGCCGGGCGCCCAGCGCGCGCAGCACGTCGCGCAGCTCGGGCTCCACCGTCGCGATGCCGGTCGCGACATTCACCACGATCGGGAAGAAGCTGATCAGGAAGGCGGTGATGATGGCCGGCCAGATGCCGATGCCGAACCAGACGATCAGCACCGGCACCACCGCCACCTTCGGGATGGAGTTGAAGGCGATCAGCAGCGGATAGAGCCCCTTGTACACCAGGGTGGAGCTGCCGATGGCGATGCCGAGCAGCAGCCCCCCCACCACCGCCAGCGCGAAGCCCGCCAGCGTGGTGCCGAGGGTGACGAGGCTGTCGTCCATCAGCGGCTTCCACCAGCGCACCGCCGCGGCCCAGACATCGGTGGGCGCGGGCAGGATGAAGGTGGAGATGCCGAACACCTCCACCAGCATCTCCCACAGCAGGAAGGCGCCGATCAGCACCATCCAGGGCAGCCAGGCCTGCAGGCGGCGCTGGCGGCGGGCGGCCGCCGCCATGGCTTCGAGACGGGCCTGGGCGCGGGTGGACATCAGCTGACCTCCTCGCCCTTCCGGGCGGCGGCGATGTAGGCGCGGAGATCCGCGACGAGGGAGGTGAACTCGGGCAGGAAGGTCGTCTCCATGCTGCGCGGGCGCGGGAACTCCACGCGGCGCTCGGCGATGATGCGGCCCGGGCGCGCGCTCATCACCAGCACGCGGTCGGCGAGGTAGGCGGCCTCGCGCAGGTCGTGGGTGACGAGGATCACGGTGGGCTTGCGCGCCATCCAGACATTCTGCAGCACGGCCCAGAGATCCTCGCGCGTGAACACGTCGAGCGCGGAGAAGGGCTCGTCCAGCATCAGCAGCGGCGGCTCGTGGATCAGCGCGCGGCAGAGGCTGGTGCGCTGCTGCATGCCGCCCGAGAGCTGGTAGGGCTGCTTGCCCGCGAAGCCCTCGAGGCCGACGAGCTTGAGCAGCTCGAGCGCCTTCGCCTCGTACATGGCGCGTTCGCTGCGCAGGCGCCTGCGGTGCGCCGGCACGATCTCGAGCGGCAGCATCACGTTCTCGAGGATGGTGCGCCAAGGCAGCAGGGTGGGGTTCTGGAAGGCCATGCCCACGAGGTCGAGCGGCCCGTCCACCTCCTTGTTGCCGACCAGCACATTGCCGTCGGTGGCAGGCCAGAGCCCGGAGACGAGGCGCATCAGGGTGGACTTGCCGCAGCCCGAGGGGCCGACGACGGCGACGAACTCGCCCTGCTGCACCTCGAGCGAGCAGCCCTCCAGCGCGAGGGTGCCCTCCACGCCGCCGTAGCGCATGGCGACATTGTCGATCTGGACGAAGGCCTTGCTCATGCGGGCGTCTCGGGCGGGCGGGAATCGGGGCGCATGTGCTGCGGGTAGCAGGGGCGGGGCGGGGGGGCCAAGCCGCCTGAGGCCCGGTGCCGGCCGCCCTGCGCCCGGCCTGCCCGCGAAACAGGCAGGACAGGCGGGGAAGAGGCAGGGCGCGGGCGGCGCCCCGGCGCCGAGAGGGCCGCGGGCGGGCTCAGATCCGCCGCTGCTCCGCGGGCGGCAGGAACTCCTCGCTGTAGAAGCGCGCCGCCTCCAGCCGCTCGGGCAGGCCGAAGGCGCCCTCCACGGCGCGGATGGCGGTCTGCAGCCGGCCCATGTCCACCGCCGAAATCCCGTTCGCGCGCACATGCGGGGTGATCACCACGCGCTCCATGTTCATCATGTGGCGCTCGCGCTCGAGGGCGAGGTCGGTCAGCGGCTCCACCTGGCGCAGCACGGCGAGCATGGCGTCCGGGCTCGCGATGGTGTCGCGGAAGCCGCGGATCAGGGCGGCCACCGCGCCGCGCACCACGGCGGGGTTGCGCTCGGCGAAGGCGCGGGTGGTGAGCAGCGCGCCGCCGTAGAGGTTCAGCCCGTGGTCATAATACATCATCACCCGCTGCTGCGGGTGGTCGAGGCCGATTCCCTTCAGCGCCAGCGCCGAGGTGGTGACGAAGCCGGTGATGCCGTCCGCCTCGCGCCGCACGAGCATGGGCTCGCGCAGGGCGGGGGCGACGGAGAGGAAGGTGACGCGGCCGGCATCCACCCCGGCGGCGCGGGCGAAGGCGGGGAAGAGTTGGCGGCCGGCGTCGAAATCCGGCGCGGCGAGGCGCTTGCCCTCCAGATCCTTCGGCGTGCGAATGGGCCCGTCGGCGCGCACGATGACGCAGAGCGGCGCGCGGTCATGCAGCACGGCGACGCAGAGCAGCCCCGAATCGGGGTTCTGCGCGAGGAAGCGGATCGCGGGGTTGATGTCGGCATAACCCATCTCGTGCGTGCCGGCGACGAGGGCGGGCGGCACGCCCCCCGAGCCCTGGCCGCGGTCCACCTGCACCTCGATGCCGGCCTCGCGGAAATAGCCGCGCTCGCGCGCGAGCAGGGCGAAGGCGTTGGGCGCCTGGAAGGCCCAGTCGAGGGTGAGGCGCAGCCGGGCCGGCTGGGCGCGCGCGAGGCCGGGCGCGGCGAGAGGCAGGGCGGCGGCGCCGGCCAGGGCGGCGCGGCGGGAGAGAGGGTTCATGCGGCGTTCCTCGCGGTCGGGATCGAGACGCTGCCGCAGCCTGGGCGCGCTGGGCAAGGGGCGCATTGCCGCGCCGCGTGCGCTGCACCATGTTGCGCGCGACACCTCGCGGAGAGCGCCATGACCGATGTGCCCGACGTGCCGCCCCGGGCGGCCTGGGAGGCCCTGACCACCGACCCCGACGCCGTGCTCGTGGATGTGCGCACGGATGCGGAATGGAACTTCGTCGGCCTGCCGGACCTGAGCGCGGCGGGCAAGCAGCCGGTGCTGATCCCCTGGCAGGTGTTCCCCACCATGCAGGTGAACGGCCACTTCGTGGAGCATCTGCGCAAGGCGGGCATCACGCCGCAGCACAAGGTCTATTACCTCTGCCGGTCAGGCGCGCGCAGCCTGGCGGCGGGCCAGGCGGCGGTCGCCGCTGGCTTCCCGCACGCCTTCAACATCGCCGACGGCTTCGAGGGACCGGTGGACGCCGAGGGCCATCGCGGCACTGTGGCCGGCTGGAAGGCGAGCGGCCTGCCCTGGCGGCAGCGGTGAGGGGCGGGCGGCGCCGCCCCCTCCCCGGCCCGCTCAGTGGATGGTGAAGACGCCGTTGGCGTAGCGCAACTCGGCCGGCTTGATGAGCGAGGTGCTGGCCACGCGGACGGAATGGAGCGCGCCCTCGATCTCGCGCCGCCAGAACTCGAGGAAGCGGGTGAGTTCGGGGAAGCCGGGCGCGAGATCGTGCTTCTGCCAGACGAAACTCTGCAGCAGCGAGGGGTGGTCGGGCATCCGGTAGAGGATTTCGGCGGTGGTGAGGCGCCAGTCGGGGATCTTCACCATGGGCTGCAGGGCGTCGAGCACGCGCGAGACCTCCTGGACAGGGCGGGGTTGGCCCGCATGGCCGGCGCTGTGACCTCCCGGCCGACCCTCTGCGGGGCCGCCCATGACGGAAGGGTGACACGCCGCGACGCGGGAATCCAGAAAAATCTTTCGTTAAATCAGGCGTTTAGCACTCGCGCTCGGCGAGTGCTGCCACTCCCTTGACTCGCGCGGGCGGGCTTTCTAGATCGCTGGCACTCCTCCCGGGCGAGTGCTAACGGCGCCGTCGGGCAGGAGGTTCCCCATCCCTGAGAGCGTTCAGGAGAGAGAACCGCCATGAAGTTCCGTCCCCTGCACGACCGCGTCCTCGTCCGCCGCATCACGGCCGAGGAGAAGACCGCGGGCGGCATCATCATCCCCGACACGGCGAAGGAGAAGCCGCAGGAGGGCGAGGTGCTCGCCGTGGGTCCCGGCACGCTGACCGAGAAGGGCGAGCTGCGTCCGCTGGACGTGAAGCCGGGCGACCGCATCCTGTTCGGCAAGTGGTCGGGCACCGAGGTCAAGATCAACGGCGAGGAGCTGCTGATCATGAAGGAGTCCGACGTGATGGGCATCCTCGAGGCGAGCGCCCCGGCCGCGAAGGCCGCCTGAAGGCCCCCTCCTCGGCTCATCCATTCAAGACCAGACCAGAGGTAGAGACAGATGGCTGCCAAGGACGTCAAGTTCGGTCCTGACGCCCGCACGCGCATGCTGCGCGGCGTGGACATCCTGGCCGATGCGGTGAAGGTGACGCTCGGCCCCAAGGGCCGCAACGTGGTGATCGACAAGAGCTTCGGCGCGCCCCGCATCACCAAGGACGGCGTGACCGTCGCCAAGGAGATCGAGCTCGCCGACAAGTTCGAGAACATGGGCGCGCAGATGGTGCGCGAGGTCGCGTCCAAGACGAACGACCTGGCCGGTGACGGCACCACCACCGCGACCGTGCTCGCCCAGGCGATCGTGCGCGAGGGCGCAAAGGCGGTCGCCGCCGGCATGAACCCGATGGACCTCAAGCGCGGCATCGACAAGGCCGTCGCGCATGTGGTGGCCGAGCTCGAGTCCAAGACCAAGAAGATCACGACCTCCGCCGAGGTCGCCCAGGTCGGCACCCTGTCCGCCAACGGCGAGTCCGAGATCGGCGAGATGATCGCCAAGGCGATGGAGAAGGTCGGCAACGAGGGCGTGATCACGGTCGAGGAGGC
>JAOAIK010000060.1 GCA_026414745.1 Roseococcus sp.
GCGCTCGAAGATCCCCTCGAGCTTCGCCTCGGGGATGCCCGGCCCCTCGTCCTCCACCACCACCTCCACCTCTGCCCCCGTCTCGCGCGCGCGCAGCCACACGCGCCCGCGGTCGGGACTGAAGGAGACGGCATTGCCCAGGAGGTTGCGGAACACCTGCACCAGCCGGTCCTCCACCCCCATGGCGACGAGCTGTTCGGGCACCTCCAGCTCCATCACCGGATCCCTCTCCTGGCGCGTGGTGTTGTGCAGCTCCACCAGCACGCCGAGGATGGGGGCGAGGTCCACAGGCTCGGCCACGGCGCGGGAGAGTTCCGCATCCACGCGCGAGGAGTCGGCAATGTCGCCGATCAGCCGGTCCATCCGCACCGCGTCCTCGGCGATGATGGAGAGCAGCCGACGCTGCTGTGCCGGGTCCTCCACCCGGCGCAGCGTCTCGATGGCGCTGCGCACGCTGGTCAGCGGGTTCTTGAGCTCGTGCGCCACATCGGCGGCGAAGCGCTCGTTCGCGTCGATCCGCGCCCAGAGCGCCCGCGCGGCCTGCTGCAGATCGCGCGCGAGGATGCCGATCTCGTCGTTGCGGGCAAGCAGGTCGGGCGGCACAGAGCCGCCGCGCCCCTTGCCCTGGCGCATCTCCGCCGCCGCGGCGGCCAGGCGCAGCATGGGGTTGGCCAGGGTCTGCGCCAGATAGAGCGAGACCGCGACCGTCAGGATCAGGGCGAGCACGAACAGGCCGAGCACGCTCGCGCGGATTTCGAACAGCCGCGCATCCACCTCCCGCGCCTCGCGCGTCAGCAGCACGATGCCCACGGCCTGGGCGCCCCGGCGCGCCGGCTCGGCCACGCTGACCAGCAGCCGCCCGTCGGGGGTGCGCCGGATATAGGGCGTGACGCCGCCCTCGAGGGCGAGGCGCAGCTCCGCCTGCCGCTCGGGGCCGAGATCGGGCTGCCAGTCGAAGCTCTGCGCGTCGGGGCTGGTGTCCAGCACCACCGGCGTGCGCGCCTGGCGCGGCAGAAGGCCGAGCACCCGCTCATAGAGGCCGGCCAGCGTGTCGGAGAAGGCGCCGCGCGGGGCGGGCGGCGGCAGGGGCTCGGTCACCACCGCCCCGCCCGCGCTCTCGCGCACGCGGCTGTCGGCGACCACGAGGCCCGCCGTGTCGAACAGCCGCGCCTGGGTGTTGGGCGAGGGCTCGACCAGGCGGCGCAGCAGCGGCCGCGCCTGCTCGGGCACCAGGCTCGCGCGGTCGTCCTGCACGCGCACGGCGGCCTCGGCGATGGCGCCGGCATAGATGCGCGCCTGGGTACGCATCGCCTCCACCTCGGCCGCCAGCAGCCCGTCCTGATACTGGTCGAGGTAGAGAAGGGCGGCGGCCAGCAGCGCCGGCGGCAGCGCGTTCACCAGCAGGATGCGCCGCAGGAGCGGCGAGACGAGGCGGCGCCGGCGCGGGGCCGCCGCGGCCTCCTCGGGCTTCAGCAGGGGGGCTTCGGGCATGGCCGCGAGCTTACGCCAGAACCCGCGGCCTTGGGCATCGCGCCCCTCACCCCCGCCGCGCCCAGAGCGCCCAGAGCCTCGGCCCCGCCAGCGCCAGCAGCGCGAGGCCCATGATCGCCGCGCTGCCGGGCCGGGTGAGGAAGACGCTCCAGTCGCCCTCGCTGATGGTCAGCGCCTGGCGCAGCGCCTGCTCGGCCATCGGCCCCAGGATCATGCCGATCACCACCGGCGCCACCGGGAAGTCGAAGCGCCGCATGAACATGCCGATGATGCCGATGGCGTAGAGCAGGATCAGGTCCACCACCGAGTTCGAGATGCCGTAGGTGCCGATGGTCGCGAAGACCAGGATGCCGGCATAGAGCTGGGGCTGCGGGATCTTCAGGATGCGCACCCACAGCCCCACCAGGGGCAGGTTCAGCACCACCAGCATCACATTGGCGATGAACAGGCTCGCGATCAGCGTCCAGACCAGCTCGCCCTGGCTCTGGAACAGCAGCGGCCCGGGCTGGATGCCGTAGGACTGGAAGGCAGAGAGCATGATGGCGGCCGTGGCGCTGGTGGGCAGGCCGAGGGTGAGCATGGGCACCAGGATGCCCGCGGCGGCGGCGTTGTTCGCGGCCTCCGGCCCCGCCACGCCCTCGATGGCGCCGGTGGTGCCGAACTCGTGCCGGTGCTCGGGCTTCGCCAGCTTCCGTTCGGCGTAGTAGCTCAGCATGGTCGGCATCTCGGTGCCGCCCGCGGGCATCACGCCGAAGGGAAAGCCGAGCCCCGCGCCGCGGATCCAGGGCCAGAAGCTGCGCCGCAGATCGGTCCGCGAGAGCATCACCGAGCCCACGGGCAGCACCTCCGCCTTCCCGTCGCGGTGGCGCCAGGCCATGTGCAGCGCCTCGCCCACCGCGAAGAGCGCCACCGCCACCAGCACCACATTCACCCCGTCCAGCAGCTCCGGCACGCCGAAGGTCATGCGCGGCTGGCCGGTCTGCAGGTCGATCCCCACCAGCCCGAGCGCCAGGCCGAAGCCGAGCGAGGCGAGGCCGCGCAGCGCCGAGCCCCCCAGCACCGCCGAGACGGTGACGAAGCACAGCACCATGAGCGCGAAATACTCGGCCGGGCCGAGGGCGAGGGCGAGGTCCACGATCACCGGCCCGAGGAAGGCGAGGCCCAGCGTCCCCACCGTGCCGGCCACGAAGCTGCCGATGGCCGCGGTCGCCAGCGCCGGCCCGGCGCGGCCGTTCCGCGCCATCCGCGCCCCCTCGAGCGCGGTGATGATGGAGCCGCTCTCGCCCGGCGCGTTCAGCAGGATGGAGGTGGTGGAGCCGCCATACATCGCCCCGTAGAACACGCCGCAGAACAGGATGAAGGCGCCGGTGGCGCTCACCTGGAAGGTGATGGGCAGCAGCAGCGCGATGGTCAGCGCCGGCCCGATGCCCGGCAGCACGCCCACCGCCGTGCCGAGCAGGCAGCCCAGCATCGCCCAGGCGAGGTTGGTGAGCGAGAAGGCGTGCGAGAAGCCGAGCGCGAGCCCCTGGATGGCCTCCATCACACCGGCTCCCGCCCCAGGAGTTGCAGCACCAGCCCCTCCAGCACCCCCGCGCCGATGTTCACGCCCAGCGCCTCGACGAAGAGGAACCACACGCCGAGGCACAAAGGCACGCCCAGCAGCAGGTCCCGCGCCGCGTGGCGGCTGCCGAAGCCTGCCGCCACCAGGGCGAACTGCGCCGCCGCCGCCAGCGAGAAGCCGAGCGGCCCGATGAGCAGCAGGTTCACGAGCAGCCCCGCCCCGACCAGCGCCAGCGCGCGGCGGTTGGGCGGGCCGGCTTCCGCCACCTCCGCGAGCGTCGCGGACCAGCCGCCCGCCAGCGCCGCCAGCACCAGCAGCGCGCCGAGCAGCGACAGCCCCGCCGCCACCAGATAGGGCACGAGCTTGGGCCCCACCTGGGCGTAGATCGGCGAGGTCGGGATCGCCGCCGCCTGCCAGAAGCCGAGCAGGCCGAGCAGCAGCACGAAGAGGCCCGCCGCGAGATCGGGCCAGGAAGGGCGGAGACTCATGCGGAAGGGCGCTTCCCCAGGGGTTTTCGCGGTGATGACAGGCCCGGCCCAACGCCGGCCTGTCGGGCGCATGGCAAGCCTGTCACCCGTGGCGCGGACGGCGCGTCAGGGCGTCGCGTGCCGCGCCCAATAGGCGGGGATTTCCGCCCCGTCCACCCCGCCCCAGCCGGCGGCCGAGGCCGCATCGTACACGGCGAGCGCCCGCTCGGCGAGCGGCAGGCCGAAGCCGCGCGCCCGCGCCTCCTCGATCATGGTGCGCAGATCCTTGCGCATGCCGTCCATGTCGAAGGTGGCGGGGCCGGCGGATTCGCCCGCCATCACCTTCGCCACCACCGCCTGGCGGGACTTGAGCGCGTTGGAGCCGCCCGAGCTGTCGGCGAAGATGTCCACCAGCAGCGCGGGGTCCGCGCCCAGGTGGCGCACCAGCGCCATCGCCTCGCCCAGCCCCTGCCAGTAGAGGACGAGCGGCAGATTGATGGCGAGCTTCATGCTCGCCCCCGCCCCCGCCGGCCCGATGTGCTCCACCCGGCGGCAGAGCTGCTCGAGGATGGGCCGCGCCCGCGCCACCGCACCCGCCTCGCCGCCGGCGAGGCCGAGCAGCTTGCCCTGCAGGGCGGGCCCCACCGTGCCGCCCACCGGGCATTCCACGACATCGCAGCCGGCAGCGGCGGCGCGGGCGGCCAGCGCCACCTCCACCTCCGGGCGCACGGTGCTCATCTCGATGAAGAGCGTGCCGGGCTTCGCCCCCGCCAGCAGCCCCTGCGGCCCGCCATAGACCGCCTCGATGGCCGCCGCGTCGGTGAGGATGGTGATCACCGCCTCGACCGCGCCGGCCAGCGCGGCGGGGGTCTCGGCCACCTGCGCGCCGAGCGCGGCCAGCGCCTGCGTCTTCCCCGGGCTGCGGTTCCACACCGCGACCTCATGCCCTGTCTCGAGCAGCCGCTTCGCGATCGCGGCCCCCATCCGGCCGAGCCCGGCCACGCCGATCCTCATGCCGCGCGCTCCCTCAGGCGACCAGGCCGAGATCGCGCAGCACCGCCTCGGTGGCGGCGGTGTCGGCCTGGATGAACTGCTCGAAGGCGGGGCCGGCGAGGAAGGCGTCCTCCCAGCCGCGGGTGGCCAGCAGCTCCCGCCAGGCGGGCAGGCCGACGAGCTCGGTCATCAGCGCCGTCAGCGCCGCGCGCTGCTGCGCGGTGATCCCAGGCGCGCCGAACACGCCGCGCCAGTTGCTCGCCACCACATCCACCCCGCTCTCCTTCAGGGTGGGGATGGCGGGGTCGCTGCGCGTCTCGCCGGTGGTGGCCAGCGCGCGCATCCGCCCCGCGCGGATCTGCTCGGCGAACTCGGAGAAGCCGGAGATGCCCGCGCGCACCTGCGCGCCCAGGATGGCGGCCTGGGCGGGGCCGCCGCCGGCGAAGGCGACATAGCTGCCCTCGCGCGCCTGGCGGCCGAGGGCGCGCAGGATCTGGCCGAGCACGATGTGGTCCGTCCCGCCGGCGCTGCCGCCGGCCACCGAGACCCGCCCCGGCGCCTCCCGCAGCAGGGCGAGCAGCGCCTGGATGTCGCGGATGTCGCTCTGCGCCGGGACGACGATGACGCCGACCTCGGCCGTCATGCGGGCGATCGGCGTCACGTCCTTGAGGCCCACGGGGCTGCGGTTGGTCAGCACCGCGCCGACCATGACGCTGCCCGCCACCATCAGCGCATCGCCCCGGCCGCGGCGCTGCGCGACGAAGCGCGGCAGCCCGACCGTGCCGCCCGCCCCGCCCACATTCTCGAAGGCGAAGCTGCCGACGAGGCCCGCGCCCCGCGCCACCTGCTCGATGGCGCGGCCGAGCCCGTCCCACCCTCCGCCGGGGCCCGCGGGGATGAACATGGAGAGGCTGGCAAAACGCGGCTGCGCCAGCGCGGGCAAGGCGAGGCCGAGCGGCGCCAGCGCGGCGCCGGCGAGCAGGGAGCGGCGGCGCATGGATCAGCCCTCCAGCGCGAGGACGGAGAGGAGATGCGCCACCAGCGGTTCGAGCCATCCCTTGTCGCGCAGCATCGCCAACTGGTCCCCGGACAGACGCATGAATGCCTCCCTGTGCACGGCGCGGAAAGCCTCCGGCCGCGGTATCCCGCGCGTATTCTCGGCCGGCAGGGCGGCCGGTGCCAAGAGGCCCCATCGCGCCAGACCGGCCGCGAAGGCCCGCGCGGCGAACAGCCCCTCCTCCAGCGCCCGGGCGAAGGCGAAGGCGCGTGCGGCGAGCGGGGTGGGGCGGCCGGCGGCGTCGAAGAGCGGCTCGCCCTCCGTCTCCGAGAGATGCGGCGCGCCGGGATCGACACAGAGGGCAAGTTCCTCCCGCCCGGGAGCGACAGGGGCCAGCAGGAAGGGGTAGCGGCGCAGGTAGCGCGGCACATGCGCCCCGGGCCGCGGGCCGGGCCAGAGCAGGAAGGGGGCGTGCGGCGGATCGGGCGCGAAGACCACCGGCGCGTGCCGCGCGGCGCGGCCGATCTCGTCGAGCGCGAGCGGCAGGGGCTGCGGGACGGCGAAAGCCAGCCCCGGATCCCGCCAGCACAGACGGCCGTGCCGTGCGGCGGAGAGCGGCTCAAGCGCGGCATAAAGGGGCGGCAGGGTCATGTGCGGGGGGCCTCCTGCGCTTCGGCCAGCGCCATGACACGGGAACCCCGGCGTGCGAAGACGCCGCGCTTGACGCCCTCCCTCCCCGCCTGGGCATGATGAGGTGAACCCGCGGCCCGGGCCGGGAGGAAGGCACAGTCCATGAGCGAATCCCAAGACGAACAGAAACTCTCGCGCCGCCTTGTGGTGCTTCGCGTGGGCAGCCTGGCCGGAGCCGGGGCCGCCCTCTCCGCCTGCGTGGCCCCGGCACCCGGCTATTATGCCGCCCCCGCGCCGGTGGTGGTGGCCCCGCCCCCGCCCGGCACCGGCATCACCGACGCCGACCCCTCCGATGGCCCGGGCTATGGCCGCGGAGGCTATGCCGGCAACCGTGTCCGCACCGGCTTGACCGACGCCGACCCCTCCGATGGCCCGGGCTATGGCCGCGGAGGCTATGCCGGCAATCGCGTCCGCACCGGCTTGACCGACGCCGACCCCTCCGATGGCCCGGGCTATGGCCGCGGAGGCTATCGCGGCCATCGCGTCCGCACCGGCTTGACCGACGCCGACCCCTCCGACGGGCCGGGCTATGGCCGCGGAGGCTATCGCGGCAACCGCTTCCGCACCGGCTTGACCGACGCCGACCCCTCCGACGGGCCGGGCTATGGCCGCGGAGGCCGGCGCTGGTGAGCGGGACGCGATGAGCCCTGAAGGCGGCGCCGGCGGCGCGCGCCTCGCCTCCGGGGCCCCGCAGGCGGAG
Organism: Roseococcus sp.; assembly: GCA_026414745.1. Lineage (GTDB taxonomy): Bacteria > Pseudomonadota > Alphaproteobacteria > Acetobacterales > Acetobacteraceae > Roseococcus. The sequence continues at coordinate 6,900 of JAOAIK010000060.1, forward strand.
AGCCTGGCTGCATGGGCCTTCCGCCTCGCCTTCCCGGGGCTGTCGGTCGAGGACGCCCTGCTCCTGCGCGAGGGAACCGCCTGGCGGCATTTTCCCGCGACGCGCCCGGATGCCTTCGCCGGCCTCCTCGCCACCGCCGACCTCGACGCCCATCTGCGCACCGACGGGGCGCGCAGCCCGCGCGTCTCGATGGCCGACGAGTCGCGCGCCGGCAGCGCCGCCGTGCCCGAGCACGAGTTCTGCCTGCCCGATGGCCGGGTGGACCTGCCGCGGCTGCTGCAGCGCTTCGACGCCGGCGCCTCCCTCGTCGTCTCGCAATTCCACGAGACCCATCCGCCGCTGGCCCGCCTCTGCCGGGGTCTCGAGAAAGTGTTCCTGCACGGCGTGCAGGCCAACATCTACCTCACGCCCCCCGCCGCCCAGGGCTTCCGCACGCACTACGACACGCATGACGTGCTGGTGCTGCAGGTGGAGGGCCGCAAGCGCTGGCGCGTCTGGGACGGCGAGCGCGTGCCCCGCCCCACCCGCCGCACCCCCTGGCCCGGCGGCATGGCCCCCGAGGGCGAGCCGCACACCCTCACCCTCACGCCGGGAGCGGCGCTCTACCTCCCGCGCGGGGTGATGCACGACGCCGCGACCGAACCCGGCGAGCCCTCGCTGCACATCACGCTGGGCTTCCTCGAACCGTGCTGGGCCCAGGCGCTACGGGCGCTGCTGGAGGACGCCGAACTCACCGACGCCGCGCTGCGCGAGTCCGTGCCCACATGGCGTCTCGGCGAGGTCGGGCTGGCGCAACGCCTGGGCGAGATGCTGGCGCGCCTCGCCGGCCCCGCCATGGCCGAGCGGCTGCAGAACCTGCTGCTCATGCAACTCGCGAACGACCGACAGCCCCTGCCGGCGCGCGGCCTCTTCGCGCCCATGCCCGAGGGGCGGCTGCGCCTCGCGGAGGGGATGCACCACCACCTGATCCTCGGCGAGGACGGCACCGCCGCCCTGCACTGGGCCGGGGGCGCGGAGCCTCTCACCCCCGCCCAGGTCGAGGAGCTCTCGGCCCTGGCCGAGGGCGCCCTGCCCCGGGATCGCGACTTCGCCCGCGCCCTCTGGCGGCGCGGCCTGCTGGAGCCCTGCGCGTAGGCAGGCCGAGCCCGCCGCACCCTCCGTCGCGCCGCGCCCGCCTTCCCGCCGCTCACCGCGGGCCCGCGGCGACCGACAGCCGCAGGTCCATGCGCGCGAGCAGCGCCGGGGAGTGGCTGACGGCCACCACCGCCGGGCGTTGCGGCAGCCGCGCCAGGGCGTCGAGCACCGCCGCCTCGGAGGCCGGATCGAGCGCCGACAACGCCTCGTCGAGCAGGAGCAGCGGCGCCCCGCGCACGCGCAGCTTGAGCAGGGCGCGCGCCAGCAGCACCCGCTGGCGCTCGCCGCCCGAGAGCAGCGTCCCGTCCTCGCCCACATCGGCATCCAGCCCGTGCTCGGCCAGCACGGGCCCGAGCCCGGCCAGGGCGATCGCCTCCGCGAGCGCCGCCTCGCCGGCTTCGGGACAGCCATGCAGGAGGTTCTCGCGCAGGCTGCGGCGGAACAGCCGGCCGTGCTGCGGCGCGACGGCGATGCGCCGGCGCAGCGCATCGGGCGGGAGGCCGCGGATGTCCTCGCCCGCGAGCAGGATGCGCCCCGACTCCGGCCGGCCGAAGCCCAGCAGCAGGCCGATGAGAGTGGACTTCCCCGACCCCGACGGCCCCGCGATGCCGAGCGTGGCGCCCGGCGCCAGGGCCAGGTCGAAGGGGCCGAGCAGCGCGCCATCGCCCGGGCGGCGGAAGCGCAGCCCCTCGAAACGCAGCACCTCCTCCGGCCGCGGCCCCGCCCGGCGTGCGGCGGGCGGGGCCGGCCCGGCCTCCGGCTCCAGGCAGGCCGAACGCATGGCGTCGCGCAGCAGCCCCGCCGTCTCGAACAGGCCCCCAGCGAGGCCGAGGACCATGTCGGCCATGCCGGCGAGGCGCAGCGCGAGCCACAGCGCGGCCGCCGCCGCCCCCGCGCCGATCGCGCCGGAGAGCGCCCCACCGAGCCCGATCGCCGCGACGGCGAGCAGCAGCAGCGCATTCGCCCCCTGCAGCAGCGCGACGGCGCGGGCGTGCAGCGCCTGCGCGGCGAAGAGCGTGTCGGTGCGCTCGCCGATGCACCGGCGCGCCGCCGCGCGTTCCTGCCCGAGGTCGCCGGCGAGTTTGACGGCGAGGATGTTGGCGTAGGCGTCGGCCAGCTGCCCCACCATGGCCGACCGCGCTGCCGCCGCCTCCGTTCCGGCCTGCGCGGCGCGCGGCACGAAGCGGGCGACGATCACGCCGCAGGCCAGGAACCAGCAGAGCAGCACCGGGACGAAGGCGAGGCTGGCGCTGCCGAGCAGGAGCAGCGTCGCAAGCCCGTAGGCGATGACGAAGGCCGCCGCGTCGAGCGCCTGCGCCGCCAGCGAGCGGATGGCGGCGCCGAGTTCGGCGATGCGCTCGGCGATGCGCCCGGGCGGGGTGGCGCGCACCGCATCGAGCGGCGCGGAGAGCACCCGCTGGTGCGCCGTCCAGACGGCCCGCGCCTCGAGGTTCGGCGCGAGGATATAGGCCGCGGCGAGCGCCGCCGCCCCGCCCGGCGTCTGGCGCGACGGGCATGGCCCCTGGCCAAAGGACACATCCGATCAGCGGCTGGCCGTGGCCGCGCTGTGTGAGGGCGCTCTCGCGCTGGAGGGGCCCGAGGGGCCCGTCTCGGGTCCCGCCGCGGCGCTGGCGCTCGGGCTCGCCATGCCCGGCGTGCCGGCGGCCACACCCGCGATGGCCCGCTCCCTGGCGGCGCTGGATCATGCCGCGCTGGCGCCGCGCCCGCACCCCTACCCGCTGACCGCCAGCCTCTATTTCGCCGGCCGGCGCCCCTGCGGTCCCGCCTGGCTGCGGCGGCTGCCGGATGCGGAGGCGGTCGGGCGCTTCCTGGGCGTCGCGCGCGTCGGGGCGCAGCCGGGCGTGCTGGCCTGGTTCGGCCCGCCCAGGCCCGCCGGCGAGTGGCTGTTCTGGCGGGCCGTGCAGTCGGGCAGCGCCGAGAAACTCTACATCGCCGCCGAGCTTCCCGCCCTGTGCGAGCGGCTGCCCGCGCTGGCGGAGGCCCTGGCCGAGTCCGGAGCGAGCGGGTTCAAGCTGCCGGCCGCGGCGCGCGGCCTGCTCCGGCCGGATCGCCGCGTCGCCTATTTCCCCGATGCGGCCGCGCGGGCGCGGGCAGAGGCGATGCTGCTGCCGGTGCTGGCCGGCGCGCCGGCCGATCCAGTGCCCTTCAGCGTCTCCTGCGATGCGGGGTCCCTGCTCTCCTGGGGGCGCGACCCGCCGCAGGGCGGCGAGGCGTGGCGGCAGGGACGTTCCTGGCGCTTGTGGCTGTGCGGCCTGCTCGCGCGCGCCCTCGCGGCCGCGGCGGCGCTGCCGCACCCGGCGCTGCCCGCCGCGCGCTTCGCCCGGCTGCGGGCGGGGCTGGCCGGGCTCGACGCGACGAGTTTCGCCCCGCAGGAGGCTGCGCATGCGGCTTGACGCCCCGCTTCGGCTCGCCCCCGGCACCCGGCTGATCCCGGCCGAGGCACTGCGCGAGGAGGACCGCCTGCGCGCCGGCTGCGCGCCCGAGGAGGCGGTGCTCACCCGCGGCGGCGCGCGGGCGCGCTCGATGGTGCTGACGCCCGAGGGCCAGCGCGTGGCCCGGCTGTTCGAGGCGCCGATGCGCATCCCCGATGCCGCGCGCCGCCTCGCCGAGGCCGATGGCGACGCCCCGGAGGCGGTGCTGCGCCGCGTCTTCCCGCTGCTCAAGCAGCTCATCAACGAGGGCTTCCTGATCGAGGCCGAGGCGGCGGCGGCGGCCGAGGAGGCGCCCCTGCCGCCGGGCATGCCGGTCGGGCGCTTCCGTATCCGCCGCGCCGTGCAGGTCTATGACGACACGGCGCTCTACGAGGCGCTGGACGAGGAGGGGCGCGCGGTGGCCCTGAAGATCGCGCGCAACGAGCTGCCGAGCACGCGCGCCCTGCTGGAGCGCGAGGCGGCGCTGATGGCGCTGCTGCCGGCCCCGCCCGCCCCGCCCTTCCTCGCCCAGGGCGAGGAGGCGGGCCGGCCCTGGCTGGCCACGGGCTGGATCGCGGGCGCGCCGGTGCTGCGGGCGGTGCGCGCCGCGGACGGCGATGGGCCCGGGCGGCTCCTGCTCGGCCTGTTGCGGGCCTATGCCGTTCTGCACCGGGCCGGGCTGGTGCATGGCGACGTGCATCCGGGCAATGTCCTGGTCGAGCCGGATGGCCGCGTCCGGCTGCTCGACTACGGCTACGCCCGAGCGCTCGACCCGCACTCGCCCTTCGCGCGCTGGAAGCGCGGCGGCGTCGGCTTCTTCTTCGAGCCCGAATATGTCGCCGCGCGGCTGGCCGGGGCGGAACCGCCACAGGCCAGCCCCGCCGGCGAGCAATACGGCGTCGCGGCGCTGCTGTTCCTGCTCATCGCCGGGCAGCCGCATCTCGACTTCCCCTATGACGAGCCGCGCATGTTCGCGGCCCTGCGCGACCAGCCGCCGCGCTCCTTCGCCGCCTGCGGCGCGCCGCCCTGGCCGGCGGTGGAGGCGGTTCTGGCGCGCGCTGGCCCAGGACCCGCAGGCCCGCTTCCCCGACATGGACGCCTTCGCCGATGCCCTCGCCGCCGCGCTGGACACGCCGCGCGCGGCGGCGCGGCCGGCGGCACCCGCCCTGGCCCTCTCGCTCGGGCGGGTGTTGCGCGAAACGGGGCCCGCCAGCCCCTGGTTCGAGACCGGCCTGCCCGCCGCGCCGCGGGCCTCGGTGCATTCCGGCGCCTCGGGGGTGGCGGCGGCGCTGCTCGCCATCTCCTTGGCGCGCGGCGAGGCGGAGACGCTCGCGGCGGCGCGCCACTGGTCGGAGCGCGCCATGGCGCAGGCGCAGCGTGCCGACGCCTATCTCTCGCCCGCCGACGACATCACCCCCGCGACCGTGGGGGCGGGCGGGCTCGCGCATGGTCCGGCCGGCACCGCCCTGGTGCATGGCTTGGTGGCCGGCGCCACCGGCGACCCGGAGGGCGCGCGCGAGGCGATGGCGATGTTCCTAGAGCGGATCGCACATGGCTGGGCTCAGCCATGGCGTGAATCCGCTCGGGATGACGAAGCGAGAGCGGTTTCCAGTCATCTGGAAACCGCTCTGGCCGCGGCCGAACCGGGCGGGGAGGAGGGCGATCTCTTCGTCGGCACCGCCGGCCTGCTGCATGGCGCGACGCGGCTTCTCGAGGCCTGCGCCGGCATCGAGGGCGGCCCCGACGCGGCGCCGCTGCTGTCCTTCGGCCGGTCGCTCGCCGAACGGCTGGGCCGGCTTCTCGTCGAGGAGCCGCCGATCGGCCGCGGCGGGCGGCTCACCCGGCTCGGCATGGCGCATGGCTGGGCCGGGCTGCTCTACGCGCTGCTCGGCTGGTCGCGACAGCAGGGGCTGCCCCCGCCCCCGGGCCTGAGCGGGCGGCTGGAGGAGCTTCGCGCTCAGGCCCTGGCCACGCCCGCGGGGCTGCGCTGGCCCATCATGGCGGGCGGCGACGCCGCGCGGCCCGAGGCGCATATGCCGGGCTGGTGCAACGGGGGTGCCGGCCACGCGCTGCTCTGGCTGCTGGCGGCGGAGCGGCTGGGCGCGGAACATCTGGCGGTGGCGGAGGCCGCGGCGGAGGAGGCCACGGCCGCCTGCCGCGCGGGCGCCGTTCCCTTCCTCTGCTGCGGGGCGGTCGGTGTCGGCTTCGCGCGGCTCGCGCTGTTCGCCGCCACGGGCGCCGCGCGCCACCTCGACGCGGCGGCCGAACTCGCGGAGCACGCCGCGCACCGCATCCGCGAGGGCGGGCTGCCCCCGCAGAGCCTGCTGCGCGGCGCGGCGGGCCATGCCGCGCTGGTGGCGGGGCTGGAGCGACCCGAGGAGGCGGCCCTGCCGGTCTTCGGCCTGCCCCTCGCGCCACCTGTCGCGCCATGAGCGGCCCCCTCGGTCGGTTCCGCGACCTGCCGGAGGGTCCGGAGATGATCCTGCTGCCCGCCGGAGACTTCGCCATGGGCTCCGCGCCGGGGGAGCCCGGGCGCTGCCCCGATCCGCAAGAGGGCCCGCGGCGCGCGATGCGGATTCTCCGCCCCTTCGCCATCGCCGCCGAGCCCGTCACGCGCGGGCTGTTCGCCCGGTTCGCGGCCGACAGCGGCCTGTTGCATCGCGGCGTGGTGCGTCGCCACGCCGATGGCGGCGGGCGGCCCGACCCGGACCGGGGCTTCGAGGATCCTGGCTTCCCGCAGGCCGAGGACCATCCCGCCGTGGGGCTCTCCTGGCATGACGCCGTGGCCATCGCCGACTGGATGGCGCGCCGGACGGGACGCCCCTATCGCCTGCCGAGCGAGGCGGAGTGGGAATACGCGGCCCGCGCGGGAACGCGGACGGCCTTCTGGTGGGGCGAGACCATCGGCCCCGGGCAGGCCAACGCCGATTTCCGCGAGGGCTATGCCGGCCGGCCGCCCGCCGGGGTGTTCCGGGGCGGCACCTGCCCGGTGCGGCAGTTCGCGCCCAACCCCTGGGGGCTGTGGCAAAGCTCCGGGAATGTCTGGGAATGGTGCGCCGACGGGTTCAGCGAGGCGCTCGACCGCCTGCCTGGCGATGGCGCCGCCGCGCCAGCCCGGGGCACGGCGCTGCGGGTGCTGCGGGGCGGATCATTCCTCAACGGCCCCTGGAATCTGCGGAACGCCTGCCGCCTGGGGGATCCGGCCGGGTTCCGCCATGTCAGTTTCGGCGTGCGCCTCGCGTGCGACGTGGAGGTGGGCCCGCGCACCGGGTTCGGGGACCGGTGAGCCGAGCGGGCCTGTCCTTCGCCCGAGCGCGACCTTGCCCGTGAGGCGGCGGCGCCAAGCCCCGCGTGAGGCGGCCCGGAATCACCCCAGCTTCGAGGCGATCCACTCCTTCATCTGGCCCTTCGGCATGGCACCGACCTTGGTGTCCACCGGTTTGCCGTCCTGGAACAGGATCATGGTGGGAATGCCGCGGACGGCATACTGGGTCGGGGTGACCGGATTGTCGTCGATGTTGACCTTGGCCACGGTGAGGCGGCCCTGATACTCGGCTGCGATCTCGTCCAGGATGGGCGCCACCATGCGGCAGGGCCCGCACCATTCGGCCCAGAAATCCACCAGGACGGGGCCCGGCGCCTTGAGCACATCCTGCTCGAAGCTCGCGTCGCTGACGGATTTGGTGAGCTCGCCCATGGGTCGTGCATCCTCCACTCGACTCGCGTCTCAAGGTCGGATCAGGACGGCGACGGGTCAAGCGCCACGCTGCCGTCATGCGCGCGGCGCATGGGAATCGAGAAGGTCTGCCGGCAGGAGCATGACGCGCGCGCCATAGGTCCAGACCAGCGCGCAGACCACCTCGCGGCCCGGGAAGGCTTGGCGCAGCAGGGCCCGGTAGGCGGCGAGCTGGCGCAGATAGCCGGGCGGCGCCTCCTCCGGCCGCGCGGGCGGGAGACGGTTCGTCTTGTAGTCGAGCACGAGGATGCGCGCCGGCGTGACGAGCAGCCGATCCACCACGCCGGAGATCAGCCGCCCGCCCACCCAGCCCGCCAGCGGCGCCTCGGCGAGGCTGCCCGGGCCGAAGGCCTCGGCGATGGCGGGGTGGTCGAGCACGCCCATGGCCTCGGCCAGGATCTCGGCCTGGGCCGCGGGGTCGAGCCCGAGACCGGGGCGGGCGAGGTGACGGCGCGCGGTGGCCGCACGCTGCGCCGCCGGCAAATCGGGCAAGGCTTGCAGCAGGGCGTGGATCAGGTTGCCGCGGCGGAAGCGCCGGCCCAGCGGGTCGCCCGGCCCGTGCGGCGGGGCGGCGGGGCCCGTCTCCGCCTCGTCCTCCATGTGCGAGGGGGTGGCGATGCGCCCGCCCGCCGCCTCGGGCGCGGGGGTGCGCGCCCAGGGGGGCAGTGCCGGCGCGGCGGCGGCCCCCGCCGGGGCGGCATCGGCGCGGCGCGGCGCGGTCTGGGGAGCCTCGAGGCAGCGCAGCGTCGCGGCCTCGAAGCCCGCCGCCTCGGCGCCCCAGGCGGCGGGGTCGAAGGGCTCTTCCCGCGCGCCGGCGAGGCGCTCGAACCCCGCCGTCAGCAGCTCGTGCCAGCAGCCCGGGGCCTTCCTGCGGCGATACCAGCCGCAGACGATCAACCGGTCCTCGGCGCGGGTCAGCGCCACATAGAGCAGCCGGTTCTCCTCCTCGCGCTCGCGCCGGGCGCGCACGGCGTCCGCGGCCTCCAGCGCGGGGGCGGCGAAGCCGGTCTTGCGCGGCGCCCAGAGGGGCAGCCCCTCCTCCGTCCAGCGCCAGCCGCCGGAGGGCGGCGGGGCGGCGGCCGTGTCGGGCAGGATGACGATGGGCGCCTGCAGGCCCTTCGCCCCATGCACCGTCATCACCCGCACGCGGTCGCCGGCGTTCTCCGGCTCGCGCTTCACCTCCGGGGCGGCGGCGCGCAGCCAGTGGAGGAAGTGCTGCAGCGAGGCGGGGTGCGCGCGCTCATGCGCATGCGCGGCGTTGAGCAGCTCGTCCAGCGGGTCCGCCGCGTCGGGGCCGAGGCGCGCGAGCAGCCGCGCCCGCGCCCCGCGCTCGGAAAGCAGCTCGGCGATCAGCGCCGCGGGGGGCAGGTGGTCGGCCCGGGCGGCGAGCTGCGCGAGCAGATCCGCCGCGCGGCCGATCGCGCTCTCCTCGCCGCGCCGGGCCATCAGCGCCGCGTGCAGGCTGCCGGGCCGGCCGATGGCCAGCGCCATCAGCGCCTCGTCGTCGAGGCCGAAGATGGGCGACTTCAGCGCCGCGGCGAGCTGGAGGTCGTCCTCCGGCAGCAGGATGGCGTCCAGCGTGGCCAGCACATCCTGCACCGCGAGCTGTTCGACGAGCTGCATGCGATCGAGCCCGCCCACCGGCACCTCCAGCTCCTTCAGCGCGCGGATGAGCTGGGCGACGAAGGCGTTGCGCCGGCGCACCAGCACCAGGATGTCGCCGGGGCGCACGCGGCGGGGGGTGGCGGGGTCGCCCTCGTGCCGGGCCGGCAGCACCTCCGTCTCGATCATGTGCCGGATGCGCAGCGCCAGCACCCGGGCGAGCCGCGCATCGGGGCCCGTCTCCGCCCCCGGCTCCTCCGGCACCTCCCAGGGCGGGGGATCCTCGCCCGCCTCGGCGCCGAGCAGCGGCCACAGCTCCACCCGTCCCGCCGCCCCCTCGCGGTCGGGGCGGTGGCGCAGCGGCTCGCCCTCGCCCACCACGCCCTCGCGCGCCGGGCCCTCGGCGAAGACCGCATCCACCAGAGCGAGCACCGGCGGGGCGGAGCGGAAGGAGACCTCGAGCGGCACGCGGCAGAACCGCTGCCCCACCGCCTGCGCGGCCTGCTCGAAGCGCGCGGCCTCGCGCGGCAGGCCCTCGGCGTCGGCGCCCTGGAAGCCGAAGATGGACTGCTTCACGTCGCCCACCGCGAAGACCGTGCGGGGCTGCGCGGGGTGCTCCGCCCCCTCGCCGGCGAAGAACTCCCCGGTCAGGGCGCGGGCGAGGCCCCATTGCGCGGGGTTGCTGTCCTGCGCCTCGTCGAGCAGCAGGTGATCGAGCCCGCCATCCAGCTTGTAGAGCACCCAGGCCGCGCCGGGATCCTCGAGCAGCCGCAGCGCGGCGGCGATCAGGTCGTCGTAGTCGAGCCGCCCGGTGCGCCGCTTCGCCTGCTGGAAGGCCTCGAGCACCGGATGGCCGAGCGCGACGGCGGCGAGGGTCGCGTCGCGCAGGGCCAGCGCCTGGCGCCGCGCGCCGAGCGCGGCGAGGCGCTCGGCCTCGGCGCGCAGCGTCGCGCGGCAGGCCTCGGCCTGCGCGCCCACCTGCTGGGTGGCGAGGCGGTCCGGCGCGCGCGGCTGCCCCGCCGCTGTCAGGAAGACATCCTGCCAGACCGGCAGGGCGGCCATCCGCCCCGCCTCGTCCAGCGCGAGGAAGGCGCGCAGCCGCTCGCCGCGCTCCCGGTCATTCGGGTTGCCGCTGAGCCGCAGCGCCCCTGCGGCGCGGGAGAGCGCGTCGCCCTCCATGCCCGTCGCCGCCTCCCGGTCCAGCGACTCGGGGCTCGTGCCGGGGGGCAGCTGCAGCAGCGCATCGAGCCGCTCGGCCAGCGCCTCGGGCCCATCGACCAGCGCGGCCGCGAGCCGCGCCGCCGCGCCGCGCAGCCCGGTGAGCAGCGCCGCGATGCCGCGCGCATCCGCGAGCCGCGCCAGGGTCTCGGCCTCGGCGGTCTCGGGCAGCAGCGCGTCGCGCGCGGCGGCGATCTCGGCCGCGGCGTCCATCTCCTCGAGCACGGCGAAGCCGGGGGCGAGCCCCGCCTCCAGGGGGAAGCTGCGCAGCACGGACTGGGCGAAGGCGTGCAGGGTGGAGATGCGCATGCCGCCCGGCAACTCCAGCACCTCGGCGAAGAGGCGGCGGGCGCGCGCCTCCTCCTCGGCGGCCGGCGGGCGGTCGAGCAGGGCGCGCAGCTCCGCGCGCAGCGCCTCCGGCGCCGCCACCGCCCAGGCGCCGAGGCGGCGGTTGAGCCGGGTGGCCATCTCCGCCGCCGCCGCCTTGGTGAAGGTGAGGCAGAGCAGCCGCCCCGGCGCCGCCCCGCCCAGCATCAGGCGCAGCAGCCGGTCGGTGAGCAGCTTGGTCTTGCCCGAGCCGGCCGAGGCCGAGACGAAGGCCGAGACGGCGGGGTTCGCCGCGGCGCGCTGCGCGGCCTCGGCCGCCTCGCGGGGGGTGGTCATGCCTCGTCCCCCTCGGCGGCGGACCATTCGGCGCTGCGCGCCAGGTGCCGGTATTCGGCCGCCGCGCGCCGGCGCGGATGGGGCTGGGCGAGGAAGGGGGCGTCGCCGAAGAGGAAGCGCCCGGCGAGCCGGACCAGCGCGGCCTCGGCGCGGTCCAGCGTGGCGCGCAGGTCGAGATCGAGGCGGCGGCGCTCGCCCGGCTCCATCCCGCCCTGCAGCCGCCAGTATTCCAGCGCCGAGACCATGCCCTGCAGGCCGCGAAAGCCGCCGCGCTCCGCGATCAGCGCCTCGAGGGGGAGCTGCGGCGCGGTGCCGTTCTCCACCTCCTTCCGCTCCGGCGGCGTGCCGGTCTTCACATCCACCACGCGCAGCGTGCCGTCGGTCAGCAGATCGAGCCGGTCGGCGCGGGCCTTGAGGTGCAGCACCCCGCCGGGGCAGGCGATGTCCGTCCCGCCCTCCAGCTCGGCCGCGCTCTCGGCCAGCAGCCCGGCCTCGCGGTCCTCCGTCTCGAGGCGGATCACCGCCTCGCCGATGCGCGCGAGGCGCGGGGCCCATATGGCGCGCACGGGCGGCGGCGGCGGGGCGGCGCGCAGCACCTCGCCCACCGCCTCCTCCCAGGCGGCGCGGGCGGCGGCCGCGGCGAAGGGGCGGCCGTGCAGCTTCGCCAGGAAGCGCTGCATGACCCGGTGCACCAGCATTCCGTAATCCGCCGCGCCGGGGGCCTGCTCCAGCGGCTCCAGCGGCTTGAGCCCGAGCACATGGCGCGCGTGCACGGCATAGGGGTCGCCGATCAGCCGCGCGACGTCGGTGACCCAGAGGCTGCGCGGGCGAGCGGCGCGGGGCGGGCGGGGCGCGGGGCGCCGGCAGGGCGTGACCTCGCCCGGCGCATCCAGCGCCCGCGCCCAGTGCGCCTCCCGCGCTGCCGGCAGGGCGAGGCCCTGGCCGGAGAGCAGGATGTCGAGCCGGGTGAGCCAGCGCGCCGGCACGGTGGGCGAGCCGCCGCGCCGCGCCGCGCGCGAGAGCACGGCCCGCCGGGCATTCGCCGCCGTCAGCAGGAAATCCGCCGCGACCCGGCCGATCCGGCGCTCGGGCGAGGGCAGGCCGAAGGCGGCGCGCATCGGCCGGCTCATCCAGGGGCCGGGATCGGCCGCCTGGGGCCAGATGGTCTCGTCCAGCGCGCCCAGCACCACGAGGTCGAAGTCGAGCAGCCGCGCCTCGAGCAGCCCCAGGATCTCCACCTGCGGGTGCAGCGCCACCCCCTCCCGCCCGCGCGCGACGCGCGGCGCGCGGGTGACGCCCTGGGCGAGCAGCGCGTCGAACAGCCCGGGCCATTCGGCCGCCTCGAGCGGCGGCAGCTCCGCCAGCGCGGGGGGCAGGGCGGCGAGGTGCCGCGCCAGCGCTTCGCCCTCGGCCTGGGCGTAGAGGCGCAAGCCCCCGGGCAGGGCGGGGGTGGCGGCCAGCGCCTCGGCGGCGGCCAGATGCGCCTCCAGCAGCGCCGCGGGGGGCTGGGAGCCGGCGGCGGGCAGCGGGGCCAGGGCCCGCTCGAGCGCATCGAGCAGCGGCAGCGCCTCGGGCGGGCAGAGGGGGCGCAGCCCCTCGGGGCCGGGCGCGGGGGCCACGCCGCGCAGCGCCTTCACCTCGAGCCGATGCACGAGGCGCAGGAACTCCGCCCGCTCCATCCCCGCGGCGCAGAGCGGATGCTTGAGCAGGGCGAGCAGCGCCACCGGCCGCCAGCGCGCCGCCACCGCCGCGGCGATCAGGCGCAGGAAGCCGCCGGCCGGCGTCTCGGAGAGGGGCTGGCCCGCGCTGTCATCGGCCAGGATGCCGTGGCGCGGCAGCTCGGCCGCCACGCGGCGGGCGAGGTCGCGGTCGGGCGTCACCAGCGCGGCGCGCGCGCCCGGCGTCTCCAGCGCCCCGCGCAAGACGAGCGCGATGGCGGCCGCCTCGTGCTGGGCGTCCGCCGCATCGAGGCGCGAGAGACCCTCGAGCGCCTGCGCCGTCACCGCGCCGGGCCGCTGCCAGGGCTCGAGCGCGCCGGCGGGGAGCAGCGCCGTGCCGAGCAGGGCGGCGCGCGGGCTCGCCGCGCCGGGGATCCAGGGCTCGGCCTCGGCCAGGCGCGCGCCCATGCGCTCGAGCATGGCGCGCTGGCCGGCGAAGGGGTGGGTGGGGGCCTCGCGCAGCGCCTCGTCGGGCAGGGCGGCGGTGGCGGGGTCCTCGCCCGCCAGCACCACGAAGCCCTGCGGCAGCCGCGTGGCGATGGTGCGCAGCAGATCGGCCGCGGCGGGGATGGTGCCGCCCATGCCGATGCCCGCGGCGATGACGGCGTGGGGGGGCGGGTTCTCCTCCCAGGCGCGGCGCTGGGCGCGCAGCGCCATCACGCGCCGCACCCCGATGTCGAGCAGCCCCTGCGCCGAGAGCCATTCCTGCCACTCGCGCACCGCCGCGCGCAGGAACAGGGTGGTGATCTGCCAATGGGCGGCCAGGCGCTCCGGTGCCAGCGCCTCCAGCCGTTCCAGCCAGCGGTGCTCGAGGTCGTGGTGGTCCTCCGGGAGGGGCTCGGGCTCCTCCAGCGCGATCTCGTCGAGCAGCTTGCCCAGCTCCCCGCCGAGCGCCCAGGCATGCTCGGCGGTCGGGGGGCCGCCGCGATGGGCCGGCCAGCGGGCGGCGAAGGCGGCGAGCACGGCCTGGCGGCGCAGCGGCTCCACCGCCGGGGGCAGGTCGAGCAGGGCGGGCAGGGAGAGCTCGTCCGCGTCCTCGACCGAAAGCCCGGCCAGCGGGCGCAGCCGCGGCAGCAGCAGCGCGGGGGCGTCCGCCTCGCGCAGGAAGGCTTCCTGCAGCGCGCGGCTGGCGCGGCGGGTGGGCAGGAGGATGGTGGCGGCGGCGAGGTGCTCGCCCGTGCCCAGCCGGGCGAGGGCGCCGCGCGCCAGCCCCGCCAGGAAGGGCTGGCCGGGCGCGAGGGTGAAGAGGCGCATGGCGCGCAGCCTAACCCGGGGCCGCGTCAGCAGCGGTCATGGCGCGAGGTCCTCGAGCCGCCGCTCGGCGCGGGCGAGGTCGGCCGGCGTCGAGAGATGGAACCACAGCCCGTCATGCACCAGGCCGAACAGCCGCCCGGCCGCGATGGCCGCGTCGAAGCAGCGGTTCAGGCTGAAGCGGCCCGGCGCCTCGCCGGCGACCAGGGAGGGGGCGGCGACCATGACCCCGCCATAGAGGAAGGGCGCGAGCTCGCCGCGCCCGGGGCGGCGCAGCCGGCCCCAGGGGTCGGGCAGGAAATCCCCGCGCCCCACCTCGCCCTCCAGCCCCGCGGTGCGCACCAGCAGCAGGATCGCGTCCATCCGCGCCGGGTCGAAGGCGCGGGCGAGGCGGGCGATGGCGGGCACGGGCCCGTCCAGCCAGAAGGCGTCGCCATTGGCCACGACGAAGGGCGCGGGCCCGAGGCGCGGCAGGGCGAGGCGCAGCCCGCCGCCCGTCTCCAGCAGCTCGGGTTCGAGCTGCAGCCGCGTCGCGGGCGGCGCGCCGGCGCGGGCGGCCAGGGCGGCGGCGACCTTCTCGGCGCGCCAATGCGCGTTCACCACCGCCTCCTCCACCCCCGCCGCCGCCAGCCGGTCGAGCGCGTGGTCGAGCAGGCTGCGGCCGCGCAGGGTGAGGAGCGGCTTGGCCGTCCCGGCGGTGAGGGGCCGCATGCGCTGGCCGAGCCCCGCGGCCAGCACCATGCCGCGGCGCGGGCCGCTCATGGCGGGTTGCACCGGCGCGCGGGCGGCACATGCGCGTCGAGAAAGCCGCGCAGCGGGGCGCTGGCCGGGTGCTCCAGCGCCCGGGCGAGCAGCGCCCAGCAGCGCGGCCCATGCGCGAGGTAGTGCGGCTTGCCGTCGCGCCGGGCGAGCCGCACCCAGAGCGCGGCCACGCGCAGGTGGCGCTGGGCGGCGCAGACGGCCATGGCGGCGGCGAGATCGGCCTCGCGCAGCTCCGGCCGCAGGGCGAGGTAGCGGGCGATGGCCGCCTGCCGCAGCGCGGGCGCGACATCGCGCCGCGCGTCCTCCACCAGCGAGACGAGGTCATAGGCCGGATGGCCCAGCGCCGCGTCCTGGAAATCGATCACCGCCATGCCGCGCGGGGTGGGGATGAGGTTGGCCGGGAAATAGTCGCGGTGCACGAAGCCCTGGCCGGCGAAGGGGGCGAGCATGGCGCGCATCGCCGCCGCGAAGCCCGCGCGCACCGCGTCACCGGGCGGGGCGCCGAACATGGCGGGCCACCACCAGTCGAGGAAGGTGGCGGCGGCCGCGGCACCCATCCGCGCCGCGTCCCAGGCGGGCAGGCCGGGGGGCGGCGGGGCGGCGGCAAGGCGGGCGAGGGTCTCGGCCGCGCCGAGATAGAGGGGCAGCGGATCGGCCCCCGCATCCAGCGCCTCGGCCATGCTGGCGGGGCCGAGATCCTCCACCAGCGCGGCGGGGGCGTCCCGGTCCACCGCCAGCACCGCCGGGGCGGGCACGCCGATGGCCTCCAGATGCGCGGCGACGCGCAGGAAGGCGTCGAGATAGGCGGGATCGGGCGTCTGCATCAGCAGCGCCGGGCGCGGCCCGCCATGCAGGCGCGCGTAGCGCTTGGAGGCGTCGGCCGGCAGGGGCTCGGGCCGGGCGGCGGCGAAGCCCGCGCGGGCGAGCAGCGCGCTCACCACCGCCCCTCCCAGCCGGTCAGCACCGCTTCGCGCGCCTCCTCCGCGGCGGGATCGGGCGCCAGGGCGATGCGCAGGGCCCCGGCCGGCGCGAGCGGGCCGAGCCGGTCGGGCCATTCCACCAGCACGATGCCCTCCCGCGCCTCCTCCCAGCCCAGCTCGCGCAGCCCGGCGGGCCCCTCGAGGCGGTAGAGGTCGAAGTGATGCGCCACCACCCCTCCCGGCAGCGGGTAGGACTGCACCAGGGTGAAGGTGGGGCTCGGCACCTCCAGCGCCGGATCGCCGCTGGCGGCGCGCAGGAAGGCGCGGGCGAGGGCGGATTTCCCCGCCCCCAGCGGGCCCTCGAGCAGGATCGCATCGCCCGGGCGGGCGCGTGCGGCGAGCCGCGCGGCCAGCGCCTCGGTGGCGGCGAGATCGGGCAGGCGAATCCGCATGGCCGGCAGAGTGCCGCCGCCCGGCGCGCGGCGCCAGGGCCGGGCGCTCAGCCCCCCAGCGCCGCCTTCACCAGCGGTCCGGCCTTGGCGAGGTCCAGGCTCCCGGCATGCTTCGCGCGCAGGGCGGCCATCACCTTGCCCATGTCCTTCATGCCCGCCGCGCCGGTCTCGGTCACCGCCTCGGCGATGGCGGCGCGCATGGCGGTCTCGTCCATCTGCTGCGGCAGGAAGCTTTCGATCACGGCGATCTCGGCCTCCTCCTTCTCGGCGAGCTCGGGGCGGTTGCCCTGGCGGTAGAGCTCCACCGCCTCGCGGCGGGATTTCGCCATGCCGCGCAGCATGGCGAGGATGGCGGCCTCGTCCACCGGCGGGCCGGGACGGGCGGCGATGTCCACCTCCTTGAGCTTCGCCTGGATCATCCGCAGCGTGGCGGTGCGGGCCGCATCCTTGGCCAGCATCGCGGCCTTGAGCTCGGCGGTGAAGCGGTCGCGCAGGGTCATGGCGCTTGTCCTTGCAGTGACGGAACGGATGGGATTTCCCAGGCCCCGGGCTTTCCGCTGGACTTGGGAAATGATTTCCCAGATACTGTAGCCCATGCGCAGCGTGGAAGACATCCTCGCCCTGATGGGCGGGGCCGAGGCCGCCGCCGCCGCCTGCCAGGTGGGCACCGAGGCCATCCGCAAATGGCGGCAGGCCAGGGCCATCCCGGCGCGGCACTGGCCCGCCATCCTGGCCGCCACCGGCCTTCCCCTCTCCGAGATTCCCGGCGCCCCCGCCGACACGCCGAAGGACACGCCCATGGCCCATGCCGTTCCCCAAGGCGCCACCGCCGCCCTGGTGCTGGAGGATGGCGCGGTGTTCTGGGGCCGCGGCTTCGGCGCGCATGGGCGCCAGGTCGCCGAGATCTGCTTCAACACCGGCATGACCGGCTACCAGGAGACGCTGACCGACCCCTCCTACGCCGCGCAGATCATCACCTTCACCTTCCCGCACATCGGCAATGTCGGCACGAACGCCGAGGACATGGAGGCCGCCACCCCCGCCTGCCGCGGCCTGGTCGTGAAGCAGGAGGTGACGGAGCCTGCGAGTTGGCGCGCCACTTCCCATCTCGACACCTGGCTGAAGCGGCACGGCATCCCGGGCCTCTCCGGCGTCGACACGCGCGCGCTGACGATGCGCATCCGCGACGGGGGCGCGCCGCGCGGCGTGCTGCACTTCCCCGCCGATGGGCGCTTCGACATTCCTGCCCTGCTCGCCGAGGCCCGCGCCTGGCCGGGCCTCGAGGGCATGGATCTCGCCCGCGAGGTGACAGCCCGGCAGCCCTATCGCTGGGAGGAGACCCGCTGGGCCTGGGGCAGGGGCTATGGCCGGCAGACGGCGCCGCGCCACCGCGTCGTGGCGATCGACTACGGCGCGAAGCGCAACATCCTGCGCTGCCTTGCCGATGCCGGCTGCGCCGTCACCGTGCTGCCCGCCACCGCCACTGCCGAGGACATCCTGCGCGAGGCGCCGGACGGCGTCTTCCTCTCCAACGGCCCGGGCGACCCGGCGGCCACCGGGGCCTATGCCCTGCCCGCCATCCGCGCGGTGCTGGAGCGCAAGATCCCGCTCTTCGGCATCTGTCTCGGCCACCAGCTTCTCGCGCTGGCGCTCGGCGCGCGGACCTACAAGCTCGAGCGCGGGCATCGCGGCGCCAACCAGCCCGTGCAGGAGCTGGCGACGGGCAAGGTCGAGATCACCAGCCAGAACCACGGCTTCGCGGTGGACCCCGCGACCCTGCCCGCCAATGCCAGGGTGACGCATGTCTCGCTGTTCGACGGCACCAACGAGGGCATCGCCGTGACCGACCGCCCGGCCTTCAGCGTGCAATACCACCCCGAGGCGAGCCCCGGCCCCTCCGACAGCCACTACCTGTTCCACCGTTTCGTGGCGATGATGGAGCAGGCGAAGGCGGCTTGAGAAGCCTTATATAATTTGACATCGGCGACCGTATAACTTAATCAAATCCTCGATGGATCCCATCCGAAATCCCTACGCGCCAGGCGCTGGTTCCCAGCCGCCGGAACTCGCGGGGCGTGAGGCCTTGCTCGAAGCGGCCGGCGTGGCGCTGGACCGTCTGAAGGCGGGCCGGCACGAGCGCAGCTTCATCGCCGTGGGGCTTCGCGGGGTCGGCAAGACAGTGCTGCTCAATCGCGTCAGGGAGCTCGCGGAGGCGCGCGAATATCGGCTGGCCCTGATCGAGGCGCGGGAGGATCACCCCTTGCCGCTCCTCCTCCTGCCCCATCTCCGCCGCCTGCTGCTCGAACTGGACCGGCTTGGCCAGCTCAGCGAGGCGGTCAAGCGCGCCTTGCGCGTGTTCAAGTCGTTCCTGAGCGCGGTCCGGCTG
>JAOAIK010000019.1 GCA_026414745.1 Roseococcus sp.
CCCCGGCCGCGGCGGCGGCGGGAGGCGCGGACGCGGCGCCGGCGGCCGGGCTCCGCTCCGCGGCCGGAAGCGCCGGCGGCCGGGGCGCCGCGGCGGCCGTCTCCGGCAAGGGGTCGAGGATGTCCACCGCGACCTTGGGCCCGTTGCGGAAGTGCCGGATGCGCGCGCCCGGGGCGAGGCGCAGCTCGATGCCGCCCTCCGCCTCGCGCACGCCGAGCAGGTTGCGCGGCAGCCGCCGCGCGCCCGCGAGGTCCACCACCCCGCCGGGCGGGAAGCGCAGGATGGCCACGCCCTCCCGCTCCTCGACGCGATAGGCCGGCGCGGCGGGCCAGTCGAAGACGATGCGCCCGAAGCCCGGATGGTCCCCGGTGCGCACGCCGACGCGCGTCTCGGCGCCCGCCGGCGCCCCGGCGAGCAGAAGAAGGAGCAGGCCGAGGCCGATCCCGCGCGCGCGCATCAGTCGAAGCTCGCGAGCAGGCGGTCGATGTCCTCCTGGCTCGCCGCCGCGCCGGGAAGCTGCGGACCATTGGCGAGCGCGCGTCCTTCGCTCACCGGCTCGGCCGGCGCCTCGGACTCGGGCGGCGGGGCATCGCCACCCCCGCCGAAGCGCGCGGTGACCGCTGCCACCCTGGACTCGATGATCTTCAGCGCCGAGACCACCTTGGTGATGCGCTGGCCGGTGATGTCCTGGAAGCTGCAGGCCTCGTAGATGCGAGTGACGGCCTCCCCGAGGCGCTCGGCCTGCGGCCCCGAGAGTTCCGCCTGCAGCCTCTCGAGCCCCTCGCAGACGTCGAGGATCTCGTTGGTCGCGGCGGCGGTGTGCTCGACCACGGCGTCGAGCTCGTCCGTCGCCTTCGGGATGTGGCGTTCGTTGATGTCCTCGACGCGCAGCGCCGCGATCTCGGACTTGGCGCGCGCGACCTCGCGGCCCAGGGCCTCGAGCTCCGCCAGCAGCGAGGCCTCGGTGGCCGTGAGATCGCCGGAGAGGCTGCCGAGAACCTGGCGCACCGCGCGTTCGATCTGATCGCCGTCAGGCATGGACCAGCACCTTCTCGATCTTCTCGCGCAGCGTCTCGGCGTTGAAGGGCTTGACGATGTAGTTGGAGACGCCCGCCTGCTTCGCGGCGATCACGTTCTCGGTCTTGCTCTCGGCCGTCACCATGATGAAGGGCAGGTGCTTGAGGCGGGAGTCGGCCCGCACCTCCTTCAGCAGGTCGAGGCCCGTCATCGGCTCCATGTTCCAGTCGCTGATGACAAGGCCGAAATTGCCCGCGCGCAGCTTGGCCAGCGCCTCGGCGCCGTCCGTCGCCTCCTCGACATTGTCGAACTCGAGCTGCTTGAGCAGGTTGCGGATGATGCGCAGCATCGTCTTGTAGTCGTCGACGATGAGAACGTTCATGGACTTGTCGATGGCCATCGGCGGTGGATCCTCTCGGCTGTGGGTCTCAGTCGGCCGGGCGCGCGCGGTGCCGCGCGAGCTCCGTGGTGGCGAGGCGCGCCCGATCCGGACGCATGGCCGCGAGCACCGGTGCGGCGCGCGCCTCGCGCATGCGGTCGAGCACGGGGATGAGCACGGCGAGGTCGAGCTCGTCGAAGATCGCCGCCGCATCGCGCGGGCGCATCGCCTCGTAGAGGCGCACGAGCTGACGCATGCCCTGCTCGGCCTGCTCCGCCCGCTCGCGCGCCTCCGCCTCCAGGCGCTGCTGGAGCTGGCGCATGTCCTCGATGCGCTGGGCGAGGCGGCGTTCGGCGGCGGCGAGCAGCACCTCGCGCTCGGCCAGGGCGGCCTCGCGCGCATCGAGTTCGGCGCGGCGCTGGCGCAGCGCCTCGAGCAGCGCGCGCTCGGCGGCCGCCGCATCGCCGGCAGGAGGCTCGGCCCGGGCCGCCTCCGCCCGCACCGCATCGGCGCGCGCCGGCTCGGCGCGCGCCGCAGCCGAGGCCGCGGCGGGCGGATTGGCGGCGGCGGGCGCGATCAGCACGGGGCCGGGGGCGGAGCCCGCGGGTGGCGGCGCGAGGGTCGTCCAGGCGCGCGCGCCCAGCAGCCCGGCCATGGCCAGCATCGCGAGCGGCAGCAGGCGGGGGCGCAGCAGCGTCACGACACGCGCCCCAGGGCACGCAGCAGCTCGCGCTCGGCGTCGCTGCGCAGGGCGGGACCGACCGGCGCCCCGGCGCCGCCGGCGAGCGGCCGGCCCGCCTGCACCGCCGCCTCGAGCCGGTCGGCGATCGCCTCCGCCCGTTCGGCGAGGTAGCGCAGGTCCTCCTGCACCGCGCCGGCGCGGGCGAGGCGCTCCTGCGCGCCGCGCTCGGCCGCTTCGCTGGCCGCGGCGAGCCGCGCCAGCACCGCCTCGGCCGCGCGCGTCGCTTCCGCAAGGCCGGCGGCGCCGGCCTCCAGCGCGGCGCGGTCGGCGCGCAAGGCGCGAAGCTGGCGATCGAGCCGCCAGGCCATGGGCAGGGTCGCCGCGAGCAGCGCGATGACCAGCACGTCGAGCAAGGGCAGAATCTGGCTCACAGCACGCTCTCCGGCGCGCGCAACACCTTGGAAATCCGCACCGCCGGGCGCGTCTCGCGGCGGCCGAACTCGCCCTGGAACAGCGCCACCCCGCCGCACTGCAGCCGCACCGGCGCGCTGGGCTGCGCGGAGAGCGTGATGCGGTCCCCGGGACGGAGGGAGAGGATCGCCGACAGGGGCAGCACCTGCTGGTCGAGCACCACGTCGAGCGTGATCTCCGTGTGGCGCAGCTGCTCGGCGAGGTGGGTCTCCCAGATGCTGTCGCGGCCGAACTTCTCGCCCATGAACTGCTGCAGCAGCAGCTCGCGCACCGGCTCGAGCGTCGCGTAGGGCAGCAGGAGCTGCAGCGACCCGCCGCGATCCTCCATGTCCACCCGCAGCCGCGCCAGCACGCAGGCGTTCGACAGGCGCGAGATGGCGGCGAAGCGCGGGTTCACCTCGAGCCGCTCGAAGCGGAACTCCACCTGCGTGAGCGGGGCGAAGGCCTCGCCCAGATCCTTCAGCACCACGCCGATCAGGCGCTCGACCAGGGTGCGCTCGATGGTGGTGTAGGGCCGGCCCTCGACGCGCATCGCCGCGGTGCCGCGGCGGCCGCCGAGCAGCACGTCCACCACCGAGTAGATCATGGCGCTGTCCACCACGATCAGCCCGTAGTTGTCCCATTCCTTCACCTTGAACACGGCCAGCATGGCGGGCAGCGGCACGGTGTTCAGGTAGTCGCCGAAGCGCTGGGAGGCGATGCTGTCGATGCTCACCTCGACGTTGTCGGAGGTGAAATTGCGCAGGGAGGTGGAGAGGATGCGCACCAGCCGGTCGAAGATGATCTCGAGCATCGGCAGGCGCTCGTAGGAGACAAGGCCCGAGCGGATGATCCGCTCGATCCCGCTCTGCGGCCCGCCCTTGCCCTCGCCCTCGTTCTCGAAGCCGAGCAGGCTGTCGATCTCGGCCTGGTTCAGCACCCGCGCCGCATCGGGCGCGACAGGCTGCGCGGCCGGCGACGCCCCCGCCTCCTCCTCGAGCGCCGCGCCCCAGGCGGCGGCGAGATCTTCCTCCTCGCTGCTCATTGGACGAGGATCTCCGTGAACAGCACGTCGGTGACGCGCGCCGGCGCGGCGGCGACATTGGCGCGCGCGATCAGCTCCTCGCGCAGCCGGTGGGTGCCGGCGCTGCCGCGCAGCTCCTCCGGGCGCACCTCGCGCAGATAGCTGGTGAACAGGTCCACGAGGCGCGGCATGGCCGCCTGCACCGCCGCCGCGTCCTGCGGGCCCGCCACCTCGATCTGGCTGCGCAGCCGGATGAAGGGGCCGCGCCGGCCGGGCGCGTTGAGGTTGGCCGTGATGTCGGGCATGGCGATGAAGACCGGCTGGCGGTTCTCCGCCGCCTCGCGCCCCGCGGCCGGCTCGCCGGCGGTCTGCGCCGGCGGGGCGGCGCCCCCCAGCATGCCGGAGAACCACACGCCCGCCCCGCCGCCCAGCAGCAGCACGGGCAGGGCGAGAAGGATCAGCTTCTTCTTCCGGCTGCGCGCGGGCGGCGCCTCGGCGCCCTCCCCGCCATCGGGGCCCGCCTCGGGCGGCGAGGCGGTTTTCGCTGCGGCCTTGGCTGCGGCCATGACCCTCCATCCCATTCTGCGATCTCGGGCCATCCTGGCCGGGACAGGTTAACGCGCCGTTGCGCGCGCGCCGCCCCTGCCCGGTCCCGGCAAGCCCTGCCGGGTGGGGCGGGCAGCCCCTGCCCCGCGGCCCCCCGCAAGGCTGGCACGCCGATTGCGACCGCCCTGGCGACCCAGGAGCCCCCCATGGACAGCCCGAGCTACGTCATCCTCTCGCGCCTCTCCGCCCAGCTCCGCGCCACCCAGGTGACCGCGCACAACCTCGCCAACGCCGACACCCCGGGCTTCCGCGCGAGCCGGCCCGTCTTCGCCGAGCACCTCGCCCAGCAGGGCCGCGTCGAAGGGCCGCGTTCCGGCCGTGCCGTCGCCTATGCCTGGGACCGCGCGACCTGGCGCGACGCCGCCCCCGGCCCCGTCACCCGCACCGGCAACCCGCTCGACGTCGCGATCTCGGGCGAGGGCTTCTTCGCCGTGGAGACCCCGCGCGGCGAGCGCTACACCCGCGCCGGCCGCTTCGCCCTCGGCGCGGATGGGCGCCTCGTGGACCAGCAGGGCCATGCGGTGCTGAACGCGAACGGCCAGCCCATCGCCATCGCGCCCAACGACACGCGCATCGAGATCCTGGGCGATGGCACCATCCGCAGCGAGAACGGCGTGCTCGGCCGGCTGCGCGTGGTGCGCTTCGAGGACGAGCAGGCCCTGCGCGCCGAGGGCGACCGCCTCTTCGACGCCGCCGGCCAGGACCCGCAGGAGGTCGCGCGCCCCGGCCTCGTGCAGGGCGCGGTGGAGGGCAGCAACGTGCAGTCCGTCCTCGAGATGACGCGCATGATGGCCGAGCTGCGCGAGTTCCAGATGGCCACCCAGTTCCTGGAGCGCGAGACCGAGCGGCAGCAGGCCGTGATCGAGCGCCTGCTCCGCCGCCGCGCCTGAGGAAGGAGACCCCCCATGCGAAGCCTGCACATCGCCGCCACCGGGATGCTCGCGCAGCAGACCAACGTCGAGGTGATCTCCAACAACCTCGCGAACATGGGCACCACCGGCTACAAGCGCCGGCGCGCCGAGTTCCAGGACCTGATCTACCAGAACCTCCGCCGCGTCGGCTCGCAGAGCTCCGACACCGGCACGGTGCTCCCCTCGGGCGCGCAGATCGGCCTCGGCGTGCGCACCGCCGCGATCTACCGCATCGCCGAGCAGGGCAACCTGCAGCAGACCGAGAACCGCTTCGACCTCGCCATCCGCGGCAACGGCTATTTCCAGGTGCTGCTGCCGAGCGGCGAGATCGCCTACACCCGCGACGGCACCTTCGCCCTCAGCCCCGAGGGCGTGATCGTCACCGCCGAGGGCTTCGTGGTGCAGCCGGGCATCACCATCCCCGCGGCGGCGCGCGACGTGACCATCAACGCCTCGGGCGAGGTGCTGGCCCGGCTCGACGGGCAGATCCAGCCGCAGAACGTCGGCCAGATCCAGACCGCCATCTTCGCCAACGAGGGCGGGCTCGAGGCGATCGGCGACAACCTCTTCCTCGCCACCCCCGCCTCCGGCCAGCCCCAGGCCGCCGCCCCCGGCCAGCCCGGCCACGGCACCGTGATGCAGGGCTTCATCGAGACCTCCAACGTCAACACCGTGCAGGAGATCACGGCGCTCATCACCGCCCAGCGCGCCTACGAGATGAACAGCCGCGTGATCACCGCCTCCGACGAGATGCTCTCCACCCTGACGAGGCTGCGCTGATGCTCCGCCGCTCCCTCCTCTTCTCTCCCTTCCTCCTCGCCGCGCCGGGCGCGCGCGCAGAGGCCCCCGCCATCCTCCGCCCGCAGGTGCTGCTCGAGGGGGAGGTGCTGCGCCTCTCCGACCTCTTCGAGAACGCGGGCCCGCGCGCGGGCACGGTGCTCGCCGCCGCCCCTCTGCCGGGCCGGCGCATGGTGCTCGAGACGCAGAACCTCGCGAACATCGCGCGCCAGCACGGCGTGCCCTGGCGCCCCATGACGGGGAGCGAGCGCGCGGTGGTGGAGCGGCCAGGACGGCCCATCCCGCGCGCCGAGATCGAGGCGCTGCTGCGCGAGGAGCTCTCGCGCCACGGCGTCGACCCCGAGATGGAGATCGAGCTGCCCGGCCTGATCCCGCCCATGGTGCCCGCCTCGGCCTTCTTCCAGCTCGCGCTCGAGGGGGTCGCCGTGGAGCAGCCGGGCCTGCGCTTCGCCGCCACGCTGGTGGTGCTGGCCGAGGGCATGCCCGCCAGCCGCATGCGCCTTGTCGGACGCGCCGTGCCCACCCTGCCGGTGGTGGTGGCCACGCGGCGCATGGCCCTCGGCGAGATCGTCGGGCCCGAGGATGCCCGGCTCGTCCGGCTGCGCGCCGAGCGTGTCCGCCCCGGCCAGGCGCAGCGGCTCGACCAGGTGCTGGGGCAGGAGCTGCGTCGGCCCATGGCGGCCGAGCAGGGCTTCGCGCTCGTGGACCTCGGCCCGCCCTCCATCGTGGCGAAGAACGGGCTGGTGACGCTGCTTCTCGATGCGCCCGGGATGCAGCTCACCGCCCAGGGCCGCGCGCTGGAGAGCGCCGCGCGCGGCATGGTCGTGCCGGTGATGAACCTCGCCTCGCGCCAGGTGGTGGAGGGCGTGGCCGTCGCGCCCGGACGGGTGCGGGTGGCGATGGGCAGCGTGCCGGTGGGCGTGCGATGAGGGCCGCCCTGCCCGCGCTGGCCGCGCTGCTGCTGCTCACCGCCTGCGGCCAGGCCGAGCGGCTCTCGCGCGTCGGCCGCCCGCCGCCGCTCTCGCCGGTCACCGACCCGACGCGCGATCCCGCCTGGCGGCCGGTCTCCATGCCCATGCCGGCGCCGCAGGAAGCCCCGCCGCTCGCCAACTCGCTGTGGCGGCCGGGAAGCCGCACCTTCCTGCGCGACCAGCGCGCGGCGCAGGTGGGCGACCTGATCACCATCCTCGTCTCCATCGCCGACGAGGCGCAGCTGCAGAACCGCACCCAGCGCAGCCGCAGCGGCGGCGAGCAGATGGGCGTGCCCAACCTCCTCGGCCTCGAGGCGAGCACCGGCAGGGTGCTGCCCAACAGCGTCTCGCCCGACAGGCTGGTGAACACCTCCAGCACCGGCACCAGCGACGGCCAAGGCAGCGTGCGCCGCACCGAGCAGGTGACGCTGCGCCTCGCCGCCGTGATCACCCAGACCCTGCCCAACGGCAACATGGTGGTGGCCGGCCGCCAGGAGGTGCGGGTGAACAACGAGCTGCGCGAACTCACCGTGCAGGGCATCGTCCGGCCGCAGGACATCGCCTCCGACAACACCATCCGCCACGACCGGCTGGCGGAGGCGCGCATCTCCTACGGCGGGCGCGGGGCGCTGAGCGACATCCAGCAGCCGCGGCTGGGGCAGCAGCTCCTGGACATCCTGCTGCCCTTCTGAGCCCCCCACGTTGGCTCGCGCCGGCTCGTCGCGCTAGGCTTCCCCCGCAGTTGCGGGGGAAGCGCCATGGCGGAGGAGTTCGACTACGTGATCGTGGGCTGCGGCGCCGCGGGCTCTCTGCTCGCGGCGCGGCTCAGCGAGGACGGGGCGAGCCGCGTCTGCGTGCTCGAGGCGGGGCCCAGGGACCGCAACCCTTTCATCCACATCCCCGCCGGCTTCATCAAGACGCTGAAGAACCCCGACGTGACGTGGCAGTTCCGCACCCAGCCCACGGAGCGCACGGGCGGCCGCGCCATCGCCACCGTGCAGGGGCGCACCCTCGGCGGCTCCTCCTCCATCAACGGCATGATCTACAACCGCGGCCAGCCGGGTGACCTCGATTCCTGGGCACAGCGCGGCAATCGCGGCTGGGGCTATGCGGACTGCCTGCCCTATTACCGCCGCACCGAGCGCCGCATCGGCTTCGGCGATCCGGAGAAGCGCGGACGCGCCCAAGGCATCCCCGTCACCGACACCGACTGGACGAGCCCGCTCACCGAGGCCTTCATCGCCGGCTGCGTCAACATGGGCATCCCCCGCAACCCCGACTACAACTCGGGCGACCAGGCGGGGGTGGGGTATTTCCAGCGCGCCATCCTCAACGGCCGCCGCGTCTCGGCCTATCGCGCCTTCCTCCACAAGGCGCTGGCGCGCCCCAACCTCGATCTGCGCACCGAGGCGCGCGCGAGCGAGATCATCCTCGAGGGCCGGCGCGCGGTGGGCGTGCGCTATCTGCGCGCACGCGGCGGCGAGGCCACCGAGGTGCGGGCGCGGCGCGAGGTGATCCTCTGCGGCGGCACGGTGAACAGCGCGCGGCTGCTGCAGGTGAGCGGCATCGGCCCCGGCTGGCTGCTGCAGCAGCTCGGCGTCGAGGTGAAGCACGAACTCCCCGGCGTGGGCGAGAATTTCCGCGACCACTACGCGAGCCGCATCGTGATGCGCGCCAAGCCCGGCGTGGTGACCCTCAACGAGCAGAGCAAGGGGCTGCGCCTCGCCGGCGAGGTGCTGCGCTGGGGCGCGGGGCTGCCCTCCATCCTCGCCATCGTGCCCTCGGTGGTCTACGTCTTCTGGAAGAGCTTCGAGGGCCTGGATCAGCCCGACCTGCAATGCGTCTTCACCCCCGGCAGCTACAAGGAGGGGCAGGTCTATGTGCTGGACGACTACCCGGGCATGACGGCCGGCGCCTGGCAGCACCGCCCCGAGAGCACGGGCTGGGTGCGCGCGAGGAGCCGCGACGTCTTCGAGGATCCGGAGATCCAGCCCAACTACCTGGCGCATGAGATGGACCGGCGCGTGCACCTCGCGGGCATCCGCTTCCTGCGCCGGGCGCTGAACACGCCCGAGATGCGCCCCTTCGTCGAGGCCGAGACCCTGCCGGGGCCCCAGGCGCAGACGGACGACGAGCTGCTCGACTTCGCCTACCGCAACGGCAGCACCACCTATCACCTCATCGGCACCTGCCGCATGGGCCCCGCGACCGACCCGACCGCGGTGGTGGACGACCGGCTGCGCGTGCATGGCCTCGCGGGGCTGCGCGTGGTGGACGCCTCGATCATGCCCTCCATGACCAGCGCCAACACCTACGCCACCACGCTGATGATCGCCGAGAAGGCGAGCGACTTCATCCGCGGCCGCGAGGCCGAGACGGACGCGGCCTGATCCCAGGCGCACGACGTCCCGACCCTGCGGCCCGGAGGGCCGCGACGCCAGGGCGGCCGGAGGGCCGCCGCCCGGCGACGGGACCCATGGCGGCGTGCCGCCATGGGCGCCCGCCTGAGGGGCGCGACGGTGACACCTTCCTGCGTGTGGTATGAGCGGGGGCGGCGCGGCGCCTCACTCCCCCTGGCGCAGGATGCCCTGCTCGCGGAAGCGCCGTTGGTCCTCCGTCGAATACATGGACGAGAGATCGTAGAGCAGCGAGAGGAAGGTCTGGCTGTTGGTGAGGTCCCACATGCGCGGGATGGCGGCGTTGCCGTCGCGCGGGTTGAGCGCGTTGCCGGCATAGCCCGCGCAGTCCGCCCGCCAATCCCAGGTCGCCACCTCGCGGTCATAGGCGGCGGTCAGGCGGCTGATCTGCCCGCCCTCCGCCCGGATCAGCGCCAGGTCGTCGAGGAAGAAGCGCCGGCCTGTGGGAAAGCCGCAGTTCTTGAAGCGGTTCAGCCGGTCGGTCACGTTGTAGATCCAGGTGTGGCGCTCGATGTTCTCCACCACCTCCGGCGAGAGGCGTCCATCGGGCTCGCGCCCGAAATTCGCGAGGCGCGCGCGCGCCTGCAGGCCCTCCGGAGAGGAGGGGGCAAGGTGCATGGCCATCGCGTAGCGGAGGGCGGCGTCGCGATAGCGGCCGCGGCGCATCAGGATTTCGGCCAGGTAGAAGTTCGCGGGCGCGTTGGCGGGCTGGTAGCCGTAGCGAAGCCCGCTCGCGAAGCCCGCGAAGGCGGCGTCGAACTCCCCGCGCCGGAACAGCTCGAAGGCGTTCTGGAACAGGCGCTGGGCCTCGGCCTGCCGCTCGGGGGTCGAGATCAGGTTCGCCGGCGGCGGCGAGGAGGGCGGGCATCGCACAGCGCCGCATTGCTGCATGCTGCGGGCGGTCTGCGCGGCGCCTTCGCCCAGGCGCTCGGCATGGACCAGGGCGGCGGGCCGGTTCCCGATGGTGGCGCGCACCCAGACCGTGGTCATCCGCTCCGGCTGGCCCGGCGGACGCGACATGCCGGGCGGCCAATCCTGGATGCTGCGCCAGGAGCGCCCGTCGGAGACATCCACGTTCCAGCGGCCGCCGCCGCCCTCTGCGGCGCAGCCCAGAAGCAGGCCGGCCGCCGCGACCGGGAGGCCGCGTCGAAGCGTGGTGAGCATGATCCCTCCCCGCCCGCGGCCTGATGACCTGGCCCCCGGGTCTTGCGCGCATGGCCCCTGGCCGCGAAAGCTTCGCAGACCCCGTCGCGGAAAGGCAAGCATGTCGCGGCATCCGCCGATCCCCGCCCGCCCGAGCGGAAGGCCCCCGCGGCGAGGGCCCGGCGCGCCATGTGCGGCCGCTATTTCCTGATCCGCGACCCCGCCGCCCTGGCGCGCCACCTCGGCGCGGCGAACCCCACGCCCAATGTCGCGGCCTCCTGGAACATCGCGCCCACCCATCCGGCGCCGGTGCTGCGCCGCCACCCCGCGACCGGCGCGCGCCACCTCGACCTGCTGCGCTGGGGCCTCGTCCCGCGCTGGGCGAAGGATGCCTCGGGGGCGGCGCGGCTGATCAACGCGCGCGACGATTCGGTGGCGGTGAAGCCCAGTTTCCGCGAGGCCTTCCGCAAGCGCCGCTGCCTCGTGCCGATGGACGGCTTCTACGAGTGGCGCAGGGAGGGCGCGCGCAAGCAGCCCTATGCCTGCGCCCTGCGCTCGGGCGCGCCCATGGCCTGCGCGGGGCTGTGGGAGGGATGGCGGCAGCCCGACGGAAGCTGGCTGCGCAGCTTCGCCATCATCACCACCGGCGCGGCGGGCCGCCAGGCGCTGCTGCACGCGCGCATGCCCGTGATCCTGCCGCCCGAGGCCTGGGATCCCTGGCTCTCGGGCGAGGAGGAGGAGGCGCTGCTGGCCCTGCTGCGCCCGGCGGAGGATTCGCTGCTGGCCTTCTGGCCCGTCGCCCCGCGCGTGGGCCGCGTGACGGAGAACGACCCGGGGCTCTTGGCGCGCGACCCAGAGGCCCGGGCGCCACCCGAGCTCGACGACCCGCCGCCGCGCTTCGACGACGCCTGAGGCCCGGTCGTCGGGCTCAGTCGTCGCGGTGGACCTTCTCCATGCGCTCGTGGCGTTCCTGCGCCTCGATGGAGAGGGTGGCGATGGGGCGCGCCTCGAGGCGGCGCAGGCCGATGGGCTCTCCGGTTTCCTCGCAGTAGCCGTATGTGCCGTTCTCGATGCGCTCCAGCGCCTGGTCGATCTTGGCGATGAGCTTGCGGGCGCGGTCGCGGGTGCGCAGCTCGAGGGCGCGGTCGGTCTCGACGCTGGCGCGGTCGGTCAGATCGGGTTCGGCGATCCCGCCCGCGGAGAGGGAATGGAGGGTGACATCGGCCTCGCGGAGAAGCTCGTGGCGCCAGCGCAGCAGCTTCTGGCGGAAATACTCCCGCTGCAGCGCGTTCATGAACTCCTCGTCCTCGGAAGGACGGTAGTCCGGCGGCAGGGTCACGACCATCAGCGTTGCCTCCCCTTGTTGAGCGGCCGACCCGGCGTCCGCCGCGGTGCAAAGGGCTGGGCGCTGTCTAGGGGAGAGCGTCGCCGGCAACAAGGGGGTCATTCGCGACAAGTCGATGACCCGCCAGAGGTTTGCGGCTAGCCGGGCGGCCTCATCGCCCGCCCTCCCCGCCGCGGCGGAGCAGCTCGACCCGGGCCCGCAGGGCGATCTGCGCGAGCAGCTCGCGCAGGGCAGGATCGGCGCCCGACTCGCCCTCTGCCAGGGCGGCGATGCGGCCGAGCGTCGCGCGCGCCGCGCCGTCGGCCAGGAGCCCGCGCTGCAGCTCGCGCAGCGCGTCGAGCAGGGCGGCCCCGCGCCGCTGCGCCGCCGCGTCGCGTTCTGCGGCCGAGGGGAGGCTTCCGGCCCCGAGAAGGGCGCCGGCGGCGATCGAGGCCACCGCCCCCGCCGCCTCGGCCGGGGAGGATTCGGCGGGCGGCAGGCGGAAGCCGCCCGCGCCGGACCGGGCCCGCGCCACCGCGCGCCCCGCCAGCCCATAGCCCCGCACCGCCTCGACCATCGCCCCTCCTTCGCCTCCGCGGTCTTCCTGCCCGGCCCCGGCAGCTTCGTCCTCCCGGCCGGCAGCTTTCGCCGCCCCCGCGTCCCGGCGGCTCTGGCACGCCGGTTGCGAAACAGGGGCTGCAACCCGTGAGGCGACAGTGACGGTGCATCCTTTCCGATTGGTGAAAAGGCGCGGCGCACTCGCCCTGCTGCTCGTCCTCCTGCTCGCGCCGCTCGCGCCGGCCGGAGCGCAGCCCGTGCGCATCAAGGACATCGCGGATGTCGAGGGCGTGCGGGACAACCAGCTCGTCGGCTACGGCCTCGTCGTCGGCCTGCCCGGCACGGGGGATCGTCTGCGCACCGCGATCTTCACGCGCCAATCGCTGGTGGGGATGCTCGAACGGCTCGGCGTCAACACGCGCGACAACGAGGCGCGGCTCGATACGCGCAACATCGCCGCCGTGATGGTCACGGCCAACCTGCCCGCCTTCGCCCAGCCCGGTTCGCGCATCGACGTGGCGATCGCCTCGCTCGGCGATGCGACCAACCTCACCGGCGGCACGCTGCTGGTCACGCCGCTGCTCGGCGCCGACGGCGAGGTCTATGCCGTGGCGCAGGGGGCGGTGGCCACGGGCGCGATCGCCGCGCGGGGCGCGGGCGCCTCGGTGCAGCGGGGCGTGCCGACCAGCGCGCGCATCGCCTCCGGCGCCATCGTCGAGCGCGCCGTGCCTTTCGCGCTGCAGGGCCGCGACACGCTGCGCCTTTCCCTGCGCAACCCCGACTTCACCACCGCCCAGCGCATCGCCGCCGCGATCAACCGCCGCCACCCCGGCAGCGCCCGCGCCACCGATCCGCGCACCGTGATGCTCTCGCTGCGCGGGCGCGACCCGCTCTCCTTCATGGTCGAGATCGAGCAGCTCCGCGTCGAGCCCGACCAGGTGGCGCGGGTGGTGATCGAGGAGGCCTCGGGCACCATCGTCATGGGCGCGAATGTGCGCGTGAGCACGGTGGCCATCGCGCAGGGCAACCTCACCATCCGCATCACCGAGACGCCGCAGGTGAGCCAGCCGAACCCGCTCGCGGGCGGCGAGACGGTGGTGGTCCCGCGCACCCAGATCGAGGTGGACGACCAGGCCGAGCGCCGCATGGGCGTGCTGCAGGGCGGCGTGACGCTGGCCGAGCTGGTGCGGGGCCTGAACAGCCTGGGCGTGGGCCCGCGCGACCTGATCACCATCCTGCAGACGATCCGCGCCGCGGGCGCGCTGCAGGCGGAACTCGAGGTGCGCTGATGCGGCAGGGAACCCAAGCCGCCCCGCCACGCGACTTCCCTGGCCGCTCCGCTGCGGGGCGGGCCCACGCCGAGGTGCGCCGATGATCGATCCTCTCATCCCGCTGCCGCCGCGCGGCGGCGCCTCCACCCCCGAGCGCATGCGCCAGGCCGCGCAGGGCTTCGAGGCGCAGGTGCTCTCCCAGCTCCTCCAGCCCGCCTTCGCCGGGCTCGACAGCTCCCGCTCCGCCTTCGGCGGCGGCTCGGCCGAGGCGCAGTGGCGGCCCATGCTGGTGGATGCCTTCGCCGCCGCCGCCGTGCGCGCGGGCGGCGGCATCGGCCTGACCCAGATGCTGCTGCGCGAGATGGAGCGCCGGCAGACCGCCACCCGCAGCCCCCAGGAGAACCGCCCATGATGGACGCCGTGATCGCCGCCGGAGAGCGCCTCGCCGAGGCGCTGCGCGCCGAGAACGAGGCGCTGGCCGCGCTCGACCTGACGCGCGCCGCGGCGCTGGCCACGCGCAAGGTGCAGGCCACCGACGCCTTCGCGGCCGCCACCCGCGCCGCCGAGCAGGTGAAGGCCCGCGCCGAGGGCGAGACGCGCGCGCGGGCCGAACGCCTCGCCGCCGCCCTGGCCGAGCTCGGGCAGGAGAACCGCCGCCTGCTCGAGCACGCCATCGCCTTGCAGTCGCGCGTCATCGAGACCATCGCCCAGGCCACCCGCCCCTACACGGCCGCGCCGGGCTACGGCCGCGCCGGACGGCAGCGCCCCGCCCCCCAGGCGGCGGCCCTTGCGGTGGCGACCCGGGCCTGACACAAGCCGCCGCATGGACGGGGCGGCGGGTGAGGCAGAGTGGCAGGCGCTGCTGGCGGGGACGCCGGCGGCCGCGGCGGCGGGGCCGCTCACCGCCCTGTTCGCGCCGCTCCTCGCCTCCCCGGTCGCGCCCGATGGGTGCGTGGTCGTGGGGCGGCTCGCCCAGACCCTGGACGGGCGGATCGCCACGCGCGGCGGCCACAGCCGCTGGATCGGCAGCGAGGGCGATCTGCGCCACACCCACCGGCTGCGCGCCCTCTGCCACGCTGTGGTGGTGGGCGCGGCGACGGTGGCGGAGGACGACCCGCAGCTCACCACGCGCCTCGTCCCCGGCCCCTCGCCGTTGCGCGTGGTGCTCGACCCCTCGCGGCGGCTGGGCACCGACTTCCGGGTCTTTCGCGAGGGCCCGCCCACCCTGCTCGTCACCGCCGCCGAGGGCCCCGACCGGCACGGCATGGCCGAGGTGCTGCGCCTGGGCCGCGACCCGTCGGGCGGGCTCGACCTTGCCGCGCTGCTCGATGCCCTGGCCGCGCGGGGCGCGCGGCGCATCTTCGTCGAGGGCGGCGGGCAGACCGTCTCGCGCTTCCTCGCCGCCGGGCTGCTCGACCGGCTGCACCTGACCGTCGCGCCGATGATCCTCGGCTCCGGCCGGCCCGCCTTCGCCCTGCCCGAGGTGGCGCGGGTGGACCAGGGCCTGCGCCTCGCCTGGACGGTCCATGACCTGGCGCCCGACCTGCTCTTCGACATCGCGCTCGGGCGACGCCGGCCATGAGCCCGCCCGCCGATCGCGAAGCGCCGACGGCGCGCGGCGTGAAGCGGCCGGCCACGGAAAGCCGCGCCCTCTGGCATGTCGCCCCGGGCGTGGCCGAGCTGCGCCCGAGCAACCCGGCCGCCGCGCCGCCCGGCGCGCTGCCCGTGCGCGCGCGCGTCTCGGCCCTCTCGCGCGGCACGGAGCGGCTCGTGCATCTCGGCCGCGTGCCGCCCGAGGCCGCCGCGGCCATGCGCGGCCCGGGCCAGGAGGGGGATTTCCCCTTCCCCGTGAAATACGGCTACTGCCTGGTGGGCGTGGTGGAGGAGGGCCCGCGCGCCGGCCAGCGCGTCTTCTGCCTCCATCCGCACGAGGAGCGCGCCCTGGTCGCGCCCGGCTTCTGCGCCCCCATCCCCGACCACATCCCCGACGCGCGCGCCACGCTCGCCGCCAACATGGAGACGGCGCTGAACGCGCTGTGGGACGCCGCCCCCCTGCCGGGCGAGCGCGCCATGGTCATCGGCGCGGGGGTGGTGGGGCTTCTCGCGGCCCATCTGCTCGCGCGCATCCCCGGCGTGGCGGTGACGGTGGTGGACCGCGACCCGTCCCGCCGCGCGCCGGCCGAGCTGCTCGGCGCCCGCTTCGCCCCCCCCGAGGAGGCGCCCGAGGGCCAGGAGCTGATCCTCCACGCGAGCGCGAGCGAGGCGGGGCTGCGCCTCGCGCTGGAGAAGGCCGCCTTCGAGGCGCGCATCCTCGAGCTCTCCTGGTTCGGCGCGGCCTGCCCCTCGCTGCCGCTCGGCGCCGCCTTCCACCACCGGCGGCTGCGGCTCATCTCCTCGCAGGTCGGCAGCGTCAGCCCCGCCCTGCGCGGGCGGCGCAGCCATGCCGAGCGGCTGGCGCTCGCGCTCTCGCTGCTCGAGGATGCGCGGCTCGATGCGCTGCTCGGCCCCGTCATCCCCTTCGCGGCGCTGCCCGGGCGCATCACCGCCCTGCTCGACCCGCCGCCCGGCGCGCCCCAGCCCCTCTGCCCCCTCGTCAGCTACGGACCCTGAGCCCCATGTTCAGCCTCACCGTCGTGGATCACATCATGATCGCCCACAGCTTCCGGGGCGAGGAGTTCGGCCCCGCGCAGCGGCTGCACGGGGCGACCTTCGTGGTGGAGGCGGAGTTCCGCGCGCCGAAGCTCGACGACCTGAACCTGCTGATCGACATCGGCCTCGCCCGCGACGTGCTGCGGCGCATCCTCTCCGGGCTCGACTACCGCAACCTCGACGAGGAGCCGGTCTTCGCCGGCCGGAACACCACCACCGAGTATCTGTGCTTCCACATCCACGGGCTGCTGGCCGCCGCCTGCCGCGACGGCACGCTCGGCGCCGGCGGCCGGGGGGTGAGCGCCATCAAGGTGCTGCTGCGCGAGAGCCACATCGCCTGGGCCGCCTTCGAGGGGCCGGTGGTGGGCTGAGCCGCCGCGGATGCGCCTCGCCCTCCTCGTTCCCGCCCCCTTCGACACGCTCTCGGGCGGCTATGGCTATGACCGGCGGATGGTGGCGGAGCTGACCGCGCTCGGCCATGCCGTGCGGGTGGTGGAGCTGCGCGG
The DNA here is from genome assembly GCA_026414745.1 of Roseococcus sp. GTDB lineage: Bacteria > Pseudomonadota > Alphaproteobacteria > Acetobacterales > Acetobacteraceae > Roseococcus. The sequence goes on from JAOAIK010000019.1 coordinate 16,707, forward strand.
CCGCTTCCCCCTGCCCGATGCCGAGGCCGAGGCCGAGGCCGCCCGCGCGCTCGCGGGCCTCGGCGCCGAGGAGCGGGCGCTGATCGACGGCCTCGCCCTGCCGGCCTTCGCCGCCCAAGCCGAGGCGGTCGCGCGCCGCGGCGCGGTGGGGCTGATCCACCACCCCACCTGCCTCGAGCCCGGCGCGCCGCGCGACATCCTGGAGCCGGTGGAGCGGCGGCTCTTCGCCGCCTGCCGCCGCCTCATCGCCACCTCCGCCGCCACGGCGCGCAGCCTCGCCGCATTCGGCGTGGGCGAGGCGCGGGTGGGCGTGGTGGAGCCGGGCACCGATCCCGCGCCGCGCGCCCGCGGCTCGGGGGGGGCGGGCTGCCGCATCCTCTCGGTCGGCGCGCTCATCCCGCGCAAGGGGCATGACGTCCTGCTGCGCGCGCTGGCGCGCCTCTCCGACCTCGACTGGACGCTGCGCATCGCCGGCGCGCCGCACGATCCGGTGCATGCGGAGGGCCTCGCTTCGCTGGCCGAGGAGCTCGGCCTCGCCCGCCGCGTCGCCTTCCTCGGCGCGCTGCGGGGCGAGGCGCTGGAGGCCGAATACGCCGCGGCCGACCTCTTCGCCCTCGCCACCTGGCACGAGGGCTACGGCATGGCGGCGGCGGAGGCGCAGGCGCGCGGCCTGCCGCTGGCCATCACCACGGGGGGCGCCATCGCCGAGGTGGTGGGGCCCGGCGCGGCCATCCTCGCCCCGCCCGGCGATCACGCGAGCCTCTCGCGCGGCATGCGCCGGCCGATCTACGACCCGGCGCTGCGCGCGCAGATGGCGGAGGCGAGCTGGCAGGCCGGCCAGCGCCTGCCCCGCTGGGAGGCGCAGGCCGCGCGCCTCGCCGCCGAGCTGGAGCGCGCCCATGGCTGAGAGCTTCGCCGCCGACTGGCTCGACCTGCGCGAGCCCTTCGACGCCGCCGCCCGCGCCCCCGCGCTGGCCGAGGCGCTGATGGGGCATCTCGACGCCAAGGCCCGGCCGCGCTTCCTCGACCTCGGCGCCGGAACGGGCAGCCTGACGCGCTGGCTCGGGCATTTCGTCGGCCGCGCCCACGCCTGGGTGCTCGCCGATGCCGACCCCGCGCTGATGGCCCGCGCTTTCGAGGCGACGGCCGAGGGCGCCGAGGCGCTGGGCTGGCGTGCCACGACCACGAAAAGGATGGGCCCGCAGAAGGCGGCGCTGCTGGTGCATGCCCCGACCGGCGCCTGGCGGATCGAGGGCCTCCTGACCGACCTCGCCGCCGCGCCCGAGGGGCTCCCGCTCGGCGCGGTGGACGCCGTCACCTGCTCGGCGCTCTGCGACCTCGTCTCCGCCCCCTGGCTCGAGCGCCTGGCCGCCGCGCTGGCGCGGCATCGGCTGCCCTTCTATGCCGCGCTGAACGTGACCGGGCGGGAACGCTTCTCTCCCCCGCATCCGGGCGATGCCTGGGTGGCGCGTGGCTTCGCGCGCGACCAGCGGCGCGCCAAGGGCTTCGGCGGGCCCGCGCTCGGCCCCGCCGCGCCCGCCGCCATCGCCCGCGCCTTCGCCGCGGCAGGCTACCGCGTGCTGCGCGCCCCTTCCGACTGGGTCATCCCCCCTTCGGCCGGCGCGATGGCCCGCGCACTCGCCCTCGGCCACGCCGAGGCGGCGCTGCGCCATGAGCGGCGCGAGGCCTGGCGCATCGAGGCCTGGGCCGAGGCCCGCGCCGCCGCGGCCGAGGCGGGGCGCCTGTCCATCCGCGTGCCGCACCAGGATCTGCTGTGCCTGCCGCCGAGCTAGACCGCGCCGGGCGGCTGGCCGCCGCGCTGCGGGCGAACCTGCGCCGGCGCAAGGCCCAGGCGCGCGCCCGCGCCGCCCTTGCGGGGGGCGAAACCCAGCCCCCCGCCCCGGCAACTGGACCGGACTCGCCCCCCGGGGCTATCTCCCCCCACCCGGAGGAGACCGCCCCGGAGCCCGACAGCCGGAACGAGCCCTGATGCCCATCATGCCCGACCACTGGATCCGCCGCATGGCGACGGAGCACGGCATGATCGAGCCCTTCGTCGAGGCCCAGCAGCGCGCGGGCGTGATCAGCTACGGCCTCTCCTCCTTCGGCTATGACGCGCGCGCGGCGGGCGAGTTCAAGATCTTCACCAACGTGGACAACGCGGTGGTGGACCCCAAGGCCTTCAGCGAGCAGGGCTTCGTCTCGCGCAGCGGCGATGTCTGCGTCATCCCGCCCAACTCCTTCGTGCTGACGCACACGGTCGAATATTTCCGCATCCCGCGCGACGTGCTGGTGATCTGCCTCGGGAAGTCCACCTATGCGCGCTGCGGGCTGATCGTGAACGTCACGCCGCTCGAGCCCGAGTGGGAGGGGCAGGTCACCATCGAGATCAGCAACACCACGCCGCTGCCCGCCAAGGTCTACGCCAATGAGGGGATCTGCCAGTTCCTCTTCCTCAAGGGCGAGGGCGCGCCGGAGGTGAGCTACGCCGACCGGCGGGGCAAATACATGGGCCAGCGCGGCGTCGCGCTGCCGAGGCTATGAGCCCGCGGCCGATTCACGCCTGCGGGCGCAGGCGCCCTTCGGCGATCGGACGCATCACCCCGCGGCCGATTCACGCCTGCGGGCGCAAGCGCCCTTCGGCGATCGGACGCTGACGATGGACCGCATCCGCATCCGCGGCGGCCGGAGGCTCTCGGGCAGCGTGCCCATCTCGGGGGCGAAGAACGCGGCGCTGCCGCTGATGGCCGCCGCCCTGCTCTGCGACGGGCCGCTGACGCTGACCAACGCGCCCGACCTCGCCGACATCGCCACCATGCGCGCGCTGCTCGAGCAGCACGGGCTGAGCGTGACCCACGACAAGGCCGCGCGCACCCTCACCCTCTCCGGCACGGCCACGAACCTGGAGGCGCCCTACGACATCGTGCGCAAGATGCGCGCCTCGGTGCTGGTGCTGGGCCCGCTGCTGGCGCGGCACGGGCGCGCGCGCGTCTCCCTCCCTGGCGGCTGCGCCATCGGCACCCGGCCGGTGGACCTGCACATCAAGGGGCTCGAGCAGCTCGGCGCGCGCATCGTCATCAACCAGGGCTACATCGAGGCGGTCGCGCCGCCTGGCGGACTCGTCGGCACGCGCATCCTCTTCCCGCAGATCAGCGTGGGCGCCACCGAGAACCTGCTGATGGCGGCGACCCTCGCCAGGGGCGAGACGGAGCTGATCAACGCCGCGCGCGAGCCCGAGATCACCGACCTCGCCCTCTGCCTCATGCGCATGGGCGCGCGCATCGAGGGAATCGGCACGGACCGCCTGCGCATCGAGGGGGGCGCGCCGCTCGGCCCCGCCACCCACCCGATCCTGCCCGACCGCATCGAGGCCGGCACCTACGCCTGCGCCGCCGCCATCACCGGCGGCAGCCTGCATCTCGAGGGCGCGCGGCTCGACCATCTGGGCGCGGTCGCCCGCGTGCTGCGCGAGGCGGGGGTGGACGTCGCCGAGACCAACTCCGGCCTCTCCGTCTCGCGGCTCAACGGGCTGCGCGGCACGGATGTGATGACCGAACCCTTCCCCGGCTTCGCCACCGACATGCAGGCCCAGTTCATGGCGCTGATGTGCGTGGCCGAGGGCGCCTCCATGATCACCGAGACGATCTTCGAGAACCGCTTCATGCATGTGCCGGAGCTGATGCGCATGGGCGCGCGCATCAACTTCCACGGCGCCTCGGCCATCGTGCGCGGCGTGCCGAAGCTCTCGGGCGCACCGGTGATGGCGACCGACCTGCGCGCCTCCGTCTCGCTTGTGCTCGCGGGGCTCGCGGCCGAGGGCGAGACCATCGTCAACCGCGTCTATCACCTCGACCGCGGCTATGAGCGGGTGGAGGAGAAGCTCGCGGCGGTCGGCGCCGACATCGAGAGGCTGCCCGGCTGATGGACCTGCCCCAGCCCCTGCTCGCCACCACGGCCGCCACGGGCCTCGTGCTCGCCCTGCCCAAGGGCCGCATCCTGAAGGAGCTCGCGCCGCTGCTCGCGCGCGCGGGCATCGTCCCCGCCCCGGACCTGATGGACGAGGACAGCCGCCGCCTGCGTTTCCCGACCAACGACGCGGCGCTCGACGTGATCCGGGTGCGCCCCTTCGACGTGGCCACCTTCGTCGCGCATGGGGCGGCGCAGATCGGCGTCTGCGGCGCCGATGTGCTGATGGAATACGACACCGACCAGATCTACGCGCCGCTCGACCTCGGCATCGGCCGCTGCCGCGTGTCGGTGGCGGCCGAGGCGGGCGCCGCAGCGGGCGAGGATCCCTCCCGCTGGTCGCGCATCGCGGTGGCGACGAAATCCCCCAACATCGCCCGCCGCCACTTCGCCGCGCGCGGCATCCAGGCCGAGGTGGTGCACCTCAACGGCGCGATGGAACTCGCCCCCTCCCTCGGCCTCGCGCGCGTGATCGTGGACCTCGTGCAGACCGGCTCCACCCTGAAGGCCAACGGGCTGGTGGAGACGGAGGTGATCGCCGAGGTCACCTCGCGCCTCATCGTCAACCGCACGGCGCTGAAGACGCGCCCCGAGGAGGTGGCGGCGCTGATCGCCCGCTTCCGCGCCGCCCTGGCATGAGGCGGCTCGACACCAGGGAGCCGGGCTTCGCGGCCGCCTTCGCCGCCCTGCTCGACGAGGCGCGCGAGGCCACCGCCCGGGTTGATGCGGCGGTGGCGGAGATCATCGCCGCCATCCGCGCCGAGGGCGATGCCGCGCTGCTCGGCCTCACCGCCCGCTTCGACGGCTGGACGCCCGCCTCGGCGGCGGCGCTGCGCGTGGGCGAGGCGGAGGTGGAGGCGGCCTGCGCCGCCGTGGCGCCGGAGCTGCTGGCCGCCCTCGACCTCGCCGCCCTGCGCATCGAGGCCTTCCACCGCGCGCAGATGCCTGCCGACCTCGAACTGCCGCGGAGCGAGGGCGTGGCCCTGGGGATGCGCTGGAGCGCGCTGGAGGCGGTCGGCCTCTATGTGCCGGGGGGCAAGGCGGCCTACCCCTCCTCGGTGCTGATGAACGCCATCCCCGCGCGCGTGGCGGGGGTGGGGCGCATCGCCATGGCGGTGCCCGCGCCGGGGGGCGCGCTCAACCCGCTCGTGCTGGCTGCGGCGCGGCGCGCGGGCGTCACCGAGATCTGGCGCATCGGCGGCGCGCAGGCGGTGGCCGCGCTCGCCTTCGGCACCGCCGCCATCGCCCCGGTGGACCGCATCGTCGGCCCGGGCAACGCCTATGTGGCGGAGGCGAAGCGCCAGGTGTTCGGCCGGGTGGGGATCGACTCCATCGCCGGCCCCTCGGAGGTGGTGATCATCGCCGATGCGGCGAACGACCCCGACCATCTCGCCATGGACCTGCTCGCCCAGGCCGAGCACGACGAGGCGGCGCAATCCATCCTGATCACCGACGACGCGGCGCTGGCCGAGGCGACCGCACAGGCCGTGGCGCGCGCGCTCGAGACGCTGCCGCGCGCGGCCATCGCGGGCGAGAGCTGGCGCCGGCACGGCGCCGTCATCCTGGTGCGCGACCTCGCCGAGGCCGCGGCGCTGACCGATCGCCTCGCGCCCGAGCACCTGCAGATCATGGTGGCCGACCCGCGCGCCCTGTTCGCGCGCATCCGCCACGCGGGGGCGGCCTTCCTCGGCCGCCACACGCCCGAGGCCATCGGCGACTACGTGGCCGGGCCGAACCATGTGCTGCCCACCGGGCGCACCAGCCGCTTCGCCTCCGGCCTCTCGGTGTTCGACTTCCTCAAGCGCACCACCTGGGTGGAGTGCGACGCGGCGGGGCTGGCCGCCATCGGCCCCGCGGCGGTCAGGCTGGCCGAGGCAGAGGGCCTCGGCGCCCACGCCCGCAGCGTGGCGCTGCGCCTCGGAATCCCTTGACCCGGCTCCGGGCCGGGCGCATCTAACGCGCGCCGGGCGGGGCGTGCCCGCGCGCCATGTTCGCCGCCGTCTCCGCCACCGCCACCCCTCTGCCGAAGGAACGGAATGTCGAAAGAGGATATGATCGAGTTCAGCGGCCAGGTCGTTGAACTCCTCCCCAACGCCATGTTCCGCGTGAAGCTGGACAACGACCACGTGGTGCTCGCCCACACCTCGGGAAAGATGCGCAAGAACCGCATCCGCGTCCTGGCGGGCGACCGCGTCAATGTCGAGATGACGCCCTACGACCTGACGAAGGGGCGGATCACCTTCCGCTACAAGTGAGACCCCCGGGCCGCGTGGCCCAGGCGCTCGCTGCCGCCGATGCTCCCTCGCGCGCCGCTCGGCGAGCCTGGCGCACGCAAATGTTCCCCTCCCCCGTGTCGAGCGCCTTGGTGCCGGGTGTGAATCGCCCCGGGGCGCGCCAGCCCCCAACCCCCGCCGCGATGACGGCGCGGTGCGCTCTCCCGCCCCGCTTCCCACCCGGCGCGCCCTGGCCTAACGCCTGCGCGTGACCAGCCCCCTCCCCCTCTGGCTCGCCTCCGCCTCGCCCCGCCGGCGCGAACTGCTCGCGCGCATCGGCGTCACCCCCGCGCGCATCCTCGAGACCGATATCGACGAGACCCCCCGCAAGGGCGAGTTGCCCCGCCAACTGGCCGCACGGCTCGCCGAGGCCAAGGCGCGCGCCGCCGCCTCGCCGGAGGCGCTGGTGCTGGCGGCCGACACGGTGGTGGGTGTCGGCCGGCGCATCCTGGGCAAGCCCGCGGATGCGGCGGAGGCGCGGCGCTTCCTCGCCCTGCTCTCCGGCCGGCGCCACCAGGTGCACACGGGGGTGGCGCTGCTGCTGCCCGATGGCGCGCTGCGCCGCCGGCTCGTCACCACCACCCTCGCCTTCCAGCGCCTGACCGACCGGCAGATCGCCGCCTACATCGAGACGGGCGAGTGGCAGGGGAAGGCGGGCGGCTACGCCATCCAGGGCCGCGCCGAGATGTTCGTGCGCTTCCTCGCGGGCAGCCACTCCAACGTGGTGGGCCTGCCGCTGTTCGAGACGGCGCAACTTCTGCGCGGCTGCGGCTGGCTGCGGCCGTGATCGAGATCCGCCTCGCGCGCAGCCCCGGCGAGCGGCGCGTGGCCCTGCTCAAGGGCGGCAGGATGATCGGCTACCGGCTCGAGCGCCCCGCCCGCCCCGACGGGGTCGGCGACATCCTGCAGGGCCGCATCGCGGCGGTGATGCCCGCCCTGGCCGGCGCCTTCGTGGCCCTGCCGGGCGGCGCCACCGGCTTCCTGCCCGAGAGCGAGGCGCCCGGAAAGCGTCTGCCGCCCGAGGGCACCAGGCTGACGCTGCGCGTCACCCGCGCGGCGCAAGGCGGCAAGGGCCCCCGCCTGTCCGCCCGCACGCCGCAGCTCGCGGGCGAGGGACTGCTCGCCCGCGGCCCCGATCAGGCGCTGCGCTGGGCGGCGGAACATCCGCGCGCGCGGCTCGTGGTGGACGACGCGGCCGAACAGGCGCGCCTCGTCGCCGCGCTCGGACGCGAGCGGGTGGTCCGCGGCGAGGCCTTCGACGAGACGCTCGAGGCCGAGGTGGCGCAGCTCGAAACCCCCGAGGCGCCCCTGCCCGGGGGCGGGCGGCTCATCGTCTCGCCCCTGCCCGCGCTCACCGCGGTGGATGTCGATTCCGGCGGGGCGGAGCCCATGGCCGCCAACCGCGCCGCCATTCCGGAGTTCGCCCGGCAGCTTCGCCTGCGCGACCTCGCGGGGCCCATCCTGCTCGACCTCGCCGGGCTGTCGGTGAGGCAGCGCGCCGCGCTCGAGCCGGCGCTGCGCGCCGCGCTGGCCGGGGATGGGCTCGCGCAGCCGCTGGGCTTCGGACCGCTCGGCCTGTTCGAGCTGCGCCGCGCGCGCATCCACCCGCCCCTGCATGAGGTTCTGGCCGATCGCGCCCTGGCGCGCGGGCTCGCGCTGCTGCGCCGCGCGACGCGCGAGGCCGCGGCCGCGCCGCACCGCCGCCTCGCCCTTGCCGCACCGCGCCCTGTGCTCGAGGCGCTGCGCGCCCTGCCCGGCGCGCTCGAGGAATATGCCGCACGCGCCGGCCATGCGCTGACGCTGCGCGAATCGCCGGAGGAGGATCTGGGCGATGCCTGACCATCCCGCCGCGCGCCCCGCCCCCTGCCCCATCTGCGGCCGGCCCGCCTCGCCGCGCCGGGTGGGCGCGCGCAGCCCCTCGCCCTTCTGTTCCGACCGCTGCCGGCAGGTGGATCTCGGGCGCTGGCTCACCGGCGCCTATGCCCTGCCGCTCGAGGAGCCGCCGGCGCCCGTCGCGGAGGAGGGGGGAGAGGGGGAGAAGGGGGGCTGAGCCGCACCCCGGCTGGACACCCCCGCGCCCCTTCGCTATCACCCCGCGACCGACGGCGCCCAGGTAGCTCAGTTGGTAGAGCATGCGACTGAAAATCGCAGTGTCGCTGGTTCGATTCCGGCCCTGGGCACCAGTCCTCCCCCCTGCCGCCCCACTCCGGCCTGCGCGAAGGGACCGCCATGTCCGACACGCTCCCCTTCCGCAGCGAAATCCGCTTCAGCGCCCCGCAGGAAAATGACCTCTTCCAGGGCGAGCGGGTGCGCTATGCCGGCACGGTGGAGGGACAGATCCGCCTCGAGTTCTTCAATCGGGCCGGCGAGCGCTGCACGCTGAGCTTCCCGGTGAAGGATCTGAAGTCGGTGCTGGATTTCCGCACCCTGTTCAGCCTGTTCCGGCGCTGAGCGTCCGCGCATAGGCGGCCAGCGCGGCGCAGCGCGCCTCCGCCGGCGGGGCAGTCCAGGCGGCGGCCAGGGCGCGCGCCTCGGCCTGCGGCCCCTCCTCCAGCAGCGCCGCCATGGCCCCCGCCCAGTCCTCCACCGCCTGGACCGGGAGCAGCCGGGCGTGCCCGCCCAGATATTCGCGGTGCACGGGAATGTCGGAGGCGAGCACCGGCACGCCGAGCGCCAGCGCCTCCTGCGCCGGGTAGTCGAAGCCCTCCTCCAGCGAGGGCGCCACGAGCGCGCTGGCGCCCGCGAGAAGCTGCCGCAGCGCGGCATCGCTGAGCCCGTCCGCGCGGCGCAGCCAGGGCAGCCCCTCGCCGCCCGCCAGGGCGGCGGCGGCATCGGCGCCTGGCGCCCCCACCAGCACGAGCTCCGCGTCGGCCACCGCGCGCAGCCGCCGCAGCGCCGCGATCACCGTCACGAGGTTCTTGCGCGCCGTGAACAGCCCTGCCGCGACGAAGAAGGGCCGTGCAGGGCGCACCCTCGCCACGGGGCCGCGCAGCGTGGGCGGCAGGGGCAGCGGCATGGGGCGCGCGGGCGGCAGCGCAAGGCCCCGCGCCGCCGCCGTCGCGGCGATGCGCGCCGCCGAATCGCGCGAGTTGGTGGTCAGCGCGAAGCCCCCCGCCGCGAGATGGGCGAAGATCCGCCCGAAGGCCTCGGGCAGCCCCGGCACCGCGAATTCCGGCCGGCGCAGGGGGATCTCGTCGTGCAGATGCGCGAGCCGCGCGCGCGCAGGCGCGAGAGCCGCAATGAGCCGCGGGTCGTCCAGGTTGCGGTGCGAGAGGTTGACATAGACGGCCCCCCCCAGCGCCGCCTCGCCGAGCACCGGCGCCCGGCGCGGGCGGAAGCGCAGCGCGGCCCGCGCCCAGGAAAGGCGCTCGGCAAGGCCAGGGCGCCCCTCGCCCGGGGCGAGGCGCAGCGGCCGCAGCGCCCGCCTCCCCCCGGCGAGATAGGCGGCGACGCGCCGGCAGTCCGCATCCCCCTCCCGCCCCGCCCAGCGCGCCAGCGCCCCGCCCACCACCGCCGCCGCCACCGCGCGCGGCAGCAGCCGCACCGCCCCGCCATCGGTGAAGACGAAGCCCGCCTCGGGGTCATGGCGCAGCAGGTGGTCGGCGAAGAGCGCCTCGAACCGGTCTATGCCGCCCGGCGCGCGCCGCGCCCCCCGCCAGAGCAGGCGGGAGAGATCGAGCAGCAGGCGCGGCTCAGTCGAGCGCGTCATCGAGGAAATACCACTGGTCGAGATAGGGACGGATGGCCGGCTCGATCCACTCGTTGAGCAGCGCCACATCGGCGAGCAGCCCGGCCTCGCCCCGTTCGGCGCGCGGCGGCAGGCGGCGCGGCGGGGGGAACAGCACACGGAAGCGGTTGCCGGGCAGGCGGATCACCTGGTTCACGACGATGACCGCATCGGTGGCGCGCGCCAGCCGCGCCGCCACGGCAAGGTTGCCGCGGCTGTGCGGGGGGCGCCCGAAGAGAGGGGCCATGAGCCGGCCGGCCCGCGCCTCGTCGCCGAAGACGGCGACGACGCGGCCCTCGCGCAGCTCCCTGAGCCCCTGGCGCACCCCGGCCGGGGTGGGCTCGAGCAGCCGCACGCCAAGGCGCGTGCGCAGCGCGCGCAGCACGCGCGTCCCGCCGAGGCTCTCCGCCTCCTCGTAGAAGGAGGAGAGCGGCACGCCGAGCTCGCGCAGCGCCGCCCCCAGCAGCTCCCAATTGCCGGTGTGCAGGGACAGGCCGAGCAGCGGCCCCGCCTTGTGCGCGGCCACCCCCGCCTCATGGCCCACCATCTCCACCCGGCCGCGGGCGAACTGGCGCTCGATGGTGGCGATCTCGCCCACCAGCGAGGCGAGGTGGATCAGGAAACGTTGCGCCATCGCCTCGCGCTCGGGCTCGGGCAGATGCGGGCAAAGCCGTGCCAGGTTGCGCCGCGCCCCCTCCAGCACCCAGGGTCGCGCGAGGCGCAGCTCCGCGAGCGTGAAGCGGCGGGCAAGCGCCGGGCCGAGATCCATGGGCAGGCGGCGGAAGGCGGCATCCAGCGCCACCTCCCAGGCGTCGCGCGCGCGGTTGAGCAGGGTGGGCCGCCGGCGGGCGAGCCGCGCGGCCAGGATGGGGTTCGCCTCCTCGCTCACCGCGCCACGGCCCGCACCCACAAGGGCGCGCGCGGCCGCAGCGAGAGCCGCGCCACCGGCTCGGCCACCACGCCCGGGCGCAGCAGCAGGCGGAAGCGCCGCGCGAGCGTGGCGAGGCAGATCATCGCCTCCGCCATGCCGAAGGCGAGGCCCGCGCAGACGCGGGGCCCCGCGGAGAAGGGGATGTAGCTGTAGGGCCGCGGCCGCGCCTCGCCGAGGAAGCGTTCGGGGCGGAAGGCGTGCGGCGCCTCCCACAGGTCGGGGGAGCGGTGCAGCAGCCAGGGCACCACCAGCACCAGCGCGTCCTTCTCCACCTCCAGCCCGCCGATGGCCATGGCCTCGCCGGCCTGGCGGGGCAGGATGGGCACGGGCGGGTAGAGGCGCATGGTCTCCTCGATCACCGCGCGCGTGTACGACAGGCGCGGCAGGTCATCGAGCCCCACCCCTCCCGGCGACAGGGCGGCGTCCAGCTCCGCGTGCAGGGCGGTCTCGGCCCAGGGGGCCTTGGCGAGCAGGTAGAAGGCCCAGGTGAGCACGGCGGCGGTGGTCTCATGGCCCGCCATGAAGATGGTCGCGGCCTCGTTGCGCACGGCGGCGAGCGCGGCCTCGCTCACCGCGCCCTCGCCGGCGCGGCGCAGCAGCCAGTCGAGGATGGAGCCCGCCTCGCCCTCGCCGCGGAGATGGCCGGCGACGAGCCCCTCGACCACCGCCTGCACCTCGGCCGCGGCCTCGCGCACCGCGGGGCGGCGGTCCTGCGCCCAGCCCTCGGACCAGCCGAGGAAATAGCCGAGGTTGAAGCTGTCCACCGCGGCCTGGTAGCGGGCGAAGCCGCGCACGATGCGGCGCAGCGCCTCGGCGGGCAGGCGCCGGCCGAACACGCTGCGCGCGATGATGCCGGCGGTGAGTTCCGCCATCTCGGCCAGCAGGTCGTGCTCGGCCTCGGGGCCGGCCGCCGCCCAGCGCGCGGCGAGCGCGGCCGCCGCCTCGCTCATCAGGGGCGCGAAGGCGGGCAGGTGGCTGCGGTGGACGATGTCGGCCACGATCGGCCGGCGCTGGCGCCAGGTCGCGCCGTCGCTGACGAAGAGGCCGTCGCCCAGAAGGGGTGCGAGGGAGCGGCGCATCATCGCCCCCTTGCGCTCGAAGGCGGCGTGATGGGTGACGAAGACGGCGCGCACGGAGTCCGGGTTGTTGAACACGCAGACCTGGCGGCGCAGCAGGCGGAAGCGGAAATCCTCGGCGGCGAAGGCCTCCTCCGTCCAGCCGGCCAGCAGGCTCTCGCGCGCCAGCAGAAGGGCGCGCAGCGGTCCCGGCGGGGCGGGCAGCGGCGGCGGATGGGCGGGGATCAGCGCGCCCTCCTCCACCCGCTCCACGAAGGCGGGCGCGGCGGCGAGGCGCGCCAGCGCGCGGTCGAGCAGCCCGGGCACCGGCTCAGTCCCGCGGTTCATACCGTTCCATGAGGCGGCGCTGGGCGCGGTGCAGCCCGGGCTGGATCAGCCAGGGCAGGCGGTGCAGCAGCGCCACACCAAGGCCGGGCGTGACATGGCGGCGGCCGCGTTCGGCTCCCTCCAGGATCAGCCGCGCCACATGCTGCGGCGCAAAAACTCGATTGCTTCGCAGGAAGAGTTCTGCGACCCTCGGCCGCCTGGCCCGCTCCTCGCGCAACTGGGGGGTGTCGGTATCCGGCGGGAAGGCGGTCGTGACGGTGATGCCGGAAAGGCCGAGCTCGAGATGCAGGATGTCCCCGAGCGCGCGCAGCGCGGCCTTGCCCGGCGCATAGCCCGAATAGCCGTAGAAGCTGCCCAGCGCCGCCGCCGAGGAGACGAGCACGACCCGCCCGCGCCGCGCCCGGCGCATGGTGGGCAGGCAGGCGCGCAGCAGGTTCACCGCGCCCTGGTAGTTGGTGGCCCATTGCGCCGCATGGTCCTCGGCGGCGAGATCGAGGAAGCGGCCGGGCAGGACGATGCCCGCGCAGGCGATGCACCAGCCGGGCGGGCCGTGCTCGGTCAGGGCCGTGGCGATTGCGGCCTCCAGGGCCGCGGCCTCGCGGACATCGGCGGGAAGGGGCAGGAAGCGGGCGCGCGCCTCGGGCGGAAGGGACGCCCGGGCCGCGGCCAGGCCCTCGGCCCCGCGGGCGATGGCGAGCACCCGCGCGCCGCGCGCGAGCAGCCCCTCGGAAAGGGCAAGACCGATGCCGCTCGAGGCGCCGCTGACCACGGCAAGCACGTCGTTGCCGGCCACGCAGTGACCCCCTTCCGCCCTCTTGCCGGGTCTCCGTTGCGCGGGCGGGCCTTTCCGTCAATGCGACAGGAACGGACGTATCACGACAGCCTTCCCGTCACCCTCCGCGCCGGTCCCGGCGGGGCAGCGCGGCAGCCCCGTGGCGACATGCCAGGAACAAGGCCCGTGCGCGCCGCCGTGTCCGGGGCGACCGTCCTGTCCGGGGGCGGGGCGGGCCCCCGCCAAGCTCGCGACTTGTCGTTGACGCCTGGGCGCGCCGGTGTTTATTTCTCTACAAACATATTCCAAAAGTGAGACGATCGCATGGGGATCGCCGAGGGCCATCCGTCCAGGAAATCGACGCCGTGATCACCGTCCCGGACGTGCCCCTCGGCATTCTCGGCCTCGCCGCGCGTCTTCCGGGCGCGCCCGACCTCGATGCGCTGTGGTCGGTGCTGGACGAGCAGCGCTCCACGGTCACCGACCGGCCTCCGCCGGACCGCTGGCATCCGGAACGCTTCCTCAACCCCAATCCGCGCGTGCGCGGGGCCACCTACACCTTCGCCGGCGGCTATCTGTCCGACGCGCACGCCTTCGATGCCCAGGCCTTCGGCCTTTCGCCGCGCGAGGCGGCGCAGATGGACCCGCAGCAGCGCCTGATGCTGGAGGTGGTCTGGGAGGCGCTCGAGGATGCGGGCATCCCCCCCTCCTCCCTGGCCGGGCGGACGGTGGGCGTCTATGTCGGCGCCTCGGCCACCGACTATGCGGATGTGCCGCTGCTCGATCTCGGCGCCATCGAGGCGCATTTCATGACGGGCAACAGCCTGTCCATCATCGCCAACCGCGTCTCCTACGTCTTCGACCTCAAGGGCCCCAGCCTGACGCTCGACACCGCCTGCTCCTCCTCGCTCGTGGCCCTGGCGGAGGCGGCCATGGCGCTCGAGGGCGGGCGGATCGAGCTCGCCATCGTCGGCGGGGTGAATGTGCTCGCCTCCCCCGCCCCCTTCATCGGCTTCTCGCGGGCGGGGATGCTCTCGCCCACCGGCCGGTCGCGTCCCTTCTCCGCGCTCGCCGACGGTTATGTGCGCAGCGAGGGGGCGGTCGCCCTGGTGCTGGGCAAGCTCTCGGAGGCGCGACGCTACGCCCGGCCGCGGGCCCTGCTGCGCGCCATCGGCGTGAACTCGGACGGGCGGACGAACGGCATCAATCTGCCCTCCGTCGAGGGGCAGGGCAGCCTGCTCGCCGCCGTCTATGACCGGGCGGGCATCGCCCCGTCGGCGCTGGATTTCGTCGAGGCGCATGGCACCGGCACCCGCGCCGGCGATCCGGTGGAGGCGCGCGCCATCGGCACGGCGCTTGCGCGCGGGCGCAACGCGCCGCTGCCGATCGGCTCGGTGAAGTCCAACATCGGCCATCTGGAGGCGGCCTCGGGCCTCGCCGGCCTCGCCAAATGCGTGCTCGCGCTCGAGCATCGCCGCCTGCCGGCGAGCCTCTATCTCGAGCAGGTCAACCCGCAGATCCCGGTGGAGGAGCTCGGCCTCGCCCCCGCGGCGCAGCCCGTGGCGCTCGCCCCGGCGGGGCGGCTGCTCGCCGGGCTGTGCAACTACGGCTTCGGCGGCACCAACGCCCATGCCGTGCTGGAGAGCGCCCCCCTGTCCGAGGCCGGGGCGCCGCGCGGGGACGGCCGCGATGTGCTGCTGCTCTCCGCCCATACGCGCGAAGCGCTTCAGGCGCTGGCCGGCGACTATGCGCGCGCCCTGCGCGAACACGAGGCGGGCTCGATCGCGGCCGAGGCGGAGGCAACGCGCGACCGTCTGCGTCATCGGCTCGTGCTCGACCTTGCCGGCCGCGGCGATCCGGTGGCCGAACTCGAGGCCTTCCACCGCACCGGGCGCCCGGCCACACCGCTCGCGGCCATCCAGGGCGAGGCGGTGGCGGGACGGGCGCGCGTCGCCTTCGTCTTCTCGGGGAACGGCAGCCAGTGGCCCGGCATGGGCCGGGCGGCCTACCGGGCCAATCGCCGCTTCCGCGCCGTCTTCGACGAGATCGCCGAACGGGTGCGCGCGGAGGGCGGAACCTGCCCGCTCGCGACCATGGAGGCCGCCGATTGCGCCGAGCGGCTGCGCCTGACCAGCGCCGCCCAGCCGCTCATCTTCGCCACCCAGATCGCGCTCGTCGCGGCGCTGGAGGCGCAAGGCCTGCGCCCCGACGTGATCCTCGGCCATTCCGTCGGCGAGGTGGCGGCGGCCTGCGCCTCGGGCGCGCTCCGGCTCGAGGACGCGGTGCGGCTGATCGTGCGCCGCAGCGCCCAGCAGGAGTTCGCGCGCGATCTCGGCCGCATGGCGGTGCTCGCCTGCGACGGGGCGCGCGCCGCCGACCTCATCGCCGAGGCGGGCGGGGGCAACGTGGAGGTGGCGGCCCTCAACGGCCCGGCCTCGACCACCATCTCGGGCTCGCACGAGGGCGTCGCCGGGGTGGTCGCCGCGGCGCGGCGGGAACGGCTCGCCGCCGTCCAGCTCGATATCGAGTACCCCTTCCACAGCGCGCTGCTCGAGCCCGCGCGCGCAGCGCTGATCGCGGCCCTGGAAGGCATCGTCCCGCAACCGACCCACACGCCCTTCGTGTCGACCGTCACCGGCCAGGTCACCGCAGGCGATTGCCTCGATCCGGCCTACTGGTGGTCGAATGTGCGCGCGCCGGTGCTGTTCCAGCCGGCCGTGGAGGCGGCGCTGGCCGAGGCCTCGGTGGTGGTGGAGATCGGCCCCCGCCCCATCCTCGGGGGCACGATCGCCGAGGTAGCCCGGGCGGCGGGGCGCCGCGCTGCCGTGCTGCCGAGCCTGACGCAGGAGGCCCCGCCGCCGGGCGGCGATCCCATCCGACGCATCGTCCTCGAGGCGCTGGCGCGCGGCGCCGATCCCGGGCCGCGCCAGCACCCGGCGCCGAGCCCGCGCCGCGGCCCGCGCCGGCTCCCGCGCATGCGCTGGAACCGCACGCGCTACCGCATCGACCCGACGCCCGAGGCATACGGGATCTACGGCGTCGAGCACACCCCGGTGCATCCGCTGCTCGGCGCGCGCATCGCCCCGGGCGGCGCGGAATGGCGCCACCTGCTCGGGACCGACATCCTTCCCTTCCTCGCGGGGCATCGCGTGGACGGCGAGGTGGTCGTCCCCGCCACCGCCTACATCGAGATCATGATCGCCGCGGGGCGCGAGGCGCTGGGCACCGCCCGTCTGCGCGTGGAGATGCTCGACATTCTCCGCCCGCTCGTGCTCGAGCCCGGCGAGCCGCGCGAGCTCAGCGTCACCTGGCACGAGGCGGACCGGACGGTGCTGGTGCGCTCGCGCCGTCGCTTCGAGCCCGCCGAGAGCTTCGTCCTGCACGCCCGGGGCATGGTCTCGGTCGAGTCCGGCGCGCAGCCCGCCGCCCCGCCGGAGCCCGCCAACCTCGAATGGGAGGGGCGGGAGTCGGTCTATGCCGCGGGCGAGGCGGCGCGCATGGGCTATTCGGGCGCCTTCCGCTCCGTCGTGGCCTGCGGCCGCGCGGGGGCCGTCACTGTCGTCGAGATCGCGCCGAGCAACCCCGATCTCGGCGCCTTCAGCGACGTGTTCGCCACCGACCCGGTCTCCTTCGACGCCGCCTTGCACGGCTTGATGCTCGGGATCGAGCGCAAGCCCGGCGTGGTGGCGGGAGAGCTGCCGGTGCGCGTCGCCCGGCTCTCGCTCTACGAACCGGGGCGGCGGGCGCACCGGTCGCTGGCGCGGCTCATCCGGCGCACGCGCGGCGCGCGCGTCTTCGACGTCGATCTGCTCTCCGCCTCCGGCTCGGTGGTGGCGCGGGCGGAGGGCGTGGTCATGCGCCGCGTGACCTATGCGGCATGGCGGCCGGAGGATCGCGTCGTCCGGGTGCGCGAGGAGGAATGGTCGCCGGCCCGCCTCGACCTCGCCGCGGCGCTGCGCGAGGTGGCCAGCGCGGCCAGGGATCAGCACCGCGCCGAGCGCGAGGCCCTGGCCGACTTCGCCCTGGCCGCCGCCGCGCGGGCGGTGCTGGACGCGGCCGGGCCGCGATTCCTCCCCTCCGGCCCGGCGCGCCTGCCCTCCGGCGCGCGCACCGCCTGGCAGGCGCTCACCGACGCGCTCCTGGAAGAGGGTCTGCTGCGCCAGGAGGGCGCGCTCCTCGCCTTCGCCCGGCCCGCGGAGCTGCCCATGCCGGCCGAGGCGCTGCGCCTGCTTGCGCGTCGCGCGCCCGCCGCCCCGGCCGATCTCCGCCTCGCCGCGCACATGCTCGGGGCGCTGCCCGCGCTGCTCGCCACCGGGGCCCCCACGCCCGAAGGCCCGCCCCTCGCCGAGGTGATCGCCGGCCATTCCGTGTTCCTCGCGCCGGTGCTCGATGCCGCGCGCCGGGTGGTGGAGCGCCTCGCCGCGGACCACCCCGAGCGGCAGCTCCGCCTCGGGCTCACCGAAGACGCACTGCCGGGGTTGCTGCCGCGGCTTCTGCCCCTGGCGCGCGAGCGGCGGATCAGCCTCCGCCTGCTCACCGCCGCGCCGGAGGCCGCGGAGGGCGTGCTCGCCCGGCTCGGTGCGGGCGAGCTGGTGGGCATCGGCGATCCGGCCTCCGAGGAGGAATCGCAAAGCCTTGACCTGCTGCTCGCCGTGGCTGCCCAGCCGCTCGGCGAGGGCACCCCCTCCGCGCTCGATCTGCTGCGCGGGCTGGCGCGGGCGGAGTGCCCGGTGCTGGTGGCCTCCCCGGCCCACCACACGGCGATCGACCTGCTGCACGCCGCCACGCCGGACTGGTTCCGTCTCTCGCTGAGGCCCGAGGAGCCGGTGGGGGCGTGGCCCTTCCCCGAGGAGACGGACGCCGCCCTGCTCGGCGCCGGCTTTCGCCCCGCCTGCGCACCGGCCATCCTGCCGGACGGGTCGCGACTGCTCGCCGTGGTGCCGGAGGTGCTGCCGCAACCCGCCTCCCCGCCGGCGCCGCGGCCGGGTGAGGGCCTCCTCCTGTTCGGCCTGCGCGCCTCGGCGATGCAACGGCTCGCCGGCTGGCTGCCGGGGGCGGAGCTGTGCAGCTTCCCCGAGCCCGGGCCGCTCGCGGCGGCGCTGGCGGAACGTCGCCAGGCCGCCGGCCGCCGGGCCGTGGCCGTGGATGTCGATCTTCCCCGCCCTCATCCGGTGCGCGAGGCGGTGGCGGGGCGCATCCTGCGGCTGCGCGGCCTCGCCATGGCGCTGGCGCGGCAGGGGGGCAGCCCACGCCTCTACATCCTGTGCGAGGAGGAGGACGCTGTGGCGCATGCCGTCGCCGCCTTCGGCCGGGTGATGATGAACGAGTTCCCCGAGATCGAGGTGGTGCTGTTGCGCACCGAGCGGGGCTGCCCCGGCGACGCGCTGGCGGAGGCGCTGCGCCGCAGCCTGGCCGAGCCCTTGGCCGAGCGGGAGATTGTGGTGCGCGGCCGCGGCCTTTCCGTTCCGCGGGCGGTGCGGCTCAGCGCGCCGCTGCGGGCCCCCGAGCCCGGCCGGGAGCGCACGCGCCTCGGCGCCGAACCGGGCGGGCTCGACCGGCTCGCCTGGCGCGTGGAGCCCCGCCGGCCGCCCCGCGCAGGGGAGGTGGAGGTGGAGGTCGCCGCGACCGGCCTCAACTTCCGCGACGTCATGCTCGGCCTTGGCGTGCTCGACGACGAGATCCTCGGCGAGGGGCTGACCAACGGCGCGCTGGGCTTCGAGTTCGCGGGACGCGTGCGGGCCGTCGGGCCGGAAGTGGGCGGCTTCGCCGTCGGCGACGTGGTGATGGGCTTCGCCGCCGATGCCTTCGCCTCGCATGTCACCCTGCCGGTGGGACAGGTGTTCCGGGCCCCGCGCGGCCTCGCCCCCGAGGCGGCGGCCGCGATCCCGGTCGCCTTCGTCACCGCGTGGTATTCGCTGGTGGAGACGGCGCGGCTGCGCGCGGGCGAGACGGTGCTGATCCAGGGCGGCGCGGGGGCGGTCGGGCTGGCCGCGCTGCAGATCGCCAAGCTCCAGGGCGCGCGGGTGGTCGCCGCTGCGGGCACGGCCGAGAAGCGGGAACTGCTCCGCCATCTCGGGGCGGACATCACCGTGGACTCGCGCAGCCCGACACTCGAGGAGGAGGTGCGGGCGGCGACCGGGGGCGTCGAGGTGGTGCTGAACTCCGTGGCCGGGGACGCCATGCGCGCGGGGCTGCGGCTGCTCAAGCCCTTCGGGCGCTTCATCGAACTCGGCAAGCGCGATTTCCTGGACAACACCCGGCTGCCGCTGCGCCCCTTCCTGCGCAACCTTGCCTATGTCGGGGTGGACCTCGACCAGCTCCTGCGCGAGGCGCCGCACCTCGCCGCCGAGGCCGCGCGCCGGGTCATCGAGGCCTTCGAAGCCGGCGCGCTGCATTCCATCCCCTACATGCTGTTCGATGGCCCCTCGGCCCCCGAGGCCTTCCGGCTGCTCCAGGCCTCGGGGCATGTGGGCAAGCTGCTGGTGCGGCCGGCCGCGTTGGGCTTCCCGGCGGCGGAGGGCCAGCCGGCCTTTCGCCCGGGCCCAGGAGCCCATGTCGTGCTGGGCGGCACGGGCGGCTTCGGCCTGGCCACGGCCCTGTGGCTGGCCGAGCGGGGGGCGCGGACGGTCATCGTCGCCTCCCGTCGGGGCGAGATCGCGCCCGAGGCGACGGCCCAGGTGCAGGCTGCCCAGGCGCGCGGCTGCCGGATCCTCGCCGAGCGCCTGGATGTGACCGTCACCGAGGAGGTGATCGCCGCCGTGGCGCGCTGGCGGCGGGAACATGGCGCGATCGCCGGCGTCATCCACAGCGCCATGGTGCTGGACGATGGCATGATCATCGGCCTCACTCCCGAGCGGCTGCACAGCGTGCTGGCGCCAAAGGTGGACGGGATGCGCGCCCTGGTCGCGGCCACCGAAGGGCAGGCGCTCGACTATCTCGTCGCCTATTCCTCGACCACCACGCTGGTCGGGAGCCCCGGCCAGGCGGCCTATGTCGCCGCGAACGCCTATCTGGAGGGCGCGGTGCTCGAGCTGCGCGCGCGCGGCGTGCCCGCACTCGCCGTCTGCTGGGGCGCGATCTCCGATGTGGGCGTGATCGCCCGCACCCAGGGCCTGGGCGAGCGCCTGCGCGCCTCCACGGGCGTGGCCGGCGTGCCCGCCCGGGACGCGCTCGAGCATCTCGGCCTCCTGCTCGCCAACCCGGGCGCCGCCCCGGCCATCAGCAGCTATTCGGTGCTGCGCTGGTCTCCCTCGGCGGGGAAACTGGCCACGCTCCGCGCCCCCTATTTCGGCCAGGTCTTCGGGCCGGCGACGCAGCGCATGGGCGCGGCGGCGGAAGAGGCGCTCGACCTCTCCCGCCTGCCACGGGAGGAGGCGCAGCGCCGCCTCGCGGATCTCGTGCGCGAGGAGGTGGCGCGGATCCTGCGGCTGCCGGTCGAGGACATCGACACGGACCGGCCCCTCATCGACATCGGGCTCGATTCCCTCATGGCGCTGGAGCTGCGGTTGATGCTGGAAAAACGCACCGGGCTCGAGCTACCCATGTTGGCCCTGGGGGGAGGTCGTTCCGTTCAGGAACTGGTCAGCCGCATGGTGGCATCTCATGTTCCGGGTGAGCGCGCTGGCGGGGCGTGATCCCACGGCGCAGTCGGACAAAAGTGGGAAGGCGGGCCGGGAAACGATGGAAGACCATGCAAGAGCCGGCGCAGCAGGCGGAGCCGAGGCAGGCGTGGACACTGACCTGGCGGCGCCCGCCGCCGAGGCGCGCCCCTCCTCCGTGCCGACACCGGCGGCCGAACGCCGGCGCCAGAGGCTGCGCATCCCGCAACTTCCTCTCGCCCGCTCCAGCCCCTCCTTCGCCGAACACCCCGCCTTTCTCGAGATCACCCGTGGCCGCGTCCTGACGCAGCTCGCAGGGCTGCGCGACCCCTATTACCGGCGTCACGAAGGCCGGGCCGGGCCGCGCACCTCCGTCGACGGCCGGACGCTGCTCAACTTCACGAGCTACGACTATCTCGGCCTGAACGGCCATCCCGAGGTGCTGGCCGCGCACCAGGAGGCGGCGGAGCGCTTCGGCACCACCGTCTCCGGCAGCCGCCTCACCTCGGGCGAGCGCGAGATCCACGCCGCGCTGGAGGCGGCCCTGGCCGAAGTCTATGGCGCCGAGGCGGGGCTGCTGTTCGTCAGCGGCCACGCCACGCCCGCCTCGGTGTTCCAGGCCATCCTGAACCCCGGCGATCTGATCCTTCACGACGCGCTGATGCACAACTGCGCCGTGGTGGGCGCCGCCGCCGCGCGCTGCCACCGCCGCGCCTTCCGTCACAACGACCTCGACCAGCTCGAGCGGCTCCTCGCCCGCAGCCGCCACGAATACGGCCAGGTGCTGATCGTCACCGAGGGCCTCTTCTCGATGGACGGCGACGGCGTGCCGCTGGACGCGCTGCTGCGCATCAAGGAGCGCTACGGCGCGTGGCTGATGGTGGACGAGGCCCATGCCCTGGGCACGCTCGGCGCCACGGGCCGCGGCAGCCACGAGCACGCGGGGGTGGATCCCGCCAGGGTGGACATCTGGTTCGGCACCCTCTCCAAGGCCCTGGTGAGTTGCGGCGGCTATGTCTGCGGCGCGCGCCCGCTGATCGAGATCCTGCGCGCCCGCGCTCCCGGCCTCGTCTATTCGGTGGGCATGCCCGCGCCCACCGCCGCCGCCAGCCTGGCCGCGCTTCGGGTGATGCGCCGCGAGCCGGAGCGGGTGGCCCGGCTGCAGGCCTTGAGCCGCCGCTTCCACAAGGGGCTTCGGGCGATCGGCGCCGACACCGGCACCGCCTGGGGAGTGGCCATCCTGCCCACGATCATCGGCAGCGATCTCGGCACGCTGCAGACCGCGGAGGCGCTCGAGGCGCTCGGCGTGCTCGCCTTTCCTGTGGTCCAGCCAGGCGTCCCCGAGGGGGCGGCGCGCCTGCGCTTCTTCATCTCCGCGGCCCATGAGGAGAAGGACCTGGACCGCGCCCTGGTCGCCATCGCCGAGGTGCTGCCGCGGCAATGACCCCGAACCGCCGCAACAAGGGCCTGCTCGCCGGGCCCGAGGCGGCCGTGCTCGATGCCCTGATCCCTCTCCTGCCGCGCTGGGTGACTCCCGATCAGCTCTCGGTGCTGGGCGTGGCGGGCGCGGGCCTTGCGGGGCTCGGCTTCGCCTTCGCGCTCGACAATCGCGGCTTCCTGCTGCTCGCCTGCGCGGGGATCGCGCTGAACTGGCTCGGAGATTCGCTCGACGGGCGGCTTGCGCGGCACCGCGGGATCGAGCGGCCCGCCATGGGCTTCCTGCTCGACAACGGCCTCGACACGCTGAGCTACTTCCTCTTCGCCACCGGCTACGCCGTCTCGGGCCTGGTCTGGGCGCCGGTGCCCTACATCCTGCTCGCCCTCTACTACATGCTGGCCAACCTGGCCCTGGCGCGGCTCGCGGTGACCGGCGTGTTCGACCTCTCGGTCGGCACGATCGGCACCACCGAGATCCGCGCCGGGCTGGTGATCGTGGCGGGCGCGGTGGCGGTGATGAGCAACGAGGCCATCCAGGCCCCGCTGCTGTTCGGCTTCGCGATCTTCGACCTGCTCTGCTTCGCCTGGATGGCGCTGATGATCGTCTCCTACCTGCTCACCCTCCGCGCGGACGTGCGGGACGCGCGGGGCGAGTGATCAGCCGAGCTTCGCCTTCAGCACCTCGTTGACCAGCGCCGGGTTGCCCTTGCCCGCCATGGCCTTCATGGTCTGGCCGACGAAGAAGCCGAAGAGCTTCTCCTTGCCGGCACGATACTCCGCCACCTTGTCGGCATGCGCGGCGAGCACCGCCTCCACCGCCGCGGCGATGGCGCCCGCATCGGTCACCTGCCGCAGGCCGCGCCGTTCGACGATGGCGGCGGGCGGCTCGTCGGCCTCCAGCATCGCCTCGAACACCTCCTTGGCGAGCTTGCCCGAAAGGGTGCCGTCGGCGATCAGGTCGAGAAGCTCGCCGAGGTGCCGCGCGCTGACGGGGCTGTCGGTGACGCTGCGCTTGAGGCGGTTGAGCGCGGCGAAATACTCCCCCGTCACCCAGTTCGCCGCGAGCTTCGCGTCGCGCCCGCGCGCCACCTCCTCGAAGAAGGCCGCGGTCTCGCGCTCGATGGTCAGCACATGCGCGTCATAGGGGGTGAGGCCCATGGCGATGTAGCGGGCGCGGCGCTGGTCCGGCAGCTCGGGCAGCGTGGCCTTGAGCTGGTCCACCCAGGACTGCTCGAGCACGAGCGGCGGCAGGTCGGGATCGGGGAAGTAGCGGTAGTCGTGCGCGTCCTCCTTCGAGCGCATGGAGCGCGTCACGCCGCGCGCCACGTCGAAGAGGCGCGTCTCCTGCTCGACCACACCGCCCGCTTCCCAGATCTCGATCTGCCGGCGCGCCTCGGCCTCGACGGCCTGCATGACGAACTTCACGCTGTTGACGTTCTTGACCTCGCAGCGCGTGCGGTAGCCCTCGCCCGGGCGGCGCACGCTGACATTGACGTCGGCGCGCAGCGAGCCCTCGTCCATGTTGCCGTCGCAGGTGCCGAGGTAGCGCATGATCTGCCTGAGCTTGGCGAGATAGGCGCCGGCCTCCTCGGGCGAGCGGATGTCGGGTTCGGAGACGATCTCCATCAGCGCCACGCCGGCGCGGTTGAGGTCGATGAAGCTCTTCGTCGGGTGCTGGTCGTGCAGGGACTTGCCGGCATCCTGCTCGAGGTGGAGGCGGGTGATGCCGATCGTCTTCGTGCTGCCGTCGGAGAGCGTGATCTCGACCGAACCGCGGCCGACGATGGGGTGCGCATACTGGCTGATCTGATAGCCCTGCGGCAGATCGGCGTAGAAGTAGTTCTTGCGGTCGAAGCGCGACCAGAGATGGATCTCGGCGTTCAGGCCGAGGCCGGTGCGCACCGCCTGGGCGATGCACTCCTCGTTGATGACGGGCAGCATGCCCGGAAAGCCCGCATCGACGAAGCTGACCTGGCTGTTCGGCTCGGCGCCGAAGGCGGTGGCGGCGCCGGAGAAGAGCTTGGCCTTGGAGAGCACCTGGGCGTGGACCTCGAGGCCCACCACCACCTCCCAGGGGCCCGTGTCGCCTTGGATGGTGTAGCTCATGCCATGATCCCCGGCTGGGCGGTGAAGCCGGCCGCCCGTTCGAGCGCGCCGCCCACCGCGAACACAGTCTCCTCGTCGAAGGCGCGGCCGATCACCTGCAGCCCGAGCGGCAGCCCCTGGGAGTCGAGCCCCGCCGGGACGGCGAGACCCGGCAGCCCCGCGAGATTGGCCGTCACGGTGAACACGTCGTTCAGGTACATGGTCACCGGATCGTCCTGGCGCTCGTCCATGGCGAAGGCGGCGGTGGGCGTGGCGGGCGTGACGATGGCGTCGCAGCGGCTCCAGGCCTGCTCGAAGTCGCGCCGGATCAGCGCGCGCACCTTCTGCGCCTTGAGGTAGTAGGCGTCGTAATAGCCTGCGCTCAGCACATAGGTGCCGATCATGATGCGCCGGCGCACCTCCGCGCCGAAGCCGCGCGCGCGGGTGCGCTCGTAGAGGTCCTTGAGGTCCGCGCCGCTCTCGCGCAGCCCGAAGCGCACGCCGTCATAGCGCGCGAGGTTGGAGGAGGCCTCGGCCGGGGCGACGACATAGTAGGTGGGCAGCGCATACTTCGTGTGCGGCAGGCTGATCGGCACGGTCTCGGCCCCCGCCTCGCGCAGCCAGGCGAGGCCCTGCTCCCACAGCGCCTCGATCTCGGGCGCCATGCCGGGCAGGCGGTATTCCTCGGGCACGCCGATGCGCAGCCCCTTCACGCCGCGGCCCACGGCCGCGCGGAAATCGGGCACGGGCAGGCGCGCGGAGGTGCTGTCCTTCGGGTCGTGCCCCGCCATGGAGCGGAGCAGGATCGCGCAGTCCTCCACCGTCCGCGCCACCGGCCCCGCCTGATCGAGCGAGGAGGCGAAGGCGACGATCCCGAAGCGCGAGCAGCGGCCATAGGTGGGCTTGATGCCGGCGATCCCGCAGAAGGCCGCGGGCTGGCGGATGGAGCCGCCGGTGTCCGTCGCCGTCGCCCCCATGGCGAGGCGCGCCGCCACCGCCGCCGCCGATCCGCCCGAGCTTCCGCCCGGCACCAGCCGCCTCGCGGGATCATTGGCGCGCGACCAGGGGTTCTCCACCGGCCCGTAGGCGCTGGTGAGGTTGGAGGAGCCCATCGCGAACTCGTCCATGTTCAGCTTGCCCAGGAACACCGCCCCGTCCCGCTTGAGCTGGGCCGTGACGGTGCTCTCGTAGGGCGGCACGAAGGGGCCGAGGATGCGCGAGGCCGCGGTGGTCCTCACCCCTTCGGTGCAGAACAGGTCCTTGATGCCGAGCGGAATGCCCTCGAGCGGCCCCGCCTCGCCCCGCGCGCGCCGCGCGTCGGAGGCGCGCGCCGCCTCGCGCGCCGCCTCGGCAGTGACGGTGATGTAGGCGTTGAGCCGCGGATTGAGCCGCTCGATCGCGGCGAGGAAGGCGTCGGCGAGTTCGAGGGCGCTGATCTCCCGCCTCTCCAGCGCGGCGAGACCCTGCGCGAGGGTGAGGTCGGTCGGGCGCATCACTCGACCACCTTGGGCACGGCGAAATAGTCGCCCTCGCGGTCGGGCGCGTTGGCCAGCACCTTCCCGGCGATGCCGCCATCGGTCACCGCATCGGCGCGCCAGGGCAGCCGCGCCTCGCCGGGCGCGCCGCCCGCCATGGGTTCCACGCCCTCCGTGTCCACCTCCTGCAACTGCTCGATCCAGCCGAGAATCCCGTTGAGCTCGCCCCGCAGGGTCTCAACCTCGGACTCCTCCAGGCGCAGCCGGGCGAGATTGGCGACGCGACGCACCGTCGCGGCATCGAGCGACATGACTTCCACTTCCGTTCGAGAGGGGCGGGCCGCATAAGGCCCGGCATGGCTCTCTCCACCATGGCGGCCCTGCGCGCAAGCCTGCCGCGCGGGGCGCGGCTGATCGGCCTCGACCTCGGCCGGCGCGTCATCGGCCTCGCGCTCTCGGACGCGACGCTCCTGCTCGCCTCGCCCTATGCGGCGCTGAAGCGGGGCCGGCTGCGCGACAACGCCGCCGAGATCGCCGCCATCGCCCGCAAGGAGGGGGCGGGCGGCCTCGTCGTCGGGCTGCCGCTCTCCCTCGACGGCAGCCTCGGCCCCGCCGCCCAGGCGGCGCGGGACTGGGCGCTCGCGCTCTCCGAGGCGACCGGCCTGCCCTGCGCGCTGTGGGACGAGCGGCTCTCCTCGGCCGCGGTGAACCGGGCGATGATCACCGAGGCCGATCTCAGCCGGCGCAAGCGCGCCGCGGCGGTGGACGCGGCCGCCGCCGCCTGGATGCTGCAGGCGGCGCTGGACGCGACGCGGGCGGGGGCGGGAAACTGAGCGCCCCGGGCGTCCCGGCCTGCGCCGGTGGCGCTCTTCGCCGCCGCCGCGGGGCGCGCTTGGCCGGAACCCATGCGGGCCAGGCTCTCATACCAAGCGCACGAAGTCCCAACCCTGCGGCCCGAAGGGCGAGGCCGCGGATGCGGCCCGCGGCCTGTGCCGCGACGCCAAGGCGGCCGGATGGCCGCCGCCCGGCGACGGGACCCATGGCGGCGTGCCGCCATGGGCGCCCGCCTGAGGGACACGAAGGTGACACCTTCGTGCGTGTGGTCTCAGTTCTCCGTGAAGGCGCGGCGCATGCTCTCGCGCAGCGGCTGGGTGAGGTAGCGCCAGAGGCTGCGCTGGCCGGTGACGATATGCGCCTCCACCGGCATGCCGGGGGCGAGGAAGACGCCGGGCAGCCGCTCGATCTGCCCCGGCGCGAGGGCGATGAAGGCGCGGTAGTAGGTCATGCGCGTCTGCGGGTCCTGCGTCGCGTCGGCCGCGACGAAGGTCACGCGCCCCTCGAGTGCCGGCACCACGCCCTGGCGGAAGGCGGTCAGGCGCACATCGGCGCGCAGCCCGACATGCACCATGTCGATGTCGAGGGGCTGGATCTGCACCTCCGCCACCAGCGCGTCCTGGTCGGGCACGAGATCCATCAGCGGATCCCCGGGCCGCACCACGCCGCCCACGGTGAACAGGCGCAGGTTGACGATGGTGCCCGATTCGGGGGCCAGGATCTCGCGGCGCTGGGCGACATCCTCGGCGGCGCGCAGGCGCTCCTCCACCTCGGCGAGCCGCCCGGCCACCTCGCGCGACTCGGACGCCACCTCCTGCATGCGGGCGTTGCGCGCGCTGCGCGCGAGGCTCTGCGCCTCCGCCACCTGCGCCTCGGCGCGGGCGATCTGGGCGATCAGCTCCTCGATGCTGCCCTCGGCGCCGGCGCGGGCGCGCTGCACGGCGAGCAGCTCGGGCAGGCGCGAGAGGCCCTGGCTGACCAGCCCGCGCCGCATCGCCTCCTCCTGGATCACCAGCTCGAGCTGGCGGCGGGCGGCGCGCAGCTGCCCCTGGGCGGCCTCGATGGAGGCGCGGCCCTGCTGCTCGCGCGCCTCGGCGATGGCGAGCTGGCTTTCCAGCGCCGCGCGGCGGGCGGCGAACAGCGCGGCCTGCCCGGCCATCGCCTCGCGCGCGCGCGGGTCCTCGCTGGCGCGCAGCCAGTCGGGGAAGGCGATGGCCGGAGCGTCCGCGGCCTCGGCGGCGAGGCGGGCGGCCTGGGCGGCCAGCGCGGCGCGGGTCGCGCGCAGCGCCTCGCGCGTGCTCTCGGCCTGGATGGTGTCGAGGCGCATCACCACCTGCCCGGCCTGCACCCGGTCGCCGTCGCGCACCAGGATCTCGCGGATCACGCCCCCTTCCAGGTGCTGCAGCGTGCGGCGCGTGCCCTCGACGCGGATCTGGCCGGGCGCGAGGGTGGCCTCGGCCAGCGGCGCAAGGGTGGCCCAGGCCATGAAGCCGCCGAACAGCCCGATGCAGACGAGGAGGCCGAAGCCGACCACCCGCCGCGTGGGCGGGTGTTCGCTGTCGAAAGGGGCGGTGGTGCTGGCGCTCATGCCCCGCCTCCCGCTCCGCCCGTGCCGCCGGTCGCGGCGGGCGGGGGCGCGCCGGGCGGCGGGCGCAGCGCCGCCACGCCGGGGGGCAGCGGCATGCCCGGGCGCGGCCCGCCCATGAGGCGCGCCAGCACCTCGTCGCGCGGGCCGAAGGCCTCCACCACGCCCTCGCGCAGCACCATCACCTTGTCCACCGCCTTGAGCAGCGCCGGGCGGTGCGAGACGACGACGAAGCTCGTCCCCGCCGCCTTGAGCGCGACCAGCGCCTCGGTCAGCCGCGCCTCGGTCTCGCCGTCGAGGTTGGAGTTGGGCTCATCGAGCAGCAGCAGCCGCGGCCCGCCGTAGAGGGCGCGGGCCAGCCCGATCATCTGCCGCTGCCCGCCCGAGAGGTGCTGCCCGCCCTCGCCGATCTCGGTGTCGTAGCCCTGGGGCAGGCGCAGGATCATCTCGTGGCAGGCGGCGCGGCGGGCGGCGGCGAAGGCGGCCTCCGGGTCGGGCGGGCCGAGCCGGGCGATGTTCTCGAGCACCGTGCCCGAGAACAGCTCCACCTCCTGCGGCAGATAGCCGACATGGCGCCCGAAATCCTCGCGCGGCCAGAGGAACACATCCGCCCCGTCCAGGCGCACCGTGCCCTGTTGCGGCGGCAGGCTGCCGGCGAGCAGCCGCAGAAGGGTGGATTTCCCGGCGGCCGAGGGCCCGACCAGCGCCAGCCCCTCGCCGGGCGCGAGCGCGAGGCTCACCCCCTTGATCAGCGGCGTCCCCTGGCCGGCGAAGCCGAACACCACGCGCTCGGCGGTCAGGCGGCCCTCCGTGACGGGGGGGGCGGTGCCGGTGGGGCGCAGCGGCGGGCGGGCGAGGAAGGCGCGCAGCCGCCCCCGGGCCTGGCGGGCCAGCACGAGCTGCCGCCAGCCGCCGATGAGCTGTTCCACCGGCGCCAGGGCGCGGGCCATGATGATGGAGGCGGCGATGGAGGCCCCGGGCGTCGCCTCCTGGCGCAGCACCAGCCAGGCGCCGAGGCCGAGCACGGCCACCTGCACCGCGAAGCGCACGAACTTGGTGGCGGCGAGGATGATGGCCGAGCGGTCGCCCGCCTTCAGCAGGGCGGGCTGCGCCTCCGCCAGGCGGCGCTGCCAGCGCTCGCGCACCGCCCGTCCCATGCCCAGGGCGTCGATCGCCAGCGCGTTGCGCGCCATCGCCTCGGCGCTGCGCTGCGCCGCCGTCACGGTGGGCGCGGCCTCGCGCAGCAGCCGCGCCGTCAGCGCCTCCGACAGCACGGTCAGCCCGAACAGGGCCAGCGCCCCGCCCAGCGCCACCCAGCCCAGCAGCGGATGGATCAGGAAGATCACCGCGAAATAGACCGGCGCCCAGGGAATGTCGTTGAGCACCAGCGAGGCGGGCGAGGCGAGGAAGCCGCGCAGCGTCTGCAGGTCGCGCAGCGCCTCCATGCCGGCCGGCTGGCCGCGCAGCTGCGCCTCCAGCGCGCGGTCGAAGACGGCCGGCGCGGCGCGCCACTCCACCCAGGCGGCGAGGCGCTGCATGACGATGCTGCGCGTCGCCTCCAGCACCGCCATGACCAGCAGGCCGAAGACGGTGATGACGGTGAGGTGGATCAGCGTGTCCGTGTTGCGCGCGGCCAGCACCCGGTCGAAGAGCTGGAGCATGTAGAGCGGCACGGTGAGCTGCAGCGCGTTCACCACGCCCGAGAAGGCGAAGACCGCGGCGAACTGCGCCCGCAGGGAGGAGAGCGCGCGCTCCAGCGGATCCTTGCGCGCGGGCCGGCCGGCCGTCTCAGACATGCTGTGTCATCCTGGCGCCTGCCCGGGGGCGCGCCGCGCGCCGCCGGGGTCTCGCGAGGTAACACGCGGCGCGGGGGCTTCCAACGCCCATCCTGCGCCGCCGCCCCATGATTTCCGCCCGGACGATCCGGGGCTAGAAGGGGGGCGATGAGCGGCTTCTCCCATCCCGTCCTGCCCGGTCGCCACCTCCTCGCCATCGAGGGGCTGGAGCCGCCGCACATCTCGGCCCTGCTCGACCTCGCGGAGTCCTACGCTCTGCTGAACCGGCAGGGAAAGACGCAGCGGGACCTCCTCAAGGGGCGGACGCTCATCAACCTCTTCTTCGAGGACAGCACCCGCACCCGCACCAGCTTCGAACTCGCCGGCAAGCGGCTCGGCGCCGACATCGTGAACATGAGCGTGAGCACGAGCAGCGTGAACAAAGGCGAAACGCTGCTCGACACCGCCGCCACGCTGAACGCCATGAACACCGACCTTCTCGTGGTCCGCCATTCGCAGTCCGGCGCGCCGGCGCTGCTCGCGCAGAAGGTGGATGCGGCGGTGATCAATGCCGGGGACGGCACCCATGAGCACCCCACCCAGGCGCTGCTCGACGCGCTGACCATCCGCCGCCGCAAGGGGCGGCTCGAGGGCCTCCTTGTCGCCATCTGCGGCGATGTGCTGCACAGCCGGGTGGCGCGCAGCAACATCCACCTGCTCTCGACCATGGGGGCGCGGGTGCGGCTCGTCGGCCCGCCCACCCTCATCCCGGCCGAGGCGAGCCGGCTCGGCGTCGAGGTGCACCACGACATGCGCGCCGGCCTCGAGGGCGCGGATGTGGTGATGATGCTGCGCCTGCAGCGCGAGCGCATGGCCGCCGGCCTCGTGCCCTCGGCGCGGGAGTTCTTCCGCTTCTACGGCCTCGACGCGGCGAAGCTGCGCCACGCCCGCCCCGACGCCATCGTGATGCACCCGGGCCCGATGAACCGAGGCGTGGAGATCGACAGCGCCATCGCCGACGACCCCGAGCGCAGCGTGATCGGCGAGCAGGTGGAGATGGGAGTGGCGGTGCGCATGGCCGTCCTCGACGTGCTGGCGCGCGAACTCAGGCGCAATGCCTGAGGGGGCGTGCTGATGCCGCGCCTCGCCCGCCCCGAGGAGGCCCACGCCGTGCGCGCCCTGGTGCGCGCCGCCTATGCGCCCTGGATCCCGGTGATCGGTCGCGAGCCGGGGCCGATGGGCGACGACTACGCCGCGCGCATCGCCGCCGGCGAGGTCTGGTGGAACGAGGGGGGCGAGGCGCTCTGCGTGCTGATCGAACAGCCCGGCGCGCTGCTGCTCGACAATGTGGCGGTGGCCCCCGCCGCCCAGGGCCGTGGCCTCGGCCGGCGGCTCGTCGCCTTCGCCCTGGAGGAGGCGCGCCGCCGCGGCCTGCCCGCCGTCACGCTCTACACCCATGCCCGCATGGAGGCGAACATCGCGCTCTACACCCGCCTCGGCTTCCGCGAGACCCACCGCGCCCGCGAGAAGGGGTTCGACCGCGTTTACATGCGGCGGGAGGTCGCATGAGGCCGCTGCTCATCACCAATGCCCGCCTGCTCGACCCCGCCTCGGGCCTGGATGCGCCGGGCGCGCTGCTGGTCGAGAACGGGCGCATCGCCTCGCTCGCCGGCGCGCCGGCCGAGGGCGCGGAGGTTCTCGATGCCGGCGGGGCGCTGCTCTGCCCCGGCCTCGTGGACATGCGCGCCGCCCTCGGCGAGCCCGGGGCGGAGCACCGCGAGACCATCGCCTCGGCGGCCGAGGCGGCGGCGGCGGGCGGCATCACCACCCTCTGCGTGCTGCCCGACACGGATCCCGCCCTCGACGATCCGGCGCTGATCGAGTTCGTGATCCGCCGCGGCGACGCCACGGGCAGCGTGACCCTGCTGCCCTATGCCGCCGCCACCAAGGGCTGCGCGGGGCAGGAGCTCTCGGAATACGGGCTGCTGCGCGAGGCCGGGGCCATCGCCTTCACCGACGGCCGGCGCGCCATCGCCAGCGCCCGGCTCATGCGCCTCGCCCTCTCCTATGCGCGCGGCTTCGGCGCCATGGTGGTGCAGCACCCCGAGGAGCCGAGCCTCGCCCAGGGCGGCGCCGCGACGGAGGGCGAGCTCGCCACGCGCATGGGGCTGCCGGGAATCCCCGCCGCGGCCGAGGCCATCATGGTGGCGCGCGACATCGCGCTCGCGCGCCTCACGGGCGGGCATGTGCATTTCGCCCATGTCAGCACCGCCGCCGCGCTCGCGCTGATCCGCGCCGCCAAGGCCGAGGGCCTGCGCGTCACCGCCGACACCGCGCCGCCCTATTTCGACCTGAACGAGACGGCGATCGGCGATTTCCGCAGCTATGCGAAGCTCTCGCCCCCGCTGCGGCGGGAGGAGGACCGCCTCGCCGTGCTCGCGGCGCTCGGCGACGGCACGCTGGACGCCATCGCCTCCGACCACCAGCCGCGCGACGCGGACGACAAGCGCCTGCCCTTCGCCCAGGCCGAGGCGGGGGGCGCGGGGCTCGCCACGCTGCTCGGCGTGACGCTCGCGCAGGTGCACAACGGCGCCCTGCCGCTCGCCCAGGCGCTCGGGCTGGTCACCTGCCGGCCCGCGGCGCTGCTCGGCATCGAGGCGGGGCGGCTCGCGGTCGGCGCGCCCGCCGATCTCTGCCTGATCGCGCTGGAGCGCGCCTGGCAGGTGAAGGCGGGGCAGCTTCCGGGCAAGGCGCAGAACTCGCCCTTCGACGGCCGGGCGCTGGAGGGGCGGGTGATCGCCACCTTCAAGGGCGGGAGGCGCGTCTTCGGATGACGGGCGAGGCGCTGGCAGGGGGGGCGGCGGCGCTGCTGGCGGCGCTGCTCGGGTCCATCCCCTTCGGCCTCCTGCTGACGCGCGCGGCGGGGCTCGGCGACATCCGCGCCATCGGCTCGGGCAACATCGGCGCGACCAATGTGCTGCGCACCGGGCGCAAGGGCCTGGCCGCCGCCACCCTGCTGCTCGACTTCGGCAAGGGGGTGCTGGCCGTCTGGCTCGCGACCGCGCTGCTGGGCGAGGCGGTGGCCCCCATCGCGGCGGTGGCGGCGGTGCTGGGCCACTGCCACCCGCCCTGGCTCGGCGGCAAGGGCGGCAAGGGGGTGGCCACGGCGCTCGGCGTGCTGCTCGGCCTCGGCTGGGGGGTGTTCGTGGCGGCGGCGGCCGCCTGGCTCGTGGCGGCCGCCGCCTCGCGGATCTCCTCCATCGGCGCCCTCTCGGCCATGGCGGTGGCGGCGGGCGTGGCGCTGCTGGTGCTGCCGCTCGCGGCCGCCCTCGCGGTGCTCGTCATCGCCGCCTATGTCGCCTGGCGGCATGAGGGCAACATCCGCCGGCTGATCGCGGGCAGCGAGCCGCGCATCGGGGAGAGGCGATGAGGAGGAGGCGCAGGGGGCGGTCCATGGGCCGGGGCGGATGAACCGGGAGGCGCTGTTCCGCCTCGCCCGCACCGAGGGCGTCGGCCCCGCCCTGCACCGCCGTCTGCTGGCGCGGCACGGCAGCCCCGAGGCGGCGGTGGACGCCCTCGGCACGCGCGCCTTCCCGCGCGACGCCGCCCGGCGCGAGATGGAGGCGCTGGCGCGGCGCGGTGCGCATCTCCTCTTCCTCGGGCATCCCCCCTACCCGCCCCTGCTCGCGCTGACCGAGGACGCGCCGCTGCTGCTCGCGGCCGAGGGCGATCTCGCCGCGCTCGAGGGAGCGGCGGTGGCGCTGGTGGGGGCGCGCAACGCCTCGGCCCTGGGCCGGCGCTTCGCCGAGGATCTGGCCGATGCGCTGGCCGTGCGCGGCGTGGTGGTGGTCTCGGGCCTGGCGCGCGGCATCGACGCGGCCGCGCATGAGGGGGCGCTGCGGTCCGGCCGGACCATCGCGGTCATCGCCGGCGGTCTCGACCGGCCCTATCCGCCCGAGAACAGCGCGCTGCAGGCGCGAATCGCCGCCGAGGGGGGGCTCGTGCTCTCCGAGGCGCCGCTCGGCACCGCGCCCTTCGCGCGCCATTTCCCCCGCCGGAACCGCATCGTGGCCGGGCTCTCGCTCGGCGTGGTGGTGGTGGAGGCGGGGCTGCAGTCGGGCACCCTCATCACCGCCCGGCTGGCGGCCGAGGCGGGGCGGGAACTCTTCGCCGTGCCCGGCCATCCGCTCGACCCCCGCGCGCGCGGCGGCAATGACCTGATCAAGCGCGGCGCGCACCTGGTCGAGACCGCGGAGGACGTGCTCGAGCATCTGCCGGCAGCGCCGGCCCCCGCGCCGCTGCTGCGCCTCTCCGCCCTGCCCGAGCCGCCGGAGACGATCCAGGAGACCCCCGCCGCCCCCGGCCTCGCGGCGCAAGTGCTTGAATCCATGGCAGGCGCGCCGATCTCGGTTGACGAGCTCGGCCGCCGCTGCCAGCTATCGCGTTCGCAGCTCGCCGCGGCCCTGCTTGAACTGGAGCTCGAAGGCCGCATCCAGACCCTGCCCGGGAACCGGGTGGCCCCGCTCTGAGGGGGCCCTGCAAGGACATCGCTCGTGCCCGACGTCGTCGTCGTCGAAAGCCCCGCCAAAGCCCGCACCATCGAGAAATACCTCGGCCCCGGCTTCAAGGTGCTGGCGAGCCTCGGCCATGTCCGCGACCTCCCCGCGAAGGACGGCTCCGTCCGTCCGGAGGAGGATTTCGCCATGGACTGGGAGGCGGACGCGCGCGGCCAGAAGCAGGTGAAGGCCATCGCGCAGGCGCTGCGCGGCGCGCGCCACCTCTTCCTCGCCACCGACCCGGACCGCGAGGGCGAGGCCATCTCCTGGCACGTGCAGGAGATGCTCGCCGGGCTCGGCGCGCTCAAGGGCGTGGACGTGCGGCGCATCACCTTCAACGAGATCACGCGCCGCGCGGTGCAGCAGGCGCTTGCCCAGCCGCGCGGCCTCGATACGCCGCTGATCGAGGCCTATCTCGCCCGGCGCGCCCTCGACTATCTCGTGGGCTTCACCCTCTCGCCCGTGCTCTGGCGCAAACTGCCCGGCGCGAAATCGGCGGGGCGCGTGCAGAGCGTGGCGCTGCGCCTCATCTGCGAGCGCGAGGCGGAGATCGAGGCCTTCGTCCCGCGCGAGTACTGGACCATCGAGGCGCGCATGGCGACCGCCTCGGGCGCCCCCTTCAGCGCGCGGCTCACCCATCTCGACGGCCGGAAGCTCGAGCAGTTCGACCTGCCCGACGAGGCCGCCGCGCTGCGCGCCAAGGCCGCGGTCGAGGCCGCCGAATGGTCCGTGGGCGCGGTCGAGCGCAAGCGCGTCAAGCGCCACCCGCCGCCCCCCTTCCAGACCTCCACGCTGCAGCAGGAGGCCTCGCGCAAGCTCGGCATGGGCGCGCAGATGACCATGCGCACCGCCCAGCAGCTCTACGAGGGGGTGGACATCGGCGGCGAGACCGTCGGCCTCATCACCTACATGCGCACCGACGGCGTGCAGATGGCGCGCGAGGCCGTCCAGGCGCTGCGCGGCCACATCCGCCGCAGCTTCGGCGAGGACTACCTCCCCGCCGCGCCGCGCGAATACAGCTCCCGCGCCAAGAACGCGCAGGAGGCGCACGAGGCGATCCGCCCGACCGATGTCGCGCGCACGCCCGATGAGGTGGCCCCCTTCCTCAGCGAGCCGCAGCGCAGGCTCTACGAGCTGATCTGGAAGCGGGCCGTCGCCTCGCAGATGCAGTCGGCCGAGCTCGACCAGACCACCGTGGAGCTCGTGGAGAAGAGCGGGAAGACGAGGCTGCGCGCCACCGGCAGCGTCATCGCCTTCGACGGGTTCCTGCGCCTCTACCGCGAGGATGTGGACGACGCGGCGCAGGACGAGGACGAGACGCGCATTCTTCCCCCCATGCGCGAGGGGGAACCGGTGCGCCGCCAGGAGGTGACGGCCAGCCGGCACTTCACCCAGCCGCCGCCGCGCTATTCGGAGGCGAGCCTCGTGAAGAGGCTGGAGGAGCTCGGCATCGGGCGGCCCTCGACCTATGCCTCCATCCTGCAGGTGCTGCAGGACCGGAACTACGTGCGCCTCGAGAAGCGCCGCTTCATTCCCGAGGACCGCGGGCGGCTGGTCACCGCCTTCCTGGTCGCCTTCTTCGAGCGCTACGTGGATACGGGCTTCACCGCCGCGCTCGAGGAACAGCTCGACGACATCTCGGGCGGCAGGGCCGACTGGCGGGCGGGGATGCGCGCCTTCTGGCGCGACTTCCGCGCCGCGGTGGACGCCACGGCCGATCTCAAGATGAGCGACGTGATCGACCGGCTCGACGAGGAGCTGGGCCCGCATTTCTTCCCCCCGCGCGCCGACGGGGGCGATCCGCGCGCCTGCCCCTCCTGCGCGGGCGGGCGGCTCGGGCTGCGGCTCGGCCGCACCGGGGCCTTCATCGGCTGCTCCAACTATCCCGACTGCCGCTACACCCGCCCCCTCGCGGTGGCGGGCAGCGAGGGCGAGGGCGCGACGCTGGCCGAAGGGGTGCGGCTGCTCGGCCATGACCCGGCCACGGGCGACCCGGTCACCCTCCGGCGCGGTCCCTACGGCATCTATGCCCAGCTCGGCGAGCCCGGCACCGACGAGAAGGGCAAGCCGACAAAGCCGCGGCGCGCGAGCCTGGCGCGGGGGATGGATCCCGAGACGATCACGCTCGAGCAGGCACTGGCGCTGCTCTCCATGCCACGCGTCGTGGGGCTGCACCCCGAGACGGGGGAGGAGATCACCTGCCACCTCGGCCGCTTCGGCCCCTATCTCAAGATGGGCGCCCTCTCGAAATCCCTGGACCGCGACGACGATCCGCTCTCCATCGGCCTGAACCGGGCGGTGGCGCTGCTCGCGGAGGCGAAACCGCGCGGCCTCGTGCTGGGCGAGCACCCGGCCGGGGGGGTGGTGGAGGTGCGGCGCGGCCGCTTCGGCCCCTTCCTGCTGCACGGCACGCGCGTGGCCAACCTGCCGCGCGGCACGGAGATGACGGCGGTGACGCTCGCCGAGGCGGTGGCGCTGCTCGCAGAGAAGGGGCGGGATCTGCCGCAGAAGGGCCGGGCGGGCGGCAAGGCCTCGGCCGGAGGTCGCGGGGCATCCGCGCGGCGCGCCGCGGCCGCGGCGCCGGCCGACGCGGCGGCCGCCGAGGCGAAGCCGAAGCGGGCAGCGCCCCGGAAGACGGCGGCGAAGACAGTGACGCCCGGGCGCAAGGCGGCCGCCAAGGTGGCCACGGCGAAAGCGGCGGCGAAGACCGCACCGGGCACGAAGACGGTCGCGGCCAAGGCGCCCGCCCGCCGCCCTCCCGCCGCCCGGAAGAGCCGGCGCTGATGGCCCGGCGCGGCCCCCCGGCCAAGGGCCGCGCCGCGCGCGGCCGAACCGCCGCCGCAGGGCCTGTCGCGGCGCCGCCGCCACCGACCGCCCGCCGCGGCACCTCGCGGCCGGCGCGCCGCACCGCCGAGGCGCCTGCCCCGCTGCCCTCCAAGGCGGAGATCCGCGCCTTCCTGGCACGCGTCCAGGGTCGGGTGGGCAAGACGGACATCGCCCGCCATTTCGGCCTCGCCGCCGACCAGCGCGCGGCGCTGCGCCGGCTCCTGGCCGAGATGAGGCAGGAGGCGAGCGCCGCCCCCGCCGGCAAGCGCGGCGTCCAGGGAACCGGCACCGCGGGGGGGCGGCTTGCCGACACCGCCGTGGTCGAGGTGGTCGGCACCGACCCCGATGGCGACCCCATCGCGCGGCCGATGGGTTGGGAGGGGCCGAGCCGGCCGGTGATCCACATGCAGCCCGAGCGGCGTGGCCAGACGGCGCTCGCGCCCGGCGAGCGGGTTCTGGCGCGCCTCAAGCACCTCGGCGGGGATCGCTACGAGGGCCGCACGCTGAAGCGCCTCGGCAGGCCGCAGGAGCGGGCGCGCATCCTCGGGGTCTTCCAGGACGGGCGCATCGTGCCGACCGATCGGCGCCAGAAGGCCGAATGGACGGTGCCCAAGGGCGAGGAGGGGGGCGCGCATGGCGGCGAGATCGTGCTGGCGGAGGCCCTCCCCTCCTCGGGCTTCGGGCTGCGGCCGGCGCGCATCGTCGAGCGCCTGGGCAGGCTGGGCGAGCCGCGCTCGGTATCGCTGATCTGCATCCACGCCCACGGCATCCCGGATCTCTTCACGGCAGAGGCCGAGCGCGAGGCGGAGCGCGCCCGCGCCGTGCCGCGCGGCGCCCGCATTGACCTCAGGTCCATCCCGCTCGTCACCATCGACGGCGAGGACGCGCGCGACTTCGACGACGCGGTCTTCGCCGAGCCCGATGGGGCGGGCTGGCGCGTCCTCGTCGCCATCGCCGATGTCGCGCACTATGTCCGTCCGGGCTCCGCGCTGGACCGCGAGGCCTGGACGCGCGGCAACAGCGTCTATTTCCCCGACCGGGTGGTGCCCATGCTGCCCGAGCCGCTCTCGAACGGCTGGTGCAGCCTCAAGCCCGGGGAGGAGCGGGGCTGCCTCTTCGTCGAGATGCACATCGACGCGAAGGGCCGCAAGACCGGGCACCGCTTCGGGCGCGGCCTCATGCGCTCGGCGGCGCGGCTGACCTACGAGCAGGTCCAGACGCATGCCGAGGCCGGCACCGACCCCGAGGGCCTCCCCCCGGGCCATGTCGCGCGCCTCTACGGCGCGTTCCGGGCGCTGCTCGCGGCGCGCGAGGCGCGCGGCACGCTCGATCTCGACCTGCCCGAACGCCGCGTCCTGCTCGATCCGCGCGGCCGCGTGACCGCCGTGCTCCCCCGCGCGCGGCTGGACAGCCACCGGCTGATCGAGGAGTTCATGGTGGCCGCCAATGTCTGCGCCGCCGAGGAGCTGGAGCGGCTCGGCCAGCCCTGCATGTATCGCGTGCATGCCCCGCCCTCGGAGGAGAAGCTGCGCGCGCTGCGCGAGTTCCTGGGCACGCTCGGCCTCTCCCTCGCCGATGCCGGGGCCCTGCGCCCCGCCCATTTCGCGCGGCTGCTCGAGGCGGTGCGCGACCGGCCGGAGGCGCGCATGGTCCACGAGACGGTGCTGCGCAGCCAGTCCCAGGCGGCCTATGCGCCGGACAACATCGGGCATTTCGGGCTCGCCCTGCCGCGCTATGCGCATTTCACCTCGCCGATCCGTCGCTATGCGGACCTGCTCGTGCACCGCGCGCTCATCCGCGGCCTCCGGCTCGGCGAGGACGGGATCACCGAAGCCGAGGCGGCGCGCTTCCCGGATACCGCCGAGCACATCACCGCGACCGAGCGCCGCGCCGCGGCTGCCGAGCGCGACGCGGTGGACCGCTACCTCGCCGCCTATCTCGCCGAACGGGTGGGAGCGGTCTTCCCCGCCCGCCTTTCGGGCATCCACCCTTTCGGCCTGTTCGTCACGCTGGAGGAGACGGGCGCCTCGGGCTTCGTGCCCATGAAGGCGCTGCCGCAGGATTTCTGGATGGTGGAGGAAGGCAACCGCCGCCTCATCGGCCGCCGGACCCGCCAGGTGCTGAGCCTGGGCCAGGCGGTGGAGGCCCGCCTTGTCGAAGCCAGCGGCCAGACGGGCTCGCTTCTCTTCGAGCTGATGCTCGGCGCGGGGCCGGCGCCGCTGCGCCGCCGTCGCGGGCGCAAGGCTTGACCCGCGGCCCGGCCCTGCCCGATAAGCGCCCCTCTCCCCGATCCGATTTCAGGCGGCAGCAGACATGGCCAAGGCCAATACCATCCTCATCAAGCTCGTCAGCACGGCCGACACCGGCTACTTCTACGTGACGAAGAAGAACACGCGCACGGCGACGGGCAAGCTCGAACTCAAGAAGTACGACCCCGTGGTGCGCAAGCACGTCGTCTTCCGCGAAGGCAAGATCAAGTAGCCTCCCGGCCCGGGCGCTCTTCCGGGATCGCTCGGTCCAGCTCCTCCTGCGTCGCCAGATGGGCGCGGTTGCGCCCCTCGTTCTTGGCGCGGTAGAGCGCCGCGTCGGCCGCGCCGATCAGCCGGTCGGCCGAGCTCCCCGCCGGGCCGACCCCGACGCCGATGCTGATGGTGATGGGCAGCGGGCCCGCCTCGGTCGTCACGGGTTTCGCGGCCACCGTGGTGCGCAGCCGTTCGGCCACACGCATCGCTTCCGCCGCCTCGGTGCCGGCCAGCACGGCGAGGAACTCCTCGCCGCCATAGCGGGCGACGACGTCCGCGGCGCGCAGCTGTTCGCGCAGCCGTTCCGCCACCTCGCGCAGCGCGGCATCGCCTGTGTTATGGCCGTAGGTGTCGTTGATCGACTTGAACCTGTCGATGTCGATGATCAGCACCGCCGCCATTTCCGTGCGCAGCAGGCTGTCCAGATGGCGCCGCACATAGCGGCGGTTGCGCAAGCCGGTGAGCTGGTCCGTCACCGCCATCTCGAGCGACCGGTCGAGATCGGCGCGCAGACGGTCCTGGTAGCGCTTGCGGCGCACCTGGTTGCGCGTGCGCGCGCGCAGCTCATTGGCGTCGAGCGGCCGCAAGCAGTGGTCGTTGGCGCCGAGGTCGAAGCCGCGGAGCAGCTCCTCCTTCTGGGCGGGATCGGCGAGCAGGATCAGGGGCAGATCGCGCGTCGCGGTCTGTGCCCGCAGGCGGGAGGCGAGCCGCAGCACCTCGCCCGGATCCGGTCCCATGGCGAGGAGGGCGACATCGACATCGCCCTGGGAGAGGCGGCGCAGGGCCTCATCGGGGCTTCCGACCACGTAGACCAGGAAGCCGTCCGCCAGCAGGGCTTCGCGCACCCGCGCCGCTTCCGCCGCGTCCACCCCCAGCACCAGGGCGCGGGCCCCCTCGACCGAGGGCGTCGGCTCCGCGCCGCCGCCGATGCCGAGCTCCCGCGCCGTCTCGGTGCGCAGTCGCCAGGCGTCATGCACCTGCTTCATCCTGAGCAGGGCGCGCAGCCGCGCGAAGAGGGTGGCGTTGTCCACCGGCTTGGAGAGGAAGTCGTCCGCGCCGGCCTCGAGGCCACGCACGCGCTCCACGGTGTCGGTCAGCGCCGTGACCATGACGACCGGAATGTGATGCGTCCGCGGGTCGGCCTTGAGGGCCCGGCAGACCTCGTAGCCGTCCATTCCGGGCATCATGACATCCAGAAGAATGATATCTGGCAATTGCGTGAAAGCGATCTGCAGCGCCTCCGGCCCGCTGGAGGCGAGCAGCACTTCGTAATACTCGGCCAAGAGCTTGGCCTCGAGCAGGCGGAGGTTGGTGGCGATGTCGTCCACCGCAAGGATGCGTGCCGTCATGCGCCGGACCCCTCCCTCCCCCGCGCCGGAGCCTCGCGCGACCGCAACAGGAGTGCCCCGTGTCCGACATCACCTTCAGCAAGCCGGCTGAGACGGCCAACAGCGCGCTCTTCTTCCGCCGCTGGCTGCGCAACCCGCTGCAGATGGGCTCGATCATCCCCTCCTCGCCGGCGCTGTGCCGGCGCATCGCGGCGGCCGTCCAGCGGGCCCCGGAGGAGCACGTCCTCGAGCTCGGCGCCGGCACGGGCGTGGTCTCGACCGCGCTGCTGGCCGCGGGGGTGCCCGCCCACAAGCTGACCGTGGTGGAGATCGTCCCCGCGATGGCGGAGGTGCTGCGCGAGGCGCTGCCCGGGGTGAACGTGATCTGCGGCGATGCCTTCGATCTCAAGACCGTCCTGCCCGATCATCTGCGCGGCTGCATCGGGACGGTGATCTGCGGCATCCCGCTCGTCCTGCTGCCGCTGGAGCGCCAGAGGGCCTTCGTGGAGACGGTGGAGGCCGTGGCGCCGGGCAAGGGGTTCCTGCTCTATACTTATTGCATCACCTCGCCCCTGCCCTACGCGAAACTCGGCCTCGCGGCGAAGCGGCTGGCCTGGACGCCGCTCAACTTCCCGCCGGCGAGCGTGTGGCGCTACACGCCCCGCACCGGGCGCTGACCGGCCAACGACGCTCGCTCCCCCTCTGCCTCCGAAGCCGGTCCCTGCCCATTGTCTCATGGCGAGGCGATAGCACGGCCGAGAACCTGAAGGGAGTCGGGGCGCGCCGGCCGCACGCCCCGGCTGCGGCCGATCTTGACGGTTCAACCCGAGGTCAGGGTCACCTCCGCCCCATCGGGGCCCCGCAGCCGGGCGAGCAGCCGGGGATGGGCGCCGCGCTTCACCACCAGCGCCTCGCCAAGGCCACGCTCGGCGAGAGCGGCCTTGACGGCCTCCGCCTCGGGATGCTCGGCCTGCAGCTCGACGAGGCGGAAGTGACTGTCGCGCAGGCGCCTGCCCGCGCGCTCGCCCTTCCACTCGATCATCGGCGGGATGAGGTTGTCGAGGTCCTGGCGCTGCGGCGGCAGGGCGATGCGCCAGTGCAGGTCGCCCCGGCGCATCTCGCGCACCTCGCCCCCACGCGGGCCGAGCCGCGCCATGAGCGCGTCCATGGCCGTGGTCCGCGCGACCCAGGCGAGCAGCCGCGGCTCCGCCTCCAGCATGGTCTTCACCCCGGGGTCGTCCAGGTCGAAGAGGCGCGGATGGGGCGGCTCGGGCTGGGAGGGATCGACCGCGATGATCTCGAGATAGCAGTCCGGCCCGAGGCCGAGCAGCATGTTGTGCGTGCCCGCCCCCTCGTGCCGCCCGCCGGGCTGCGGCTTCACGCCGAGGTGCTGCTCGACGAAGGCCGCGCCCTCCTCCAGCGTGCGGGCGCCGAGCACGATGTGATCGATCTCGGCCATGGTCAGCGGGCCTTGAACTGCGTGGCGCCGAACATGTTGTCGCGTTCCTCCTCGGTCAGCGGTCCCTGGCGCTGGCGATCGGCCAGCACCGCCACCCCCCGCTGCACGGCAGGGCGGGCGGCGATGGCATCGTGCCAGCGTTTCACAGCCGGGAAATGCGCGAGATCAATGCCCCTGCGGTCGGGGTTCCGGATCCAGGGGAAGGTCGCGATGTCGGCGATGCTGTAGTCGGGCCCCGCGAGGTAGGGGCTCTGCGCGAGCCGCTTCTCCAGCACCCGGTGCAGGCGCTGCACCTCGTTGGCGTAGCGGGTGATGGCGTAGCTGAGCTTCTCGGGCGCGTAGAGGGCGAAGTGGTTGTACTGGCCGAACATCGGTCCCACCCCGCCCATCTGGAACATGAGCCATTGCAGGCAGCGGTGGCGCGCCTCGCCCGAAGCGGGCAGCAGCGGAGAGCCGGTCTTCTCGCAGAGGTAGATGAGGATCGCCCCGCTCTCGAACAGCGCGAAGGGGCGGCCCTCCGGCCCCTCGGGATCCTCGATGGCGGGAATGCGATGATTGGGCGTGATGGCCAGGAACTCGGGGCGGAACTGCTCGCCCGCGGCGATGTTCACCGGCACGACCTCGTAGGGAAGACCGAGCTCCTCGAGCAGGATGTGGACCTTGTGCCCGTTGGGAGTGGGCCAGGTGTGGAGCCGGATGGCTGCGGACATGCGCTTCCTCGATCTTGCGCCCCTGACGATGCCGCCCCCGGCGCGCCGCGTCCAGGCCGGCGCCTCAGTCCCGCGCCACGCCGAACTCGAGGTCGCGCTGCACCCACACGGCGATGAGCAGGCCGAAGCCGAGCATGGTCGTCAGCATCGCCGATCCGCCATGGCTGATCAGCGGCAGCGGAACCCCGCCCACCGGAATGCTGCCGGTCACCATCGCCACGTTCACGAAGACGTAGAAGAACCAGTTGGCGCCGAGCCCGATGGCCAGCAGCCGCCCGAACTGGTGCCGGCACCGCAGCGCCACCATCAGGCAGAACGCGGTGACGCAGAGCAGCAGGAAGAGCGTGCCGACCGCCCCCACGAGCCCGAACTCCTCGGCAATGAGGGTGAAGATGAAATCCGTCTCCTTCTCCGGAAGAAAGTTGAGATGGCCCTGCGTGCCCTGCAGGAAGCCCTTGCCCCAGATGCCCCCCGAACCCAGCGCGATCTTCGACTGGATGATGTTGTAGCCGGCGCCGAGCGGGTCGCTCTCCGGATCGAGGAAGGTGGTGATGCGCGCCCGCTGGTAGTCGCGCAGATTGGCGTAGACGAGGGGCGCCGCCGCGACCGCCCCCGCGATCACCCCCGCGAATTTCCACCAGCGCACGCCCGAGGCCCAGAACACCACCCCGCCGAGCGCCAGGGTGATCAGCGCGGTGCCGAGGTTGGGCTGCTTGTAGATGAGCGCGACGGGCACGGCGACGAGCAGCAGCGGCGGAACGAGAAAGAGGGGATTGCCCACCCTCTCCCAGCTCGCGCGGTGGAACCACGCCGCAAGGGCCAGCACGAGGGTGATCTTCATCAGCTCGGAGGGCTGGAGCTGGAAGGGGCCGAGATTGATCCAGCGCTGCGCGCCGCCGCCGACCTGTCCGTGCAGCGCCACCAGCACGAGCAGCCCCACGCCCGCGAGGTAGCCGACCGGCGCCAGCGCCGCGATCAGCCGGATATCGAGGAAGGCGACGCAGAGCATCAGGACGAGGCAGAAGCCGAACC
Source organism: Roseococcus sp. (assembly GCA_026414745.1). Classification (GTDB taxonomy): domain Bacteria; phylum Pseudomonadota; class Alphaproteobacteria; order Acetobacterales; family Acetobacteraceae; genus Roseococcus. The sequence goes on from JAOAIK010000019.1 coordinate 61,001, forward strand.
GGAGCGCGTGACGGTTGGCGTAGAGATCGGGGTTTCCCGACCCCGCCGAGGTGAGCGCCACATAGCCGATGCCGGCGATCGCGCAGAGCAGGAGGACGAAGAGCCAGGGAATGGACCACAGCTTGCGCAGCACCCCCGCCCCGCGGTCGCGCGCCAGCAGCCGCCTTTCGAAGAGGGAGGAGGAGGAGATCATGGTGTCATGCCCTCACCCGCCCCGCGCCGCATCGGCCACGCGCGGCCCGGGCGGATTCGCCCGGAACCGGGTGAAGGTGTCGACCAGGACATCGCGCGCGAGCGGCGCCGCCGCGCCCGAACCCGAGGTGCCGTGCTCGACCACGACACTCACCGCATAGAGCGGGTTGTCGTGCGGCGCATAGCCCACGAACAGCGCGTGCGGCCGCCATTCCCGCGGCAGGGTGGCGACGTTGAAGCCGCGCTCGCGCTGTTCGCGGCTGACGCGCCGCACCTGGGTGGTGCCCGTCTTGCCCGCCATCATCCCGAAGCCGCCGGGCAGGCGGGAGGCCTGCGCCGTGCCGCCGCCCTCGTTGACCACCGCCCACATCGCCTCGCGGATCAGCCTCAGGTCGCGCTCGGGGATGCCCATGGAAGGCCACTCCTCGGGGCGGGAGCCGCGCACGGGCCGTCCGCCGATGGCGCGCGTCAGATGAGGCTGCACCGCCCGGCCCGAGGCGAGGCGCGCCGTCATGACGCAGAGGCTGAGCGGCGTGAGCTGGTAGAAGCCCTGGCCGATGCCGTGCACGATGGTGTCGCCGAGCGCCCAGGGCCGGCCCTGCGCCTCGCGCCACTCGCGCGTCGGCACCAGGCCGCGGCGCGTGCCCGGCAGCTCGATGTCGAGATCCACGCCCAGGCCGAAGCGCCGCGCCATGGCCGCGATGCGGTTGATGCCGAGCCGCTTGGCCATCTCGTAGTAGTAGACGTCGCATGACACCTTGAGCGAGGTCCGCATGTCCACCGCGCCATGGCCGTTGCGGTTCCAGCAGTGGAAGCGCGTCTCGCCGAGATCGTAGTGGCCGGGGCAGACCACGCGCTCGAAGGGCGTGGTCACCCGCGCCTCGAGCGCCGCCAGCGCGACCACCATCTTGAAGGTGGACCCCGGCGCGTAGAGCCCGTTCGTCGTCTTGTTGATCAGCGGGGTGGAGCGGCCCGCCGTCCACTGCCGCCACTGCGCCGCGCTCACGCCCGCGTTGAAGATGTTCGGGTCGAAGGAGGGCTGGCTCGCCATCGCCAGCACCTCGCCGTTGCGCGCGTTCATGACGACGACCGAGGTCCCCTCCTCGATCTTGCCGCGGATCGTCTTCTGCAGCTCCGTGTCGATGGTGATCTCGACATCCTGCCCCGGCACGCCCTCGCGCCGGTCGAGTTCGCGGATCACCCGCCCCACCGCGTTCACCTCGAGCTGCACGGCTCCCGCGCGCCCGCGCAGCGCCTGGTCATGGTGGCGCTCGATGCCCGCCCGGCCCACCCGGATGCCGGGAAGCTGCAGCAGCGGGTCGCCGTCCATGTCGCGTTCGGACGGGGGTGCCACATAGCCCACGATGTGCGCGAGATGCTCGCCCTCCGGATAGATGCGCGTGGTGCCGACATCGGTGAGGATGCCCGGCAGGTCCGGCGCGTTCACCTCGATGCGCGCCATCTCCTCCCAGGTCAGGAACTCGCGCACGATCACGGGCACGAAGCGGCGGCGGCGGCGCACCTCGCGCTCGATGCGCGCGCGCTCGTGCTCGGCCAGCGGCACGATGCGGTGGAAGGTCTCGAGGGTGGCGTTCACGTCCGCCGTCTGCTCGGCCACCAGAAGCGCCCGCCAGTTCAGGCGGTTCCCCGCCACCACGCGGCCGTTGCGATCGAGAACCCGCCCGCGCGGGGGCGAGAGGAGCCGCGCGGAGAGGCGGTTCTCCTCGGCGAGGGTGGCGAAGCGCGCTCCCTGCTCCACCTGCAGCCGGTAGAGCCGCCAGCCGAGAAAGCCGAAGGCGCCGAGCTGAAGGCCGCCGAGCAGCAGGGCCCGGCGCGTGAAGACGGAGCGGCGCCGCTCCTCCTCCAGCTTCACGCCGCGCATGGAGAAGTTCGCCACACCTCCCTTCTCGCGGCGGCCGCGAAGGAAGGGAAGCCTCACGGCGCCGCTCCCTCGGCGCGGCGCATCGCCATGTGCGCGCGGGTCAGGATCCAGGCGATGCCGGGATAGAGGCCCACCGCGGCGCCGAACAGGTGCACCCCCGGCATCAGGGCCGGCCACTGCCAGCCGAGCAGCGCCTGCAGCGCCCAGCCGAGCCCCGCGGCGCCGGCAGCCACGGCGCAGAAGGCGAGCCAGCCCGCGAGAAAGGAGGCGCGCGCGAGCATCTGCCGCGCGCGGAAGGCGAGGCCATGCACGAGAAGGAGGACCAGCACGCCGATGCCGAGCGGCGCGAAGACAAGGAGATCGTGCAGCAGGCCGATGGCGAAGACCACCGGCGGGGGCATGGCCGCGGGACGAAAGACGCTCCAGAAGAAGACCGAGGGCAGGGCCAGGGCTGTCACCAGGCCCGGCACGCCCACGGGTGTTGCGCCCAGCACCATGAGTGCCAGGGCGAAGACGGCCGGAAAGGCCGCCCGCAGCGCGGCGTCGAGCCGCCGCATCAGCCCCATCGGGGGTTCCGGCCTGCCCTTGGACCCTTGGGTCGGGGCCATCGGCCTCACCGCCGGCCGCGCGGCTCGGGCCGGGCCACCGCCTCGGGAGGCAGGATGCCCGAGAGGCCGAAATCGAAGAGGCGCAGCACGTCGAGCCGGTCCAGCCGGGCGAAGAGTTCCACCTCCGCCGCCCCGCTCTCGGTCCAGCGCACCACCCCGACCGGCAGCCCGGCCGGGAAGGCCCCGGCCTCGGCACTGGTCACGACCCGCTCGCCCTCGCGCGGGAGGCTGCCCTCGGGCCAATGCTGCAGCCGCGGGCGGGCCTGGTTGTTGCCGACCATGATGGCGCGCGCGCGCGACCCCTCCAGCGTGACGGGGATGCGGCTGTTGATGTCGGTGGCGAGCAGCACGCGCGCCGAGCGCGCGCCCACCTCGGTCACGCGCCCGGCGAAGCCGCGCTCGTCCAGCGCCACCTGGCCCTTGCGGATGTTGTGCTGCGGCCCGGCGGCGAGCAGCACGGCGCGCGCGTAGGTACCCCCGGCATCGGCCACCACCCGGGCGGTGCGGAACTGGGGCGCGGGATCGGGCACCCAGGCGAGCTGGCGGCGCAGCAGCGCGTTCTCCGCCTCGAGCGCCAGCGCCGCCGCCTGCCACCGGTGCAGACGCTCGTTCTCCTCGACGAGGCGGGCATTCTCCTCGCGCAGCTTCATCAGCGCCTCCGCCTCCGCGATCACCCGGCGCGCCGCCGCCACCGGCTGCTGCGCCGCCGTCCAGACGGGCGCGAGCGCATCGGCCAGAGCCATGCGCGCGCGCTCGACCAGCAGCGCATCCGCCTTGCCCAGCAGCATCGTGCCGAAGGCGGCGGCGATGAGCACCGGCAGCGAGAGCCGAGCCAAGGCCTGCCGCAGAGGGATGCTGAGACGAATCAAGAGCCCCCCATCGGTTCGAGACGCCGTTCAGAGACGATCGGCCCGGCGCCGCATCCGCCGCCCCAGGGGGGGCGGCGCCGGGCGAGGCATGGCCGGGGGCGCCGCCGGCCGCCCCGCCCTAATACATGGAAGAGAGCACCTGGCGAAGCCGTTTGATCTCCTCGAGCGCCCGGCCGGTGCCCAGGGCCACGCAGTTCAGCGGCTCCTCCGCCACCACCACGGGCAATCCCGTCGCGTCCCGCAGCACCTCGTCGAGCCGTTTCAGCAGCGCGCCCCCGCCCGTGAGCACGATGCCCTTGTCCACGATGTCGGCAGCGAGTTCGGGCGGCGTGTTCTCGAGCGCGACCTTCACCGCGTCCACGATCTGCGTCACCGGTTCGTTCAGCGCGATGGCGATCTCGCGCTGGCTGACCACCACCTCGCGCGGGACGCCGTTCATCAGTTCCCGGCCCTTCACCTCGGTCATCGGCCCCTCCTCGCCGTCATAGGGGGGCGAGGCGGCGCCGATCTCCATCTTGATGCGTTCGGCCGAGCTCTCGCCGATCAGCAGGTTGTGGGTGCGGCGGACGTAGCTGATGATGGCCTCGTCCATCTTGTCTCCGCCGACGCGCACGCTGCGCGCATAGACGATGCCGCCGAGGCTGATCACCGCCACCTCGGTGGTGCCGCCGCCGATGTCCACCACCATGGACCCCGAGGGTTCGGTCACCGGCAGGCCGGCGCCGATCGCGGCGGCCATCGGCTCCTCGATCAGCAGCACCTTGCGCGCGCCCGCGCTCTCGGCGCTTTCCTGGATGGCGCGGCGCTCGACCGCCGTGCTGCCCGAGGGCACGCAGACGATGATCAGCGGCGAGGTGAAGCTGCGGCGGTTGTGCACCTTGCGGATGAAGTGCTTGATCATCTCCTCCGCCACCTCGAAGTCGGCGATCACGCCGTCGCGCAGCGGACGGATGGCGGCGATGTTGCCCGGCGTCCGGCCCAGCATCTGCTTGGCTTCCTCGCCAACGGCCAGCACCTGCTTGCGGCCGCGGTTGTCCGAGATGGCCACGACAGAGGGCTCGTTCAGCACGATCCCGCGCCCCTTGACGTAGACGAGGGTGTTCGCCGTGCCGAGGTCGATGGCCATGTCGGCGGAGAGAAAGCCGAACAGGCGTGCAAACATGCGCGATGGACCTTGCGTCTGGGATGCGGTGCGGAAGCGCCGATGCCTAGCCGTTCAGGCAGGATGGGGCAAGCGCGCCCCCCCGCCCCGCCGGGATGCGGCGCGCCGACCTCTGGCGTCGCGCCTGCTCGACCGATGCGGCGCCTGCCGAGCCTGCCCCCGTCCGCGCGGCGCGGTGAACCCGCCGGCGGTCCGCGGCGGGCGGCCGGCGCGAAGGAGCTCAATCCTCCGGCCGGAAGCCGGAGGCCTGCACGACCGGTCCCCATTTCGCCGTCTCGGCGCGGATGCGCGCGGCGAAGTCGGCGGCGCTGCTGTGTGCCACGTCGAAGGCGCGGTTCTCGAGGTTCTGGCGCATCTCCGGGTGGCGCACCGCCTCGGCCAGCAGCGCGTTGAGCTGGCCCACCAGCGCAGCGGGCGCGCGGGCGGGCAGGAAGGCGCCGAACCACTCATCGGCCGTGAGCTCCGGGTGGCCCTGCTCGGCGAAGGTCGGCACGCCGGGCAGCCGCGGCAGGCGCTGCGGGCTGGTCAGCGCGATGATGCGCAGCCGCCCGCCCTCATGGTGCGGCACCAGGTCGCCCAGCACATTGACCGTGGCCGCGATCTGCCCGCCCAGCGCATCGGCGATGGCCGGGGCCGCGCCGCGATAGGGCACATGGGTCAGTTCCACCCCGGTGGCGCGGGCCAGCATCACGCCCGTGAAGTGCGGCACCGACCCGGCGGCGGGCGAGGCGTAGGAAAGGCCGCGCCGCTGCCGCGCGAGATCGAGGAGCTGGGCGAGGTTCGTCACCCCCGGCGCGCTGGGCCCGACGGCGAGGCCGAAGGGATAGACCACCACGGGCGAGACGGGCGCCATGTCGCGCAGCGGCTCGTAGCGCAGCCGGTCGCCGTAGAGGTGCGGATAGATCGTCACCATGCTGGCCGGGGTGACGAGCAGGGTGGTGCCGTCGGGCTCGCTGCGGATCAGCTCCTCGATGGCGAGCCGGCCCGTGGCGCCCACGCGGTTCTCCACCACCACCTGCGGCGCCCAGGCGCCGCGCAGCCGCTCGGCCAGCAGGCGGCAGGTCAGGTCCACCGTGCCGCCGGCGGGAAAGCCCGCCAGGATGCGCGCAGTGCGGTTCACCACCGGCGCCTGCGCCCGCACCAGGGCGGGCGCGGCGAGCAGCGGGGCCGCGAGCAGCGCGCGGCGGGCGAAAGCGTGGGTCATGACGGGCCTCCCTGGGGCGTGGTTTCCCCGGGCTTAGCCGAAACCCCGGCCGCCTGGGAATGCTCCGCCCGGCGCCCTCAGGCCGCACCGGCCGGCGCCGCGCGCAGCGCGGGGCGCGCCTGGCCGAAGCGCTCGATCATCACCGGCAGCACCACCAGGATGAACAGCGGCAGCAGCAGCGTGCCGCCCACCACCACCACGGCGAGCGGGCGCTGCAGGTCGCTGCCGATGCCGCTCGCCAGCGCCATGGGCAGCAGCCCCACCATGGCGGCCATGCAGGTCATCATCACCGGGCGCATCCGGTCCGCCCCGGCCTGATCCAGCGCCGCGCGCCAGGGCAGCCCCTGCGCCAGCAGGCTCCGGAAATGCGAGAGCAGGATGATCCCCTCCATGGCCGTGATGCCGAACAGGGCGAGGAAGCCGATGGCGGCCGGCACGCTGAAGTGCAGCCCCATCAGCGCCAGCGCCGCCACCCCGCCGGCGCAGGAGAGCGGCAGCACCGGCATGATCAGCAGCATGTCGCGCACGCTGCCGAACTGGATGTAGAGCAGCACGGCGATGAGCAGCACCGCCGCCGGCACCGTGACCGTGAGGCGCGCCACCGCGTCCTGCAGGTTGCGGAACTCGCCCACCCATTCGAGGCGGTAGCCGGGCGGCAGCGGCACGCGCGCGGCCACGCGCGCCGCCGCCTCCTCCACCGCGCCCTGCTGGTCGCGCCCGCGCACGCTGAACTTCACCGGCACGTAGCGCTGCGCGTCCTCGCGGTAGATATAGGAGGGGCCGGAGAGCAGGCGGATCGTCGCGACATCGGCGAGCGTGGCGCCGGAGGCCGCGTTCACCGGGATCCGCCCGATCGCCTCCGCGTCCTCGCGGTAGGCGCCGTCCAGGCGGACCATGATGGGGAAGTTGCGGTCGCTGCCCTCCTCGTAGAGGCGCCCCGCCTCGCGCCCGCCGATCGCGGCCTGGATGGTGGCGTTGATGTCGTTCACCGACAGCCCGTAGCGGGCCGCCCGCTGGCGGTCCACGCGGATCGAGAGGGTGGGCTGGCCCAGGGTGCGCAAGGCCGCGAGGTCGGCGATGCCGCGCACCTGCTCGAGCTCGGCGCGGATGCGCTCGGCGAGCTGCGCCAGCACCTCGAGGTCGGGGCCGATGACCTTGAGCGCGTTCGCGCCCTTCACGCCGGAGGCCGCCTCCTGGACGTTGTCGCTGATGTACTGGCTGAAGTTGAACTCGACGCCGACGAACTCCTCGCGCAGCCGCCGCTCGATGGCGGCCACCAGCCCGTCCTTGCTGCGGGCGGTGCGCCATTCCTCCATCGGCCGCAGCGGGATGAAGAACTCGGCGTTGAAGAAGCCCGCGCTGTCGGTGCCGTCGTCCGGCCGCCCCTGCTGGGAGGTGACGGTGATCACCTCGGGGAACTCCATCACGGCGCGGCGCATGCGGTTGACGGTGGCGTTGCCCTCCTCGAGCGAGATGGTGGCGGGCAGCGTGGCGCGCATCCAGATGCTGCCCTCCTCCAGCGTGGGCAGGAACTCGCCGCCCAGCCGCGCGAACTGCGCGCCCGCGCCGACCAGCACGAGCAGCGCGAGGCCGAGCGTCGCGCCCTGGCGGCGCAGCGCGGCGTGGTGAAGGGCGCGGTGGGCGCGGGCGAGCCAGCGCACCAGCGGCATCTCGCGCTCGCGCGTCTCGGCGGTGAAGAGCAGTGCCGCCAGCGCGGGCGCCACGGTGAAGGTCGCGATGATGGCGCCGATGATGGCGTAGGCGTAGGTCTGCGCCATCGGGCCGAAGATGCGCCCCTCGATGCCGCTCATGGCGAAGAGGGGCAGGAAGGCGGCCACGACGATGAGGGCGGAGAAGAAGATCGGCCCGCCCACCTCGCTGCCCGCGCGCAGGATGGTGGCGTGCAGCGGTGCAAGCCCGCGCGCCGCGCCGCGCGCCGGCGCGCCGCCCCGCGGGCCATGGTGCAGGTGGCGGTAGATGTTCTCGACCATGATCACGGTGGCGTCCACCAAGAGGCCGAAATCGAGGCTGCCGAGGCTGAGCAGGTTCGCGCTCTCGCCGCGCAGCAGCATCACCAGCACGGCGAAGAAGAAGGCGAAGGGGATGGTGGCGCCCACCACCAGCGCGCCGCGCAGATCGCCCAGGAACAGCCACTGGATGAGCACCACCAGCGCCACCCCGAGCAGGATGTTCTTCACCACATGGTGGGTGGTGAGCATCACCAGTTCCTGCCGGTCGTAGATGGGCACGACGCGCACGCCGGGCGGCAGCACCCCGCCCGCGTTGATGGCCTGCACCTCGCGCTCCACCGCGCGGATCACGGGCAGGGTCTGCTCGCCCCGGCGCATGAGGACGACGCCGATCACCACGTCGTCCTGCTCCTCCTGGCCGGCGATGCCCAGCCGCGGCAGAGCCCCCGTCTCCACCCGCGCCACGTCGCGCAGCAGGATGGGCACGCCCTCGCGCGCGCCGAGCACCACCGCCTCGATGTCCTCGAGCGAGCGGATCAGGCCCACCCCCTGCACCACCGCCGCCTGCGGGCCCACGCTGATGACGCCCGCGCCCACCGTCGCGCCGCCCTGGCCGATGGCGTCGGCCACCTGCGCCACGCTCAGCCCGTAGGCGGTGAGGCGCGGCAGGTCGAGCACCACGTTGAAGGCCTTGCTCGGCCCGCCATAGGCGGTGACGTCCACCACGCCCGGCACGCGCTTGAAACGGCGCTGCAGCACCCAGTCCTGCAGCACGCGCAGATCGGCGGGCGAGAAGCCGGGCGGGCCTTCCAGCCGGTAGCGGAGGATCTCGCCGATCGGCGACCAGGGGCTGATCTGCGGCTGCACGCCGGGCTGGAGGGTGATCTGCCCGAGCCGGTTCAGCACCTGCTGCAGCGCCTGCTCGTAGCTGAAGGCGTGGCTGAACTGCGCCTGCACCACCGACAGCCCGAACAGCGAGGTGGAGCGGATGCGCTGGAGGTTGGGCATGCCCGCGAGCCCCGTCTCGATGGGCACGGTGATGTAGCGCTCCACCTCCTCCGCGCTCTGGCCGGGGTTCTGGGTGATGACCACGACGGTGGGCGGAACCGGATCGGGATAGGCTTCGATGTTGAGGCGCGTGAATCCGAAGGCCCCCACCCCCAGGAAGGCCAGGAAGAGCAGCAGCACGAGCAGGCGCTTCTGGAGGGAGAAGGCGATGATCTGGCGCATGGCGGGGACCGGTTCGTTCAGCTTCGGTTCTGCTACCGTTCAGCTTACGTTCAGCAATCGGCCGCGTGAGCGATCCGTCATGCGCCGCGGCCTCGACCTTCCCCTCCGACGCCGCGAGCATGGCGGGATGGAGCGCGGACGCTGATGCCCCGGGCCGGGATGCGCGAGGCGCTGGGCGCGCCGGCGCTGGCCATGGCGGCCACCTTCCTCGCCTTCGGCGCGGCGGTGCAGGCCGCCGGGGTGGGGCTGGGCTGGGCGCTGGCGGCCAGCCTGCTGGTCTATGGCATGCCGGGGCAGATGGTGCTGCTGGCCGCCATCGGCACGCCCGGCGGGGCGCTGGCGGCGGTGCCGGGCGCCGTGGCGGCCAATGCGCGATTCGTGCCGATGGCGGTGGCGCTCGCCCCCTGGCTCGGCGGCGGGCGGGGGCGCTGGCTCGCCCTGCCCTTCATCGCGGTGACGCCCTGGGCCATGGCGATGCGCCGCCTGCCCGCCCTGCCCGCGCGCGCGCGCCTGCCCTGGTTCCTCGGCTTCGCGCTCACCTCCTGGGGGGTGGCCGGGCTGTCCACCGCGGGCGGGCATGCGCTGGCGCCGCTGCTGCCGCTGTGGGTGCTGGCGGCGCTGCTGTTCGTGAACCCGCTCTATTTCGGGCTGATCATCGCGAGCGAGGCGCGCGCGCCCTTCGTGCGCCGGGCGGTGCTGCTGGGGGCCCTGGCGACGCCGCTGGCGCTGCTGCTGCCGCCCGCCATCGCCCTGCTGGGCGCGGGGCTGGCGGGCGGGACCCTGGCCTTCCTGTGGGGGCGCCGTGCAGGCGGATGACCTGGCGCTGGCGCTGCTCGTGCTCGCCTGCGCCGGCATGCGCGGGGCGGGGCTTCTGGTGGCCGGGCGGCTCGCGCCCGATCACCCCTTCGTGCGCTGGGCGGCGAGCGTCTCGCTCGCCACGCTGGCGGCCTTCGTGACCCTGGCGGTGGTGGCCCCGACGGGCGCCCTGGCGCTGATCCCGCTGGCGGGGAGGCTCATGGGGCTCGGGGCGGCGCTGGCCGTGCTGGCCTGGCGCGGCGGGCTGCTCGCGCCGCTGCTGGCGGGGCTCGCGGGGACGCTGCTGGGGTCGGTGCTGGGATGAGGCGCCGGGCAGCGCCTACGCGAGGGGGCGCTGCCGCACCCCCTCGCCCCGCGCCTCAGATGTAGTGCTCCTCGAGCGGCGCGAAGCCGTTGAAGCTCTGGCTCGCATAGGTGGTGACATAGGCCCCGGTGGCCAGCATCTCCACCTTGTCGCCGTCGCGCAGCGCGAGCGGCAGCCGGTAGTGGCTCTTCTCGTAGAGCGTGTCCGTGCTGTCGCAGCTCGGCCCCGCGATGGTGACCGGGCCCTCGGCGGTGCCGTCATGCGGGGTGCGGAAGGCGTACTTGATCGCCTCGCCCTCCGTCTCCGCCAGCCCGCCGAAGCGGCCGATGTCGAGATAGACCCAGCGCACCGGGTCGTCCTCGCCCTTGCGGGAGACGAGCACCACCTCGCTCTGCACCACGCCGGCATCGGCCACCAGGAAGCGGCCGGGCTCGATCACGATCTCGGGCAGGGCGTTGCCGAAATGCTCCGCCATCGCGCCCATGATGGCCGCGCCGAAATCGTCGATGTCGGGCACCTCGGCCTTGTAGCGCACCGGATAGCCGCCGCCGAGGTTCACCATGCGCACCTTCACCCCCGCCTCGGTGAGGTCGGTGAAGAGCATGGCGACCTTGGCGATCGCCGCCTCATAGGCCGTGGTGCGCGTCTGCTGGCTGCCGACATGGAAGCTGAGGCCGTAGGGGTCGAGCCCGAGCTCGCCCGCCTTCAGCATGAGCGCGCGCGCCATCTCCACCTCGCAGCCGAACTTCCGGCTGAGCGGCCACTCCGCGCCGTCATTGCCCACCAGGATGCGGCAATAGACGCGCGCGCCCGGCGCGGCCCGGGCGAGCTTCTCGAGCTCCGCCTCGCTGTCGAAGGCGAACATGCGCACGCCCGCGGCATAGGCGGCGGCGATGTCGCGCTCCTTCTTGATGGTGTTGCCGTAGCTGATGGCCTCCGGCGCCGCCCCGGCGGCGAGGCACATGCGCACCTCGGGCCAGGAGGCCGCATCGAAGAAGGAGCCGAGGCGGACCAGCCGCTCGAGGATGGGCGCGGCCGGATTGGCCTTCACCGCGTAGTAGATGCGCGCGAGCGGGAGCGCCGCCTGCAGGCGACGGAAATTCTCTTCCACCCGGTCCAGATCCAGCACGAGGCAGGGCGTGGCCAGGTCGTTGGCAGCAAGATAGCGAGCGACCTTGGGGGTCATCGCACCATCCTCCACACAGACTGTGGAACCCCCCGACCGGGGCGGCCCCGAAGTTGACGAAACGGTCGAACGAACCAGCGACCAGAAGAGGCCGTGCGAACCCCCGTTCCCGGGGCCCCGCACGGGGTTGCCAGAACGCTTGACGTCGTTGCGTAAACCTTGCGCCGCGGTGGCGCGCCTTCAGGCGGCGTCGCTCCGTGGGCTTGGGGCCAGAGGCACGTGCGTACTGCGTCTTGTGGGGAGGGGCTTACGCGCAACCGCCCCCCCGTGCAAGCCCTTTGTGCTGCCAAGGGAAAAAACCCGTCCTGCACGGCGCGCGGGGCTCGCCTCCGGGTCGCCCTAACGGCCCTGCGCCTCGTCGGCCACCACCACCCCGTCCACGAGATGGATGCGCCGGCTCGCCCGGCGGGCAAGCTCCGCGTCATGGGTGACGACGAGGACGGTGCGCCCCTCCTCGCGCACCAGCCGCTCGAAAATGTCGAAGACCTGGGCGGCGTTCCGGGTGTCCAGGTTGCCGGTCGGCTCGTCGGCGAGAAGCAGCAGCGGCGCATTGGCCAGGGCGCGGGCGATGGCGACGCGCTGGCGCATGCCGCCCGAAAGCTGTTCGGGCCATTTCTCCGCCGCACCGCCCAGGCCGAGGCTCTCGAGCAGCCGCCTCGCCTCCGCCTCCGCCGCGGCGCCGAGGAGACGCCCGAGGCGGCGAATCGGGATCAGCACATTCTCGAGCGCGGTGAACTCCGGCAGCAGGAAATGGAACTGGAAGACGAAGCCGAGGCGCGACAGCCGCACCGCCGCGAGCTCCGAATCGGAGAGGGTCGCCATCTCGCGCCCCTCCAGCGCGATGCGCCCCTCGCTCGGCCGATCGAGCAGGCCGAGCAGGTAGAGCAGCGAGGATTTCCCCGACCCCGAGGGCCCGGTGATGGCGACGAACTCTCCCCGCCCGATGGCAAGCGTCACATCGCGCACCAGCACCACCCCCTCGGGGAGCCGACGCGTCACGCCTTCGGCGAGGAGGAGGGGCGCCTTCACGCCGCGCCCCGCACCACCTGCACGGGATCGAGCCGACTCGCCCGCCGCGCCGGGATCAGCGCGGCGAGCCCGGAGGCAAGAAGGGCGAAGGCGCTCGCCACCAGGTAGATCCGCCAGTCGCGCGCCAGGATGAAGCCCTCGTTCCCGGCCGGCGTGGCAACGCCGAAGCGCACCTGGGCGAGAGCCTCGATCATCAGCGCCCCCAGCGCCGAGCCCGCCAACGCCCCGATCACCCCCACCACCAGCCCCTGCAGCAGGAACAGCCGCTGGATGTCCCCCGCCTCGAAGCCGAGGGATTTCAGGATGGCGATGTCGCGCGTCTTCTCGAACACCACGGTCGAGATGATGTTGTAGATGCCGAAGGCCGCCACCAGCAGGATCGCGCCGGTGACGCTGTACATGATGGCGTTCTGGATCACGAAGACGGTGAGGATGTTGCGGTTCTGCTCCTCCCAGCTCTCCGTGCGGTCGCCGAAGCGGGCCTCGATCTCGCGCGCCAGGGGTTCGGCGCGCGTCACGTCATCGAGGCGCAGCGCGATCTGGTTCACCACGTTCGGCCGGTCCTGCAGCACCTGCTGCACGGTGAGCAGGATGAAGGCATTGCCCTGGTCCACCGTCTGGATGCCGGTGCGGAACAGCCCCACCACCTTCATGGACAGCATCACCCCGGCGGGGGAGAGGGCGCCCAGCGTGTCTCCCACGCCGAGGCCGAGGCGGCGGGCGAGCTCGGCGCCCAGGATGATCCCGTTGGCGCTGGCGCGCAGATCCTCGAGCCGCCCGGCCACCATGTCCTTCTCGATGTTGGAGACGCGCCGGTGCCGCTCGGGATCGATCCCGGTCAGCACGGCCGAGACGTCGCGCCCGCCGTAGCGCAGCAGCGCCTGGCCCTGCAGCACGGGGGCGGCGGCCACGCCGGGCATGGCCTCGAGCAGCGCGAGCTTCTCGCCGGCGGCGCGGATGCCGCGCACCCGCTCGCGCGGGCGCACGCCGCTGACGGCCACGGCCCCCTCGCCCTCCACGATCAGCAGCGGCTGCAGCGGGGGCTCGCGCGTCTCGTCCTTGATGGTCACATGCGGCGCCACGTCGAGGAGCTGGGCGATGATGAAGCCCTGGAAGCCGCGCATCAGCGCCGCGATGGCGATGAAGAAGGCGACGCCGAGCGCCACCCCGCCGACGGACACAAGCGTCTGCCGCCGGCGACGGCGCAGCATCCCGCGCGCGAGGTCGAAGATCAGGCTCATGGCAGAGGGCGGGCACGTCGCCCCTCGCGGAAAGCGGCGCTCGGCGCGGCGGCGACGCGCGCGCCCTCCGTGAGCCCCTCCAGCACCTCGAAGGCGCGCGCCCCCTGCACGCCGATGCGCACCTCGCGCCGCGCGAGCCGCCCCTCCTCCACCACCCAGACATGCCCGCGCCGCGGACCGGCCCCCGTCTGACCCGGGGCGATGGAGACGGCCGAGGGCGGCAGCAGCAGCGCCGCCGACTCCTCGCGCAGCACGATGTTCGCCTCCACCGTCATGCCGATCAGCAGCGGCGTGTCCTCGGGCAGGGCGAGGCGCACGCGATAGGCCTTGCGCGCCGTGTCGCCCTTGGGCGTGATCTGCGCCACCCGCGCCTCCAGGGCGCGCCCGGGGAAGGCGTCGGCGCGCAGCAGGGCGCGCTGGCCGGGAACGACGCGGGCGATGTCCTCCTCGTCCACCTCGGCGGTGACGCGCAGCGGCCGCGGCTCGCCGATCCAGAAGAGCGCGGCGGGCGTGTCCACCACCTCGCCCACCTCGGCGTCCCGGCGCAGGATCACGCCATCGGCCGGGGCGCGCACCACATAGTCGTCGAGGCGATGGATCGCCATGTCGGCGGCGGCGCGCGCGGCGCGCGCGTCGCGCTCGGCGCGTTCGAGCGCGGCGCGGGTGGCGATGTCACGCCCCACCAGCGCCCGGGTGCGCGCGAGGTCCTCCATGGCGAAGCGCGCGCGGGCCTCCGCCTCCTCGGCCAGCGCGCGGGCCTGCCGGTCGTCGAGCCGCGCCAGCGGCTGGCCCTCGGTGACGCGCGCGCCCTCCTCCACCAGCAGGGCAGTGAGCCGTCCCCGCGTGGCCGGCCCCACGCGCGCCCAGTGCAGGGGTTCGACCGCGCCCGTGGCATAGACCGCCTCCACGGCCGGGCCGCGCGTCACCGCCACCGTCTCGACCGGGAGCGGTCGCCGGAACCACCACAAGGCGCCTGCGGCGAGGCCGGCGGCAAACAGGGCGAGGATCAGCCGGCGTCGCAGCATCTCGGAAGAAGTCTAGCATGCGCCCGGCCGACCGGCGGGTTGAGGCGGCGCAACACGGCCGGTTCAGCCGCGTACGCCGGCCTGGCGCTCGTAGTGGCGGTAGTACTTCTCCGTCACCTGGTCGGTCTTGACCACGACGCAGACATCGGTGGTGTTGAACTGCGGATCGAGCACGGCGCCATCGCCCACGAAGCCGCCGAGGCGGAGATAGCCCTTGATCAGCGGCGGCAGGGCGAGCAGCGCCGCCTTCGGGTCATAGCCCCCGCGCGGCAGGCGCTCCATGGGAACATAGCGGCTTTCGAGCGCGCGCGGGCGCAGCGTCTCGGGCGCGAGGTGATGGTGGTGCAGGTAGGAGAGCTGCGCCGCGTTCTCCTCGAGGTCCGTCCCCGGCAGGCTGGCGCAGCCGAACATCAGCGCGATGCCGTGGCGGAAGACATAGGCCGCGATGCCGCCCCAGAGGAGCTGCAGCGTGCCGCGGGTGCGGTAGGCCGCATCGGTGCAGGAGCGGCCGAGCTCCAGGATTTCGCCCGGAAAGGCGAGGATCGGCGAGATGTCGTATTCCGCGGCGGAGTAGAAGCGGCCCAGGCGGGCGGCAGCGGCGCGCCGGATGAGGCGGTAGGTGCCGACCACCGATTCCGGCCCCTCTCCCCGATCATGGTCAAGCACGAGGAGATGATCGGCCACCGCGTCGAACTCGTCGGCGTCGAGCCCGGAGGCGGCGGTCTCGGCATCGGCGCGCGCGCCCATCTCGCCGTAGAAGACGCGGTAGCGCAGCGCCTGGGCGGCGCGCACCTCCCACTCGGCGCTGGCGATCCGCACGCCGAGATTGCCTGCCCGCAGTTCCTCGAAATGGGGCGAACCGGTCACGCGCAACTGTCCGGCTTGGGCCGCGCCGGAACGGAGGCGGCCTTGCGCCCGAACAGCTCGAGGCGGAGCTGCACCAGCTCGAAGCCCAGGCGCTCGGCGATGGCGCGGGCCAGACGGTCGTGCTCGGCGTCGGAGAACTCGATCACCTTGCCCGTGTCCACATCGATCAGGTGGTGGTGATGCCCGCGGTCGGCCGGATCGTAGCGGGCGCGGCCGCCGCCGAAGTCGCGCCGCTCGAGGATGCCCTTCTCCTCCAGCAGGCGCACGGTGCGATAGACCGTCGCGACCGAGACGCGCGAATCGAGCGCCACCGCGCGGCGGTAGAGCTCCTCTACATCCGGGTGGTCATCGCTGTCCGACAGCACGCGCGCGATCAGACGGCGCTGCCCTGTCATCTTCAGGCCGCGCTCCACGCACATCCGTTCGATCCGCGACATGGATTCGCTGATGGCGCGAACTCCCCTCTCGCTGATGGGTCCAGGGGCGCGCGGCGGGGCCGGCCACCGAGCCCTGCCCGACACGCCCGACCCTCAGCCCTTAGCAGAGCCCTCGCTCTTGCGCGACTGGGTGCCGAGCCCGATCTGCTTGGCGAGAGACGACCGCTGCTTCGCGTAGTTGGGCGCGACCATCGGGTAGTCGGCCGGAAGACCCCACTTCTCGCGATACTGCTCCGGGGAGAGGCCATAGGCCGTCTGCAGATGCCGCTTCAGCATCTTCAGCTTCTTCCCGTCCTCGAGACAGATGAGATAATCGGGCGTGATGGATTTCTTGATCGGAACGGCCGGCGCCTTCTTCTCCGGTTCGGGCGGGGCGGTCGCCGTGCCCAGGGCGGCGAGGGTGCGATGCACCTCGGTGATCAGCGCAGGCAGGTCGGTGATCGAAACAGGATTGTTGGACACATGGGCGGCGACGATTTCGGCCGTCAGCCCGAGTAGATCAGTTCCGGTCGCATTTTCCGCCATGGAGGCAAAGTCCCACTCGATTGCTTTGCTATTACCTCACATGATGGGTGATCCGCAAGGCAGAGCGAGCCGATTCGACGGGCTTTGGAGCGCGCCGCCGTGAACCAGGACGAGACATGGACTGTTCTTGATGTGACGAGGGAGGTCTGCCCCATGACCTTCGTGCGCACCCGGCTGCATTTGGACAGGATGAGCCCGGGACAGGGGCTGGAAGTGCGCTTCCTGGGGCGGGAGCCGGGCGAGAACATCCCGCGCAGCGCCCGCGAACTCGGCCATGAGGTGCTGGAGGTGGTGTTCCCCGAGGGGCCGGAGCCCGGGCGCATCCGCCTGCGCAAGCGCGGGGCGCCGTAGCGCCCCTCTCAGCCCAGCTCGAAGCTGGTCAGCCCGAAGATCCTCTCCCGCCGCATCGGCGGAGGCGGGCGGGTGTACATGCGCGCCGTCTCGAACACCTTCTCCATACCCATCGCCTGCGCCAGCGCCACCGCCTCGGCATGCGGCTCGGGCAGGTCGAGGATCAGGGGGCCGGGCGGCCGGTGCGGGGCGGCATCGGCGATCAGCGCCCGCGCGGTCGCCGCATCCACGGCGAAGAGGGGCCCGAGCTTCGCCCCCGCCCGGCAGGGGCGCAGCACCGCGAAGCCCGTCACCGCGCCCGCCGCATCCCGCGCCACGCGCGCGCGATGGCCGGGGGCGGCGATCCAGGCGCGCAGGAAGGCCGGGCGCGGCAGCCCGAAGCAGGCGGCGTCGAAGGCCAGCAGCGTCTCGAAGGGCAGCGCCGCCGCGTCCGTGATGCCGCGCGTGTCGGCGGGCGCGATGCGCGGCGCCTCGGACTGGTAGCGCGCATTGTTCCAGGCCAGGGCGAAGCCCGATTTGCGGTAGTTCTCCTGCTGCGCCACCACCCCGTCGAGCCCCACGCAGCGCCCCGCGAGCCGCGCCATGCCCGCCTGCCACACGCGCCAGCCGAGCCCCTGCCCGCGCGCCTCGGGCCGGGCGATGTAGAAGCCGATGAAGCCGAACGCCTCGCCGGTGCGCACGGCCGAGATGCACGCCTGCATCTCGCCCCCGCGGAAGGCGCCGAGGAAGCCCTCTGGGTCCGCGGCGCGGAAGGCCAGAGCGTCGGCGAGGCCGGGGTTCCACCCCTCGCGCGCCGCCCACTCCACCGCCGTCTCCACCTCGCCCGCGTCCAGGACGCGGATGGTCACCTCCCCGGTCAATGCATGATGTCCCCGCCATTGGGCGAGAGCGTCGCGCCGCAGTAGTAGCTCCCGCCCGGTCCCGCCAGCAGCAGCGCGGTGGCCGCCACCTCCTCCACCCGGCCGAGCCGGCCGAGCGGCAGCCGCGCCTCCACCTCGGCCCGCCAGGCGGGACCGCGGCTCGCGGTCAGGTCCGTCTCGATGGGGCCGGGGGCGATGGCGTTCACCAGCACCCCCTTGGGCCCCGCCTCATGGGCCAGGGCGCGGGTGAAGCCGATGACGCCGGCCTTCGCCGCGCAATAGGGCACGATCCCCGGCGCACCCTTCAGCCCGAGCTGCGAGGCGATGTTGATGATCCGCCCGCCCCCGCGCGCCACCATCCCGGGATAGACGGCCTGGGCCATGAAGAACATGCCCTTGAGGTGCACATCCGCCACCCGGTCGAACGCCGCCTCCGTGACTGCCTCGAAGGGGGCGCGGATGTTGAGGCCGGCATTGTTCAGCAGGATGTCGCAGGGCCCGAGCGCGGCCTCGGCGGCGGCGGCGAAGGCGCGGATGGCCGCCACCTCGCCCATGTCCGCCTCCATCTGGAAGCCGCGCCGCCCGCGCGCGGTCACGGCCTGAACGAGGCTGCGCGCCTCAGCCGCGTCGCCGAGGTGGCAGATCGCCACATCCGCCCCCGCCTCGGCGAAGGCGAGGGCGCAGGCCCGCCCGATGCCCCGGCTGCCGCCGGTGACCCAGGCGATCTTCCCCGCGAGCGGCCCGCTCATGCGCCGAGCCGCCGCATGGCCCGGGCGAAGCCCTCGGCGATCTCGCGCTCCTTCACGTGCCGGCCTCCTTCCACCACGACGCGGCCCGCCACGGCCACGCTGCGCACCATGCGGTCCTGCGGGCCGAAGGCCCAGGCGTCGAGCAGCCCGTCGCCCGCGCGGCCGATCAGGGTGGGGTGGGTCTCGTCCAGCTCCACCAGGTCGCAGCGCCGCCCGGGCGCGAGCGCGCCCATCGCCACCCCGGCCGCCTGCGCCCCGCCCCGCAGCGCCGCCTCGAACAGGGCGCGGGCGGGGTGCGGGTTCGCCTCGTCGGTGGCGACGGAGCGCAGCTCGAGCGCGAGGCGCTGGCTCGTCTCGAGCTGGCGGATCTCGGCCGCGGGGCAGACGCCCACATGGCTGTCGGTGCCGAGGCCGAGCCGCCCGCCCGCCGCGCGGAACACCGGCAGCGGGAAGACGCCATCGCCGAGCGAGGCCTCGGTCGTGGGGCAGAGCCCGGCCACCGCCCCGGTGGCGGCGAGGCCCCTCGCCTCCTCCGCCGTCATGTGGGTGGCGTGGATCAGGCACCAGCGCCGATCGAGCGGCGCGTGGCGCAGCAGCCACTCGACGGGGCGAAGCCCGGTGGCGGCGCGGCATTCCTCCACCTCGCGCCGCTGCTCGGCGGCGTGGATGTGGATGGGCGCATCCAGCCCCGCCAGCGCCTCCAGCATGGCGGGGGTGACGGCGCGCAGGCTGTGCGGCGCCACCCCCCAGGCGGCGAGCGGCTGCTGCGCGCAGGCCGCGCGCACCGCCTCGAGGATCTCGAAGAACCCGTCGAGGTCGTCGAGGAAGCGCCGCTGCCCCTCGGCCGGCGGCAGGCCGAAGATGCCGCCATGGCGGTAGAGCGAGGGCAGCAGGGTGATGCCGATGCCCGTGCGCCGCGCCGCCGCCAGGTGGCGCAGCGCCATCTCGGCGCGCGCGGCATAGGGCGTGCCGTCGCGGTCATGGTGCAGGTAGTGGAACTCGCAGACCTGCGTGAAGCCGCGCGCGAGGAGTTCGGCATAGAGCTGCGCGGCCACCGCCTCGGCGTCCTCGGGCGTCATGCCGAGGGCGAAGCGGTACATGGTCTCGCGCCAGGTCCAGAAACTGTCGCGCCCGGCGGGGCTGCGGCGCTCGGCCCCGCCGGCCATGGCGCGCTGGAAGGCGTGGCTGTGCAGGTTCACGAGCCCGGGCAGCACATGGCCCGCGAGGCGCCGCGCCGCGGGGGCGCGCGCCCCGGGCGCGAGGGCGGTGATGGTCCCGGCCTCGTCGCAGGAGATCAGCACCTCCCGCGCCCAGCCCTCGGGCAGCAGCGCATGGGCGGCGAGGAAATCGGGCATGGGCGTCGTCGTCCTGCACTCCGCGCGCAGGAAAGCGGGGGCGCGGGCGGCGCGCAAGCCGCGCCGGGCTGACAGGGCCATGGGCCGCGCTATCCTCCCGCCATGATGGAGACGCTCGCGGCCGGGCAGGCCGATCTCGCGCCGCTGCGGCGGATTCGTGACGGCGCGGCGCTGCGCCTCGCGCCGGGCTGGCGGGCGCCGGTGGAGGCCGGGGTGGCGGCGCTGCAGGCGGCGCTGGCCACCGGCGCGGCGCTCTATGGCGTGAACACGGGCTTCGGCAAGCTCGCCACCACGCGCATCGGCCCGGAGGATCTGGCACGGCTGCAGCTCAACCTGCTGCGCAGCCACGCCGCCGGCACGGGCGCGCCCCTGCCGCGGCCGGTGGTGCGCCTGACCCTCGCGCTCAAGGCGCTCTCCCTCGCGCGCGGGGCCTCGGGGGTGCGGCCCGTGGTCATCGAGGCGCTGCTGCGGCTGCTGGAGGCCGACATGCTGCCCGACATCCCGGCCCAGGGCAGCGTGGGCGCCTCGGGCGATCTCGCGCCGCTCGCGCATCTCTCGCTGGTGCTGGTGGGCGAGGGCAGCGCCACCGACGCGCAGCACGTCAGCCATGGCGGCGCCACGGCGCTGGCCGCGCTGGGCATGGCGCCGCTGGTGCTCGCGCCCAAGGAGGGGCTCGCGCTGCTCAACGGCACCCAGGTCTCGACGGCCCTCGCCCTCGATGCGCTGTTCCGCGCGCGGGATCTGCTGCGCGCCGCGCTGCTGACGGGCGCGATGTCGGTGGACGCCGCGCGTGGCGCCGACACGCCCTTCGATCCGCGCATCCATGCGCTGCGCGGCCAGCCGGGGCAGATGCGCTGCGCCGCCGCGCTGCGCGCGCTGCTCGCGGGCTCCGCGATCCGCGAGAGCCACCGCGAGAACGACATCCGCGTGCAGGACCCCTATTGCCTGCGCTGCCAGCCCCAGGTGGACGGCGCCTGCCTCGACCTGCTCGAGCACGCCGCCGCCATGCTGCTGCGAGAGGCGAACGCCGTGACCGACAACCCGCTGCTGGTGGAGGGGGGCGCGCTGCTCTCGGGCGGCAATTTCCACGCCGAGCCGGTGGCCTTCGCCGCCGACATGATCGCCCTCGCGCTCGCCGAGCTCGGCGCCATCGCCGAACGGCGCATCGCCCTGCTCATGGACCCCGCGCTGTCCGGCCTGCCCGCCTTCCTGGTGCGCGCGGGCGGGCTGAACTCGGGCTTCATGATCGCGCAGGTCACCGCCGCGGCGCTGGCGGCCGAGAACCGGGCGCTCGCCGCCCCGCGCAGCGTGGACAGCCTGCCCACATCCGCCAACCAGGAGGACCATGTCTCCATGGCGACCAATGCCGGGCTGCGCCTGCCCGCCATGCTCGACAACCTCGAGGGCATCCTCGCCATCGAGCTGCTGGCCGCCGCCCAGGGCATCGACTTCCATCGCCCGCTGCGCTCCTCCGCGCCGATCGAGGCCGCGCACGCCGCGCTGCGCGCGCATGTCGCGCCCTGGGAGGAGGACCGCGCCATGGCCCCCGACATCGCCGCGGCGCGGCGGCTGATCGCCGACCCCCGCTTCGCCGCGGCCGTGGAGCTCGCCTGATGTTCGACCGCGTCTGGCTGAACGCGAACCTCGCCACCATGCAGGGCGAGGGGCTCGGCGTGATCGAGGACGGGGCGATCGCCGCGCGCGGCGGGCGCATCGCCTGGGTGGGGCCGCGCGCCGCCCTGCCCGCCCATGACGCGCCCGTGACCGACTGCGCCGGCGCCTGGATCATGCCCGGCCTCGTGGACTGCCACACCCATCTCGTCTTCGCGGGCGACCGCGCGGCGGAGTTCGAGGCGCGGCTCGCGGGGGCGAGCTACGAGGAGATCGCGCGCGCGGGCGGGGGCATCCTCTCCACCATGCGCGCCACCCGCGCCGCCTCCGAGGCCGCGCTGCGCGACGCCGCGCTGCCGCGCCTCGATGCGCTGCTGCGCGAGGGCGTGACCACCGTCGAGATCAAGTCGGGCTACGGGCTGGAGGCGGAGGCCGAGCTCAAGCAGCTGCGCGTGGCGCGCGACCTCGCCCGCCACCGCGCGGTGAGCGTGGTGACGAGCCTGCTCGCCGCCCATGCCACGCCCCCCGAATACGCCGGCCGCCGCGCCGACTACGCGCGGCATGTGGCCGAGCGCATCGTGCCGCTGGCCGCGCGCGAGGGGCTGGCGGATGCGGTGGACGTGTTCTCGGATTCCATCGCCTTCACCGCCGAGGAGGCCGGCTGGGTCTTCGAGGCGGCGCGCGCGGCCGGGCTGCCGGTGAAGCTGCACGCCGACCAGCTCACCGACGCCGGCGGGGCGGCGCTGGCCGCGCGCTTCGGCGCGCTGAGCGCGGACCATCTGGAGCGCGCCAACCCCGCGGGCATCGCGGCGATGGGCCGGGCCGGCACGGTCGCGGTGCTGCTGCCCGGCGCGACGCTGGTGCTGCGCGAGACGCGGATGCCCGACATCGCCGCGATGCGCGCGGCGGGGGTGCGGATCGCGCTCTCCACCGACATGAATCCCGGCTCCTCGCCCCTGCTCTCGCTGCTGCTGGCGGCGCATCTGGGCTGCACCCTGTTCCGGCTGACCGTCACCGAGGCGCTGCGCGGCATCACGGTGAACGCGGCGCGGGCGCTCGGCCTCTCCGACCGCGGCGTGCTGGAGCCCGGGGCGCGCTGCGACCTCGCGCTCTATCGCGTCTCGCGGCCGGCCGAGCTCTGCTACTGGCTGGGCGGCAGCCCCTGCCTGGGGCGCGTGGTGGCGGGGGTGGCGGCATGATCCGCGCCGCCGATTCACGCCTCCGGGCCTGCGCCCTCCGGCGATCGGAGGCGGCATGACGCCCTCCGAGATCGAGGCGGTGATGCACGCGAAGCTGCCGATCTCGGCCGCCTGGGGCGTGCGGGTGCTGGAGGCCGCCGAGGGCCGCGCGCGGATCGAACTCCCGCCGCGGGCGGAGCTGCTGCGCCCCGGGCCCACCCTCTGCGGCCCCGCGCTGATGGGCCTTGCGGACATGGCGCTCTGGGCCGCGCTGCTCGGGCTGAACGACGGGCGGGACGAGAGCCTGACGGCAGGGCTGACCATCGCCTTCCTGCGCCCCGCCGGCACCGGCGCGGTGATCGCCGAGGCCCGGCTGATCAAGCCGCGCGGCCGCAGCCTCTATGGCGAGGTGACGCTCGCCCGCGCCGACACGGGCGCGGTCTGCGCGCATGCGACGAGCCACTGGGTCAGCGTCGGCCCGTGAACAGCACGGCCACCAGCATCGCCCCCGCCGCCAGCGCCGCCCCCAGCCCCTTCAGCCCCGAGATCGGCTCGGCCAGCAGCCAGGCCGAGAGCAGCAGCCCCACCACCGGCACCAGCACCGACAGCGTGCCGGCGCGGGTGGCGCCCAGCAGCTCCACCCCGCGGGCGAAGAGGAACATCGAGATCACGCCGAGCAGCAGCCCCTGCGCCACGATCATCCAGGCCACGAGGCCGAGGGGCTGGGCGAAGAAGGCCTCGGCGCGGAACAGCAGGAAGGGCGGCAGCACGAAGGGCAGCGAGGCCAGCGTCACCGCCGCCGTGGCCGGGATGGCCGCCAGCCGCCAGCGCCGCAGCAGCACGGTGAAGACGCCCCAGGTGCCGCCCGCGGCCAGCAGCAGCAGGTCGCCCCGCCACACGCCCGGCGCGAGGCCGAGCCCATCCCAGCCGATCATCAGCACCCCGGCCAGCATGGCGGCCAGCGCCGCCACGCGCCCGGGGGTGGGCCGCTCGGCCAGCAGCCACCAGGCGGCGAGCGCGGCCACCACGGGGCCCGTCATCGGCGCGATGGTCGCGCCATGGCTCGCCGGGGCGAAGTGCAGCGCCGAGACGAACAGGGTGAGGTTCCCCGCGCCGCCGAACACGACGAGCAGCGCCAGCCGCCGCGGCCCCAGCGCCGCGATCTCGGCCCGCGCGCGCCAGGCGAGCGGCGCCAGCAGCAGCGCGGCCGGCAGGTAGCGGCAGAAGAGCAGGTCGAGGACGTGCAGCCCATGCCCCGTCAGCGCCAGCCGCGCCACCACCGCATGGCCGCCCCAGATGACGGAGGCCACACCCCCCATGAGGAGGCCGAGCAGCAACCTCGGGGTCATGCGGGCGGGGCGGAGGGCACATGCAGGGTGTGCCGCCGCGCCCCGGCCGCGGTCAACCGAGGATCAGGTTCACCTGATCCCCGAAACGCTCATAGGGCGCGCCATAGACATGGAGGGAGACGGCCACCTCGCCGGCGCAGTTGCCGAGGCGATGGATGAGGTCGGGGTCCGCGGGGCCGTGGCAGGTCTCGCCCGGGCGGCGCAGATGCGCCGCGATGGGCCGGGGCGGGGCGCCCGGGGCGAAATGGTGCTCGGTCAGCACGCCGCGATGCACGCCGAAGGCGCACCAGGTGCGATGCGCGTGGATGGGCGACATCTGCTGCGGCCGCCAGACCAGCGCCACCACGGCGTAGCGCCCCTCGGGGTCCGCATGCAGCAGGTGGCGCACATAGCGGTCCGGGCAGCAGGGGCAGTCGCGCCCCGCGAGCAGGTCGGGATCCGCGAGGTGGGGGGCCATGGCCTCCGCCACGGCGGCGGGGCGGCGGGCGAGCGGCGCGCGCGCGGCGAGGGCGACGGCGGCGAGCAGCGCATCGAGGCGCGTCGTGGTCAGCGCGCTCATGCGCCCACCGGCGTCATGGCGTCGGGGGCGGTGAGCGCGGCGAGCACCATGGCGCGGCTGGCCGCCACCTGCGCGCGCATCAACTCCGCCGCCTGCGCGGCCTGGCCCAGGGCGAGGGCCTCCACCAGCGCGTGGTGCTCATGCGCCATCTCGCCGCTCCGGTCGCGCCGGCGCAGGCCGAGAACCAGCATGCGCGTGCTCTCGTCCAGCAGCCGGTCGAGCTGGCGGGCGAGGCGCGCATTGCCCGAGAGCTCGGCGATGGCGAGGTGGAAGGCCTTGTTGGCGGCGAGGAAGGCCAGCACGCTCTCCTCGTCGGCGCAGTCGTAACCGGCGGCGCAGACGGCATCGAGCCGCGCCAGCATGGCCGCGTCCACCCGGCCCGCGGCGCGGCGGGCGGCCTCGGGCTCGAGCAGGCCGCGCAGGTCGAACACCTCATGGATGTCGCGGATGGTGACGAGGCTGACCACCCAGCCGCGGCGCGGCAGGGCGGTGACCAGCCCCTCCTCGGCCAGGCGGGCCAGGGCGGCGCGGATGGGCGCCTTGCCGAGCTCCAGGCGCTGGGCGGTGGCGGCCTCGCTGATCGTCTCGCCGGGCGCGAGGCGGGTGGAGAGGATGTCCCGCCGCAGCGCGGCGAGCGCCCGCTCGGTGAGGGAGGGTGGCGCCTCGATGGGGGTCAGCAGCGACATGCCACTGACCCTATCCTGACATGTCAGAAGCCGTCCAGACCTTCTCAGTCCACCGTGGCGCCCGACCGGCGCACCACCTCGGCCCAATGGGCGATGTCGCGCCGCTGGATGGCGGCGAACTCGGCGGGGGTGAAGACGGTGGGGGGCGCGATGCCCTGGCTCTCCACCAGCCAGCGCTGGAACTCGGGGGTCTGCAGGATGCGCGTCACCTCCGCCGAGAGACGCTCTACGATGGGTGCAGGCAGATTGGCCGGGCCGAACAGCCCATACCAGGTGGTGCTGACGAAGCCGGGCAGATTGCAGGCCTCGGCGATGGTGGGCACATCGGGCAGGCTCGGCAGGCGGGTGGCGGTGGTGACGCCGAGCGCGCGCACCTGCCCCTGGCGGATCATGGGGATGGCCGGGCCGGTCTGGTTGAAGAACAGGTCCACATCGCCGTTCAGCAGCGCCAGCGCCGCGCCGGGCTGGCCGCGGAAGGGCACATGGGTGAGTTCCACCCGGGCCGCCGCGGCGAACTGCGCCCCCGCGAGATGGGTGGAGGCGCCGTTGCCGGTGCTGGCGTAGTTCAGACGCCCCGGATTGGCGCGCGCCGCGGCCAGCAGGGCCGCGCAGTCGGTGTATTGCGGCCGGCGCTCGGGGCTCACGGTCAGCACATTGGGCACATCGCCCAGATGCGCGATGGGCGTGAAGTCGCGCACCACGTCGAAAGGCAGGTTGCGGTAGAGGCTCGCGTTGATCGCGTGGGTGCCGGCCGTGCCGAAATAGAGCGTGTAGCCGTCGGGCCGCGCCTTCGCCACGAGGTCGGACGCGATGTTGCCGCCCGCGCCGGTGCGGTTGTCCACCACGATGGGCTGGCCGAGCGCGCGGGACAGGGGCTCGGCGAGGCGGCGCTGGTAGATGTCCACCCCGGAGCCGTTGGGGAAGCCGCCTATCAGCGTGATCGGGCGGTTGGGCCAGGCCTCCTGGGCCTGGGCCAGGCCGGGCGCGGCGAGAAGCGGCAGCGCGAGCAGCGAACGGCGGCGCATCGGGGATCCTCCTTCGCGGGATGCGCCGGAGTGTAGGCCCGCTGTCCCCACCTGGAAATCTTGCCGCCCGGTTCAGCGCGGCCGCTCGGGCGGGGGGCGAGGCGGTTCGAGCCAGAGCTGCGGCGGCGGGATGAAGTGCGGCCAGGGCGGCTTGTGCGGCGCCTCCAGCGTCGCGGGCGGGGGGCGGCAGTCGGGGCGCAGCGGTCCGCAATCCCAGCGATGCCCGTCAGGCCGCGCGGTGAGCTGCCCGCCCGGCTGGAAGCGGCAGACGCAGAGGCGGCCGTCGAAACAGGCCGTCATCCCCTCGCGCAGCGCGTTGCAGATGGGCACCTGCGCCGCGGCCGGCGCGGCGAACAGCAGCAGAAGGACAAGCGCGCGCATGGCGCGAGGCTGCGCGCGCAAGGCTGAAGAAAGCACGAAGGCCCCGGAAGTCTCCCTCCGGGGCCCTGCGCCACGCGCCGGAAGGGCGCGCTACTTGATGCCGACCGCCTGGCGGCCGCGCTGGCCGTCGCGCACATCGAGCGAGACCTTCTCGCCCTGCTGCAGGTCGCTGCGCCCCGCGCGCGCCAGCACGGAGGAGTGCAGGAACACGTCCTGCCCGCCATCGTCGGGCGTCACGAAGCCGAAGCCGCGCACCTGGTCGAACCACTTCACCGTGCCGTTCAGCGGATAGACCGGGCCGGTGCCCTCGTCCATGTTGCGCCGCGGAGGACGGTCGCCATAGCCACCCCGCGGCCCTCCGAACCCGCCACCGCCGCCCGGACCGCCGAACTCGCGCCGAGGCGGACGGTCGCCATAGCCACCGCCGAAGCCGCCACCGCCGCCGAACTCGCGCCGCGGCGGACGGTCGCCGAAGTCGCGCCGCGGGGCGCCGCCGCCGGGGCCGCGCTTCAACTCGACGATGCGCGTGACAAGGCGCCGGCCCTGCCGGTCGGTGCCGATCGCGCACACCAGGATGTCGTCGGTCTCGGGCTGGTCCACATTGGCCTCGGTCAGCGCCGAGGCGTGGAAGAAGACATCCTGCCCATCCGGTCCCAGGACGAAGCCGAAGCCCTTGCGTCCATTGTACCACTTGACCTTGGCCTCGATCAGGCCCTCGCCGCCCGCAGGCATCACATTGTCAGACACGTCGGTGTTCAATCCATAAAGCAGTCGCGGCCTAACGGGATGCTGGGCCGGCGCCTTCAGAGTGCCATCGCGCGCGCCGAAATGCACGCAAAAAGCGACTCAACGGAATCGCGAGGCCGAATAGGGCGCGGGGTCCGGGACGGGCGCGCGCCCGGCCAGAAGCGCCGCCACGATCGCGGCCGAGCGCGGCGCCGCCACCAGCCCGACATGCCCATGCCCGAAGCAGTGGATCACGTCGGCGCAGCCTGAGGCCGGCCCGATCACCGGCAGCCCATCCGGCGTGGAGGGGCGGTGGCCCATCCAGACCTTCACCCGCGCCGGATCGAGATCGCGCGGCAGGCCTGGGAAGCTGCGCAGCAGATGGTCGCGCAGGATGTGGGCGCGCTGCCAGTTGGGCGCGGCCTCGAGCCCCGCGATCTCGACCTGGCCGGCACAGCGCAGCCCGCTCTCGGTCATGGTGACGGCCATCTTGCCGTCCGAGGGCATCATGGGCGTGCGCGGGCCCACCGCCGCCCCCTCGATCACGGCGTGATAGCCGCGCTCGCTCTCCAGCGGCACGGCATCCCCGGCCGCCCGGGCCAGCGGGGCGGAGCGTGCGCCGGCGGCGATCACCGCGCGATCCGCCGCCACCTCGCCCTGCTCGGTCAGCACGGCGCGCAGCCGCCCGCCCGCGATGCGCAGGCCCGTGGCGCGCGCCCGCACCCGGCGCATGCCCTGCCGCTCGGCCAGGGCCACCAGCGCCGCGACATAGGCGCCCGGATCGCGGCAATGGCCGCCCTCCTCGACCAGCACGCCGAAGCGGTAGCGGCGGTCAAGCTCGGGCTCGCGCTGGCGCAGCTCGTCCTCGCCGAGCTCGAGCCAGCGCACGCCGGTCTCGGCGCGCAGCCGCCAGGCCAGGGCCTCGGCCTCGAAATCCTTGCGCGAGGGGTAGATGTAGAGCAGCCCCTTGCGCTCGATCAGGCGCGCCACGCCCGCCTGGGCCGCCAGCTCCGCGTGCAGCGCCGGCGCATCGAGAAGCAGCGGGCGCAGGGCATGGGCGGTGCGCCGCACCTTGGCCTCCGTCCAGCCCGCCCAGAGGTAGCGGATCAGCCAGGGCGCGACGCGCGGGAGGTAGGACCAGCGAATCGCGAGGGGCCCGAGCGGGTCCGAGAGGAAGCGCGGCACCTTGCGCCACAGCCCGGGCAGGCTGGGCGGCACCACGGATTGCGGGCTGAGCCAGCAGCCATTGCCGTAGCTCGCGGCCTGTTCGCCTCCCGGTTCTCCGGGCTCGACGAGGGTGACGGAGAAGCCCTCCGCCTGGGCGGCGAGGGCGCAGCAGGCGCCCTGGATGCCGCCGCCGAGAATCGCGACCTGGGTCATGGCGGCCGAGGATAGGCGAGGGAGGGCCGGAACGCGCCCCCCTCGCCCGGAATCAGGGGGCGGGATCCTCGCCGGGGGGCACGGCCTCGTCGTGATCCTCGGCCTCGTCGCCGGAGTCCTCGTCGCCGGACTCCTCCTCCGCGTCGTCTTCGTCCTCGTCGTCCTCGTCCTCCTCGTCGGCGTCGTCGTCGCTCTCCTCCGCGTCGTCGTCCGCCCCATCGTCGTCCGCCTCATCCTCCTCGGCGTCGTCCTCGTCCTCCTCCTCGGCGTCATCATCGGGCCCTTCCTCGGGGCTGGCCTCCGGCTCGCCGGCCGTGCCGGACAAGCCCCAGCCCGCCAGCGCCTGCGCCATCATGGGCGCGGCGTCCTCGGCGAGGGCAATCGGCCGGAGGGGCCGGGGCAGCAGCGCGGCCATGGCCGCGGGCGTCGCCAGCCAGGCCATGGCGCCGGCTTGGCTCAGAAGGTCAGATCGCATGGGTGGTCTCCGCGCGGCACAAATGCCGCGGCGGGAGGCTCGGCCGCCGGGCCGGCGGCCGGCAAGCCAAGTTCCCGTGACGGGCAGAGGGCAGACAGGTGAGAGGCCGCGCCCCGGCGGGACGCGGCCTCAGGACGCCGGATGGACGCAGGCCTCAGCCCGCCGCCGCCACCGCGCGCTTGGCCATCACCGTCACCAGATGCGCGCGATACTCCGCGCTGCCATGGATGTCGCTGTTCAGCCCCTCCGGATCCTGCTTGATGGCGGCCACCGCCTCGGGCGACCAGTTCGCGGCCAGCGCCGCCTCCATCGCGGCCTGGCGGAACACGCAGGGCCCGGCGCCGTTGATCGCCACCCGCACGCCCATCGGCCCCTTCGAGACGAAGGCGCCCGCCATCACGTAGCGCGAGGCGGGGTTCTTCATCTTCGCATAGCCCGCCCTCTCCGGGATGGGGAAGGACACGGCGACGAGGATCTCGTCCGGCTCCAGCGCCGTGGTGAACATGCCGAGAAAGAAGTCGTCGGCCGCGATCTTGCGCTTGCTGGTGTGCAGCGTCGCGCCGAGGCCGAGCACCGCGGCCGGATAGTCCGCCGCCGGGTCGTTGTTGGCGAGGCTCCCGCCGATCGTCCCGCGGTTGCGCACCTGCACATCGCCGATATGCGCGGCGAGGTAGGCGAGCGCCGGAATCGCCGCCTTCACCTCGGCGTTCTCCGCCACCTCGACATGCCGGGCCAGCGCGCCGATCACCAGCGCGTCGCCCTCGCGGCGGATGCCCTTCATCTCCGCGATGCCGGAGAGGTCCACCAGCGCCGAGGGCCGGTTGAGGCGCAGCTTCAGCGCCGGGATCAGCGTGTGGCCGCCCGAGATCGCCTTCGCGTCCGGGTCCGCCGCCAGGAGCTTCACGGCATCCGCGAGGGTGGCGGGCTTGTGGTAGGCGAAATCGTACATGGATGGCTCCTCAGCGCGTCCTGCCCTGGATGATGGACCAGATCTTCTGCGGTGTCGCGGGCATCTCGATGTGCGTCACGCCCCAGTCGCGCAGCGCATCCACCACCGCGTTGATCACCGCGGGCGGCGCGCCGATGGCCCCCACCTCGCCGCAGCCCTTCACGCCGAGCGGGTTGTGCGTGCACAGCGTGGTGTGGGTGGCCACCGAGACAGGCGCGAGATCATCGGCGCGCGGCATGGCGTAGTCGAGCATGGAGCCGGAGAGGAGCTGCCCCTCCTCGTCATAGACGCAGCCCTCGAGCAAGGCCTGGCCCACACCCTGGGCCACGCCGCCCTGCACCTGCCCCTCCACGATCATCGGGTTGATCACGCGCCCCACATCGTCCACCGCGGTGAAGTTCACAAGATGGACGCGGCCCGTCTCCGGCTCGATCTCCACCTCCGCGACATGGCAGCCGCCCGGGTAGGTGAAGTTCTTCGGGTCGTAGAAGGCGGTCTCTTCGAGGCCGGGCTCGAGCTCCTCGATCGGGTAGTTGTGCGGCACATAGGCCGCGAGGCTGATCTCGGCCAGCGACTTCGCCTTGTCCGTGCCGGCCACTCGGAAGATGCCGCGCTCGAACTCGATGTCCTCGACGCTCGCCTCCATGAGATGCGCGGCGATCTTCTTGCCCTTGGCGATGATCTTGTCCATCGCCCGGTCCATGGCCGAGCCGCCCACCGCGAGCGAGCGCGAGCCGTAGGTGCCCATGCCGAAGGGCACCTTGGCCGTATCGCCGTGCACCACCTCGACCTTGGCGATGGGCACGCCGAGCTTGTCGGCCACGAGCTGCGCGAAGGTGGTCTCGTGCCCCTGGCCGTGGCTGTGCGCACCGGTCAGCACCGTCACGCTTCCCGTCGGATGGACGCGGATGGTGCCCACCTCGTAGAGCCCCGCGCGCGCCCCGAGGCTGCCCACCACTGCCGAAGGCGCGATGCCGCAGGCCTCGATGTAGGTGGACGGCCCGATGCCGCGCAGCCGCCCGCGCGCCTTCGCCTCGGCCCGCCGCGCCTCGAAGCCGGCCCAGTCGGCGGCGGCGAGCGCCTGATCGAGCGTGGCGTGGTAGTTGCCGCTGTCGTACTGCAGCGCCACGGGCGTCTGGTAGGGGAACTGCTCGGGCCGGATGAAGTTCTTGCGGCGGAGTTCCACCCGGTCGAAGCCGCACTGCCTCGCCGCCACGTCCACCAGGCGCTCGAGCAGGAAGGTCGCCTCCGGCCGGCCCGCGCCGCGATAGGCGTCCACCGGCACGGTGTTGGTGAAGACGGCCTTCACCTCGGCGTAGATCGCGGGCGTGGTGTACACGCCGGCGAGCAGCGTGGCGTAGAGGTAGGTCGGCACGCAGGGCGCGAAGGTGGAGAGATAGGCGCCCATGTTCGCCCGCGTGCTGACCTTGAGCGCGAGGAAGCGCCCCTCGGCGTCGAGGGCGAGTTCCGCGCGCGTCACATGGTCGCGCCCATGCGCGTCGGACATGAAGGCTTCCGTGCGGTCGGCGGTCCACTTCACCGGGCGGCCGAGCCTGGCCGCGGCCCAGGTGACGATCGCCTCCTCCGCGTAGTGGTAGATCTTGGAGCCGAAGCCGCCGCCGACATCCGGGGCGACGACGCGCAGCTTCGCCTCGGGGATGTTGAGCACGAAGGCGCCCATCAGCAGGCGGATGACATGCGGGTTCTGGCTCGTGGTGTAGAGCGTGTGCTCGCCCGTCGCCGCGTCGTACTCACCGACCGCGCAGCGCGGCTCCATGGCGTTGGGCACGAGGCGGTTGTTCGTCGTCTCGAAGGTCACGCGGTGCGCGGCCCGGGCGAAGGCCGCCTCCACGGCGGCGGCATCCCCGATGTGCCAGTCGTAGCAGATGTTGCCGGGAACGCCCTCATGCACCAGGGGCGCCCCGGGCGCCAGGGCGGCGGCCATGCTGGCCACCGCGGGCAGCACCTCGTAGTCCACCGTGATGGCCTCGGCCGCGTCGCGCGCCTGGGCGCGGGTCTCGGCCACCACCACCGCCACCGGGTCGCCCACATGGCGCACCTTGCCCTCGGCGAGCACGGGGTGCTTCGGCTCCGCCATCGGCGTGCCGTCCTTGTTGTGGATCTGCCAGCCGCAGGGCAGCCCCCCGATCCCCGCGAGATCGGCGCTGGTGAAGACCCCCACCACCCCCGGCATCGCGGCGGCGCGGGAGGTGTCGATGCCCGCGATGCGCGCGTGCGCGTGCGGGCTGCGCAGGATGAAGGCGTAGGTCTGGCCGGGGCGGTTGATGTCGTCCGTGTACTGGCCGCGGCCGGAGAGGAAGCGGAGATCCTCCTTGCGCTTCACCCGCGCGCCGATGCCTTCGAAGGGCGTCACGACATTCATGGCGTCTTCTTCCTCCCTGTGGCGCGGCGGCTTGTGGCGCCGCCTGCGCGCCTTGCGGCTACTCGGCCGCCGCGGCGAGCGAGGCGCGGCGGCCGTGCATCACCTCCTGCGCCGCGGCGATGGCCTTGACGATGTTGTGGTAGCCCGTGCACCGGCAGAGATTGCCCTCGAGGCCCTCGCGGATCTCCTTCTCGCTCAGGCCCTGCGGGTTCTTGCGCACGAGATCCACGGCGGACATCACCATTCCCGGCGTGCAGAAGCCGCACTGCAGCGCGTGATACTCGCGGAAGGCCTCCTGCATGGGGTGCAGCGTGCCGTCGGGGGCGGCGAGCCCCTCGATGGTGGTGACCTGCGCGCCCTCGCACATCACCGCCAGCGTGGTGCAGGACTTCACGCTGTCGCCGTTGACGTGCACCACGCAGGCGCCGCACTGGCTGGGGTCGCAGCCGACATGGGTGCCGGTGAGGCGCAGCTTCTCGCGCAGCAGCTCGACCAGCAGGGTGCGGCCCTCCACCTCGACCGTGTGCTGCTTCCCGTTCACCGTGAGCGTGACCTGCGGCATGGCGCCCGCCTCCCTCTTCGTCCCGTGCGTGGCGCGAGACTCGCCAATGCCCCGCCCGGCGTCAAGCACGGCGCGCGCGCCGGAACGGCGCGGCCGGACGATGGCCGCTCGATGACGGGCCTGCCTGCGCGTCGCCGTCAGGCAAGCGCCGCGCCCCGGCATCGCCAGCGCCGATGCGATCACCCCTGCCGGAACAGCCGCCTCACCGCCCGCCCGAAGCCCGAGCGCGGGGCGCGGGCCAAGAGGCGCGCGGGCTCAGGCGGCGCGGAAGGCGGTGGGCGGGGGCTTGTTGAGCAGCGGGTTCTCGGCCGCCGGCAGGTCATGGAGATGGCAGGCCGCGAGATGCCCGGCGCCATTGTCGCGCAGCTTGGGCGCCTCCCTGCGGCAGCGTTCCATCGCGTAGGGGCAGCGGGTGTGGAAGCGGCAGCCGGGCGGGGGCCTGATGGGGCTCGGCACATCGCCCTGCAGCACGATGCGCTCGCGCGCCGCCCCGGGCTCGGGGATCGGCACGGCCGAGAGCAGCGCCTCGGTGTAGGGGTGGCGCGGCGCGCCGAACAGCGCCCGGCGCTCGGCCACCTCGACGATCTGGCCGAGATACATCACCGCAACGCGGTGCGTCATGTGCTCGACGATCGCGAGGTCGTGGCTGATGAACAGCATGGCGAGCCCGAGCTCGGCCTGGAGGTCCTGCAGGAGATTGACGATCTGCGCCTTGACCGAGACGTCGAGGGCGGAGACGGCCTCGTCGCAGACGATCACGTCGGGCTCGGCGGCCAGCGCGCGCGCGATGCAGATGCGCTGGCGCTGCCCGCCCGAGAACTCGTGCGGCCAGCGGTTCACCGCATCGCGCGGCAGGCGCACCTTGTCCATCAGGCTGCCCACCTTCTCGTCCACCTCCGTCTCGCTGCGGGCGAGGCCGAAGTTGCGGATGGGCTCGGCCAGGATCTCGCGCACCTTCATGCGCGGGTTGAGCGAGGAGAAGGGATCCTGGAACACCACCTGGATCTGCCGCCGCAGCGGCCGCAGCGCACCCGCGCTCATGTCGTCGATCCGCCGGCCGTTCAGCACCACCTGCCCGGAGGTGAGCGGAAAGAGGCGCAGCACCGCCTTGCCGACGGTCGACTTGCCGCACCCCGATTCGCCGACGAGCGAGAGCGTCTCGCCCCGGTCGAGATGGAAGGAGACGCCGTCCACCGCGTAGACGTAGCCGATGGTGGTGCCGAACAGCCCGCCGCGGATGGGGAAGTGCTTCTTGAGGTCCGAGACCTCCAACACGCGCTGGCTCATGCGGCGACGGACCCCTCGGCCTCGGCATAGTGGCAGGCGGCGTAGTGCCCGGGCGCCTTGAGCGCGAGACCGGGCGGGACGGCGCGGCACAGATCGCTCGCCTTCGGGCAGCGGCTGGCGAAGACGCAGCCGGGAATCTTCTGCTTGAGGCTGGGCACGAGGCCCGGAATCTCGGACAGGCGCGAGGTCTCGCCCGTCAGCGAGGAGCCGAGCTTCGGCACCGAGCCGAGCAGCCCCTGCGTGTAGGGATGGCGCGGGGAGCGGAAGAGATCGGCCACCGGCGCCTCCTCCACCTT
>JAOAIK010000047.1 GCA_026414745.1 Roseococcus sp.
AACCTGATCGAGCGATGCTTCAATCGCCTCAAGCATTTCCGCCGCCTCGCCACTCGCTTCGACAAGCTCGCACGAAACTACCTCAGCACCGCAGCACTCGCCGCCATCCGCCTCTGGACACGCTTTGAGTCCAGGACCTAGACGGACCCGATGCGCGCACGGGGGGCCTCGACCCCCTGCCCTTCCGACGCGACGAGAGGAGGAGACCACCCGCATGACCGACGCAAAGGGGCTCGGCCGCAACGCGGCCAACTACGGCGACCGCGACTTCGCCCTCTACCTGCGCCGCTCCTTCGCGAAGTCCATGGGCTATTCGCGCGAGGCGCTGGACCGGCCGGTGGTGGGCATCGCCGACACGGGCAGCGACCTCAACAATTGCCACCGCACCGCGCCCGAACTAATCGAGGCGGTGAAGCGCGGCGTGCTGATGGCGGGCGGGCTGCCGCTCGCCTTCCCCACCATCAGCCTGTGCGAGCCCTTCCTCAGCCCGTGCTCCATGCACTACCGCAACCTCATGGCCCTCGACACCGAGGCGATGATCGCGGCCCAGCCCATGGACGCGGTGGTGCTGGTGGGCGGCTGCGACAAGACCGTGCCCGCCCAGCTCATGGCCGCCGCCAGCGCGGGCGTCCCCGCCGTGCAGCTCGTGGTGGGGCCGATGAGCGCCAACCGCTTCCAGGGCGAGCGCCTGGCCGCCTGCACCGATTGCCGCCGCTACTGGGCCCGTTACCGCGCCGGCGAGGTGAGCCAGGCGCGCATCGAGGAGGTGGAGGGGAGCCTCGCCACCACCGCGGGCACCTGCGGCGTGATGGGCACCGCGAGCACCATGGCCTGCATCGCCGCCACCTTAGGCTTCATGCCGCTCGAGGCCGCCTCCATCCCCGCCACCCATGCCGACCGGCTGCGCGCGGCCGAGGAAGCCGGGGCCCAGGCCGTGCGGCTGATCCACAAGCCCGTGCCGCCCGCCGCGCTCATCACGGAAAAGAGCGTGGAGAACGCGCTGCGCGTGCTGCTGGCGCTCGGCGGGTCCACCAACGCGCTCGTGCATCTCGCGGCCATCGCCGGGCGCTGCGGCGTGGCGGTGGACTACCGCCGCCTCAACGCGCTCTCCGACAGCACGCCCGTGCTCGTGGACCTCAAGCCCACCGGCGAGGGCTACATGGAGGATTTCCACGCCGCCGGCGGCATGCGCGCCCTGCTGCACGAGATCCGCGACCTGCTGCACCTCGACTGCGCCGACCTCGACGGCCGCAGCCTGGCCGAGCGCATCGGCGACGGCCCCGCCTTCGTGGACCGCGCCGTCATCAAGCCGCGCGGCGCCCCCGTCTCGCCCGTGGGCGGGCTGGTCGCGCTGTTCGGCACGCTGGCGCCCGAGGGCGCCATCCTCAAGCGCAGCGCCGCAACCCCCGCGCTGTTCGAGCACGAGGCGCGCTGCGTCGTCTTCGACGGGCTCGAGGACCTGGCGAGGCGGATAGACGACGAGGCGCTGGAGGTGACGCCGAGCGACATCCTGATCCTCAAGGGCGCGGGCCCTCTCTCGGCGGCCGGCATGCCGGAGGCCGGCTACCTGCCCATCCCGAAGAAACTCGCCCGCCAGGGCGTGAAGGACATGGTGCGGATGAGCGACTGCCGCATGTCCGGCACCGCCTTCGGCACGGTGGTACTGCACATCGCGCCCGAGGCGGTGGCGGGCGGGCCGCTCGCGCTGGTCGAGACGGGCGATCGCGTCCGGCTTTCGGTGGCGGAGCGCCGGCTCGATCTGCTGGTGGACGAGGCGACGCTCGCCGCCCGCCGCGCGCGCTGGTCGCCCCCGCCCGCCCCCGCGCGCGGCTGGGACGCGCTGGTGCGGCGCGAGGTGCTGCAGGCGCCGCAGGGGGCGGATCTGCGCTTCCTGCTGCCCGGCGGCGGCGCGTGAGGGCGCTTGCATGAATCCTTCACGCCTCTAGGCTTTCCTGTGGCAGCGGGCCATCAGCGCCCGTGCCGCAGGAGGACGTCACCATGCGCGCGCTGCTCGCCGCGGCCCTTTGCCTCGGCGCGGGCCTGCCAGCCCTGTCATCGGCCGTCCCGCCGGCGCGGGCGGGCCTCGTCGCCCATGTCTGCACGCTGCTGCTGCTCGACGCCGAGGCCAATGCCCGCGGCGAGGCGCTGGCCACGGCCAAGGCGCAGCTCGAGCGCGAGGGCTGCCAGGCGGGCGATCCCCTGGTCGTGATCGCCGCGGGGCTGCCGCCCGCCCCGCTCGCCGCGGCACTCTGCCGCCGCGGCGCGGGCGTGCAGGTCAGCGAGAAGCTGGACGGCACGGACGCGCTGCTGCAGCTCGATTGCGAGTTTCCCGGCCGGCGCGAGGCGCTGCGCCGGGGCGGATAGGGGCAGCCCCCACCCCTGGGCCGGCGTCGCGTTCCGGCCTATGGGCGGGAGCATGATCGCCCTCATCGGCGCCACCGGCCGCTCCGGCCGGGCGCTCGCCGCCGCGCTGGCCGCGCGCGGCGAAGCCTTCCTGCCCGTGGTGCGTGACGCGGCCAGGTGGCGCGCGCTCGGCCTCGCCCAGCCCCCGCGCGAGGCGGACCTCACGGACGCCCGGGCGCTCGGCGCCGCGCTGGCGGGCGCGCGCCGCATCGTCTCCTGCGCTCATGCGCGGCATACCCCCGCCATCCTCGCCGCCGCCCCGCCCGGCGCGGCGCTGGTGCTGATGGGCTCCACCCGCCGCTTCTCGCGCTGGCCCGACGCGCACGGGGATGGCGTGCGCGCGGGCGAGGCCGCCTTCCTCGCCTCCGGCCGGGCGGGCGTGATGCTGCACCCGACGATGATCTACGGCGCAGAGGGCGAAGACAACGTGCAGCGCCTCGCAGCGCTGATGCGCCGCCTACCCCTGCTGCCCCTGCCGGGCGGCGGGCGCAACCTCGTCCAGCCCGTGCATCAGGACGACGTGACGGCCGCGCTGATCGCCGCGCTGGAACGGGCGGAGGCGCTCAGCGGCACGCTCGTCATCGCCGGGCCGGAGCCTCTGGCCTACCGCGACTTCTGCGCTGCAGTGGCGCGCGCGGCCGGCCTCGCGCCGCGCCCCGTGCTGCCGCTGCCCGTCGCGACGCTCATGGCGCTCGCGCCGCTGACCCGCGCCCTGCCCTTCCTGCCGCGCATCGAAGCCACGGAAATCCGCCGGCTGAGCGAGGACAAGGCCTTCGACATCGCTCCCGCCCGCGCGGCGCTCGGCTTCGCCCCGCGCCCGCTCGAGGCCGGGCTGGCCCTGACATTCCGCTGACCGACCGCGCGCGCTAGCCTTTGGCGCGACAGGAGCTGCCCATGCCCGTGATCAGCCGCATCGCCGAGTTCCACCCCGAGATGACCGCCTGGCGGCGGGACTTCCACATGCACCCCGAGCTGGGCTTCGAGGAGGTCCGCACCAGCGCCATCGTGGCGCAGAAGCTGCGGGAGTTCGGCTGCGACGCGGTGATCACCGGCATCGCCAGGACCGGCGTGGTCGGCGTGATCCATGGCGCGCGCGGCCCGGGCCGGCGCGCCATCGGCCTGCGCGCCGACATGGACGCCCTGCCCATCCAGGAACAGACCGGCCTGCCCCACGCCTCCATCATCCCGGGACTGATGCACGCCTGCGGCCATGACGGGCACACCGCCATGCTGCTGGGCGCGGCGAAATACCTCTGCGAGACGCGCGCCTTCGACGGCACCGTCTATGTCGTGTTCCAGCCGGCCGAGGAGAACCTGGCCGGCGGCGGCGTGATGGTGCGCGAGGGGCTGTTCGAGCGCTTCCCGATGGAGCGCATCTTCGGCCTGCACAACTGGCCCGGCATGCCCGAGGGCACCTTCCTCTGGCGCGAGGGGCCGGTGATGGCGGCGGTGGCCAATCTCGAAGTGACCATCACCGGCCGCGGCGCGCATGGCGCCCTGCCCTACCAGGGCAACGATCCCATCGTGATCGCCGCCGCCATTGTGCAGGCACTGCAGACCATCGTGGCGCGCAACCTCGACGCGGCGGATGCGGGCGTCATCACCATCGGCATGATCCAGGGCGGCGACACCTACAACGTCATCCCCGAGAGCGTGCGCATGCTGGGCACCGCGCGCTGGTTCCTCCCCGAGGTGGGCGACACGCTGGAGCGCCGCTTCACGGAGCTCGTCACCGGCATCGCCGCGAGCTTCGGCGCCACCGCCACGGCGGTGTTCGACCGCGCCTATCCCGCCACGGTGAACGAGGCGGAGAGCACGCAGCTCGCCCGCCGCGCGGCCGAGACGGTGGCCGGCGCGCACCGCGTGGTCCACATGCCCAAGCCCACCATGGGGGCGGAGGATTTCGCCTACATGCTCAACGCCAAGCCCGGCGCCTACCTGATGCTGGGCGGCCAGCGCGGCCCGGACGAGGCCTCGGTGCACCACCCGCTCTACGACTTCAACGACAACATCCTGCCCATCGGCGCCTCCTGGTGGGTCACGCTCGCCGAGCAGCTGCTGCCCCGTGAGTGAGACCATCACGCCGGGGAAGGCGGCGCTCTTCCTCGGCTATGCGAAGATCGGGCTGCTCGGCTTCGGCGGCGTGGCGGCCTGGGCGCGGCGCGTGATCGTGGAGGAGCGGCGCTGGCTCTCCGAGCGCGACTACGCGGAGGTGCTGGGCCTCGGGCAGATCCTGCCCGGGCCCAATGTGGGCAATGCGGCGGTGATGATCGGCCGGCGCTTCCATGGGCTTTCGGGCGCGCTGCTGGCCACCGCGGGGCTCTATGCCGGGCCGCTCGCGATCCTGGCCGCGCTCTCGCTCTTCTACGAGCGCTACGGCACCACGCCGGGTGTGGCACCCTTCATGCAGGGGGTGGCGGCGGCGGCGGCGGGGATGGTGATCGGCACCGCGCTCAAGATGGGCGAGAAGCTGCGCCCGCCGCCCGAGCTGCTGGCGGTGGGGCTGCTGGCGGTGGCGGGGGCGGCGGTGCTGCGCCTGCCGCTGCCCGTCGTGGTGCTGGTGCTCGCCCCGCTCGGCGTCTGGCTCTCGCTGCGCCGCGCCTTCAGGGCCGCGCCGCGATGAGCCTGCTGCTGCAGATCCTGCTCGCCTTCGCCACCCTCTCGCTGCTCGCCATCGGCGGCGCCAACGCGGTTCTGCCCGAGATGCATCGGCTGCTGGTCGAGGTGCATGGCTGGATGGACGATGCGACCTTCAGCCAGCTCTTCGCCCTCGCCCAGGCGGCGCCGGGGCCCAACATCCTCGCCGCCTCGGTGATGGGCTGGCACATCGCGGGGCCGGCGGGGATGGCGGCGGCGACGCTGGGCATGCTGGCGCCGGCGGCGGTGCTGGCCTGGGTGATGGGGGGGCTGACCGAGCGGCTCGCCGGCGCGCGCTGGCTCAAGCCCGCGCAGTTCGGCCTGGTGCCGGTGGCGGTGGGGCTGATCGCGGCCTCGGGCGTCATCATGGCCGGGGCGGCGGGCACGGGATGGCTGTCCTGGGCGATCATCGCGGCCTCCACCCTCTTCGTCTGGCGCACCGGCTTCTCGCCGCTGTGGGTGCTCGCCGGCGGCGGGGTGCTGGGGCTGCTGCTGCTGTGAGCCCGCCCGCCGGCCCGCCGGGCCTTCTGCCGCTCGGCCTCGCCTATCTGCGGATCGGGCTGACCGGCTTCGGCGGGGTGAACGCCTGGGCGCGGCAGCTTCTCGTCGAGGAGAAGGGCTGGCTCACCGAGCAGGACTACGCCGAGACGCTGGGCGTGGCGCAGGTGCTGCCCGGGCCCAACGCGCTGAACTGCGCCATCGGCGTGGGCGCGCGCTTCCATGGCGCGGCGGGGGCGGCGGTCTGCGGCCTCGCGCTCTTCGCCGGGCCCATGGCGCTGCTGATGGGCATCGCGGCGCTCTACGACGCCTATGGCGATCTGCCCTGGGTGCGCGCGGTGCTGACGGGCATCGCGGCGGCGGCAGCGGGCATGGTCCTGGGCACCGCGGTGAAGATGGCGCAGAAGCTGCGCCCCGGCCTGCCGCTGCTGCTGGTGGGGCTGGGTGCGCTCGGCATGGCGCTGGCGCGGGTGCCGCTGCCGGCGGTGGTGCTCGGCCTCGCGCCCTTCGGGCTGCTCGCCGCCTGGTGGGGCCTGCGGCGATGAGCGAGGAGAGCCCGCTGGGCGCGCTGGTGCTGGGCTTCCTCGGCATCTCGCTGCTCAGCGTGGGCGGGGGCGTGGCGGTGCTGCCCGAGATGCAGCGCCTGGTGGTCGAGACTCATGGCTGGATGGACGCGCTGGGCTTCGCCAAGCGCTTCGCCCTGGCCCAGGCCGCGCCGGGGCCGAACA
The DNA here is from genome assembly GCA_026414745.1 of Roseococcus sp. GTDB lineage: Bacteria > Pseudomonadota > Alphaproteobacteria > Acetobacterales > Acetobacteraceae > Roseococcus. Next base: position 6,267 of record JAOAIK010000047.1, read on the forward strand.
TCATGGTGGTGGGGCTGATCGGCTGGCATGTGGCCGGGGCGCTGGGCATGTTCGCGGCCATGCTGGCCATGTGCGGGCCCACCTCCCTGCTCGCCTACGGCGTCGCGCGGATGCGCCAGCGCCTCGCGGGGCGGCGGGGGCTGCGCGTGGCGGAGCGCGGGCTCGTGCCCATCGCGGTCGGGCTGATCGCCGCCTCGGGCGTGCTGCTCGCCGTCGGCACGGCCGAGGGCGCGGCCCTGCCCTGGCTCGCGCTCGGCGTCACGCTGGGCAGCGCCCTGTTCGTCTGGCGCAGCCGCCGCTCGCCGCTCTGGGTGCTCGGCGTCGGCGGGGTCATGGGCGCGCTGTTTCTGCGCTGACGCGCCCCGCCCCGCCATGGCAGCATGGCGGCATGCGCACCACCGTCTTCTTCGCCACCAACCGCCGCCTGCTCGGCCCCGGCGACAAGCTTGCCGACTATGCCGGCGAGCGGGGCCCGGCCGGGCAGCCGGGCAAGCTCACCACCGCCATGGCCGAGGTGGCGCCGGCCGATCTCGCGCGGCGCGAGGCGGGGGCGCTGCTCTCCCTCGGCGGCGTCTCGCCCGATGTTTTCTCCGACCGCCTCGCCGCCGCCGTGGGCAGCAGCGGCAACCTGCTCGTCTTCCTGCACGGCTTCGCCAACAGCTTCAGCGATGGCCTGCGCCGCGCCGCCTTCAACCGCGACTGGCTGGCCGCCTCCCGCCTGGCCGGGGCGGACTGCACGGTGATCGCCTTCTCCTGGCCCTCGGGCGGGGTGGTGGTGGATGGCAAGACGGTGGTGCCGGGGCTGCTGGTCGCGCCCGTCTCGCTCGTGCTGCTGGCGGCCGGGGTGGTCGCCTCGCCCCTCGCCGGGGCCTATCTCGACGACAAGCGCCAGGCCGAGGCCTCGGCCGCCGATGTGGTGAGCTTCCTCGACCGGCTGCGCCCGCTGGCGCAGACGCTGCGCGCCCGGGGCGGGCGGGTGGCGCTGCTGGCGCACAGCATGGGCAACCTCGTCTTGCAGCGCGCGCTGGAGCGGTGGGAGAGCATGGCCTTCCCCTCCGCGCCCATGTTCGACGTGGCGATCAGCGCCTCGGCCGACACCGACTGGGCGGAGGCGGACGGCGCCGGCCCCCGCTGGCTCGCCCTGCTCGGCAAGCTGGCGGCGCGGGTGGATGTGCTGCACTCGCAGCAGGACACGATCCTCGCCCTCAGCCGCAAGGTGAACGGGATGAAGCGGCTGGGCAGCAGCGGGCCGGGCGACAAGGAGGTGCCGGGCCGCTACGACCCCGCGCGCTTCCGCTTCCTCGACTGCGCGGGCTTCGCCGACGACGCCCCCAACCCGAGCATCGACCAGAGCCACCAGTTCTACCGCCGCCTCGAGCCGGTGCGCGACCTGATGGCGCGCGCCGTGGCGGGCGTGCCCTGATGGCCGGGGTGCGCCGCCTCGGGGCGGGCGCGGCGGCGGGCGCCTGCCTCGCGCTGCGCTCCGGCGCATGGCTGTTCCTGCGCGGCCTCGGCGGGATCGGCCCCGATGGCGCCCTCCACGGCGCGGGCGACCCGGCCGCCCAGGCCGGGCGGGCGCCGGAGGCCGCCCGCGCGCTGCTGGCCGGGCTCGGCGCGGGGATGGAGCATGTCGTGCGCGTCGAGATCGCGCTGACCGACCGCGCCTTCCTCGCCCCCGTGGAGGCGGTGCTGGCCCTTGAGCCGACTCTCGCCGAGGCGCCGCGCGCGGTCGTGATCACCGCGGGCCTCGCCCGGCCGGAGATGCTGGTCGAGATCCGCCTCGACGCGGTGCTGGCGTGAGCGGGCTGCGCGCCCGCGGCGGGGGCCTCTGGCTGCCCGCCCTCTCCGCCCCCGCGCCGCGCGGCCACACGGAGGAGGCCGCGGCCGCCCAGGCCGAGGCGGTGTTCGACGCGCTGGAGGCGCGGCTCGTCGAGGCCGGGGCGCGGCTGTCGGATCTGTGCAAGATCACCATGCAGCTCACCGACCGCGCCTTCCGCCAGCCGGTCTATGGCGTGATGGGCCGCCGCCTCGCCGGGGTGCGGCCGGTCAGCACCGGGCTGATCGTGAGCGCCCTGCCCGACCCGCACGCGCTGTTCCAGCTCGACGCCACCGCCGTGCCCGGCGGGCCGCATGTGCGGATCAGGCCCTATCTCTCCACCTCCATGCCCTATGGGCGCGAGCGCCAGCCCTTCCAGGCCGAGTTCTGCATGGCCGTGCGCGCGGGGCAGGAGATCTTCCTGCGCGGCCAGACCGGGCTCTCGCTCGAGGGCGTGCTGCAAGGCGAGGGCGACGCCGCCGCCCAGGCGCGCCAGGCGATGGACAATGTCGCGGCGCTGCTGGCCGAGGCCGGGGCGGGGCTGGCCGATGCGGTGCACGCCACCGTCTATGTCACCGACCGCGCCTTCCTCGCCCCGGTGCGCGCGGTGGTGCTGGAGCGGCTCGCCGCCGCACCGGTGCCGCTCGCGCAATGGGTGGTGAAGGGCCTGGCCGCGCCGGAGCTGCTGATGGAGGTGGATGTGCGCGCGCGCTGCGCGTGATCAGCCTGCCGCCAGCAGCGCGTGAGGGGCGCGGGCCAGCTCCTCCATCGGCCGGTGGCAGGCGATGGCATGGCCCGGGGCGGCGGGGCGCATCGGCGGCGCCTCCTCCTCGCAGACCGGCCCGAGCCGGGCGGGGCAGCGATGGGCGAAACGGCAGCCCCGCGCCGGGGCGGGGGTGGAGACATCGCCCAGCAGGCGCAGCCGCACCCCGACCCGCCCCCGCTGCCCCAGCAGCGGCACGGCCGAGAGCAGCGCCTGGGTGTAGGGGTGATAGGGCGGGGCCAGCACCGCCTCCACCGGCCCCTCCTCCACGATGGCGCCGCGATACATCACCGCGATGCGGTCGGCGATGTGCGCCACAACGCCGATGTCGCGCGAGATGAACAGGTAGGCGATCCCCCGCACCACGGTTGATCGAGACACCCCGCAAGGGGACGGTATCCGCGGGAGGGGTATGAAATGTCGACGGATGGGACGGAGCGGCCGGGCGCCGAAGAGCGCGTGCAAGGGGCTGGCGTAGCGGCGCCCGGCCGCGGCGGGCGGATGTCGCGCCAGCGCAAGCGGGACGCGGTCCTGCGGCTGCTGCGCGGGGAGGACCTGGAGACGGTCTCGCGCTCGCTCGGCGTCACGGCGGCGACGCTGAGCGACTGGTGCGACGCCTTCCTCGCCGCTGGCGAGGCCAGCCTCGCTTCCCGCTCTGCCGAGGGCGAGGAACTGGAGAGCGAGCGCCTCAAGGCCCGGCTCGGCGAGATGCTGCTGGAGCGCGAGTTGCTCGAGGCGAAGATCGCCGCCCTCGAGGCCGGCCGCCCTTTGGCCCGGCGGAGGTCGAGACCATGAGCCGCACGGCCTCCCCGAGCAGCGGCAAGCCCTATGGCGTTGCCACGGTGTGCCGGATCTGGCGGGTGGCGCGCGCCACCGTCTACCGGCATCGCACGCCAGCCCGGCCGATACGGCCAGGTCGCCCGGGTCCGGCTGGACCGATCGCAGATCCCGACTTGGTGGAGGAGATCCGCCGGGTCCTCCACGACAGCCCCTTCCATGGCGAGGGGCACCGGAAGGTCTGGGCGCGGCTGCGCATCGCCGGCATCCGGACCTCGAAGCGCCGCGTGCTGCGCCTGATGCGCGGGAACGCCCTGCTGGCACCGTCGCGGGTCGGCTCGCCCCGCGGGCCGCGGGCCCACGACGGCACCATCATCCCCGACGCGGTCGACGTGATGTGGGGCACCGACCTCACCACCACCATCACCGGCCAGGGGCAGGCCGCCGTCTTCGTCGCTGTCGATCACCACTCGGCCGAATGCGTCGGCATCCACGCTGCGCTGCGCGCCTCCCGCTTCGAGGCGCTCGAGCCGCTGCGCCAAGGCGTGCGCCGCCACTTCGGCGCCTTCGCCAAGGGCATCACCCGCGGTCTCGCCCTCCGGCATGACCACGGCAGCCAGTACATGGCCGACGACTTCCAGAAGGAGCTGCGCTTCCTCGGCATCGAGAGTTCGCCCGCCTTCGTCCGCGCGCCGGAGGGGAACGGCTGCGCCGAACGCTTCATCCGCACCCTGAAGGAGAACCTCTTGTGGGTGCGCACCTTCGACACAGTCGAGGAGCTGCGCGCGGCGCTGCTCGAATTCCGCGAGTTCTACAACGCCACCTGACTCATCGAGCGCCACGGCTTCAGGCCGCCCAGCACGGTCCGCCAGCAACAACGTTCAACCGCGGCACTCGCCGCGTAGGCTCATCACAAGTGTCTCACCAACCGCGGGCGGTACAGAGTCGATCTGCCCGGGGAAGGGCGGGCGCTGTGGCGCCAGATTGCCCAGTCCGCCCGCGTTGACACTCTCTTGCACCAGGATCGCCCCCACAGTCACTCTGTCATGAGCGGCGGAACACCGGCCAGGGGAACCAGACACCGGCGATCAAACCCCATTCCTGCAAAAGCAGTTCTGCAACGCGGCGCTATTCCTCCGGCGGCGCAGGCACAGGCCGCCGGAACAACAGCAGCGGCACCGCGATGGACAGCGCGAGCGCCCCGGCCAGGATGAACTTGACGTAGGAAAGCGCGGCCTCATGCGCCACGGATTCGAGGGCGATCACGAAGATCACCGTGCTTCCCAGGATGGATAACCCAATCAGCCGCCCGGCCAGGCTCACCTCCGGTCCTTTTTTTGACATGTGGATGCGCTCCCTTTTTGGTAGATTGGAAGCCTAGGGTCTGGACTCAATCACGCCCAGTATGTGATGGCGGAGACGAGGCAGATAGCGGCGAGGAAGTTGCGAGCGGTCTTATCGTATCGGGTTGCGATGCCGCGGAAATCCTTGATGCGGCAGAAGGTTCGCTCGATGAC
>JAOAIK010000009.1 GCA_026414745.1 Roseococcus sp.
GAACATGCGGGTGAAGCTGGGCGGGCTGGCCATGGAGGTGGGCGGCTGGCGCTTCCACGAGGCGCCGCGCCCGCCCGGGTCGCGGCAGCTCGCCGAGGCGTGGCGGCCCTGGATCGAGACGGCCATCGAGGCCTTCGGCCCGGGCCGCGCCATGTTCGAAAGCAACTTCCCCGTGGACAAGGGGATGTGCGGCTACCGCGCGGTCTGGAACGCCTTCAAGCGGCTTGCGGCCGGGGCGGGCGAGGCGGAGAAGGCCGCGCTCTTCGCCGGCACGGCGGTCGGCACCTACGGGCTGCGGGGCGTGGATCTCGCGCCGTCGGGGCGAAGAGCTGTCCCCGCCCCGGCCGGCGGGGCCTGAGCCGGGGCGGCTTCCCGCCGACCCGGCCGGCGAGACACCGCTCACGGCGACGGGCGCGGGGGAGAGCCGGGCCGGGCGGGGGTGCGCCGCGCCGGGCGCCCCGTCCCTCCCCGCCGGAATCGGGCGGCGGTCAGGCCGCGAGGCTCTCGACGATCGAGGTGAACACCGGCAGCCCCCCGGTGCCGCCCGCCAGCGGGTCCACGCAGTTCTCGGGATGCGGCATCAGCCCCAGCACCCGCGCATTGGGCGAGCAGATGCCGGCGATCGCGTTCAGGCTGCCGTTGCGGTTCTCGTCGGCGTAGCGGAACACCACGCGCCCCTCGCCCTCCAGCTCGGCCAGGGTCTCGGGGTCGCAGAAGTAGTTGCCGTCGCCATGCGCCATGGTGGCGCGGAAGGTGGCCCCGTGCTGGAAATGCGCGGTGTAGGGGGTGTCCGTGCGCTCCACCCGCAGCGTGCAGTCCATGGCGAGGAAGCGCAAGCCGGCATTGCGCAGCAGGGCACCGGGCAGCAGCCCGGCCTCGGTCAGGATCTGGAAGCCGTTGCACACGCCGAGCACATGCCCCCCGCGCGCCGCGAAGGCCCGCACCGCCGCCATGACGGGCGACTGCGCGGCGATCGCCCCGCAGCGCAGATAGTCGCCATAGGAAAAGCCACCCGGCAGCACCACGAGATCGATCCCCGGGGGCAGCGCCGTCTCGCGGTGCCAGAGCATGACGGGCTTGCGGCCCGAGGCGCGCTCCAGCGCGATCGCCATGTCGCGCTCGCGGTTGGTGCCGGGAAAGACGCAAATGGCGGCTTTCATGGGATCAGCCCTCCGGGACCAGGGGTGCGCCTCGCGGCGGGCGCATGGGGAAGAGGTGCCGCCAAGTGTCGCCCGGCAGGCGCGCGTGCTCGATGGCGCGCCACTCGATCTCCGGCCAGTCGAGCGGCTTGCCCGCCAGCGCCGCAAGGGCGAGGCCGGCCAGCAGCAGCACGGGCGAGAGCAGCATGCCCGCGGTGAAGAGGGTGGCGGGCGGCAGCCCCTGACGCCAGGACCGCGGCAGCAGCAGCAGCAGCAGCAGCGAGAGCGGCACCGCCGCCACCGCCATGGCGCCGAACACCATGCCGAACACGCCCGCGGGCAACACAAGCAGCAGCAGGAAGGCCCACAGCAGACTCACCCCTGCACCACGCGCAGCCAGTGCAGCGCGCCCAGGATCACGCTGGTGCCGATGGCGGCGATGGCCGCCGCCGTCACCGCCCGGTTCGCCTTCGCCTTCTGCCGGGCGAGCCAGCCCTGGCGGGACGGGGTGGGCCGGCCGGCGGCGAGCCGCCGCTCCCGCCAGCCGAGCCCAATGAAGACGAGCACCGTCAGCACCGCCATCACCACGATGGAGGCCTTCACCATGGGTAGAGGATCCAGCCCAGGGGGTCGCGCCAGCCCTCGATGGCGAGGCTGATGGGCCAGAACAGCCCGCCCAGGAAGGCCTTGGAGAGCAGAAAGAAGACCTGCGCCGTGTGGTGCTGGGGCAGCACCTCGAGCGGCGGGCCGGCGAGCAGAAAGGCCGCCGTGCTCAGCAGGCGCCAGGCCGCGAGCCCGCCCGAGACGAGCAGGAAGGCGCGCAGGGAGCGCGGCATGGGCGCGCGGGTGGCTGCGCCGCTCACGCGATCTCCACCGTGAAGCTCTCGATCACGGTGTTGGCGAGCAGCCGGCGCGCCATCTCCTCGCCCGTGGCCTTGGCCCGGGCGGGGTCCGTCTCCTCCACGTCCACGAGCATCACCTTGCCCACGCGCACCTCGCGCACCCCGCTGAAGCCTTGCCCGGCGAGCGCGCGCTCGATGGCCTTGCCCTGCGGGTCGAGAACACCCGCCTTGGGGAAGACTGTCACGCGCAACCTGGTCACCATCGAGCACTCCCGCACAGCACCGTCACACCGTCCGGCGGATCCCCGCGCAAGGCGCGCGCCGCCGCCCCACCGCCCTCCCCGCCGGATGCGCCGGCGGCGCGGCGACAGCGAGGCGCGCGGAGGGCGCGCCACCTGCCTCTGGCACGCCTCCGACGCGAGGCGTCCGAGGACGGAAACTACTGCATCACCTCCGGACCCTTGAGGTCGCGAATGCCGGCCTCGGGCAGGATGCCCAGCCGCCGGGCCACCTCCTGGTAGCCCTCCTCGACCTTGCCGAGGTCGCGGCGGAAGCGGTCCTTGTCCATCTTCTCGCCGGTCTTCACGTCCCACAGCCGGCAGTTGTCGGGGCTGATCTCGTCGGCGAGCACGATGCGCATCTCGTCGTTCTCCCACAGCCGGCCGAACTCGAGCTTGAAGTCGACCAGCGTGATGCCGACGCCGAGGAACAGGCCCGAGAGGAAGTCGTTCACCCGCAGCGAAAGCTGCACGATGTCGTCGAGATCATGCGTGGAGGCCCAGCCGAAGGCGGTGATGTGCTCCTCGCTCACCATCGGGTCCTGCAGCTGGTCGTTCTTGTAGTAGTATTCGATGATGGAGCGTGGCAGCCGCGTGCCCTCCTGGATGCCGAGCCGCGTCGCAAGGCTGCCGGCGGCGACGTTGCGCACCACCACCTCGAGCGGAATGATCTCCACCTCGCGCACGAGCTGCTCGCGCATGTTGAGGCGGCGGATGAAGTGCGTGGGGATGCCGATCTCCCCCAGCCGTTGCATCAGGTATTCGCTGATGCGGTTGTTGAGCACGCCCTTGCCGGTGATGGTGCCGCGCTTCTGCGCGTTGAAGGCGGTGGCGTCGTCCTTGAAATACTGCACGAGGGTGCCGGGCTCGGGGCCCTCGAACAGGATCTTGGCCTTGCCCTCATAGAGCTGGCGGCGGCGAGCCATGGCGGCGGGTCCTTGGTGGGAAAGCAGAATGCCTTCTTCATATAGCAAGGCTTGCCCATGCGTGCCACGCGGGTCAGTCGAGCGGCAGGGGCAGGAAGGGCATGCGGTCGGGCGGACCGGCCGCGAAATGCCAGAGGCGTTCGCCCGCGGCGCCCAGCGCCAGCAGCGAGCTGCACACGGTGCCGAAGCCGCCGAGCGGGGGGATGTTGAGCGCCTCCGCCGCCGCCCCGGCCGAATCCGCCAGCAGGGCGGGCCAGTCGCCCCAGTCGGGCGGGGCGGGCGGGCGCGCGGCGGCGAAGCGAGGCAGATGGCGGGCGATGCGCGGGCTCGAGAGATCGTTCGGCGGATGGGCGGTCACGACGGAGAGACCCGGCGGCAGCGCCCACGCCTCGGGCCGGCCCTCGCCCCGGCCGAGCACGAACCAAGCGCCGCGCGCATCGGCCAGCACGGCGTGAAAGGGGCGCCAGAGGCCGGCGTCAAGCGCGGCAAGGCGGCCGGCCGCGCAGGCGGCGCTGTCCGCTTCCAGGGCAAGGAGCGGCAACTGCCCGCGCGAGCGCTTGCCCGGCTCCGGCCCCAGGCTGCCCGGGCGGTTGAGCACGGCGGCCACGACGCCCGCGCGGTTCATCGCCAGCCAAGTGCCGCCCGCCATGACGTCGCGCCCGCCGATCAGGCCGGGCCAGTGGGCGGCCGGGGCCTCCCAGGGCCGGTCCAGCCGCTCGTCGCGATTCGCGGCCAGCAGCAGCGGCCAGGCCTCGCCCGGCCGGTGCAGCAGGATCACGGTGCACATGCCCCGCTTATGAAGGGCGGCACCGCCCCCTACCAGTGGCGGTGGTAGAGCGGCGGGGGCGGGCAGAAGGCCGGATGCCAGGGCGGCAGCCGCCAGCAGGGCGGGCGGTGATACACCACGGGCGGTGGGACATAGATGACGCGCGGCGGCGGGGGTGGCGGGCGCCAGTGCCAATGCGGCGGCGGGGGTGGAGGGCGATACCGATAGCCATAGCCGTAGCCATAGCCCGGCCCGTGCCAGCCTTGGCCCGCGCTTGCGGGCGCGGCGGCCAGGAGCAGCCCTGCCAGCAGCGGCAGGATGCGGATGAACAACGCCTTGCGGATCATGGGTTGCTCCTCTGTCGAGGCATGTCAGCCAGGGAAAGGCGGCCGCGGCGGGCGCCCCGGGCCCGGCCCGGGCGGCGGGGCCGGGTGATGGAAACGGGGCGGCGGAGGACGAAAGCCCGGGGGCGGCCCGTGGAAGCGTGGCGGCGGGGGGTGGAAGCGCGGTGGCGGCGGGCGCCAGTGCCAGGGTGGCGGCGGGGGCGGCCGGTAGCGCGGAATGCTCCAGCCGGGGCGCGCATGGCTCCAGCCGCCCAGGTAGCCGACGGGGTCACCAGGGCCGTGATGCACACATCCGCCCGCGAGCAGCGCCGCGGCAAGGATCAGTGTCGGTGCTGCGCCACCTCGCATGGCCGGCTCTCCGCCGGCGGGAACCACGGGGGGCCCGCCGCCCATCCAGGAAAGGCCCGGCGCGTGGCGCTTTCGTGGCGCGATCAGGCCGCTCCGAAGACGCGCGCGAAGATCGTCTCCACGTGTCGGAAGTCGCGCGCCGGATCCATGGCTGCCTCCAGTTCGGCCGCGCCGAGGCGCGGGGCCACCTCCGGATCGGCCAGAAGGTTGTCGCGGAAGCTCTTCCCGTCCGGACGGCCGAGCTTCAACCAGGTCTCCATCGCAGCACGCTGCACCGCGGCATAGGCCGCCTCGCGCGAGAGTCCGGCCTGGGTCAGCGCCAGCAGCACCTTCTGGCTGTGCACCACGCCGCCGAGGGAGTCGAGGTTTTCCGCCATCCGCTCGGGATAGACGGTGAGCTTCTCGACCATGCCGGCGAGGCGCATCAGCGCGAAGTCGAGCGCGATGGTCGCATCGGGGGCGATCACGCGCTCCACGCTCGAGTGGCTGATGTCGCGCTCGTGCCAGAGGGCGATGTTCTCGAGCGCGGGCACGGCATAGCCGCGCACCAGCCGCGCGAGGCCGGTGAGGTTCTCGCTCAGCACCGGGTTGCGCTTGTGCGGCATGGCGGAGCTGCCCTTCTGCCCCGCGTGGAAGAACTCCTCCGCCTCGCGCACCTCGCTGCGCTGGAGGTGGCGCACCTCGACGGCGAGGCGCTCCACCGCCCCGGCCACCACGGCGAGGTGGCAGAAGAAGGCGGCATGCCGGTCGCGCGGGATCACCTGGGTGGAGACCGGCTCCACCGCGAGGCCGAGCTTCTCCGCGACATGCGCCTCCACGCGCGGGTCCACGCTGGCGAAGGTGCCCACGGGCCCCGAGATGGCGCAGGTCGCCACCTCCGCCCGCGCCTGGAGGAGCCGCGCGCGGGCGCGCTGGAACTCCGCGTGATGGCCGGCGAGCTTGAGGCCGAAGGTGGTCGGCTCGGCGTGGATGCCGTGGCTGCGGCCGATGGTGGGGGTGAACTTGTGCTCCATCGCGCGGGCGCGCAGCGCGGCCAGCACCGCATCCACGTCCGCGATCAGCAGATCGGCCGCGCGCGTCATCTGCACGGCGAGGCAGGTGTCCAGCACGTCGGAGCTGGTCATGCCCTGGTGGATGAAGCGCGCCGCCTCGCCGATCCCCTCGCCCAGCCAGGTGAGGAAGGCGATCACGTCGTGGCGCGTCACGCGCTCGATCTCGTCGATGCGCGCGATGTCGGCCTCGGTGATGGCCGCCACCTTGCGCGCGCCGCCCTCGCGGATGGCGCGCGCCGCCTCGGCCGGGATGGCGCCGATCGCCGCCATCGCCTCGGCGGCGAGGGCCTCGATCTCGAACCAGATGCGGTAGCGCGCGGCGGGCGACCAGATCTCGGCCATCTGCGGGCGGGTGTAGCGGGGAACCATGGCTCGGCCTCTGCCTGTGTGGACGTGCGTGGCGGCGGGGGGCGGGTGCCTGGGAGGGGCGTTCCTGCCGGTCCCCTCTCGCCGATGCGGCGCGGGCCGACAAGCGGGCTTCCGCGCAGGCCAAGTTTTCCCTAGTGTTCCGCCGCGCGGAGGCGACGCCGCGATGAAGAAAAATCCATGTTGAGAGGTTGAGGTTCCGTCATGCCGGAATGGGTCGTCCCGCTTATTCAGGTCCTGATGATCGACATCGTGCTGGCGGGCGACAACGCCATCGTCGTCGGCATGGCGGCGGCGGGCCTGCCGCCGCAGCAGCGCCGCACCGCGATCTTCTGGGGCATCGTCGCCGCCACCGTGATGCGCATCGCCTTCGCGAGCGTGACCGTGCAGCTCCTGCAGATCGTCGGCATCACGCTGGCGGGCGGCGTGCTGCTGCTCTGGGTGTGCTGGAAGATGTACCGCGAGCTGCGCGAGGGCGGCGGCCACGAGGACCACGCGCAGGCCCTCGCCGAGGCCGAGGCCAAGGCGCCGCGCAAGACGCTGCGCCAGGCGATCGTGCAGATCCTGGTGGCTGACGTCTCGATGAGCCTCGACAACGTGCTGGCGGTGGCGGGCGCGGCCAAGGATCACCCCTACATTCTCATCATCGGCCTCGCCATCTCGGTGGTGCTGATGGGTGTCGCGGCCACCTTCATCGCGAACCTGCTGAACAAGCACCGCTGGATCGCCTGGGTCGGCCTGCTCATCATCCTCTACGTGGCGGGCGACATGATCTACCAGGGCACCGCCGAGGTGGCCGACCGCGTGCCGGGCTCCTACGCCTTCCTGCTGCTGCCGCTGGGCTACCTCGCCCTGCCGGGCGTCTTCCCCGCCTGGATGTGGGCGGGGGCGACGCTGCTGCAGGTGGTGGTCTTCACGGCGGTGGCGACGCTGATGGTGGATGCGGTGCTGCGCGCGCTGCGCCGCGCCGACAGGGGCGGCTGAGCGGCGATGTGGCGCGCGCGTCGCGGCGGCGCCACGCCTCGCCAAAGGACGGGCCGGGGCCATGTGCGGTGCAGAGCGGCGGTTGCGACCTCCGCTCCGCGAGCATGCCCCGGAGGCCCGAGGTCAGCGCCTTCCTGCCGGGGCTGCGCGACCTCCTCCGGCTCGAGGTCGCCCCGCCCGGCGACACTGCCGGGGGGATCGGGCTGGCTGCGGCGGGCCGGCCCGCGATGCTCCGCCGCGGCGCGATCGCGGGGGGCTTCGTCCTGCGGGCTGCGGGCGATCGCCGGATGCGTCCTGCGCGCGCTGCTGCCCGCGCGGCCGGACAGGGCGAGACGGGGAGGGAGGAGGCGGCGCCCCGGCCGTTCGCCGCCGCGCTGTGGCAGATCGTGGTGGCGGATCTCCCGGTGGGTCTCGACGCTGTGTTCGGCGCCGCGGCGGTCGCCCGCGCCAGGGTCATGCTGCGGATGGCCGGGCTGCTGCGCTGCGTGGCGATGATGGCGGTGCACGGCGCATGGCTCGCCCGGATTCTCGACCGAGACCGCATCATCGCCTACATCGGGGTCGCGTTCATCGCCTGGATCGGATCGGAGTGGTTGTGGGAAGGCATCCTCGTGTCCAACGCGCATCTCGGCCACGGCCTGCCGCTGCCGCCGGCGCACTGATCTCCGGCCTCCTCGCACTCGGCGTTCTGGCCGGCTGCGACGCGGCGCGCGACGCGCCACCCACTGCCGGGCCGGTGCCGCGCGCCGCGGGGCCGGCAGCGCTGGCCGAGCGGCTGCCCGCCTCGGCCGCGGGCTTCCAGCGCGGCGCCACCGTGCCGGTCGGCCAGCCCCGGCAGGGCACGGAGGTGAACTACGCCACCGAGGGCCGGCGTGCCGCCGCCTTCGTGCAGGTGCTGCGGCCCGAGGGGCCCGCCCCGGCCGATGGACCGCTGGAGGCCGAGGCGCAGGCCGAGTTCCAGCGCTGGGTCACGGAAAGCGCCCGCGGCCAGGGCCCGGCCCGGCGGCTGAGCGTCGCCGCCGAGTTCCAGGAACCGCCCTCGGCGCCGTTGCTGCGCTGCGCCGCCATGGAGGGCAGCTACGGCCGCCAGCCGGTGCAGAGCCTGGTCTGCGTCGGCGCGGCGGGCGGGCAGATCCTGCGCATCCGGGCCTCCATGCCGCGACACACCCCTCCGGTGGCGGACCCGCGCGCTTTCGTGCGCGAGATCGCCGCGGCTCTGCGCGGCACCCCGGTGGAGCCAGGCGAGCCCATGCCCCCGCCGCGCGGTGGCCCCGAATCGCCCCGGGAGGCCGCGTCCGACGCGATCGGCGAGCCGGCGCCGGCGGCGTCCCCCGCCCCCCGGCGCGCCGGCGCCCCCGCCCGCGCCGGGGCGGTGCAGCTCCGCACCCCCGCCCGGCCGGCCGCCCAGCCGGCGCGCGCGGCCACGGCGGCGCGGGCTCCATCCCAGCCCGCTAGAGCAGCCCTTCGCGCCGGAACGACAGCACAGCGCCCCGCCCCACGATGAGGTGGTCGTGCAGCACGATGCCGAGCACCTCGGCGGCGCGCTGCACCTCCTCCGTCATCTCGATGTCGGCGCGGCTCGGCGTCGGGTCGCCGCTCGGGTGGTTGTGGACGAGGATCAGCGCCGTGGCGTGCAGCTCGAGGGCCCGCTTGACCACCTCGCGCGGATAGACGGGGGTGTGGTTGACCGTGCCGCGCGCCTGCGCCTCGTCGGCGATCAGACGGTTGCGGGTGTCGAGGAAGAGCACGCGGAACTGCTCGATCGGCTCGCGCGCGAGGACTGCCGTGAGATAGGCCTCGAGGCGCGACCAGTTGTTCAGCACCGGCGCCTCGCGCAGCTCGGTGCGCGCGAGGCGCAGGGCCGCCGCCTGCACCGTGCGCAGCGCGGCGATGCCGGCCTCGCCGAGTCCCTCGATGGCGCGCAGATCGGCCTCGGGGGCGGAGATGACGCCGGCGAAATCCCGGAAACGGGCCAGCAGCGCGCGGGCGATGGGCTTGGTGTCGCGCCGCGGCAGCGCGAGGAAGAGCACCATCTCGAGCAGCTCGTGGTCGAGCAGCGCCTCGGGCCCGGCGGCGAGCAGCTTCCGGCGCATCCGCTCCCGGTGGCCCTCCGGCCCTGGGGGCCTGGGCGCGGGGTCGGCCGCGGGGAAGAGGCCCGCGGCCTCCTCCATGCCGCGCCGGCGGCCGGTCATGGGCGGCGGGCGGGCGGCCGGCGCATCAGCCGAAGACCGGCTTGTGCCGGCCGGCCGGCGAGAGGGTGAAGATCTCGCAGCCCGTCTCGGTGATGCCGACCATGTGTTCGAACTGCGCCGAGAGCGAGCGGTCGCGCGTCACGGCGGTCCAGCCATCCTCGAGGATCTTCACCTCGGGGCGGCCGGCGTTCACCATCGGCTCGATGGTGAAGAACATGCCCGGCTGCAGCTTCGGCCCCTCGCCCGGGCGCCCGAAGTGCAGGACGTTGGGCGGCTCGTGGAAGTTGCGGCCGATGCCGTGGCCGCAGAAGTCCCGCACGATCGAGAAGCGGTGCTTCTCGGCGTAGGACTGGATGGCGTGGCCGATGTCGCCGAAGGTGTTGCCCGGCTTGGCGGCGGCGATGCCGCGCATCATCGCCTCGTAGGTCACCTCGATCAGCAGCCGCGCCTTGGTGCTCACCTCGCCGACGGCGAACATGCGGCTCGTGTCCCCGTGCCAGCCGTCGAGCAGCGCGGTGACGTCGATGTTGAGGATGTCGCCCTCGCCCAGCACGCGCTCGCCGGGGATCCCGTGGCAGACCACATGGTTGAGCGAGATGCAGGAGGAATGGGCATAGCCGCGGTAGCCGAGCGTGGCCGGCACCGCCCCGTGGTCGGCCATGAACTCGTGGCAGAGACGGTCGAGCTGGCCCGTCGTCACGCCGGGCTTCACATGCGCCTCGATCATGTCGAGACAGGCGGCGGCGAGCTGCCCCGCGCGGCGCGCGCCCTCGAAATCCTCGGGGGCATGGAGGGTGATGCGGCGCGACTCGCCGCCCTGTTTGTCCATCTTCCGGGTCCGACCCGCCTTCATTGCCTGGCTCGGGCGAAGATGCGCGCGGCGGAGCGAAGCTTCAACCCGCCCTCTCCCCGGCCTTGTGCTCCACGCTGCCCAGCGCATCGGCCAGCCGGACGGTGGCGCTGCCCGGCCGGGCGGGCCTCTGCTGGCTCTCGTGCGGGGCCCATCCGGTCATGACCAGCAGCGGCGCCTCCAGGGCGAGGGGCATGCGCGCGAAGGCGGCCGGGAAGAGCGCGCGCGGTGGGGTGCGGCGGTCGCGCGCCAGCAGGGCGCAGCCCTCCCCGGCCGCGCGGAGATCGGCGACGAGGCCGAGCGGGGTTCGCCAGGCCAGCGAGAGCGTCTCCTGGTCCGCCACCGGCAGGGCGAAGCCGGCGCGCTGCAGCAGGCCGGCCAGATCGCGCAGCTCGGGGAAGGGGGAGACGCGGGGGCTCGCGCCGCCGCGGAGCTCCGCCTCGGCCGCGGCCAGCGCCTCGCGCAGCCCCTGCAGCGTGCCGAAGCCGGGAAGGCTCGCGAGGAAGAGGCCGTCCGGCGCCAGGGCGCGGCGGAGCTGGATCAGCGCGCCGGGCAGGTCGTTCACCCAGTGCAGGGCGAGGCTGGCCACGATCAGGTCGAAGCTCGCGGGGGCGAAGGGCAGCCACTCCTCGTCGCCGGCCACCGCGAGCCCCCCCGCGCGCGCCGCCATGGCGGGGGCGAGGTCCATGGAGACGACGAAGGGGATGCCCCGGGCCCGCAGCCTGGGCGCCACCGCGCCGCGGCCGCCGAGGTCGAGGGCGCGGGCGAAGCGGCGCGTGGTGTCGTCGAGCCGGTCGAGCAGGCGCTCCGCCGCCGCCTCCAGCACCGGCATCACCGCCTCCACCCGGGCCGCGGCACGGGCGCGGCGCCGGGCCAGCAAGCGGCGGTCGAAGATCTCGGGCGGCGGGCTCACCGCCCTCATCTGCGGGGCGTGGCGCGCCTTGTCCAGCGGCGTTAAGCTGTCGCGGCCCGAGGAGGAACCCGCCATGAACCAGATGGACGTGAAGGCCGCGCGGCAGGCCGCCGTCGCCGCCACCGTCGCCCGCGTGCGCGAGATCGAGGCCCGCATGGGCGTGACGCGCGAGGCGCTGGAGGCCATCAAGGCCGAGCTCATGCAGCTCGCCGCGCAGGAGCACCTGTTCCCCTCGGCCGAGTTCCCGCCGCCGCCGAACGGCGAGAAGGGCTCCAACCGCTACCTGCTGCGCGAGGAGGAGGGCGGGCGCTTCGCCCTCTACCTCAACGCGCTCAATCCCGGGAACAGCACCAAGCCGCACGACCACACCACCTGGGCCGTCGTTGTCGCGGTGGACGGGCAGGAGCTGAACAAGGTCTATGAGCGGCTGGACGACGGCAGCGATCCCGCGCGCTGCGAACTGCGGGTGCGCGAGGAGATCATGGTGGAGCCCGGCCGCGGCATCGCCCTGATGCCGGAGGACATCCACTCCATCCACACCACCGGCGAGCGGCCCACGCGCCACCTGCACATGTACGGGCTGGCGCTGGAGAGGCTCGAGGGCCGACGCGCCTACGACGACCTCACCGGAGAGGTGAGCTACTACAACAGGAACTTCATGAAGCCGACGGCCGGGCGGGACCGCTGAATGCGGGTCGATGCCGCCACGCTGCGCGCGTGGCTGAACGAGGGGGGCGAACTCGCCATCCTCGACGCGCGCGAGGAGGGCGAGTTCGGCCACGGCCACCTGTTCTGGGCCGTGCCCTGCCCGCTCTCGAAGAAGGAGTTGCGCGCCCGCGCCCTGCTGCCGCGCCGCGGCGTGCGGGTGGTCTGCGTGGACGGCGGCGAGGGCCACGCCGATCGCCTGGCCGACTACCTGCGCGGCATCGGCTGCAGCGATGTGCATGTGCTCGCCGGCGGCACCCCCGCCTGGGCGGCGGCGGGCGGGGTGGTCTTCACCGGCGTGCATGTGCCCTCCAAGGCCTTCGGCGAATGGGTGGAACACCACTACGGCACCGAGAGCCTCGACCCGCCGGAGCTGGATGCGATGATCCGCGCGGGCGCCGACATGGTGATCCTCGACAGCCGCCCGATGGAGGAGTTCACCAGGATGAGCATCCCCGGCGGCATCAACGTGCCCGGGGGCGAGCTCGCCTACCGCATCCGCGACCTTGTGCCGCGGCCCGAGACCACCATCGTGGTGAACTGCGCCGGCCGCACCCGCAGCATCATGGGGGCGGAGAGCCTGCGCCAGATGGCCCTGCCCAACCGGGTGCTGGCCCTGCGCAACGGCACCATGGGCTGGGAGCTGGCGGGCTTCGCTTGCGCGCGCGGCGAGACGCGCAGCTACCCGCCCGGAACGCCGCAGACGGCCGCCGAGGCGCTGCGCCATGCCAGCGCCTTCGCCGCGCGGCACGGGGTGCGCCTTCTCACCCGCGCCGAGGCCGAGGCCATGCGCCGCGACCCCGCGCGCAGCACCTACGCGCTGGATGTGCGCGCGCCGGAGGAATACGCCGCCGGCCACATCCCGGGCTTCCGCCACGCCCCGGGCGGGCAGCTCGTCCAGGCCACGGACCAGTGGATCGCGGTGCGCGGCGCGCGCGTGATCCTCGCCGACGACGACACGGTGCGCGCCCGCATGACAGGAGGGTGGCTCGCGCAGATGGGCGGCTGGGAGGTGTTCGTGGTGAGCGACCCGCTGAACGGGCCGCTGGCGCAGGGGCCCTGGAGGCCCGAGGTGCCGGAACGCCGCGACGCCCCCACGGTGACCCCGGAGGCGCTGGCGCGGGAGGAGGGGGTGACAGTGATCGACCTCGCGCGCTCCATCGATTTCCGCGAGGCCCATATCCCGGGGAGCGTCTGGGCGGTGCGCGGGCGGCTCCCGCGCGTGGCGGGCCCGGTGGTGATCACCGCGCCGGACGAGACGCTGGCCCATCTCGCCGCCGCCGAGACGCCGGGCGCGCGGGTGCTGGCCGGCGGGCTGAAGGCGTGGCGCGCGGCCGGGCTGCCGGTGGCGAGCGACCGGCACAACCCGCCCGACGAGGCCTGCGTGGACTGGTATCTGCGCCCCTACGACCGCAACAGCGGCATCGAGGAGGCGATGCACGCCTACCTCTCCTGGGAGGTGGACCTGGTGCACGAGGTGGCCAAGGACGGCACGGCGCCGTTCGGGCAGTGGCCCTCGCCGCCCGGCTGAAGGCGCTTGGCGGGGCGGCGCTCGACCTCCTGCTGCCCCCGAGCTGCCTGACCTGCGAGGAGCCGGTGGCCGAACAGGGGGGCCTCTGCCCCGCCTGCTTCGCCCGCCTCTCCTTCGTCAGCGCGCCGATGTGCGCCGTCTGCGGCGTGCCCCTGCCGCACGACGCCGCGGGTGAGATGCGCGCCGAGGGGCCGGTGTGCGCCGCCTGCCTCGCCGCCCCGCCCGCCTTCCGCCGGGCCCGTGCCGCCCTGCGCTATGACGCGGGGGCGAAGGCGCTGATCCTGCCCTTCAAGCACCGCGACCGGACGGAGCTCGCCCAGCCCCTCGCGCGCATGATGGCGCGCGCCGGGGCGGAACTGCTGCGCGGGGCCGATCTCCTCGTGCCGGTGCCGCTGCACCGCTGGCGGCTGTTCCGGCGGCGGCACAACCAGGCCGCGCTGCTGGCGCGGGCGCTCTCGCGCCTCTCGGGCGTGCCGCACGCGCCGCTGCTGCTGCGGCGCGCCCGCCGCACCCGGCCGCTCGGCGATCTCGGCGCCGCGGCGCGCGCGGCGGAGGTGGAGGGCGCCTTTCGCGTGCCGCCGCACGCGGCGGCGGCGCTCGCCGGCAAACGGGTCCTGCTGGTGGACGATGTGCTGACCTCCGGCGCCACGGCCCATGCCTGCGCCCGGGCGCTGCTGGAGGCCGGCGCAGCCTCGGTGGAGGTGCTGGCGGCCGCGCGCGTGCCCGATCCGCGGATCGAGCGGGCGCGCTGAGACCTCCGGCGGTCACGCCGGAGGGATCGCGCACGCCGGGTGGGCGGCCGGCGGCGTGCCAAGAGGCGGGCATTTCGGCGGCCCTGCCGCCTTCTCGCGAGTTCGAGGCCGGCGGCCCCTGGCATGAGCCTAGACCTGGATCAGGCGCACCCGCCGCCCCGCCACGCCCAGCGCCAGCCGCCCCTGCTTGAGCGCCAGCGCATCGGCGCCGAACACCTCGCGCCGCCAGCCGACGAGGCAGCGCAGCTCCGGCTCCGCCTCGGCGGCCAGGCGCTCCAGCTCCTCCGTGTCGGCGATCAGGCGGGGGGCGACATGGTGCGCCTCCGCCGCCGCGGCCAGCAGCACCTTGAGCAGCGCCACCAGCGCCGGCGAGGCGCCCGCGCCCCTGCGGCCCTCGAGCGGCTGGGGCAGCGCCTCCTCGGGCAGGGCCTTGGCCTCGGCGATGGCCGCGAGCAGCCCCGCGCCCGACTTGCCGCGCGCGAAGCCCTCGCTCACGCCGCGCGCGCGGGCGAGCTGCTCCGGGGTCTCGGGCGCGCTGGCGGCGACCTCGAGAAGCGTCTCGTCCTTCATCAGCCGCCCGCGCGGGATGTTGATGCGCTGCGCTTCCGCCTCGCGCCAGGCCGCCGCGGCACGCAGCACGCCGAGGAAGCGGCGGTTGCTCGTGCGCGGCTTCAGCCGCTCCCAGGCCTGCTCCGGCGCGGTGAGGTAGGTCGCGGGATCGAGCAGCGCGTCCATCTCCTGCGCCACCCAGTCGAGACGGCCCTCGTTCAGCAGTCTCTCGCGCAGGCGCAGATAGACCTGGCGCAGATGCGTCACGTCCGCCGCCGCATAGGCGATCTGCGCCGCGCTCAGCGGCCGGACGGACCAGTCGCTGAAACGGTGCGCCTTGTCGATGGCGCCGCCCGTCAGGGCGCGCACCAGGCTGTCGTAGCTCGCCTGGTCGCCGAATCCGGCCACCATGGCCGCGATCTGCGTGTCGAAGAGCGGCGCGGGCACGGCGCCGAAGCGCAGCAGGAAGATCTCCACATCCTGCCGCGCGGCATGGAACACCTTGATCACGGCGGGATCGGCCAGCAGCTCGCCGAGCGGGGAGAGGTCGAGGCCCTCGGCCAGCGCGTCCACCACCGCCACCTCCTGCATCCCGGCGAGCTGCACGAGGCAGAGCTCGGGCCAGTAGGTGCGCTCGCGCATGAACTCCGTGTCCACCGTCACGAAGGGCTCCTCGCGGAGCCGCTCGCAGAGGGCGGCGAGATCCTCGGTGGCGGTGACGAGTCGGGGCGCGGGCTCGGGCGGGCGGGACATGCGGCCCGGTTACGTGCCCCATGCCCGGCGCGCAAGGCCGGCCGGCCTACCGGCCGCCGGGCGGGCGCTTGACTTCCCGCCCGCGCGAAGGCCCTTTGCCGCCCCGAGTTTCCCCGCAGGACGCCATGCACGCCTACCGCACCCACACTTGCGGCGCGCTCCGCGCCGAGCATGCCGGCATCACCGCCCGCCTCTCCGGCTGGGTGCACCGCAAGCGCGACCACGGCGGCCTGCTCTTCCTCGACCTGCGCGACCACTACGGCATCACCCAATGCGTGGTCACGCCGGCCTCCCCGGTCTTTTCCCTGGCCGATCGGCTGCGCCCGGAGAGCGTGATCACGGTCACCGGCCAGGTGGTGGCGCGCGAGCCGGGCACGGTGAACGAGAAGCTGCCCACCGGCGCCATCGAGCTGCGCGTGCAGGAGCTCGCGGTGCAGAGCGAGGCGCAGGTGCTGCCCATCCAGGTGGCCGGAGAGGCCGAGTTCCCCGAGGAGCTGCGCCTGCGCTACCGCTTCCTCGACCTCCGGCGCGAGAAGCCGCACCGCAACCTGATGCTGCGCTCCCAGGTCATCGCCTCCATCCGCCGGCGGATGATCGAGCAGGGCTTCACCGAGTTCCAGACCCCCATCCTCACCGCCAGCAGCCCCGAGGGCGCGCGCGACTTCCTGGTGCCCGCGCGGCTGCACCCCGGCAAGTTCTACGCGCTGCCCCAGGCGCCGCAGCAGTTCAAGCAGCTCTGCATGGTGGCGGGCTTCGACCGCTATTTCCAGATCGCGCCCTGCTTCCGCGACGAGGCCTCCCGCGCCGACCGCTCGCCCGGCGAGTTCTACCAGCTCGACTTCGAGATGAGCTTCGTCACGCAGGAGGACGTCTTCGCCGCCATCGAGCCGGTGCTCGCCGGCGTCTTCGAGGAGTTCTCGGACTGGACCGGGGTGAAGCGGGCCGTCACCCCCGCCCCCTTCCCGCGCATCCCCTACGAGCAGGCGATGCTGGAGTTCGGCTCCGACAAGCCGGACCTGCGCAACCCGCTGCGCATCGCGGACGTGACGGCGCATTTCGCCGGCTCCTCCTTCGGCCTCTTCGCTCGTATCGCAGCCCAGGGAGGCGTCGTGCGCGCCATCCCCGCCCCCGGCGCCGGCGGCCAGCCGCGCAGCTTCTTCGACAAGCTGAACGAGTGGGCACGCAGCGAAGGCGGGGGCGGACTCGGCTACATCACCGTCGAGAGCGGGGGCGCGGCCGGCCCCATCGCGAAGAACCTGGAAGCGGATCGCGCCGCCGCCCTGCTGGCCCAGCTCGGCCTCGGGGACGGCGACGCCGTGTTCTTCGCCGCCGGCAAGGCGGAGGAGGCGGCGAAGCTCGCCGGCAAGGCGCGCAACCGCCTGGGCGCGGAACTCGGGCTCGTCGAGCGCGACGCCTACCGCTTCTGCTGGGTGACCGATTTCCCGATGTACGAGCTGAACGAGGAGACGGGGAAGATCGACTTCTCCCACAACCCCTTCTCCATGCCGCAGGGCGGGCTCGAGGCGCTGAACAGCCAGGACCCGCTGACCATCAAGGCCTATCAGTACGACATCGTCTGCAACGGAATCGAACTCTCCTCCGGCGCCATCCGCAACCACCGCCCCGACATCATGCTGCGCGCCTTCGAGATCGCGGGCTACCCGGCCGAGGAGGTGGAGCGGCGCTTCGGCGGCATGCTCAACGCCTTCCGCTACGGCGCGCCGCCGCATGGCGGCTCGGCCCCCGGAATCGACCGCATGGTGATGCTGCTGGCCGACGAGCCCAACATCCGCGAGGTGATCCTCTTCCCCATGAACCAGCAGGCGGAGGATCTGATGATGGGCGCCCCCGCCCCGGTGGAGGAGGCGCGCCTCAAGGAACTCTCGCTGCGCGTCGTGCTCCCGCCAGGCAAGCCTGGAACGGAGCCGAAGAAGGGCTAAGTTGGGGCCATGCTCCGCCGCGCCGCTCTCGCCCTCCTCGCCCTCCTCCTTCTCGCGCCCGGCGCGCCGGGCGCCAAGGAGCCCGGGCATGAGCGCATGCTGGCGCATCGCGCGGCCTACCGCCTGGCCCTCGACAGCGCGCGCGACTCGTCGGGCGTGGTGCAGGCCCAGGGCATCATGCTCTTCGAGGTGGTGGACGCCTGCGAGGCCTGGGCGGTGCGCCAGCGCTTCACCCTCCTCGTCGAGGACCGCGACGGCAACGCCATCGAGACGAGCAGCGACTACGCCACGCTGGAGGCGAAGGACGGTTCGCGCCTGCGCTTCTCGCTGACGCAGATCACCGAGGGCGCCGTCACCTCCCGTGTCGCCGGCACGGCGGAGGTCACGCCGGAGGGCGGCGTCATCCGCTACACCCTGCCCGATGCGGTGGAGGAGCCGCTGCCGCCGGGCACCATCCTGCCGATGATCCACACCATCCGCAGCCTGGCCGCGGCGCGGGAGGGGCGGCGCATCTACGCCGCGCCGCTCTTCGACGGCACCAGCGCGGACGGCGCGCAGGACACGACGACCATCATCTCCGGCGGCTGGATCCCGCCGCAGCCGCACCCGAGGATCCCGCTGCTGTCCGGCCAGGGCAGCGCGCGCATGCGCATCGCCTTCTTCGACCGCGGCCAGGGCGGCCAGGGCGGCGGCGCCGCCACGCCGAGCTACGAAGTCAGTCTCCGCTACTACGAGAACGGCGTCGCCGACGAGCTCAAGATGGATTTCGGCGACTTCACCGTGGACGGCCGGCTGATGGAGCTGCAGCCCATCCCGAGCCCCTGCTGAGCCCGGCCCGGGCGGGGTTCCGCCCGCCGCGCCGCGCCGCGATACTCCTGCGCCCGCTCTCCCCGCGCAGGAGTCTCGCCATGCCCCGCCACGCCTTCCCGAGCATCGAGGACGCCGCCCGCGCGCTGGAGGCCGGCGCCACCACCGCCGAGGCCCTGGTCGAGGAGGCGCTCGCCCGGGCCGGGGAGGGCGAGGGGCCGCGCAGCTTCACCGCCCTCCACGCCGCCGCCGCCCGCGCCGAGGCGCGCGCCATGGACGCGCTGCGCCGCGCCGGCCGCGCCCCCTCGCGCCACGCCGGCATCCCGGTCACCATCAAGGATCTCTTCGACGAGGCCGGGCGCGTGACCATGGCGGGCTCGGTGGCACGCGAGGGCGCCGGCCCCGCCGCAGCCGACGCGCCCGTGGTGGCCCGCCTCCGCCGGGCGGGTTTCATCGTCATCGGCCGGACGAACATGACGGAGTTCGCCTTCTCCGGCCTCGGCGTGAACCCGCATTACGGCACGCCGCTCAGTCCCTGGGACCGCGGCACGGGGCGGCTGCCGGGCGGCTCCTCCTCGGGCGCCGCCGTGGCGGCGGCGGATGGCATGGGCTTCGGGGGCCTGGGCAGCGACACCGGCGGCTCCTGCCGCATCCCGGCCGCCCTGTGCGGCGTGGTCGGGTTCAAGCCCACGGCGCGGCGCGTGCCGCTCGCGGGGGCCTTCCCCCTCTCCCCCTCGCTCGACTCCATCGGGCCGCTGGCGCGCTCCGTCGCCTGCTGCGCGACGCTGGATGCGGTGATCGCGGGCGAGACCCCCGCGCCCCTCGCCCCCTTCCCGCTCGCCGGGCTGCGCCTCGGCATCCTCACCAACTATGTCGAGGCCGATCTGGAAGGCGAGGTGGCGCGCCCCTACGCCCGCGCCCTCGCCGCGCTGGAAGCGGCCGGCGCGCGCCTCGTCGAGACCACCCTGCCCGGCATCGAGCGCATCCCCGAGATCAACGCCAAGGGCGGACTGACCGCCAGCGAGGCCTTCCACCTGCACCGCGACCTGATCATCGCCGCCGGCACCCGCTACGATCCGCGCATCCTCAAGCGCATCAGCCGCGGCGAGCGCATGAGCGCCTATGACTACCTCGAGGTGCTGCGCGAACGTGCCGCCCTGATCGCCGCCTGCGCCCCCGCCACCGCGCCCTTCGACGCGCTCCTCTGCCCCACCGTGCCGCTCGCTCCCCCGCCCCTCGCGGCGGTGGAGGAGGAGGGCGACTACAACCGCATCAACCTGCTGCTGCTGCGCAACACCACGGTGGCGAACATGCTGGACCGCTGCGCCATCAGCCTGCCCATCCACAGCCCGGGCGAGGCCCCCGCCGGACTCATGCTCATGGGCGAGCACGGCGAGGACCACCGCCTGCTGCGCATCGCCGCCGCCGTGGAGGCGATGCTGGAGGCCTGAGGCGCATGCCGCACGCGGCGCGGCGCCCCGGCGGCGCCGCCCCTAGGCGAGGCCGAGCGCCCAGAGCAGCACGCCCTTCTGGGCGTGCAGGCGGTTCTCCGCCTCGTCGAACACCACCGACTGCGGTCCGTCGATCACCTCATCCGTGATCTCCTCGCCGCGGTGCGCCGGGAGGCAGTGCATCACGATGGCGTCGGGCGCCGCGTGGCGCATCAGCGCGCTGTTGACCTGGTAGGGGGCGAGCAGGTTGTGCCGGTTCTGCGTGGCGGCGGTCTTCTCGTCGCTCATGCTGATCCAGCAGTCGGTGACCACGGCGCGGGCCCCGCTCACCGCCGCCACGGGGTCGTCGGTGAGTTCGATGCGCGCGCCCTCGCGGCGCGCCCAGGCCACCAGCTCCGCCGGCGGGCGGAGGAGCTCCGGCGTCGCCATGCGCAGGGTGAAGCCGAAGCGCGCCGCCGCCTGGATGAAGCTCTGGGCGACGTTGTTGCCGTCCCCGGTCCAGGCGATCACCTGCCCCGCGATGGGCCCGCGATGCTCCTCGAAGGTCATCACGTCGGCCATGAGCTGGCAGGGGTGGCTGATGTTGGTGAGCCCGTTGATCACCGGCACGGTGGCGTAGGCCGCCATCTCGCGGATGTTCGAGACATCGGCGGTGCGCAGCATGATCGCGTCCACATAGCGCGAGAGCACGCGCGCCGTGTCTTTCACGCTCTCGCCGCGGTTGAGCTGGATCTCCTTCGCCGTCAGCACGAGGGATTCCCCGCCCATCTGGCGGATGCCGACCTCGAAGCTCACGCGCGTGCGGGTCGAGGGCAGCTCGAAGATCATCGCCACCGTCTTGCCCTCGAGCGGCTTGCCGGCGATCTCGCCGCGCTTCGCCTTCTTGCCCAGCTCCAGCATGTGCCGCAGCGAGGCGGAGTCGAGGTCCATCAGCTCCAGGAAATGGCGGGGGCCGCCGCCCCCGGTCGCCCTCGCCGCCGCGCTCACTTCGCGGCGGCCCTGGCCTGGGAGGGCGCGAGGCGGCGGCAGGCGCGCTCCAGCATCTCCAGCGCCTGGTCGGCCTCGGCCTCGGTGATGATGAGGGGCGGCGCCACGCGCAGCACATTCATGCCGGCGGCCACGGTCAGCAGCCCCTCCGCCATGCAAGCGGACTGCAGCTCGCCGTTGTTGACCTCCGGCCGCAGGCGGAGGCCGAGCAGCAGCCCCGCCCCGCGCACCTCCTCCACCACCAGCGGGTGGCGGGCCGCGAGCTCGAGCAGCCCGCGCCAGAGATGCCGCGCCACCCGGTCCACCCCGGCGAGGAAGCCGGGCGCGAGGATCACGTCGAGCACCGCATTGCCGGCCGCGCAGGCGAGCGGGTTGCCGCCATAGGTGGTGCCGTGCGTGCCGGGCTTGAGGTGCTTGGCCACATGCTCCTTGGCGAGGATGGCGCCGAGCGGAAAGCCGCCGCCGATCCCCTTGGCGGAGGACATCACGTCTGGCTCGATGCCCGCCCACTGGTGCGCCCAGAGCCTGCCGGAGCGGCCCATGCCGGTCTGCACCTCGTCGAGCGCCAGCAGCAGGCCGAACTCGTCGCAGGTGGCGCGGAGTTCGCGCAGGAAGCGCAGGCTCGCGGGGCGCACGCCGCCCTCGCCCTGCACCGGCTCGATCATGATGCCCGCCGTCTGCGGCGTGATGGCCGCGCGCACCGCGTTCATGTCGCCGAAGGGAACGTGGTCGAAGCCGTCCACCGGCGGGCCGAAACCGGCGAGATACTTCTCGTTCCCCGTGGCGGCGAGCATGGCGAGCGTGCGGCCATGGAAGGCGCCCTCGAAGCAGATCATCCGGTAGCGCTCCGGATGGCCCGTCTCGGCGTGGTATTTCCGCACCGCCTTCACCATGCCCTCGTTCGCCTCGGCGCCCGAGTTGCAGAAGAACACGCTGTCGGCGAAGGAGTTGGCGACATGGCGCGCCGCCAGCTCCTCGGCCTGCGGCACGCGGTAGAGGTTGGAGACGTGCATCACCCGCGCCGCCTGCTCGGCGATGGCGCGCACGAGGTGCGGGTGGCCATGGCCGAGGGAGCTGGTGGCGATGCCCGCCCCGAAATCCAGGAATCGTCGCCCGTCCGTGGTCCACAACCAGGCGCCCTCGCCCCGCTCGAAGGCGAGGTCGGCGCGGTTGTAGGTGGGCATCAGGGCGGGGATCACGGGCAGTGGCTCCTCATCGCGCGCAGGCAGCCGCGGCGGGATGCCGCGGAAACCGCCACATTGCGGGAAATCGCCGCGAAGTCCAGCGCCGCCCGCGCGGGGCTGCCCCTACCGTCCGCCCGGGCCGGCGCCCGGCGCCTGCTGCTGGGTGATGTTGGGCCCGACGCGCCCGACATTGCCGAAGAGCGCCTGCAGCAGCGTGCGCTCCGTGCCCGGCGTGGGCGTCTCGCGGCTCACGAAGGCGATCTCGCGCATGTCCGCGTCGCCGAGCTGGCGCAGCTCGCGCACCGTGCCGCGCTCGTCGAAGGCCACCACCACGACGCGCTGGTTGCGCACCGCGAGGCTGCGGCCGGGCCGGAGCTGCGTGACGGAACTCATGTAGTACCAGGTGTCGTCCGAGAAGGTGCCCGCATGGCTCGGGCTGCCCAGCACGGCCTGCACATCGGCCCGGGTGGAGACGCCCGGCGTGATCTGCCGGAGCTGCTCCTCCGTCACCGCATGGCCGCGGTTGGTGACCGGGGCGGTGAACACCTCCCGCGGGCGCTCCGGCAGCGGCGGCAGATAGGCGCAGGCACCGAGGCCGAGCACCGCCCCCGCGGTCAGAAGGGCGCGGATGTTGACCAGGCGGGCGGGGCGGACCATGTCGCGTGCATACCGACAGCGCCGCGGCCCGGTCAATGCGCCGCGGCCCGAGCCAGGACGCCTCCGCCCCATGGGTCTTCTCGACCTGTTCCGCCGCCGCCCGCAGGAGCGGGCGGGCTTCCACCTCTACGGCGCCGCCGTGGCCGCCGCCCGCGACCCGGCCCTCTATGCCGGGATCGGCGCGCCCGACACCACGGCGGGGCGCTTCGAGCTGGTCTGCCTGCACGCGGGCCTCGTCATCCGGCGCCTGCGGGCGCTGCGCTCGGCCGAGGCGGACGCGCTCGCCCAGGCGGTCTTCGACGCCATGTTCGCCGACATGGATGTGACGCTGCGCGAGATGGGGGTGGGCGATCTCAGCGTGGGCAGGAAGGTCAAGACGCTGTGGGAGGGCTTCCACGGCCGGGCCGAGGCCTATGCCGCGGCCCTGGACGCGGGGGACGAGGCGGCGCTCGTCGCCGCGCTGGCCCGCAATGTCTGGGCCGGGGCGGCCCCGCCGCCCGGCGCGCCGGAAGCGCTGGCCGCCCATGCCCGCGCCTTCGCCGCCCGGCTGGAGACCCTCGAGCTGACCGCCCTCGCGGCCGGGAGGCTGGCGGCATGAGGCCCGAGTTCTCTCGCCCGGTCCAGCTCGCGCACCTGCCCCGCGAGGGCCGGTCGCTGCGCCTCGAGGCCGACGCGGCGGAGCGCGCGGCCCTCACGCGGCGCTTCGGGCTGCTCGCCCTGCACGCGCTGTCGGGCGAGCTGCGGCTGGCGCCCGCCCCCGGAGGCCTCGTGCATGTCGAGGGCCTGCTGCGCGCGGAGGTCGAACAGCGCTGCGTGATCAGCCTCGAGCCCGTGCGGCAGCGCGTCGAGGAGGCCGTCGCCTGGCGTCTGCTGCCCGAAGGCGTCGAGCCGAGCGACGGCGACGCGGATCCGGACGACATCCCCTCGGAGGCGGGGGTGGCGGATCTCGGCGAGGCGCTGGCCCAGCAGCTCTCCCTCGCGCTCGACCCCTACCCGCGCGCGCCCGGCGCCACCCTGCCCGCCGAGGCGAGCGACGGCGGCGCGCATGGCCCCTTTGCGGCGCTGGCGAAGCTCCGTCCCCGGGAGTAGGTTGCGCGCCCGGCGGAGGCGGTGCTATTCGCCCGGCCTTCCGTCCGCGGCGCTGCGCCGCGGCGCTTCCGCATGGGCTGCTCCCGCCCCCGACCCGATGTGAAAGGCTGGCTCCGATGGCCGTCCCGAAGAAGAAGGTTTCGCCCTCCCGCCGCGGCATGCGCCGCAGCCACCACGCGCTGGCCAAGGAAGCCCATGTCGAGTGCTCCAACTGCGGCGAGCTGAAGCGGCCGCATCATGTCTGCCCGTCCTGCGGCCACTATGACGGCCGCGAGGTGGCGGCCGCCGATGCGCTGAAAGGCGTGGTGCGCGGCTGAGCGGCAGAGGGCGCGGGGTTTCGCTCCGGTGAACATGGCCACGCCCGCGGAGGGCAGCCTGCGCCGCTTCGCGCTGGCGGTGGACGCCATGGGCGGGGACAACGCGCCCGAGGCGGTGCTTGACGGGCTCGACCTCGCGGCCGAGCGCCATCCCAAGGCGCAGTTCCTGCTGGTGGGCGACGAGGCGCGGCTGACCCCGCTGCTCGCCCGCCGCCCGCGCGTGGCCAAGGCCTGCGCCGTGCGCCACGCGCCCGACGTGATCACGGGCGAGATGAAGCCCACGCTCGCGCTGCGCCAGGGGCGCAACTCCTCCATGCGGCTGGCCATCGACGCGGTGGCGAACGGCGAGGCGGCCGGCGTCGTCT
The DNA here is from genome assembly GCA_026414745.1 of Roseococcus sp. GTDB lineage: Bacteria > Pseudomonadota > Alphaproteobacteria > Acetobacterales > Acetobacteraceae > Roseococcus. The sequence continues at coordinate 24,088 of JAOAIK010000009.1, forward strand.
CGGCCGGCAACACCGGCGCGCTCATGGCGCTCGCCAAGATCGTCGTGAAGACCATGCCGGAGATCGGCCGGCCCGCGCTGGCCGCCATCGCGCCCTCGGCGCGCGGCGACGTGGTGATGCTCGACCTCGGCGCCAACGTGCAGTGCGACGCCCGCAATCTCGTCGAGTTCGCGGTGATGGGCGATGCCTTCGCGCGCGCCGTGCTCGGCCTGCCCTCGCCCTCCATCGGCCTGCTCAACGTCGGCTCCGAGGAGCTCAAGGGCGACGAGCGCGTGCGCCAGGCGGCCGAGGTGCTGCGCGAGGGCCATTCCGGCATCAACTTCCACGGCTTCGTCGAGGGCCATGACATCGCCGCAGGAACGGTGGACGTGGTGGTGACGGACGGCTTCACCGGCAATGTCGCGCTCAAGACCGGCGAGGGCGCGCTGAAGCTGATGCGCGACCTGCTGCGCCAGGTCTTCACCTCCTCCGTGCCGGCGCGGCTCGGCTACCTGCTGGCCCGGCCGGCGCTGGAGCGGCTGCGCGAGTGGATGGACCCGCGCCGCTACAACGGGGCGATCATGCTCGGGCTGAACGGCGTCGTCGTGAAATCGCACGGCGGGACCGACGCCACCGGCTTCGCCCATGCGGTGGACGTGGCGATGGACATGGTCACCCACGGCTTCACGCAGAACATCCGCGAGAGCCTCTCGCGCCTCGCCTCCCGCTCTTCCACCCTCGCCGCCACGCAGGACTGACGCGCGCCCATGCCTCTTCGTTCCGTGATCGCGGGCTGCGGCGGCTGCCTGCCCGCCCAGGTGGTGACCAACGAGGAACTGGCCGCGCGGCACGGTCTCGACACCTCCGACGCCTGGATCAGGGAGCGCAGCGGCATCACCCGACGGCACCTCGCCGGTCCGGGCGAGACCGCCGCCTCCATGGGCGCCGAGGCCGCCCGTCGCGCGCTGGCCCGGGCCGGGATCGCGCCGGAGGAGGTGGACGCGGTGATCGTGGCCACCGCCACGCCCGATTCCGCCTTCCCCGCCACGGCGGTGCATATCCAGCGGCTGCTCGGCGTCACGCGCGGCTTCGGCTTCGACGTCTCGGCCGCCTGCACCGGTTTCATCTACGCGCTGGCCATCGCCGATGCGATGCTGCGCACGGGCCAGGCGCGCTGCGCCCTGGTCATCGGCACGGAGGTGTATTCGCGCATCCTCGACTGGAAGGACCGCGGCACCTGCGTGCTGTTCGGCGACGGCGCGGGCGCGGTGGTGCTGCGCGCGGAGGAGCGCGAGGACGGCCGCGGCATCCTCTCCACCCATCTGCATGCCGATGGCCGCCACGCCGACATCCTGCACGTCGAGGGCACCACGGGCCCGCTGCGCATGGCGGGGCGCGAGGTGTTCAAGCACGCCGTCATGAAGCTCGCCGCCGTGGTGGACGAGGCGCTGGCGGCCAACGGCCTCGCGCGCGACGCGGTGGACTGGCTGGTGCCGCACCAGGCCAACATCCGCATCATCGAGGCGATGGGCCGCAAGCTCGGCCTGCCGCCGGAGCGCGTGGTGGTGACGGTGGACCGCCACGCCAACACCTCCGCCGCCTCGGTGCCGCTCGCCCTGGCCGAGGCTGTGGAGGACGGCCGCATCCGGCAGGGCGACCTCGTGCTGCTCGAGGCGATCGGCGGCGGGCTGACCTGGGGCGCGGCGCTGCTGCGCTTCTGATCCCGTGCGCCGGGCGGCGCCTCACGCGCCCGCGCCGCGGGCGCCTCACGTCACCCGGTCGAGCTCCTGCTCGCTCATCCCGCCGGGCACGATGGTCATCGGCACGCTGAGCCGGGCCGCGAGCTTGCCCGTCAGCGCGGTGATCAGCGGCCCCGGCCCCCGCCCGGCGGTGGAGGTGGCGAGCACCAGGATCGAGATGCGAGGATCCTCGTCGAGGAGCGCGAGAAGCTCCTCCGCCGGCTGGCCCTCGCGGATGATGAGGATGGGCAGGCCGCCCGTGATCTCCTTCACCTGGGCGGCGAGCCCGGCGAGCAGCGCCTCCGCCTCCTCGTGCCGCTCCCGGCGCATCATGGCCCCGATGCCGGCCCATTCGGCCTGCTCCACCGGCTCCACCACGCGCAGCAGCGCCACCCGCCCGCCCGAGCGCGCGGCCCGCAGGCTGGCGTAGCGCAGCGCGACGGCGCGTTCGGGCGTGTCGTCCACCACGACGAGGAAGACGCGGTCGCGCCTCGCCTTGTCCTCGCTGCCTTCGGCCATCATCCCCTCCGGAACACCACGCTGCCGAGCCAGCCCGCGAGCGCGGCCAGAACCACGCAGAGCAGACCGTAGAGCGCGGGCGCGCCGCGCGCGAGGGCCTCGATGCGCGCCGCCGTGCCGGTGCGCGCCACCTCGAAGCCGAGGAACTCCGTCGCCACGATGCGCCGCGAGCGGACGAGGTAGACCTCCACCGAATAGGCGCCGGCCGGCACGGTGGAGGGCAGCGGGATGCGCGCGCTGAACAGCCGCGCGCCGGCGATCTCCACCTCGCCCGCCTCCTCCTGCCACAGCCCGGCCTCGCGCTTCAGCTCGAGCAGCGCGGCGCGGAAGGCCGGCCCGCGCGCGCCCGAGGCGGCGAGGGGGAGGGCGTCGAGGCCGAGGCCGCGCTCCTGCCGCACCGCCTCGGGCAGCAGCCGCCAGGCGGCGCGCGAGCCGAGGATGGCATAGAAGCCCGGCACCTCCTCGAAGCGGGCGGAGGGGCCGTTGAGCCACAGCCCCAGCACCCGCACCTTGCGCCGCACCACGAAGGGGGCGGTGGGCCCGCGCGCCACCACGAGGATCTCGTCGCCGCCCGGGCCGATCGGCTCCTCCGTGCTGCCGAAGACGAGCAGGCTCTCGCCCGTGAAGGCGGTGGTCACGGCGATGCGCTCGGCCGAGAGCCGGGCCACCAGCGCTTCGGCGCGCGCACCGGGCGCGAGGGCGGCAAGCAGCAGCAGCGCGGTCAGAAGCGCCTTCACCACGGCGCGCGCTCCACGCTGAAGGGCTCCTCGGGCGGGGCGATGAGGTTCCACAGCAGCAGGGCGGCCACCGCCAGCACCAGCAGGCCAAGCAGGGCCCGCGTCTCCTCGCCGCGCAGGCGGCCGCCCATGGCGACGCCGAGCTGCGCCCCCGCCACCCCGCCCAGCAGCAGCAGCAGGGTCAGCACGATGTCCACGGCGCCGAGCTGCACGGCCTGCAGGAAGGTGACGGCCGCTGTGACGCAGACGATGTGGAGCAGCGAGGTGCCGATCACCACGGCGGTGGGCATGCCGAGGAGGTAGATCATCGCCGGCACCAGCATGAAGCCGCCGCCCACGCCCATGATGGCCGAGAGCACGCCGATCCCGAAGCCGATGGCGAGCGGCGGCAGCGCCGACATGTAGAGGCGGCTCTTGCGGAAGCGCATCTTGAAGGGCAGGCCGTGCGCCCAGCCGTGCTGGTGCATCCGCGCGGGCAGGGCGCGGCGGCGTCGCAGCAGGGCGCGCAGGCTTTCCATCACCATCAGAGCGCCCACCACGCCGAGGATCACGACATAGGAGAGCGCGACGGCGGCATCGAGCTGCCCGAGCCGCCGCAGCAGCGCGAAGAGCTGCACGCCCGCGAGGCTGCCCGCGAGGCCGCCCGCCACCAGCACCGCCCCCATGGGCCAGTCCACATTGGCCCGTCGCGCCTGGGCGATGAGGCCGGAGACGGAGGCGCCGAGCGTCTGATTGGCGCCCGAGGCCACCGCCACCGCGGGGGGCACGCCGATCAGGATCAACAGCGGCGTGAGCAGGAAGCCGCCCCCCACACCGAACAGCCCGGACAGCCAGCCCACGAGAAAGCCGAGGCCCACCAGCAGAAGGGCGTCCACGCTCATTTCGGCGATGGGCAGGTAGATCTGCACGGGCAGCTCGACTCCGCGGTGCCGCGCGAGGTTCCGCCCATCCTCCCGGCCACGCAAGAGACATCGGGCCGCGCTTGCGCCGGCACGGGCTCCCGCCGCAGGCTGCGGGCATGATCGCGCGCCGACATCTGCTCGCCACCGGCCTCGCCCTGCCCGCGCTGCGCCCGGCCCGTGCCCAGCCGAGCGGCCGGGCGAGCCTGATCCACCTCAACGACTTCCACAGCCGGCACGAGCCCATCGCGGCCAGCGGCGCGGCCTGCGGGCCCGGCGCCTCGGCCTGCTTCGGCGGCGCAGCGCGCATCGCCACCGCCATCGCCGAGGCGCGGGAGGCGGCGCGCGCCGAGGGCCGGCCCGCCCTGCTGCTCGATGCGGGAGACGCCTTCCTCGGGACCCTCTTCTTCACCCATCACGAGGGGCTGGCCGAGGCCGCCGTGCAGCGCGCCTGGGGCGTGCAGGCCTTCGCGCTCGGCAACCACGAGTTCGACCGCGGCCCCGCCGTGCTGGCGCGCTACATCGCGGCGGTGGATTTCCCGGTGCTGAGCGCCAATCTCGATGCCACGGCCGAGCCCGAGCTCGCCGGCCGGCTGCGCCCCACGGTCAGCTTCCGCAACGCCGCGGCGCGGCTGGTCGTGGTCGGGCTGACCACGCCCGAGACGCCCAACATCTCATCGCCCGGCCCCAGGCTGCGCTTCACCGACCCCGCCGAGGCCACCGAGCGCGCGGTGTGGGAGGCGCGGCGCGAGGGGCCGGCGACGGTGGTGCTGCTCTCGCATCTCGGCCTCGCCGCGGATCGCCGCCTCGCGGCCCAGGTGCCCGGGGTGGATGTCGTCATCGGCGGGCACTCCCACACGCTGGTGGTGCCGCCCCTGGTGGTGGAGGGGCCGGACCGGCCGGTGGTGATCGTCCAGGCCGGCGCGCATGGGCGCTGGCTCGGCCGGCTCGACCTCGACCTCGCGGCGGATGGCCGGCTGGCCGCCCACGCCCAGACCATGCGCGAGCTCGATGCCGGCATCGCCGAGGACGCGGCGGTGGCCGCCCTCGTCGCCCGCCTCGCCGCGCCGCTGGAGGCGATCCGCCGCGAGGTGGTGGGCCGCCTCGCCGCCCCGCTCGACAATGCCGGCTGCGCCTCGGGGCCCTGCGCGCTGGGCGCACTGGTAGCGGAGGTGATGCGCCGCGCGGCCGGGGCCGAGATCGGCTGGCAGAACGGCGGCGGGCTGCGCGCCGGCCTGCCCGCCGGCGAGGTGACGATGGGCGACCTGCTGAGCACCCTGCCCTTCGGCAACACGCTGGCGCGCCTGACGCTGCGCGGCGAGGCGGTGCGCGCGGCGCTGGAGAACGGGCTCTCGCGCCTGCCCGGCCCCTCCGGCCGATACCCGCAGTTGGCAGGGCTGCGCTTCCGCGCCGACCCGCGCCGCCCGCCCGGGGAGCGGGCGAGCGACATCGAGGTGGAGGTGGCGCCCGGCGAGTGGCGCCCCCTCGAGCCGGGGCGCGCCTACCGCATCGCCACCAACAACTTCCTCCGCCGCGGCGGGGACGGCTACGCGATCTTCGCCGACCATGCCCTGGAGGCCGTGGACGACGGCCCGCTGCTGGAGGACCTTGTGCGCCGGGCCCTCAGCGGCGGGGCAGCAGGCCGATGATGCGCTTGGTCTCGGCCAGGATGGGCTGGGCGATCGCCTCGGCCTGCTCCGCCCCGCGCCGCAGGGCGGCGTCGAGCGAGGCCGGATCCTTCAGCAGGCGCAGCATCTCGGCGCGGATAGGCGCCAGATGCGCCACCAGCGCCTCGGTCAGCACCGCCTTGAACTGGCCGAAGCCCTGGCCCGCATGCGCGCGCAGCACGTTCTCGGGCAGGGTGTCGGTCACGGCGGCGAGGATGCCGACGAGGTTGCGCGCCTCCGGCCGGTTCTCGAGCTCCGACAGGTGCTCGGGGATCGGCTCAGGGTCGGTCTTGGCCCGGCGGATCTTGAGCGCGATGGCATCCGCGTCGTCGTTGAGGTTGATGCGCGACTGGTCCGAGGGGTCGGACTTCGACATCTTCTTCGTGCCGTCGCGCAGGCTCATCACGCGCGCGGCCACGCCCTGGATGAAGGGCTCGATGCGCGGGAAGAACTCCACGCCGTAGTCGTGGTTGAACTTCTGCGCGATGTCGTTGGCCAGCTCGAGATGCTGGCGCTGGTCGTCGCCCACGGGCACGCTGGTGGCCTTGTAGAGGAGGATGTCGGCCGCCATCAGGTTGGGATAGACATAGAGGCCGGCGCTGGCCGCCTCGCGGTCGCCGCCTGCCTTGTCCTTGAACTGCGTCATGCGGTTGAGCCAGCCGATGCGCGCCACGCAGTTGAAGATCCAGCCCAGCTCCGCATGGGCCGGAACATGGCTCTGCACGAAGAGCACGCATTTCCCGGGGTCGAGGCCGCAGGCGAGCAACGCCGCCGCCATCTCGCGCGTCTGCGCCAGGAGCTGCGCGGGCGGCTGGAACTGGGTGATGGCGTGCAGATCGACGATGCAGAAGAGGCACTCGTGCCGGTCCTGCATCGGCACCCAGTTGCGGATGGCGCCGAGATAGTTGCCAAGCGTGGGCACGCCCGAGGGCTGGATGCCGGAGAAGACGCGGGTCATGGACAATCCCGAAGCTGCATGGGCGGCGGAGGCTTCCCGCGCGGCGCGCGCGCGGTCAAGCCCGGCGGCGGCGCAACAGCCCCCGCATCTGCCGCAGATCGAGCCCGCCCAGCAGATGCGCCAGCCCGAAGAAGGAAACAAGGCCCAGGGCGCAGCTCGCCGCCAGCACCAGCGCGCCGGAAAGCCCCCGCGCGGGCAGGCCGAGCACCCCGGGCAGCGCCACCAGGGCGCCCATCAGCAGCGCCGCGCCGAGCAGCCGCGGCAGGCGCCGGCGCAGGCTGCGGTCCAGCACCAGCAGCGAGCGGCGCATGAGAAGCCCGCCCAGCAGCACGACGTTGAGCCAGGCGGCGAGGCCCGTGGCGAGGGCGATCCCCGCCGCGCCGAGCCTTGAGAAGGTCAGGAAGGCGAGGTTGAGCCCGAGATTGGCCGCCACCGCCCCGAGGCCCACCAGCACCGGCGTGCGCGTGTCGCCGCGCGCGAAGAAGGCGGGGGTCAGCGCCTTCACCAGCACGAAGGCGACGAGGCCGAAGGCATAGGCGCGCAGCACCATCGCCGTCTCGGCGCTGGCCGCCGCGTCGAAGGCACCGCGCTCGAACAGCACCGCGACGATGGGCCCGGCCAGCACGGCCAGCGCCACCGCCGCCGGCAGCGTCAGCGCGAGCGACACCTCCAGCGCGCGGTTCTGGCTGCGGTGCGCCGAGAGCGGCCGGCGCGCGGCGATCTGCGCCGCCAGCACGGGCAGCAGCGCCGTGCCGATGGCCGCCCCCACCACGCCGAGCGGAAGCTGCGCCACGCGGTCGGCGTAGTAGAGGAAGGCGACCGCGCCGGTGGGCAGGAGCGAGGCGATGATCACGTCCACCGCGAGGTTGAGCTGCGTCACCCCTGCCCCGATCACGCCCGGCACCATCCGCCGCAGCACCGTGCGCTCGCCCTCGCCGAGGGCGAGGCGGCGGAAGGGGTTGAGCGCCATCCCCGCCTGCCGCGCCGCCCACCAAACGAGCGCGAGCTGCAGCACGCCCGAGGCCAGCACCCCCCAGGAGAGCGCATGCGCCGGCGTGGCGACGAAGGGCGTGAGGCCGAGCAGCGCCGCCATCGCCATCAGGTTGAAGAACACCGGCGCGGCCGCCGCGGCGGCGAAGCGCGACAGCCCGTTCAGCACGCCCGAGACCAGCGCGGCGAGGCAGATCAGCAGCAGATAGGGAAAGACGATGCGCGTCAGCTCCACGGCCAGCGCGAACTGCGCGGGCCGGCCGGTGAAGCCTGGCGCGAGCACCGCCAGGATCTGCGGGGTGAAGAGCAGGCCGAGCAGCGTCAGCAGCACGAGCCAGAGCCCCATCAGCCCCGCCATGCGCTCGGCGAGGCGCTGCGCCTCCGCCCGGCCCTGCTGCGTCAGCGTCGCGGCGAAGGCGGGCACGAAGGCGGCGTTGAAGGCGCCCTCGCCGAACAGGCGGCGGAACAGGTTGGGCAGCTTGAGCGCGACGAAGAAGGCGTCCGCCACCGGGCCCGCGCCGAGCTTCGCCGCGATCAGCACGTCGCGCGCGAAGCCGAGGATGCGGCTGGCCATGGTCCAGCCGCCGACGGTCGCGATGGAGCGCAGCATCAGGCGCGCTGGGCGGCCTCGCGCACGGCCGCGGCGCCGCCGCCGACCGGAGGCTCGGGCGGCGCGAGGGCGGCGAGCAGCGCCTCGCGCAGCGCGGCCAGCTTGCGCTCGTTCTCGATCTTCAGCCCGAACACGTCCTTCACGTAGAACACGTCCACCGCGCGCACGCCGAAGGTGGTGATGTGGGCGGAGGCGATCTGCAGCCCCTGGTCGCTGATCGCGGCGGTCACGTCGTGCAGCAGCCCGGGCCGGTCGCGCCCGTTCACCTCGATCACCGTGTGGGTGTTGGAGGCGAAGTTGTCGAACACCACGCGCGGCGGCACGGTGACGGCGGCGAGCCGCGCCGGCTCCCGCCGCACCTTGCGGATTTCGGCCTCCAGGTTGAGCCGGCCCGAGAGCGCCTGCTCGACGAGCACGGACAGCCGCGCCAGGCGATGCGGCTGGTCGAAGGCGCCGCCGGCGCTGTCCTGCACCCAGAAGGTGTCGAGCGCCATGCCGTTGGTGAGGGTGTGGATGCGCGCGTCCACGATGGAGGCGCCGGCCACCGCGAGGGCGCCCGAGATGCGGCTGAACAGGCCCGGATGGTCGGCGCAATAGACCGTGACTTCCGTCACGCCGCGGTCCTCCAGCACCCGCGTGCTGACGGTGAGCGGCGAGCGCTGCCGCTCCGCGTCGCGGATCAGGGCGGCGTGCCGGGCATGGGTCGCGGCGTCGAAGGAGAGCCAGTAGCCGGGATAGCCGAGCGAGAGGTAGTGCTCGACCTCCGCGGCGCTGAAGCCGGCCAGCATGGCGGCCGCCGCCTCCTTCGCGCGGGCCACGCGCACGTCGCGCTCGGGGACCGTCATGCCGCCGGCCAGCACCTCGGAGACGCGCCAGTACACCTCGCGCAGCAGCGTCGCCTTCCAGGCGTTCCACACGCGCGGCCCCACCGCGCGCATGTCCGCCACCGTCAGCACCAGAAGCAGGCGCAGCCGCTCGGGCGACTGCACCTGGTCGGCGATGTCGAGGATGGTCTTGGGGTCCTCGATGTCGCGCTTGAAGGCGGTCTGCGAGACGAGGAGGTGGTGCAGCACCAGCCAGGAGACCGTCTCGGTCTCCTCCGCGCTCATGCCCAGCCTGGGGCAGATCTCCTGCGCGAGCCGCGCGCCGAGCTCGCTATGGTCGCCGCCGCGGCCCTTGGCGATGTCGTGGATCAGCGCGGCGACGTAGAGGGCGCGGCGGGACTGGAGCTGGCCCATCAGCTCGGTCGCCACCGGCGCCACCTCGGCCAGCGCGCCCGTCTCGATCTGCTGCAGCACGCCGATCGCCTCGATCGAGTGCTCGTCCACCGTGAAGACGTGGTAGGTGTCGAACTGCATCAGCCCGACGATGCGCTGCCACTCGGGCAGGAAGCGGCCGAGGAAGCCCGCCTCGTTGAGGAAGCGCAGCCAGGTGGCGGCGTTCCTGCCCATCAGCAGGTCGAGGAAGAGGGCGCCCGCCTCGGGGTCGCCGCGCAGCGCCTCGGCGCAGCGTGCATGCCGGATGAGGGCGCGGATCGCGAGGGGATGGATCTCCAGACACCGGTCGCGCGCGGCCTTGACGATGCGCAGCATCAGCACCGGCTCGCGCGAGAAGTCGCGATCCGGCGGGGCGGCGACGAGCTTGCCGTCGGCGAAGGCGAGCCCGAGGCCGGCGAGCGCGGCGTCGCCCTCCCGCCGGGTGGCCGGCGGCCCCAGCGCGGCGCGTTCGATCGCGGGCTCCAGCACGCGGGAGAAGCGGACCACGTCGCGCGCCGTGAGGAACAGGTGCTTCATCAGCCGTTCGGCGCCGTCCTGCAGGCCGTGGCGGGTGTAGCCCATGCGCGCGGCGATCACCGGCTGCAGGTCGAAGGTGAGGCGCTCCTCGGCGCGGCCGGTCACGTAGTGGAGGTGGAAGCGCAGCGTCCACAGGAAGATCCAGGCGCGGCGGATGGCATGCGCCTCGCGCTCGGTCAGCAGGCCGCCGCCCGGGCTGTCGGGCCCCACCAGCTCGGGCATGCGCTGCACCCCGAAGGCGTAGCGCGCGAGCCAGTAGAGCATCTGCAGGTCGCGCAGGCCGCCGCGCCCCTCCTTCACGTGCGGCTCGACGAGGAAGGGGCTTTCGCCATAGCGCGCGTGACGCTCGGCGCGCTCCGCCCGCTTGGCGGCGAGGAAGGGACCGAGCCCGTCCTTCTTCCGGTGCGCCTCGAACAGGGCCTGGAAGCGCTCGAAAGGGGCGCGTTCGCCGGCCAGGAAGCGGGCGTCCACCAGAGCGGTCATGATGGTCGCGTCGCGCACGCCCTCGGCGAGGCAGTCCTCCGGGCTGCGGGTGGCGTGCCCGATCTTCAGGCCGAGATCCCACAGCAGGTAGAGGGTGAACTCGATCAGCCGGCGCGTGCGCGGCCCGGGCTGGCCGGCGGTGAGGAAGAGCAGGTCGATGTCGGAATGCGGCGCCAGCACGCCACGCCCGTAGCCGCCCGTGGCCACCAGCGCGAAATCCACCGAGGGGGTGGCGGCGTCCGCCGGCGGGACCATCGCCGCGGCATAGGCCTGGATGGCCAGGATCACCTGATCCATCAGCCCCGCGAGGCGGCGGCCCGCGCCCAGCCCATTCGTCTCCCGCCCCTCGAAGGCGCGCTGCACACGCGCCTGCACCCCGCCGAGTTCCCGCCGCAGCAATCCGAGGGCGACATCGCGCGCCACCGGGCTGCCCTGGGGCAACAGGCGTTCGAGGAGGCTTGGCTCGGCCCGGGCGGCCGCCGTTCCGTTCATGCGCGGAATCTTAGCCTTTGTGCGCGGCGGCCGCGAGAGCCTTCAGGCCGTAGAGCGCCTCGAGCGCCTCGCGGGGTGACATGGCGTCCACATCCATGGCCGCCAGGGCGACGGCGAGAGGGTCGGCGGGCGGCGGGGCGGGTCGGGCGAAGAGGGGCATCTCCTCGGCCAGCCTGTCCTCGCCGCGCGCGGCGCGTGCCTCCAGCGCGGCGAGCACGGCGGCGGCGCGGCGCAGCACCGGCGCCGGCACGCCGGCAAGCTTCGCCACCTGCACGCCCCAGCTCCGCTGCGCCGCGCCCTCGGCCACGCGGTGCTCGAACACCACCTCGCCGCGCCACTCGCGCACCTGCATGGCGGCGAGGCGCAGCTCCGGCAGCCGGTCCGCGAGGCGGGTGAGCTCGTGGAAATGCGTGGCGAAGAGGGTGCGGCAGCGCAGCCCGTCGTGCAGCGCCTCCAGCACGGCGGTGGCGATGGCCAGCCCGTCCCAGGTGGCGGTGCCGCGCCCCACCTCGTCGAGGATCACGAGGCTGCGCGGCGTGGCCTGGTGCAGGATGGCGGCGGTCTCGGTCATCTCCACCATGAAGGTGCTGCGCCCGCCCGCAAGATCGTCCGAGGCGCCAACGCGCGAGAAGAGCCGGTCCACGAGGCCGATGCGCGCCTCCTCCGCCGGCACGTAGAGGCCGGCCTGGGCGAGGATCACCATCAGCGCGTTCTGCCGCAGATAGGTGGATTTGCCGGCCATGTTCGGCCCGGTCAGCAGGCAGACGCGGCGGCCGGGCGAGAGGTCGCAGTCGTTGGGCACGAAGGCGGGGCCGCGGGCGCGGCGCAGCGCGGCCTCCACCACCGGATGGCGGCCGGCGCGGATGGCGAAATCCGGCCGCTCGGTCAGTTCGGGCCGGCACCACCCCCCGCCGGCGGCGAGTTCCGCGGTCGCGGCGAGCACGTCGAGCCCCGCCATCTCCTGCGCCGCGGCCGCCACCGCCTCGCCCTCGGCCAGCACGAGGCGGCGCAGATGGGCGATGACGAGGCGCTCGCGCCGCGCCGCGAGCTCCGCCGCCTCGGCAAGGCGGCGATCCAGCGCGGCCAGGGCGGCACAGGTGAAGCGGTGCGCGTTGGCCATGCTCTGGCGATGGATGGGCGCGAGATCGCCCGTCGCGCCGGGGGGGGCGGCGCGCAGCAGCCTCTCCCCCGCCGCCGCCGGCACCTCGGCGAGGTAGCCGAGCTGCTGGTGGTGCCGCACCTTGAGCGAGGCCACGCCCCAGGCCTGGGCGAGGTCGAGCTGCATGGCCGCGATGGCGCCGCGCGCGTCGTCGCGCAGGCGGCGCTGCGCGTCCAGCTCCCCGTCATAGCCGGGGGCGATGGTGCCGCCCTCCTCGATGCGGGCGGGCAGCGTCTCCGCCAGGGCGCGGGACAGTTCGTGCGACAGGGCGGGCAAGGCGGCGAGCCGGGGCACGGCGGCGCCGAGCAACCCCTCGCGGCAGGGGGCCAGCGCCTCGGCGAGGCGGGCCGCGCGGGCAAGCCCGTCGCGGATGGCTCCGAGGTCGCGCGGGGCGAAGCGGTCGAGCGAGAGGCGTGCCAGCGCCCGCGCCATGTCGGGGGCGCCCTTGAGCGCCGCGCGCAGGGTCGCGCGCAGCGTGCCGTCGACCAGCAGCGCCGCCACCGCCTCGTGCCGGGCGCGGATGGCGGGCAGGTCGTCGAGCGGGGCGGCCAGCCGCGCGGCGAGCTCGCGCGCCCCCGCCCCCGTCAGGGTGCGGTCCACCGCGGCGAGGAGCGAGGCCCCGCGCGGCCCCTCCAGGATGTCCAGGCTGCGGCGCGTGGCGGCATCCATGGCCAGCACGCCACGCGCCGCCTCCGGCACGGGCGGGGATAGGCGCGGCAGCGCCCCGCCCTGGGCGGCGCGCACATACTCCACCGCCAGCGCCGCCGCCGCCACCTCGCCCTCGCTGAACTGGCCGAAGGCCTCCAGCGTGGCGACGCCCAGCGCCTCGGCCAGGCGCCGCGCCGGCTCGCGCGGGATCACGGCCGGGGTGGCGCCGGCCACCTCCATCCCCTCCGCGGCGATGGTCTCGGCGGGCGCGAGCTGCGCCACCAGCGCCGGGATGTCGGGCGCGGCGCGGGTGCGGAACTGCCCGGTGGTCACGTCGAGCCAGGCCGCGCCGCCGGGGGCGAGGGCGAGGAGCCAGGCAGGGCGCGCGGCCTCGAGCAGCGCCTCCTCGGTGGCGGTGCCGGGAGTGACGATTCGCACGAGCTCGCGCCGGATGGTGGGGGCGCGGCGGGCCTTCGCCTCCTCCGGCGTCTCCATCTGCTCGCAGATCGCGACCCGGTAGCCGGCGCGCAACAGCCGGGCGAGATAGCCCTCATGGCTGTGGTGCGGCACACCGCACATGGGGATGGGCCGGCCCTGGTGCTCGCCGCGATGGGTCAGCGCGAGGCCGAGCGCCTCGCTCGCCGCCTCCGCATCCTCGAAGAACAGCTCGTAGAAGTCGCCCATGCGGAAGAAGACGAGCGCGCTGCCCGCCTGTTCCTTGGCGGCGAACCACTGGGCCATGGCGGGGGTGGCGCCCGCCGCTGTCACGCGCTGTTCCACGCGGCGCATGTAGCGAGGCGCTTCGCAGCCGCGAAGGGGTCCGCTTCGCAGCGCGCCGCGCGAGGGTTACAAGGCGGAAAGACGAGTCAAGGGCAGGCACGGCCATGGACGACACGCGCCCCGAGGCGAAGCAGGACACCCGCACGGCGCGGATCACCGCCGAGGAGGCGCTCGCCCTGCACGCCGAGGGTCGGCCCGGCAAGCTGGAGACGCGGCTGACCAAGCCGCTGGTCACCGCGCGCGACCTCAGCCTCGCCTACAGCCCGGGCGTGGCGGAGCCCTGCCTGCACATCCACCGCAACCCCTCCCTTGCCTACGACTACACGAGCAAGGGCAACTTCGTCGCCGTCGTCTCCAACGGCACGGCGGTGCTGGGGCTCGGCAATCTCGGGGCGCTCGCCGGCAAGCCGGTGATGGAGGGCAAGGTGGCGCTGTTCAAGCGCTTCGCCGACGTGGACGGGATGGACCTCTGCATCGACACCGAGGACGTGGACGAGTTCGTGAACTGCGTGCGCTTCCTGGGGCCGAGCTTCGGGGGCATCAACCTCGAGGACATCAAGGCGCCCGAGTGCTTCGTCATCGAGCAGCGGCTGCGCGAGCTGATGGACATCCCGGTGTTCCACGACGACCAGCACGGCACCGCCATCGTCGCCGCCGCGGGGCTGATCAATGCCGCCTTCCTCACCGGGCGCGACCTCGCGACCACGCGCCTCGTCATCAACGGCGCGGGCGCGGCCTCCATCGCCTGCGCCGAGCTGCTGCGCGCCATGGGCATGCGGCCCGAGAACATCACCATGTGCGACACCAAGGGCGTGATCTGGCGCGGCCGCACCGAGGGCATGAACCAGTGGAAGTCGGCGCACGCGGTGGAGACGAAGGCGCGCACGCTCGCCGAGGCGCTCGAGGGCGCGGACGTGTTCTTCGGCCTCAGCGTCAAGGGCGCGCTGACGCAGGAGATGATCCGCCGCATGGCGGAAAAGCCCATCATCTTCGCCATGGCGAACCCTGACCCCGAGATCACGCCCGAGGAGGCGCGCGCCGCCCGTCCCGATTGCATCATCGCCACGGGCAGGTCGGACTATCCCAACCAGGTCAACAACGTCCTCGGCTTTCCCTTCATCTTCCGCGGTGCGCTGGACGTGCGGGCCAGCACCATCAACGACGCGATGAAGATCGCGGCTGCCCGCGCGCTGGCCGAGCTCGCGCGCGAGCCGGTGCCGGAGGAGGTGGCGCGCTCGGGCGCCGGGCGGCGCCTCGTCTTCGGGCCCGACTACATCATCCCGAACGCCTTCGACCCGCGCCTGATCAGCCGCGTCCCGGTGGCGGTGGCCGAGGCCGCCGTGCGCTCGGGCGTGGCGCGCAAGCCGCTCGTCGATCCGCAGCGCTACGCGCGCGAACTGACCAACCGGCTCGACGCCGCGGCGAACGCGCTGGAGGCGATCCACGAGCGGGTGCGCGCCAACCCGCGCCGCGTCGTCTTCGCCGAGGGCGAGGAGGAGAGCGTCATCCGCGCTGCCATCGCCTTCCGCAACGCGGGCTACGGCACGCCCATCCTGGTCGGCCGAGAGGAACGCATCCACGCCACCGTGGCCGCGCTCGGCGTACGGCTGCCCGAGGGCATCGAGATCCACAACGCGCGCGTCTCCTCCGCCAACCGCCGCTACGCCGAATGGCTCTACGCGCGCAAGCAGCGCGAGGGATTCCTGTTCCGCGACGTGCAGCGCCTCGTGAACAACGACCGCAACGTCTTCGCCGGCTGCATGGTGGCGCTGGGCGACGCCGACGCGCTGGTGACGGGCGAGACGCGCAGCTATTCCGTCGCGCTCGAGGGCGTGCGCATGGCGCTCGATGCGGAGGAGGTGCTGTTCGGCATCACCATGATGATCGCCCGCCGCTCCGGCACCGTGCTGGTGGCGGACACCGCCATCCATGAGCGGCCCGACGCCGCCACCCTGGCCGCCATCGCCACGCGCAGCGCGGGAGTGGCGCGGCGGCTCGGCCTCACGCCGCGCGTCGCCTTCCTCTCCTTCTCCACCTTCGGCGATCCCAAGGGCAGCATCCCCGGCTCCATCCGCGACGCGGTGAAGCTGCTGGACGAGGCGGGCACGGATTTCGAGTACGATGGCGAGATGGGCGCGGACGTGGCGCTGGACGCCAATCTGCGCGCCTCGCTCTACCCGTTCTGCCGTCTCACCGGGCCGGCCAATGTGCTGGTGATGCCCGGGCTGCACGCGGCGCACATCCTGACCAAGGCGGTGCCGCACCTGACCAGCGCCACCACCATCGGCCCTGTGCTCATGGGGCTTTCGCGCCCGGCGCAGATCGTGTCCACCGGCGCGGGGGTGAACCAGCTTCTCGACATGGCGACCCTGGCCGCCTACCAGGCGCTCAGTCGCTAGGCTCGAGCAGCCGCAGGATCGCCTCCACGCGCTCCTCCGGCAGGTCGCGGATGCGGCGGGCGAGCAGGTTCGCGAGCTGCGTCGCGCGGGGGCTGAGGCCGGAGGTGTCCACCACCACGCGCGGATGCGAGAGGCGGGCGAGCTGCACCATTTCCTCCGCCTCGTCCCAGATCAGGCCGAAATACTCGTTCACCTGGTGGATCAGCCCGCCCGAGGGGCGCCCGCGCCGGCCGTGTTCGAGGGCGGAGAGATAGGCGGGCGAGACATGCAGCGCGGCCGCGAGTTCGGTCAGCGTGATGCCGCGCGCCTCGCGCAGCGCGCGCAGCCGCGCGCCGAAGGGCGTCATCGCGCCCGCCGCAGCAGCAGGTGCACCGCCCCGGCATTGGCCTTGTGCGGATGCGCCGCGCCGAGGATCAGCCCGCGCAGCTCGGGCCCGTTCAGCCAATGCGGCAGCTCGCGCCGCAGCACGCCGCCCTCGGGGCTGCTGCCCTTGCCGGTGACGATGCACACCACGCGCAGCCTCTCGGCCTGGGCGGCGAGCAGAAAGCCGCGCACCGCCGCATGGGCGCGGGCGGCGGTCATCCCATGCAGGTCGAGGGTGCGCTCGGGCTTCAGCGCGCCGCGCCGCAGCGCCCGCCAGCGCTTCGCGTCCAGCCCGGGCGGCTGCACGCCCACGCCGATCTCGGGCGGCGGCAGGCGGGGCGGGGGCGCGGGTGGCGGCAGGGCGGGGCGCGGCGGGGGCGTGACGGTGACGGAAGGGCCGGGCGGCGCCGCGGGCGGGGCGCGGCCGGGCAGCGGCCGCACGCTGCGCGTCACCGCGGCCCAGAGGGCGCGCTCCTCCTCGGTGAGGGCGCGCGCGCGCCTCACGGCGCGGACAGCGCGGCCGGGTCGTCGTCCACCAGGAGGATGTGCAGCCGGCGCGGGCCGTGCGCGCCGAGCTCCAGCGTCTGCTCGATGTCCGCGCTGCGCGAGGGCCCGGTGACGAGCATCACGTTGCGCGGCATGGCGCCCAGTTCGGCGCGCAGCAGGTCGAAGGCCTCCTCGTAGGCGCCCAGGATGCGGCTCGCGCGCAGGAACACCAGCGCCGTGTCGGGCAGCAGGTTCAGCGTGGTGGGGCGCTCGGGGGCGGAGGGCAGCATCAGCGTGCCCGTCTCGGCGATGCCGGCGAAGCCGTGCTGCAGGCTGACCGCATCCTCGGCCGCGCCGCGCCGCGCCTCCACCTGCAGCATCGGCCGGGCGGACCAGTCGAGGCCGATCAGCTCCGGGTGCGGGGCGATGGCGAGGCGCGGCGGCAGGTTCTGCGCGGCCAGGAACTCCGCCACCGCCGCCGGCACCTCGCGCGCGTCGGCGAGGCGGCGGACGCTGCCGAACTCCTTCTCCACATTGCGGATGAACAGCGCCACCTGCTCGGCGCGCGGCAGGCGCGAGCGCGCCGGGATGAGATGGCGCGGATGGGCGGCGAGCCGCGCTTCCAGCATCAGGCGCTGGTCGGGGGGCAGCGGCCCGCGCTTCAGGCCGCGGCGGATGGCGGAGAGGATGGCCTCCCTGCTCATCGCCCGCGCTGCCTCGCGGCGTATTCGGCCATGAAGGTGCGGCCCTGCGGCACGGGCAGGTCGCGCCCCGCCGTCCAGCCGCCCGCGAAGGGGAACGAGGTGAAGGCCCCCCTGCCGCGCGCCAGCAGCCTGAGCAGCGCCACCGCCGCGCGTGTGGCCAGGCGATAGGCCTGCGGGCGGCGGGCGAACCAGGCCCAGAGGGCGAGGCTGCCGCGCGCCGCGCCGGGCTGGAGGTGGCGCTCGAACTCGCGCTCGCGCCAATGGCGCATCATCTTCGGCAGCGGGATCTTCACCGGGCAGACGCTCTCGCACTTGCCGCAGAAGGTGCTGGCGTTGGGCAGGTGCCCGGCCTTGTCCACGCCGATCAGCGAGGGCGTGAGCACGCTGCCCATCGGCCCCGGATAGACCCAGCCATAGCTGTGCCCGCCCACCGCGCCATAGACCGGGCAGTGGTTCATGCAGGCGGCGCAGCGGATGCAGCGCAGCATCTCCTGGAACTCGGTGCCGAGCATCTCGGAGCGGCCATTGTCCACCAGCACCACATGATACTCCTGCGGCCCGTCGAGGTCGCCGGGCCGGCGGCCGCCGGTGGAAAAGGTGGTGTAGACCGAGAAATCCTGCCCCGTGGCGCTGCGCGCCAGCAGGCGCAGCAGGCTCACGCAATCCTCCAGCGTCGGCACCACCTTCTCGATGGAGGCCAGCGCGATGTGCACGCGCGGCAGCGTCTGCGTCAGGTCGCCATTCCCCTCATTGGTGACGATGACGCTGCTGCCCGTCTCCGCGATCAGGAAGTTCGCGCCGGTGATGCCCACGTCGGCCGCGAGGAACTGCTGGCGCAGCTTGGTGCGCGCCTCGGCCAGGATGTCGCGCCGCTCGTGGAAGACGCGGTCGGGGTCGAGGTCGGTGTGGGCGCGGCGGAAGTCGGCCTCCCAGTCCTCCCTGTTGAGATGGAAGGCGGGGGCGATGATGTGCGAGGGCGTCTCGCGCCGGAGCTGGATGATGTATTCGCCGAGATCCGTCTCCACCGGCCGGATGCCGTGCGCCTCGAGATGGGCGTTGATCCCGAGCTCCTCGGAAATCATGGACTTGCCCTTGGTGACGGTCTTCGCGCCCGCCGCGCGGCAGATCTCGAGCACCGCCGCGCGCGCCTCCTCGGCGGTGCGGCACCAGTGCACGGTGCCGCCCGCGCGCTCGACATTGGCGGCGAAGGTCTCGAGGTAGAAGTCGAGATGCGCCAGCGTGTGGTTCTTGATGTCGCGTCCGATGTCGCGCAGCGCCTCGAACTCGGGCAGGCGGGCCACCGCCTCGGCGCGGCGTTGCAGGAAGGCGCCCTTGGCCTTGCCCAGGGCCTTCTGCAGCCCGGGGTCGCCGAGCGCGCGCGCGGCGTTCTCCTTGAAGGCGGGGGAGGTGACGTGCATGTCCGAATCCTTACCGCAGCGCGGCGCCATGCGGAATGCCGCGCGCGGAGGGACTGACGACGGGCACGGCCCGGCCTATCCTGCCCGCGAAGGAGCCCTGCCGCCATGAACGAGATCGCCATTCCGCGTCCGAACGATCTGGACGCCTTCTGGATGCCCTTCTCCGACAACAAGTACTTCAAGGGCACGCCGCGGCTGCTCGCCCGGGCGGAAGGGATGCACTACTACACGCCCGAGGGGCGCGAGGTGCTGGACGGCACGGCGGGCCTGTGGTGCTGCAACGCGGGCCATGGCCGGCGCGAGATCACCGAGGCGATCCAGAAGCAGGCCGCCATCCTCGACTTCGCGCCCACCTTCCAGCTCGGCCACCCCATCGCCTTCGAGGCGGCGGCGCGCGTGGCGGACCTCACGCCCCGGGGGCTCGACCGCGTCTTCTTCACCAACTCGGGCAGCGAGAGCGCGGACACGGCGCTGAAGATCGCCCTCGCCTACCAGCGCGCGCGCGGCCAGGCGCAGCGCGTGCGCCTGGTGGGGCGCGAGCGCGGCTACCACGGCGTGGGCTTCGGCGGCATGTCGGTGGGCGGGATCGGGCCGAACCGCAGGCAGTTCGGCGCCATGCTGCCCTATGTGGACCACCTGCCCCACACCCATCTTCCCGAGCGCAACGCCTTCAGCCGCGGCCAGCCCGAGCACGGCGCGCATCTCGCCGACGAACTCGAGCGCCTCGTCGCCCTGCACGGCGATACCATCGCGGCGGTGATGGTGGAGCCGGTGGCCGGCTCCACGGGCGTGCTGGTGCCGCCCAAAGGCTATCTCGAACGGCTGCGCGCGCTGTGCGACACGCACGGCATCCTGCTCATCTTCGACGAGGTGATCACCGGCTTCGGCCGCATCGGCACCCATTTCGGCGCCGAGCGCCTGGGCGTGATCCCCGACATCCTCACCATGGCCAAGGGGCTGACCAACGCCGCCGTGCCCATGGGCGCGGTGGCGGTGAAGACGGAGATCTACGACGCCATCGTCCAGGGCACGCAGAGCGGCATCGAGTTCTTCCACGGCTACACCTATTCGGGGCACCCGCTCGCCTCGGCCGCGGCCATCGCCGCCATGGACATCCATGTGCGCGAGGATCTGCCCGGCCGGGTGCGCGCCATCGAGCCCTACTGGGAGGAGGCCGCGCACAGCCTGCGCGGCGCGCCCAACGTGGTGGACATTCGCAACCACGGGCTGATCGCGGGCATCGAGCTCGCTCCGCGCGAGGGGCGCCCCGGCGAGCGGGCCATCCGCGTCTTCCGCCGCTGCTTCGACGAGGGCGTGCTGATCCGCGTCACCGGCGACATCGTGGCGCTCTCGCCCCCGCTGATCATCGAGAAGCCGCAGGTGGACCGCATCATCTCCACCCTGCAGGACGCGCTCTACGCCGAAGCCGCCTGACGCAGGGCGGCGTGGGCGGCGGCGCTGGCGCGGCCGATGCGGATGAGCGCCGGCAGCTCCCAGGGCCGGCGGGCGAGGGCCGCCAGCACCCGCGGCAGGTCCGGCCTGCCCTCGGGCGTGAGGGCGGCGGCGCGGGGGATCGCCTCCTCCGCCGAATCGGCCACTGCGCGCAGCACCGCGAAGGGCAGCCCGTGCCGGGCGGCGGCGCGGGCCATGACGCCGCTTTCCATGTCCACCGCCAGCGCACGGGTGGCGGCGTGCAGGGCGCGCTTGGCCGCCGCGTCGCGCACCAGCGTCGCGCTGCCCGCCAGCACGGCGGGCGTCGCGCCGGTGCGGGCGACGATCTCGGCCGTCCAGACGGGATCGGGCAGGAAGATCCCGCCCTCCGCCGCCACCGCCTCGGCCGCCAGCAGCGCACCGCGCGGCAGGCCCGGCGCGAGGCCGCCCGCCAGGCCGAAGGAGAGCAGCCGCCGCACGCCGGCGGGCGGCGGATCGAGCGCGCGGGCAAGGCGCGCCGGATCCGCGCCCGAGACGAGCACCGGCACGCCCGGCGGCAGCAGCCGCGCCTCGCTCTGCAGCCCCACCACCACCAGGGTTCCGGGCGCGAAGGCCGGATGGCCGCGGCCGGGGGCGCCGGCGTTCAGCACGGCGGCGCCATGTCCTTCCATGGCGCGGCGCGCTCATAGCCGTGCGCCGCGCGCAGCAGCCGCGCCTCGGCGAAGGCGGGGGCGGCGAGTTGCAGCGAGAGGGGCAGCCCCTCCGAGGAGAGGCCGCTCATCAGCGTGATGGCGGGGTGGCCCGTCACGTTGAAGGGGGTGCGCGCCTGGCGGGGATAGGTGCGCTCCACCTCGGCCTCGTCCTCGATGCGGGCGGCGGGGTCCATGCTGCTCGCGGTCAGCAGCAGGTCCACCTCGCGGAAGGCGGCATCGACGGCGGCGCTCAGCGCGGTGCGGCGGCGCATGGCATGCATGTGGTCCACCGCCGGCAGCAGCAGCCCGGGCAGCAGGCGCCGGCGCGTCACGGCGGCATAGTCCTGCGGGCGGGTGCGGAGCCATTCCTCGTGGATCACGCTGCTCTCGGCCGCGAGGATGGTGCGGTTCACCGCCGCGAACTCGGCCAGCGGGGGCAGCGTCACCTCGCGCAGCGCCGCGCCTTCGGCGGCCATCAACGCGGCGGCGGCCTCCAGGCTCGCGGCCATCTCGGGGTGCGCGGGCATGTCGCGCTCGTGGAAGTGGCGCACGAAGCCGATGCGCAGCCCCCTGAGGCCGAGGCCGAGCTCGCGCGTATAGTCCTCGCGGTGGCCGCTCATCACGTTCAGCATCAGCGCGGCGTCGCGCACGGTGCGGGTCAGCGGCCCGACATGATCGAGCGAGAAGGCGAGCGGGAAGACGCCCGCGCGCGGCACCAGATCGTAGCTCGGCTTGAGGCCGACGATCCCGCACTGCGAGGCGGGGTGCCGCACGCTGCCGCCGGTGTCGGTGCCCAGCGCCGCGGGCAGCATGCGCGCCGCCACCGCCGCGCCGGAGCCGGAGGAGGAGCCGCCCGGGTGATGCGCCGTGTTCCAGGGGTTGCGGGCCGGGGGGAAGGGCAGGTCGAAGGCCGGGCCGCCGATGGCGAACTCATGCGTGGCGAGCTTGCCCGGGAACACCGCCCCGGCCGCGCGCAGCCGCGCCACCACCGCCGCGTCCTCGGCCGCCACATGGTCGAGGCGCAGCTTCGAGTGGCAGGTGGTGGGGTGGCCGGCCAGATCGATGATGTCCTTCAGCCCCACCGGGATGCCGTGCAGGGGCGAGCGGGGGCCATTGCGGGCGATCTCGGCCTCGGCGGCGCGGGCGGCGGCCTCGGCCTCCTCCACCGTCACGCGCACGAAGGCGTTGAGGCGGGAGTCGAGGGCCGCGATCCGCCTCAGGCAATCCTCCAGCAGCTCGACGGGCGAGAGCCGCCGCGCGGCGATGAGGGCAGCGGCCTCGGCCAGGGAGAGGGTGTGCGGGTTCACGGCGCCGGCAGCCGGAAGGCAGGGGTGGGCTCCTGCATCGGGTCGGCGTCGCGGCGCAGGGCGGCCCGGTGGCGCGCGAGGGTCTCCAGCGCGGCGCGCAGATCCTCGGGATAACGGGCCGCCAGCGCCTCCAGCCCGGCGGCCTTGGCCAGGGCGGCGATCTCCTCGTCGGTCATGGCGGGAACCCCTTGCTCGGCGCGCCCAGAGTGCGGCAGGGCCGGCCGGCTGGAAAGGGCGGAGGGGGAAGAAAAAGACAGGGGGCGGAGGCGCATCGGGGGGGATCGGCCATCCGCCCCCTGCAAGTGGGAGCCGCGCCGGAAGAGAGACCGGCACGGGTTCCGGGAGAGACAGGAGCCATCGGGGGGAGGAAAGCTCCTGGGCGGATGATGCCGCGAAGGGGTTACCGAAGGGTTTCCCGGCCGCGCCGAATTGTCGCGACGCGCCGCGGGCGGTATCGGGCGAGGGAACGGGAAGGGATCGCGCATGCTGCCGCTTTCGGGCCTCAAGATCGTCGAGCTCGGCCACTACATCGCCGCCCCCTTCTGCACGCGGCTGCTCGCCGATCTCGGCGCCGAGGTCATCAAGGTCGAGCCGCCCGGGGGCGACCCCTTCCGCGGCTGGGGCGCGCAGCACAACGGCCATTCCGTGTGGTTCAGCGTGCATGGGCGCAACAAGCTCTCCGTCACGCTCGACCTCAAGAGCGAGGAGGGGCGGCGCCGCGTGAAGGCGCTGGCGCGCCGGGCCGATGCGCTGGTGGAGAATTTCCGGCCCGGCTATCTCGAACGCATCGGCCTGGGCCCCGCCGTGCTGCAGGCGGAGAACCCGGGGCTCGTCATCGCCCGCATCTCCGGCTACGGGCAGGACGGCCCCTACCGCGACAAACCCGCCTTCGGCGCCATCGGCGAGGCGATGGGGGGCTTGCGCCACCTCACCGCCAACCCGGGCCAGAGCGAGTATCCGCCGCCGCGCTGCGGCGTCTCGATCAGCGACGACCTCGCGGGGATGTATGCGGCGCTCGCCCTCGTCTCGGCCTGCTGGGGGCGGGAGAGGGGCAACCATGCGGGGCGCGTGCTCGACCTCGACCTCGTCTCCAGCGTGTTCTCGCTGATGGAAGGGATGCTGCCCGAATACGGGCTGTTCGGCTGGGTGCGGCAGCCCGCGGGCGCGGCGATCCCCACCGCGGCGCCGACCAACACCTATCCCTGCGCCGACGGCAAATGGCTTTGCGTCGCCGGCAACAGCGACCTCATCTTCCGCCGCCTCATGGGCGCGATCGGGCGGATGGATCTCGCGGAGGATCCGCGCATGGCGACCAATGGCGGTCGCTGCGCCCATGCGGCGGAGCTGGATGCGGCCATCGCCGCCTGGACGCGCACCCTGCCCGCGGCCGAGGCCGAGGCCGCGCTGGAGGCCGCCGAGGTGCCCTGCTCGCGTCTCTACGACATCGCCGACTGCGCCCATGACCCGCATTTCCTGGCGCGCGGACTGGTGCAGCGCGTGGCGGACCCGCTGCTCGGCGAGGTGCTGCACCCCGCACCCCCCTTCCGGCTGGACGGCGTCGATCCGGCTGACATGATCCGCTGGCCAGGCCGCGCGGCCGGCGCGGACAACGACCATGTCTTCCACGAGCTGCTGGGGGAGCCCCGATGACCGTCACCCTCTGCGAAGTCTCGCCCCGCGATGGGCTGCAGCCGATCAGGGACTGGGTCCCCACCGAGACGAAGATCGCCCTCGTGCGCGCCCTGCATGCGGCGGGCGTGCGGCGGATGGAGGTGGGCAGCTTCGTCTCGCCCAAGGCCATCCCGCAGATGGCCGACACGGCCGAGGTGCTGCAGGCCGCGAAACAGCTCGACGGGCTGGAATGCACCGTGCTGGTGCCCAACCGCCGCGGCTTCGAGGCCGCCATGCAGGCGGGCGCGGACCGGCTGGGCTTCTTCATGTCGGTGACGGAAAGCCACAACAAGGCCAACCTCAACCGCACGCGGATGGAAAGCTTCGCCGAACTCGCCCAGCTCGTGCGCGAGACGCCCAGGGGCGTGAAGATCCGCTTCAACCTCTCCTGCGCCTTCCATTGCCCCTTCGAGGGCGTGGTGCCCGAGGCCGAGGCGCTGGACTGGGTGGAGCGCGCCCAGGCGCTCGACGCCGAGATGGAGGTGGCGATCGCCGACACCACCGGCAACGCGGCGCCCGACCAGGTGCGCCGCGTCTTCGCCCACGCCATCGAGAGCTGGGGCAACCGCTTCGCCTTCCACGGCCATGACACCTACGGCATGGGGCTGGCCAACATGCTCGCGGCCTTCGAGGCGGGCTGCCGCGTCTTCGACGCCGGCTCGGGCGGCATCGGCGGCTGCCCCTACGCGCCCGGCGCCACCGGCAACACCGCCATGGAGGATGCGGTGTGGATGTTCGAGCGCATGGGCGTGCCCACCGGGCTCGACTGGGCGAAGCTGCTCGCGGCGGCGGAGATGGCGGCGGCCATCCCGGGCGCCATGCCGGGCGGGCGGGTGCGCGGCGTGCCGGCCGCGCGCAAGGGCTTCGCGGCGGCCTGACGCCTCACCCGGCCGCGTAGGCCGCCCAGCCCCGCGCGCGCAGCGCGCAGGCCGGGCACTGGCCGCAGCCATGGCCCCAGGGGTGCAGCGCGCCCCGCACGCCGAGATAGCAGCTGTGGCTCTCTGTGCGGATAAGGTCGACCAGCTCCGCGCCGCCCAGCTGCTCGGCCAGGCGCCAGGTCTCGGCCTTGTCGCGCCACATCAGCGGGGTGTGGATGACGAAGCGCCGCGCCATGCCGAGGTTGATGGCCACCTGCAGCGCCTTGATCGTGTCGTCGCGGCAGTCGGGATAGCCCGAGTAGTCCGTCTCGCACATGCCGGCCACGAGGTGGCGCAGCCCCCGCCGCTCGGCCAGCGCCGCGGCGAAGGTGAGGAAGAGCAGGTTGCGCCCCGGCACGAAGGTGTTGGGCAGCCCGTCCTCGCGCAGGCGGATCTCGGCCGCGCGCGTCAGCGCCGTCTCGGACAGCGCGCCGAGCGCGGCGAGCGGGAGTGTATGGTCCTCGCCCAGCCGCGCCGCCCAGCGCGGCGAGAGCGCGCGCATCCCCTCGCGCAGCGCCGCGCGGCAGTCGAGCTCCACGCGGTGGCGCTGGCCGTAGTCGAAGCCGAGGGTCTCCACCCGCGGGAAGCGGTCCAGCGCCCAGGCGAGGCAGGTGGCGCTGTCCTGCCCGCCGCTGAACAGCACGAGCGCCCCGTCGTCATCGTCATGCGTCATGCGCGGCCCTTACCGCGCCCGCGCCGTCACGTCATGCGGATCGGCGTGAGGTCCTGGAACCAGGATTGCGCCTGCACGAAGCCCTGCACGCGCCGGCTCATCGCGCGCGGGTTCAGGTCATGCGCCACGAAGAGGAAGAGCGCATCGTCCACCACCTTGGCGTGGAGCTCGGCCAGCAGCGCGGCCTGCGCCGCCGGATCGAAGGTCTGGTAGACGCGCTCGATGATGGCGTCATAGGCCGGGTCGCTGAAGAAGCCCCAGTTGTTGGCGGCCGGCGGCGTCAGGTCGCTCTTGAGGAAGCGGATCAGCGCGGTGAAGGGGTCGAGGGCGGCGTAGCTGATGTTGATGGCGCTGATGCCGCGGTTGGAGGGCGCCCGGGCGCCGTCGCGCCAGAGGCCGAGCAGCGCGTTCCACTCCACCACCTCGAAAGTGACCTCGATGCCGATCTCGCGCAGGTTCTGCTGCACCGCCTCGTTCATCGGCAGCGGCTGCATCTGGCCCGAGCCGGAAGGCGAGATGCCCACCCGCGTGCGGATCGGGTTCTGGCGCGAGACTCCGGCCTCCGCCATCAGCCGCCGGGCGGCGGCCACATCGGTGCGGATGGGCTCGCGCGGGGTGCCGTGCCAGGGGTGGCCGGGGGGCAGCAGCCCGGCGCCGGGCACCATCATGCCCCCCAGCATCTCGCGGATGCCGGCGCGGTCGATGGCGAGGTTGGCGGCCTTGCGCACCCGGATATCGCGCCAGGGCGAGCCCTCGACCATGGAGAAATGCCAGGTCCAGTTGTGCGGATAGGTGTTGGAGACGATCTGGAAGCCGGCCTGGCGCAGCGCGGGGATGGCGTCGGGCGGCGGCGCCTCGATGAAGTCCACCTGGTTGGCGCGCAGCGCGGGCACGCGCGTGTTGGGCTCGGCGAGCGGCAGGAGCACGAGGCGCTCGTGGCGCGGGATGCGGTTCGGGTCCCAGTAGCTCGCGTTGCGCAGCAGCACCGCGCGCTCGCGCACCGAGAAGCTCTCCAGGCGGTAGGGGCCGGTGCCCACGGCGCGCTCCATGAAGCGGTCCCAGTCGCGCCCCGCCGCCTCCCAGGCGCCGCGATGGGTGATGCCCACCCAGGTCAGGCCGAAGGGCACCAGGCTGTCCACCGTGCGGGTTTCGAGGATGAAGATGTGCGGCCCCTCGGCGCGCCAGTTCGCGATGGTGGGCATGCGGATGCGCGCCTGGGCGGCGGCGCGCGGGTCGAAATGCGGGGCGTCGTTGCGGAAGGCGCGGTCGTAGCTGAAGACCACGTCCTCGGCCGTCATCTCCTTGCCGTCGTGGAAGCGCACGCCCTCGCGCAGGGTGATGATCCAGCGCCGCGGCTCGGCCGGGTCGGTGCGCCAGGATGTGGCGAGGCCCGGGCGCAGCGTCGCCGGCGCGTCGGCGCGCGAGAGATCCCACATGGCGAGCTGGTCGTAGAGGGTGATGCCCATGAAACGGTGGCCCTCGGCGCCCTGGTCCGGCACGCCGTTGGCGAGCGGCACGGCGGCCGCCGTCATGCCCACGCGCAGCGTGCCCGAGGCGGTCTGCGCCTGGGTCACGTCCCAGGGCAGGGCGGCGGCGAAGGGGGCGGCGAGGGCGGAGCGGAACAGGGCGCGGCGTGAGGGCATGGGCGATCCTCCGGCGATGCGCCAGCTTAGGACGGCCGCCGCGATTTTGTGCGCCGAATCGTCATATGGCCAAGAAATGGGCTCTCGGGAGCCCGCCTGCCCATTCCTTGACCTTCCGGGGCACCGCGCGCCCCTCGATGTGCCGCTCAGGCCCGCCCGGCGGCGCTGACGATGCGCGAGGGGTCCACCTTCAGCTTCGACAGCGCCCGACGCCACTTGGTGGCGAGTTCCCCGTCGAACAGCAGCGCCTCGTCGGGCGGGGCGACGAGCCAGGCGTTCTCGGCGATCTCGGCCTCGAGCTGCCCCGGCCCCCAGCCGGCATAGCCCAGCGCCAGCACGCAGTGGCGCGGCCCGCCGCCGGCGGCGATGTCCTTGAGGATGTCCACGCTGGCGGTGAGGGCGAGCCCGCCGCGCACCGCGACGGAGCCATCGGTCCGCCAATCGTCGCTGTGCAGGACGAAGCCGCGCGCCTCCTCCACCGGCCCGCCGGCCAGCAGGCGGATCTGCCGCTGGGCGGGGACGGGTTCCACCCCCACCTGGCGCAGCAGCATGTCGAAGCTGAGGCGCTCCACCGGCCGGTTGAGCACGAGGCCCATCGCCCCCTGCGGCGAATGCGCGCAGAGGCAGATGACGCTGCGGGCAAAGCGCGGATCGCCCATGTCGGGCATCGCGATGAGAAGCTGGCCGGCCAGGCTGGCTGCGCCGGGCGCGGCCCTGTTCGGTCCTGTAGCCATGCCTTCGAGATGGCGCGCCGCTCCGCCCGCCGCAAGGCGTCCCGCCGGCGGGAATTCCGCCGCCGCGCGATCTGCTCTAGAGGGGAGCTCCACGCACGGAGAACGCCCGGATGACGATCAAGGTCGGTGACAGGATCCCTTCCGCCAAACTCATGCAGGCCACCGCCGAGGGCCCCAGAGAGGTCACGACGGAGGAGCTCTTCGGCGGCAAGACCGTCGTGCTCTTCGGCGTGCCCGGCGCCTTCACCCCCACCTGCTCGGCCAAGCATCTGCCCGGCTTCGTCGCCCAGGCCGGCGCGCTCAAGGCGAAGGGCGTGGACGCCATCGCCTGCATGGCGGTGAACGACGTGTTCGTCATGGGCGCCTGGGGCAAGGACCAGGGCGTGGGCGAGAGCGTGATGATGCTCGCCGACGGCAGCGGGGCGTTCACCAAGGCGTTGGGGCTGGAACTCGACCTCACGGCGCGCGGTCTCGGCATCCGCGCGCAGCGCTTCGCCCTGGTCGCGAAGGATGGGGTGGTGACGCATCTGGCCGTGGAGGCGCCGGGCGCCTTCGAGGTCAGCAGCGCCGAGGCCGTGCTGGCCGCGCTCTGAGCGCGGCCCCCCGCTGCCCTTCCCGGGCGGCCTTGCGCTGGCGCAAGGCCGTCACGATGCTGTCATGGCACTCATCCCTCGTTCACGCGGACGGGAGGGCCGCCATGCTGACACGCCGGATGGAAGAGCTGGTCCGTCACCAGAATCCGCTCTGCATGCCCCCGGGAGCGACGGTGGCGGAAGCCTGCGCGGCGATGCACCGCCGCCGCGTCGGCGCCGTGCTCGTCGTCGAGGATGGCCGGCTCGTGGGCATCTTCACCGGGCGGGATGCGGTGCGCTGCCTTGCCCTCGGCCTCGATTCCGTCCGCACTCCGCTCGCCCAGGCCATGACGCGCGATCCCGTCTGCCTCGGCCCCCAGGCCCAGGCGATGGAGGCGCTGCGCCTGATGACGGACGGCGGCTTCCGCCATGTCCCCATCACCGAGGAGGGGCGGGTGCTCGGCATCGTCTCGCGCTACGACTTCCGCGCCGACGAGCACCGCCGCATGGACGAGGAGACGGGGTTCTTCGAGAATCTCCGCTGAGGAGGGTCCGCTCCGCACGCCGCGCCGGGTGACAGGGCGAGAGGGCGGCGGCATGCTCATACCCATGCGCGCGCAGGCCCTCGCGCTCGCCTGTCCGTCGGCTTGACCGGCCCGCGCGGATCCCGCCCACCCTCCGACAGCCCCCCCTTCCCGCACGAGGCGCCCATGTCCCCCTGGCTGCTCACGCCGCTGCTGCTGATCGGCTCCAACGTCCTGATGACCTTCGCCTGGTACGGGCACCTGAAGGCCCCGCATTGGCCGGTCTGGATGGCGGTGCTGGTCTCCTGGGGCATCGCCTTCTTCGAATACTGCCTCGCCGTGCCGGCCAACCGCATCGGCTACGGCACCTTCACGGGCCAGCAGCTCAAGGTGATGCAGGAAGTGATCACCATTGCCGTCTTCGCCGTATTCAGCGTGGCGGTGCTGGGCGAGCAGCTGCGCTGGAACTTCCTCGCCGCCGGCGCCTGCCTCGTGGCGGCGGTGGTGTTCATCTTCCTTCCCTCGGAATAGACCGCCGACACGGATTCTTCGCTCGACAAGGGGTTGCGGCGCGGAAATCCACTGCCATAGCCTAGGGCTGGTGGCGATTCGCGCGCCCGACCCCAACCCCTTGGTCCAGGGGGTGCGCCGCAGGGGGGGGTGGGCCGCAGCCATCCGTGCCGCCGCGCCGCCCGGGCGCGACGCACGCCTCGGACCGGGCCCAGAGGGGAGAGCCGCATGTCCGGAATCACGGCCGATCTGGCCGACCGCGCGACCAATCCGCTCGACGTGCTGGAGCAGATCGTCATCGCCAACGAATGGGTGTTCGAGCGCCGCTCGGACGGCGAGATGGCGGCCGAGGCGCCCGGCAAATGGTGCAACTACACCATGTTCTTTTCCTGGGCGCCGGAGATCAGCGCCATGCATTTCTCCTGCGCCTTCGACGTGAAGGTGCCGGCCGAGCGCCGCGGCCCGCTGTTCGAGTTGCTGGCGCTGGCCAACGAGCGGCTCTGGATCGGCCATTTCGGGCTGGAGGTGGAGGAGGGCGTGCCCGTCTTCCGCCACGCCGTGCTGCTGCGCGGCGCGCCCGGCGCCAGCGCCGAGAGCCTGGAGGACATGGTGGACATCGCCCTCACCGAATGCGAGCGCTTCTTCCCCGCCTTCCAGTTCGTGCTCTGGGGCGGCAAGCCGCCCGCCGAGGCGCTGGAGGCGGCCATGCTGGACTGCGTGGGCGAAGCCTGAGCGGGGGCGGCTACAGCGCCACCACCAGGTCCAGCTGCACCAGCGCATCGAGAGCGAGGCCGGTGACGCCCACCGTGGTGCGGGCGGGCAGGCCACCGGGCGGGAAGGCGGCCTCCCAGATGGCGTTCATCGCCGCGTAGTCGCGCGCGAACTCGCGCAGGCAGATGCGCGCCATCACCGTCCGCTCCCAGGCCGCGCCGCAGCCGGCCAGCACGGCCTGCAGGTTGGCGACACCTGGCGCGTCTCAGCCTCGATGCCGCCCGGCACGCAGCGCGTGGCGTCCTCCGGGCGGGTCGGCATCTGGCCGGTGACGAAGAGGAAGCCGCCCGGCCCGCGCGGCGTGGCTGAAGGGGGCGACGCGCTGCGGCCCCTCGTCCAGCAGGGAGCGGAGGATCTCCATCACAGCCCGCGCTCGGCCCGGGTGGCGGCGAGGTCGTCCTCGCGGAAGGCGGCGAGGATCTCGCCCACCCCTTCCTGCGCCGTGAAGCCCAGGGCGCGGGCGCGCGCGGCGGTGAAGGCCGCCGGCCAGCCGCCGACGATGGCCTGCACCGCCGGGTCGGGGGCGGGGATGACATGGGCGCGCTCGGCCGGCGTCAGCGCGGCCAGCATCTCGCCCACCCGCACCGAGAGGCCCGGCGGGTTGATGCCGCGATCCAGCCCGAGCGGTGCCGTGTCCATGGACGCGGCGTGCAGGAACCACTCCACCGCCCGGCGCGGCGAGCAGACCCAGACGGCGAAGTCCTCCTCCACCGGCAGCGGCGTGTCGAGGCCGAGCAGCGGCTCGCGCAGGATGGCCGAGACGAAGCTGCTCGCCGCCTTGTTGGGCCGGCCGGGGCGGACGATCACCGTGGGCAGGCGGATCGAGACGGCATCCAGGAAGCCCTTGCGGCTCGCATCCTGCAGCAGCAGCTCGGCCGCCGCCTTCTGCGCGCCGTAGGAATTGGCGGGGAGCTGGCGCGCGTCATCGGCCAGAACCGCCCCCTGCCCGCCGCCGAAGCTGGCGACGCTCGAGGTGAAGACGAGGCGCGGCGGCGCGGGCAGGGCGCGGCAGGCCTCGATCACCGCCAGCGTGCCGAGCAGGTTCACCCGCAGGCCGAGATCGAAATCCGCCTCGGCGGCGGCGCTCACCACCGCGGCAAGGTGGAACACCACCCCCGTCCCGGCCGGGAGGGCGCGCGCGAGCTGCGCGGCATCGGCCACATCCCCCGCGAGGCGCGTGACGGGAAAGGGGGCGGCGAGCGGCGGCGGCTCCGCAAGGTCGAAGAGGGTGAGGCCGGTGACGGCGCGCCCGCCGATGGCACCCTCGGCGGCCAGACGCGCCGCCAGCTTGCGGCCGAGGAACCCCCCGCCGCCCAGGATCGAGACATGCATGCCGCGAGATTGCCGCGCGCGCCGCGCCCCGCCAAGCTCGCCGCCATGCACCGCCTGCACCTGAACGCCCGTCACGGCACACCCGGGATCATCGTGCTGCCCGAGGGCGGCTATCGCCGCGCCCGCGCCGAGATCACCGCCTGGCCCGGCTATGCGCCCACGCCGCTGCACCGGCTCGAGCTGCCCGGCATCGCGGGGCTGTGGTGGAAGGACGAAAGCCGGCGCTTCGGTCTGCGCAGCTTCAAGGCGCTCGGCGGCGCCTATGCCGTGCAGAAGCTGCTGGCGCAGGAGCTGGCGCGCCGCGGCGTCGCGCCCCACGCCGGGGCCGCGGCGCTGGAAAGCGGCCAATACGCCCACGCCACCGACCGCATCACCGTCACCTGCGCCACCGACGGCAACCACGGCCGCAGCGTGGCCTGGGGCGCGCAGCGATTCGGCTGCCGCTGCGTGATCTTCGTGCACGAGAACGTGAGCCAGGGCCGGCGCGAGGCCATCGCCCGCTTCGGCGCGGAGGTGCGCGAGGTTCCCGGCACCTACGACGACAGCGTGCGCGCCGCCCAGCGCGCGGCCGACGAGAATGGCTGGTTCGTGATCAGCGACACGAGCTACCCCGGCTACACCGAGCCGCCGCGCGACGTGATGCAGGGCTACCGTCTGATGGCCGAGGAGGCGCTCTCGCAGATGCCGGCGCCGCCCACCCATGTCTTCGTGCCCGGCGGGGTGGGCGGGGTGGCCGCGGCCGTCTCGGTGCAGCTGCGCAAGCAGGCGCCGGCGGCAAGGCTGGTGGTGGTGGAGCCCGAGGCGGCCGCCTGCCTTCTGGCCAGCGCCGAGGCCGGCGCGCCGACCACGGTCACGGGCGGGCTGGACACCATCATGGCCGGCCTCGCCTGCGGGGAGCCCTCGCTGCTCGCCTGGCAGGAGCTGGAGCGCGGGGCCTTCGCCTTCATGGCCGTGCCCGATTCGGCCGTGCCGGGGGCGATGCGCGCGCTGAAGGCCCGCGGCGTGGAGGCGGGCGAGAGCGCGGTGGCGGGCTGGATCGCGCTCGAATCCCTCCTCGCGACGCCGGAAGATGCCGCGCGGCTCGGCCTCGGGCCGGAGAGCCGCGTGCTGGCCTTCGGCACCGAGGGCGCGACCGACCCCGATCTCTATGCCCGGCTTACCGCTGCTTAACCCGCTTCACAGCCCGGCAATAAATCTGCCAAATGGCGGCAATCGCGGGGGGCTAGCAGCGCTTCGCGCAAGACATTCGGGAGAGCCATTCATGCTGCGTCGCACCCTCGGTCGGGCGGCCCTTGCCGCCGCCGCCGCGCCCCTCGCCGCCCCCGCCCTGGCGCAGGGCGGGCCGGTGGAGCTGCAGTTCTGGCATGGGCTCGCCCAGCCCCTCGGCGGCATCCTGGAGGGCATCGCCAACCAGTTCAACGAGAGCCAGCGCCGCTTCCGCATCGTCTCGACCTTCCGCGGCTCCTACCCCGAGACGATGGTGGCCGCCATCGCCGCCTTCCGCGCCGGCACCGCGCCGCACATCGTGCAGATGTTCGAGGTGGGCACGGGCACGATGATGGCCGCCGGCCGCGCCATCAAGCCGGTGCACGAGCTGCTGGCCGAGACGGGGGTCTCCATCAACTTCGACGACTATCTGCCGGCGGTGCGCGGCTACTACAGCCTGGCCGATGGCCGGATGATGGCGATGCCCTTCAACTCCTCCACCGCCATCGTCTTCTACAACAAGGACATGTTCCGCCGCGCCGGCCTCAACCCGGACCAGGCGCCCGCCACCTGGGCCGAGCTGCGCGCCGCCGCCACCCGCCTGCGCGCGGCCGGCATCGAGGTGCCCGTGACCACCGCCTGGCCGACCTGGACGCAGGTGGAGCAGTTCAACGCCATCCACAACACGCCGCTGGCCACGCTCGACAACGGCTTCGGCGGGCTGGGGGCCGAGCTGCGGGTGAACAACCCGGTGCAGGTGCGCCACATCAACACGCTGATGGAGATGGGCCGCGAGGGCAGCTTCCGCTGGGGCGGGCGCGACGGCGCGGGCGATGCCATCTTCGCCTCGGGCCAGGCGGCGGTGATCTTCGCCTCCTCCGGCGCGCGCGCGCGCTTCGTGCGCGAGGTGCCGGGCGGGATCGCCAATCTCGGCGTGGCGATGCTCCCCTATTATGACGATGTGCCCGGCGCGCCTTTCAACTCCATCATCGGCGGCGCGGCCTTCTGGGCGATGAACC
This sequence comes from Roseococcus sp., assembly GCA_026414745.1. Taxonomy (GTDB): domain Bacteria; phylum Pseudomonadota; class Alphaproteobacteria; order Acetobacterales; family Acetobacteraceae; genus Roseococcus. Next base: position 57,913 of record JAOAIK010000009.1, read on the forward strand.
GCGGCCCGAACGCCGCGCGCTCGGCCGAGGAGAACCGCGGCATCGCCGAGTTCTACGCCTTCATCGCCCAGCCGCGCATCGTCGCCGCCTGGCACACCGAGACGGGCTTCCTGCCGGTGACGCGGACCGCCTTCGAGCAGGTGCGCGCCACGGGCTTCTATGACCAGAACCCCGGGGCGGACATCCCGATCCGGCAGCTGCTGCGCGGCGGCGGGCAGATGACGGGCAACACGCGCGGCATCCGGCTCGGCGGCTTCGTCGAGATCCGCACCATCATGCAGGAGGAGATGGAGCGGGCGCTGCAGGGCCAGCAGACCGCCCAGCAGGCGATGGACAACAGCGTGACCCGCGGCAATGTGGTGCTGCGCAACTTCGAGCGCGCCAACCGGGCCTGACGCGCACCACCTCTCGCGCCGCCCTTGCGGCGGCGCGAGCCGGGGGGTCTAAGGGGGGCAGGCGCCGCCCCCCTTTCCGCTTGGCAGGGAGGGTTGGTGTGGCGGCTGCCTGCCAAGCGGACGGAGAAGGATGGAAAAGCGGGTCATCTTCAAGGGCTGGGCGCTGCCGCTCGCGCTGCTGCTGCCGCAGCTCGTCATCACCGGCGTCTTCTTCTTCTGGCCGGCCGGTCAGGCCGTGTACCAATCCTTCCTGCGCGAGGATGCCTTCGGCCTCTCGCGCCAGTTCGTCGGCCTCGAGAACTTCGCCGATGTGCTGACCGACCCCACCTGGCTGGATGCGCTCTGGCGCAGCGGCTTCTTCTCGGCCAGCGTCGCCTTCCTCGCGCTCTCGGTGGCGCTGTTCCTCGCCGTGCAGGCCGACAAGCACATTCGCGGGGCCGCCACCTACAAGACGCTCCTGATCTGGCCCTATGCGGTGGCGCCCGCCATCGCCGCGGTGCTCTGGCTGTTCATGTTCCACCCCAACATCGGCCTGTTCGGCCGCATGCTGAACGCGGCCGGCATCCCCTGGAACTACAAGCTGAACGGGGACCAGGCGATGCTGCTCGTCATCCTCGCCAGCGCCTGGAAGCAGGTGAGCTACAACTTCATCTTCTTCCTGGCCGGCCTGCAGTCCATCCCGAAATCCGTGCTCGAGGCGGCCGCCATCGACGGTGCGCGGCCGGCGCGGCGCTTCTGGACGGTGGTGTTCCCGCTTCTCTCGCCCACCGCCTTCTTCCTGCTGGTCGTGAACCTCGTCTACGCCTTCTTCGACACCTTCGGCGTGATCCACGCGCTGACCCAGGGCGGGCCCGGCAAGGCGACAGAGACGCTGATCTACCGCGTCTACACCGACGGGGTGATGAACCTGAACCTCGGCAGCAGCGCGGCGCAGAGCGTGATCCTGATGGTCCTCGTGATCGCGCTCACCATGGTCCAGTTCCGCTACATCGAGCGGAAGGTGCACTACTGATGCACGGCCCCCTTCCCTTGCCCGCGGCGGATGTCGATGCGCTCGCCCGCCGGACCCGCGCCCGGCGGCGGCGCGAGACCCTGCTCACCCACGCCAGCCTCGTGCTCGGCGTCCTGGTCTTCGCGTTCCCTATCTATCTCACGCTGATCGGCTCGACGCACGACGTGAACACCATCGGCCGCGGCGATGTGCCGCTGCTCCCCGGGGGCGAGGCCATCGCCAACTACGCCCAGGCCTGGAGCGCGGGAGGCGGGCGCTACATGGGCGTCCCGGCCGCGGGGATGCTGGCCAACAGCCTGGTCATGGCGCTGTTGATCACGCTCGGCAAGATCGCGATCTCCCTCGCCTCGGCCTATGCGGTGGTGTTCTTCCGCTTCCCCTTCCGCATGCTGGCCTTCTGGCTGATCTTCATCACGCTGATGCTGCCCGTCGAGGTGCGGATCATCCCCACCTTCCAGGTGATGGTGGACCTCCAGCTCACCAACTCCATGGCGGGGCTGACGGTGCCGCTCATCGCCTCGGCCACCGCGACGCTCCTCTTCCGGCAGTTCTTCCTCACCATCCCGGACGAATACGTCGAAGCGGCGAAGATCGACGGCGCGGGTCCCTTGCGCTTCTTCAAGGACGTGGTGCTGCCGCTGTCGGTCACCAACATCGCGGCGCTCTTCGTCATCCTCTTCATCTACGGCTGGAACCAGTATCTCTGGCCGCTGCTCATCGTGAACGACCGCAGCCTGGAGACCATCGTGGTGGGGCTGACCAAGATGATCGGCGGCGGGGATGCGCAGAACGAATGGAACGTCATCATGGCCACCGCCGTCCTCGCCCTGCTGCCGCCCGTGGCGGTGGTGGTGCTGATGCAGCGCTGGTTCGTCAAAGGCCTCACGGAGACCGAGAAGTAATGGCCACCCTGCAGCTTCGGGATGTGCGCAAGTCCTTCGGGGCGACGCAGGTGCTGCACGGCGTGGACCTCGACGTGGCCGAGGGCGAGATGATCGTCATCGTCGGCGCCTCGGGCTGCGGGAAGTCCACCCTGCTGCGCATCGTCGCGGGGCTCGAGGCCGCGACCTCCGGCCGGGTGCTGATCGGCGGGCAGGACGTGACGCCGCTCGAGCCCGCCGACCGCGACGTGGCCATGGTGTTCCAGAGCTACGCGCTCTATCCGCACATGAGCGTCTTCGACAACATGGCCTATGGCCTCAAGATCCGCGGCCTGCCGCGCGAGCAGATCCGCCGCCGCGTGCAGGATGCGGCGGAGCTGCTCGGCATCGCCGCGCTGCTCGAGCGCAGGCCGCGCCAGCTCTCGGGCGGGCAGCGCCAGCGCGTGGCGATGGGGCGCGCCATCGTGCGCGAGCCCAAGCTGTTCCTGTTCGACGAGCCGCTCTCCAACCTCGACGCCAAGCTGCGCGTGCAGATGCGCGCGGAAATCCGGCGGCTGCAGAAACGCCTCGGCGTCACCTCGCTGTTCGTGACGCATGACCAGGTGGAGGCGATGACGCTCGGTGACCGGCTGGTCGTGATGCACCAGGGCCACGCCGCACAGACCGCCACCCCGATGGAGATCTGGGAACGCCCGGCCGACACCTATGTGGCCGGGTTCATCGGCAGCCCGGCGATGAACTTCCTGCCCGCCACCCTCGCCGCCGGCGGCACGGCCGCGCGGCTCGACACCAACGGTCTCGTGCTGCCCTTCGCCGACGGGCGTCGCCCGGGCGAGGAGGGGCGCAGGCTGCTCCTCGGCATCCGGCCCGAACATCTGCGCCCCGGCGTCGGCGGCCTCGACCTGCACATCGAGTTGGTGGAGCCCTTGGGCGGCGAGAGCGTGCTGCACGGCCGCCTGGCGGACGGCACGGCGCTGACCGCGAAGCTGCCCGGCGCCCTGCATGCGGAAGGTCCTCTGGGCGTGATCATCCCGCTCGAACACCTGCACGTCTTCGACGCGCAGACGGGGCGGCGGCTCGATGCCCAGGCTTGAGCATCGGGGCGGGGATGCCTAAACCTCCCGTAACCATACGGGAGACTGTCCATGCAGCGTCGTCACGCCCTCGGCCTCGCGGCCGCCGCCGCCCTGGCCCCGTTCTCCGCCCGCGCCCAGTCTGCCGAGTGGCCCTCCGCCCCGGTGCGCATGGTGGTGCCCTTCGCCGCGGGCGGCCCCACCGACATCCCCGCGCGGCTTGTCGCCGAGGAGATGTCTCGCGCCCTGCCCCACCGCATCGTGGTGGAGAACCGCACGGGCTCGGGCATCGTCGTCGGCACCGATGCGGTGGCGAAGGCGCCGAGGGACGGACAGACGCTGCTCTACACCACCGTGGGCCACGCCGTGGTGCGCGCGCTGTTCGACCGCATCCCCTTCGACCCGGTGGCGGATTTCACGCCGGTGGCGCTGGTCGGGCAGATCCCGATGATCATGCTCGTCCACCCGAGCTTCCCCGCCCGCACCCTGCCCGAGTTCATCGCGCATATCCGCGCCAACCCCGGGCGCTTCGACTACGCGAGCAGCGGCAACGGCGGCGCGGTGCACCTCGCCTCCGAGCTGTTCCTGCACCAGGCGGGCGGGCTCAGGATGAACCACATCGCCTTCCGCGGCTCCTCGGCGGCGATGCCGGACGTTCTCGCCGGGCGCATCCCGATGATCCTCGACGTGGCGGCCAGCGCCATCCCCTACATGCAGCGGGGCGAGCTGCGGGCGCTGGCCATCTCCACGCGCGAGCGCAGCCCGCTCGCGCCCAATGTGCCGACTTTCATCGAGGGCGGCGTGCCGGGCTACGAGGCCTACACATGGCACATGGTGCTCGTGCCGGCGGGCACGCCGGCGGGGACGGTGCGCGCCATCAATGCGGCGGTGAACCGCGCGCTGGGCGTGGAGGCGGTGCGCAACCGCCTGACCGAGCTCGCCATGCAGGTGGTGCGCGACAGCACGCCCGAGAGCGCGGCCGAGTTCCTCCGCAGCGAGATCGCGAAGTGGGAGCCGATCATCCGCGCCGCCGGCATCCGGGCGGAGTGATGCCGCCTCCGCCGGCGGCGCGGAGGGCGATCCTCGCGCGAGGAGAGGGAGGCGGATGATGCGCGGCCTGCGTCTTCCCGCCGGCCCGGCCCGCGCTGCGCGGGCCGGGCCCCTGCCGGCGGGCGCGGGCCTGCCGACGCGGTGAGGGCGGCGCCAGGGCGGGCGGGCGATGGGCGGCGGCGGCGGATCGGCCTCCTCGGCGGCAGCTTCAACCCCGCCCATGCGGGCCATGCGCATGTGGCGCGAACCGCGCTGCGGGCGCTGCGGCTGCATCAGGTCTGGCTCATGGTCTCGCCCGGCAATCCGCTGAAGCCGGCGCGGGGCATGGCCCCCTTTGCGCAGCGCCTGGCGAGTGCGGCGCGGCAGGCCGACGGGGTGCGGGTGATCGCGACGGGGATCGAGGCGGGGCTGGGGTCGCGGCACACCCACCGCACGCTTAGGCTTCTGGCGCGGCGCTTCCGGCGCGCGCGCTTCGTCCTGATCCTGGGGGCGGACAACCTGCTGCAGCTTCCGCGCTGGCGGCGCTGGCGCGAGGTGGCGGCGCGGGCCGATCTGGCGGTGCTGCCGCGTCCGGGCTACAGCCGGCCAGCGTTGCGCGGGCAGGCGGCGGCGGTGCTGCGCGCGCGGCGACGCCGGCCGGGCGCGCTGCTGGCGGGGCCAGGCCCGGGCTGGAGCTTCGTGCCCGCCGCCGAGCGGGCGATCTCCGCCTCCGCGATCCGCGCGGCGGCGCAGCAGTGAGGGGACGCATGGCGCGGAGCAGCGACGAGACGAAGAAGCCCCCCCGGAAGCCGACCACGAGGGCGCCGACGCGGCGCCGGGCGTCCGCGGCGGAGGCCAAGGCCGCGACGGCCAAGGTCGGGCCCGCTCGGGCGGGAAAGACCGCCGCCGGCACATCCCCCGCGCGCAAAGCCGCAGGGGCGTCTGCCGCGGCACGGGCCGTGGCGGCGACGCCGCAGGCCAGCCGGGCGGCGGCGAGCAAGCCCTCGGCGACGCGGGCGAAACCGGCGGGGCCGGCCGCCAGGCGCCCTGCCGCCGGCGCCGCGCCCGGGCCGACCGCGCCCTCCGCCACAAGCGGCCCCCGCCGCCCGCGGAAACGGCGCGCGCCCTCCGATCCCGGCCGGCTCGACCGCCTCGTCTCCGCCGCCGTGAAGTCGCTCGAGGACGACAAGGCCGAGGACGTGCTCGTCCTCGATGTGAGCGGCCGCGCCTCCTACGCCGACAGGCTGGTGATCGCGACGGGCCTCGCCGACCGGCAGATCCAGGCCATGGCCGCGCATCTGGACGAGGCGCTGGCCAAGGAGGGGCTGCGCCTGCGCCGCGACGCCATCCAGGGCAGCGACGACTGGGTGCTGATCGACGCCGGGGACCTCGTCATCCACCTTTTCAAACCCGAGAAGCGGCGGGAGGTTGCACTCGAGAAGATGTGGGGGCCGGACAGCCCGCCGCCCGAGCCCTCCGGCGGTCCGCCGATTTGAAGGCGCGGCTGCTGGCGGTCGGGCGCTTCAGGCCCTCCGCAGAGGCCGCGCTCTTCGCGCACTACAATGCGCGCCTTCGGCCGCCGCTCGAGCTCCTCGAGCTGCCCGAGGCGAAGGGCAGTCCGGCCGAGATCCGCGCGCGCGAGGCGCAGGCGCTGCTGGCCGCGCTCCCCGCGCGCGCGCTGCTGGTGGCGCTCGATCTCGGCGGGGCCGCCCCCTCCTCCGAGGCGCTGGCGGCGTTGACGGAGCGCTGGGAGGCGGCGGGCCGGCCCATCGTCTTCGCCATTGGCGGGGCGGAGGGGCTGGACGCGGCGGTGACGGCGCGGGCCGAGCATGTGCTCTCGCTCGGGCCGCTGACCTGGCCGCATCTGCTGGTGCGCGCCCTGCTGGCCGAGCAGCTCTTCCGCGCGCAGTGCATCCGCGCGAACCACCCCTATCACCGCGCCTGGCGGCCGGGATAAGGGGGGAGAGCCCGCGGGGGGCGACAATCTCCTGTCGCCGCCCACGCGGTTCGTGCTTCCCTGGGGCACGGTGGCGGCGGACAGGAGCGGGCGATGACCCATCATCTCGCGTGGACGGCACAGCCCAGCGAGGGCGGGATGGCGTGGTCCGGCACGGAAACGGGCCATGCGCTGGCCCGTTTCTCCGTCACCCTCGAGGGGAACGCGACGACGGTCATCCCCCTGAATCCGGCCGGGGCGCCGCCCGTCCGCGCCTTCGCGCTCTCGGCCGACCGCTATGAGGGCGTGCTGTTCGGGGCGGGCCCTGCGGAGGTGGTCCCTTCCGTGACCCTGTCGGGACCTCTGTTGCTGACCCTCGGGACGAGCCTGCTGTTCCAGATCCCGAGCCCGACCCACCTCGCGATCCGCAACGAAACCGCCGAGCCCGTGGCCGTGCAGGCCTATCTGCTGCGCGACGCCTGATACCAAGCGCAGGACGTCCCAACCCTGCGGCCCGCAGGGCCGAGGCCGCGGATGCGGCGCGCAGCCTCTCCGCGACGCCAAGGCGGCCGGAGGGCCGCCGCCCGGCGACGGGACCCATGGCGGCGCGCCGCCATGGGCGCCCGACTGAGGGGCGCGAAGGTGACACCTTCGTGCGTGCGGTATGAGACGGCTCACCGCCGCGGCCGCTCCCGCATTGGGCCATGGCAGCGCGCGGGGTCGCGCAGCTCGCCGCGCAGGGCGCGGCAATCGGGCGCGCCCACATCGTTCCAGCGCGCGCATCGCCCGTCCGGCCGCCGCCAGCCCGGGCCGCCGCAGGCGCCGCAGCCGGCATGCTCGCCCTCGCGCGGATAGAGCCGGCACAGATCGTTCACCGCCCCGGCCGGGGACACCGCGAGCAGCAGCAGCAGGACGAGCGGGACGGCGCGCATGCCCGTCCAGATGGCGCGGCGCGGCGCTTCGCGCTACCTCCCCCGCGCGATGAGTCACAACAGCTTCGGCCATCTCTTCCGCGTCACCACCTGGGGCGAGAGCCATGGCCCCGCCATCGGCTGCGTGGTGGACGGCTGCCCCCCCGGCCTGCCGCTGGACGAGGCCTGGATCCAGCCCTTTCTCGACCGCCGCCGCCCCGGCGCCTCGCGCTTCGTCACGCAGAGGCAGGAGGCGGATCGGGTGCGCATCCTCTCGGGCGTCTTCGAGGGGCGCACCACCGGCACGCCCATCGCGCTGCTGATCGAGAACGAGGACCAGCGCAGCAAGGACTATGCGGAGATCGCCGAGAGCTTCCGCCCCGGCCATGCCGACATCGCGTACGAATGGAAGTACGGGCTTCGGGACTATCGCGGCGGCGGCCGCGCCTCGGCGCGCGAGACGGCGATGCGGGTGGCTGCCGGCGCCGTCGCCCGGCGCATCCTGGGCGAGGGCGTGCGGATCCGCGGGGCCCTGGTGCAGCTGGGCACGGACGCGGTGGACCGCGCCGCCTGGGACTGGGAGGAGACAGCACGCAACGAATTCTGGTGCCCTGACCCCGCCGCCGCCGCGCGCTGGGCCGAGCGGCTGGCGGCGGTGCGCAAGGCGGGCAGCAGCATCGGCGCGGTGATCGAGGTGGTGGCCGAGGGCGTGCCGGTCGGACTCGGCGCGCCGGTCTACGGCAAGCTCGACGCCGAACTGGCCGCGGCGCTCATGTCCATCAACGCGGTGAAGGGGGTGGAAATCGGCGACGGTTTCGCCGCGGCCGCCCTCTCGGGCGAGGAGAACGCCGACGAGATGCGCATGCGCCAGGACGGCACAGTGGAGTTCCTGTCGAACCATGCGGGCGGCATCCTGGGCGGCATCTCCACCGGCCAGCCCATCGTGGCGCGCTTCGCGGTGAAGCCCACCAGCTCCATCCTCACCCCGCGTCGGAGCGTCACCCGCCGCGGCGAAGAGGTGGAACTGCGGACCAAGGGCCGGCACGACCCCTGCGTGGGCATCCGCGCCGTGCCGGTGGGGGAGGCCATGATGGCCTGCGTGCTCGCCGACCATGTGCTAAGACATCGGGCGCAGAACCCGGGCGCCCCCAGCCTGCCCCGGATGCCGCGCGATTTTCCGACTTGAGGGGTCGGAAATGAAGGGCTAACTCTGTCGGAGGGTCCGGCATCGGGCCCTTCTTGCGACACCGCTTTGCTCGAGAGGCCCATGCCCGTCACCGACGCCAAGGCCGATCCCGCCGTGCTGGACGCCTTCCTCTCCCTGGCCGGCGAGGAGAAATGGCGAGCCCGGGTGGCCGATCTCGGGCGAAGGGCCCGGCCGGGTTCCTTCTCGGCACGCGCCATGCAGCGCCGTCACGCGCTGGAGCTGGTGCTGGACCGGCTGAACAATCCGGCCATTCTCGCCAAGGCCGGCCCGCCCGAGCGGCGCGTGCTCGCCTTCGCGCGCGAGGCCGCGCTGCTTGCGCAAAGGCTCGAGCCGGGCCCGCGCGCGCGGCTGCAGGCGCTGATCGCGCAGGGGCTGGAAGGCGAGGGCACGCTCATCCCGCTTTTCCATCTGCTGCGGACGGCGGCGCTGTTCCGCGCCCGCGGCTTCGAAGTGCGGCATGACGGGCTGCTGCACGGCACCGCCTATGACCTGCTGGTGCGGCGCGAGGGGGCGCTGGCGGAAGTCTGCTGCGAGACCCTCTCGGCCGAGGAGGGGCGCCCCCTGCACAAGGGCGACTGGGCCAGCCTCGTGGACCGCGTGAACCCCGAGCTGCAGACTTGGCTGGCCGCGCATCCCGGCCGCTACATCCTCAAGATCACCCTGCCCGAGGATGTAAGCGGCCGGAACCGCCTGCCGGCGCTGCACGCGCGCATCTCGGCCATGCTCGCCGCCGAGAAGCGCCAGGACTCCAGCGCCGATGCCGTGCTCAAGCTCGACCCGCTGGTGCTGGCCGGCGCCCAGGCGGCGAGCGACCCGCAGCGCGCCCTGCCGCAGCGCCTGCGCGAGGCCTTCGGCGTCGAGGCGCATCTCGCCGTCACCGCCGATCCCGCCAGCGGCTCGGTGTTGGTGATGGCCGCGCGCGCGGGCCGCGAGAACGAGATCGCCGAGGCCGCGCGCCGGCGCCTCGCGGAGGCGGCGACGCAGCGCCTCTCGGGCCGCCACCCCGGCATCCTCGCGCTCTTCCTCGACGACCTCGACGCCGCCGAATGGCGCAACCTCCGCGACACGCTCGAGCTTGAGGGGGCGGTGCGGCGCTTCCTGACGGAACCGGCAGCACGGCACGTGGTGGCCGCGACCTGTTCGACGCGGCAGGAGCTGCTCGGCCTGCCCGATGCGGCGCCGGAGGGCGAGCTGCGCTTCCGCAACCCGGGGCACCCGGCCGCGAAGAGCCAGGGGCTGGAGCCCGCCATCGCCTCCTGCGGCTGAGCGCCGCTTCCCTCATTCAGGGTTGAGATGCTGCGTGGCGATGGCGCATGCTCGGACACTTCGCCCCCCTGATGAGGACGCCGCCGATGTCCCTCTCGCTTCTCGAGCCGGATTGGGCCGGGCCTGTCGAGGCCACCTCCGTCTCGCAAGGCGCCACGGGCAACGCCTTCATCGACGGGCTGCTCTCGGGGACGAGATGGAGCGGCACCATCACCTTCAGCTTCCCGCAGCTCGCGAGCCAGTACACGAGCGGCTACGGCAGCGGCGAGCCGCTGAGCGGCTTCGCGCCGCTCTCGCTCCAGGGGATGGAGGCCACGCGCGCCATACTGGGGGGCTTCACCGCGAACGGCACCACCAGCGTGACCACCTATGGCAGCGTCGCGAGCCTGGTGACGGCGACCATCTCCCAGACCTCGGGGAACGGGCTGAACGCCTCGGGCGACATCCGCTCGGCCGTTTCAAGCCGCCCCTCCACCGCCTGGGCCTATTACCCGAGCAACGCGACGCGCGGCGAGGGCGGCGATGTCTGGTACGGCACGGCCTATGCGGGAACGGTGAACGACTACGCGAACCCGGTGCTCGGGAACTACGCCTACCACATCTACATCCATGAGCTGGGGCATGCGCTGGGGCTGAAGCACGCGCATGAGACGGGCGGCCCCGGGAACGTCGCCGTGCCCGCGAGCCGCGACGCCATCGAGTTCACGGTGATGAGCTATCGCAGCTATGTCGGCGGCCCCAGCGGCGGCGGCTACACCTATGGCCCCTGGGACGCGCCGCAGACCTTCATGATGTACGACATCCTGGCGCTGCAGACCATGTACGGCGCCGACTACACCACGAACAGCGGCAACACCGTCTATCAGTGGGACCCGACGACGGGGCAGATGTTCGTCAACGGCGTGGGCCAGGGCATTCCGGGCGGCAACCGCGTCTTCCTCACCATCTGGGACGGCGGCGGCATCGACACCTACGACATGTCGAACTACAGCAACGGGGTGGTGATCGACCTCGCGCCCGGGTCCTGGAGCATCACCTCCGACACGCAGCGCGCCAACCTCGGCAACGGCCAGCGCGCCAACGGCACCGTCTACAACGCGCTGCTGTTCGGCGGGAACACCGCCTCGCTCATCGAGAACGCCATCGGCGGCAGCGGCGACGACGTGATCCGCGGCCATGACCTCGCCAACGAGCTCTACGGCGGCGCCGGCAATGACCAGCTCTACGGCCTGGGCGGCAACGACCTGCTGATGGGCGGCCCGGGCGCGGACCTGCTGGATGGCGGATCCGGGACGGACACGGCCTCCTACGCCAATGCCTCGACCGGCGTCGTGGTGGACATGATGACAGGAAGCCACTCCGGCGAGGCGGCGGGCGATGTCCTGATCTCCATCGAGAACCTTGTCGGCTCCGCCTTCGGCGATACGCTGATCGGGAACAACGGCGCGAACCGGCTCGAGGGCGGGGCGGGCAACGACGTGCTGATCGGCAGCGGCGGCGCGGACCAGTTGGTGGGCGGGGACGGACTCGACTGGGCCTCCTACATCATCGAAACGGGCGCGGCGGTGCTGGTGAACCTGGCCACCGGCGCGACCGGCGGCGCCGCGGTGGGCGACACCTACTCCTCCATCGAGAACCTGATGGGCACGCAGTTCGCCGATGTCCTGATCGGCGATGCGGGGGCGAACGAGATCCACGGCGCAGGCGGCAACGACGCGCTCTTCGGCGGGGCGGGGAACGACTGGCTGGTCGGCGGCGAGGGCAATGACGTCCTCGACGGCGGCACGGGGTTCGACCGGCTCGATGGCGGCGCCGGCTTCGACTATGCCCGATACGACGGCACCGGCGTCAGCGAGGGCGTCTTTGTCTGGCTCGGGCTGAACATGGGCTTCGCCGGCCAGGCGCTGGGCGATCTGCTCTTCGGCATCGAGGGGCTGATCGGCTCGCCCTTCGACGACATCCTGATGGGCGACGCCGGGGCGAATCCGCTCATCGGCCAGGGCGGCAATGACCTTCTCTTCGGCCTCGACGGGAATGACAGCCTCTACGGCGGGGCGGGCAACGACCAGATCCGCGGCAACGCCGGTGCGGACTTCATGAACGGCGGCGGCGGGAACGACCAGTTCTGGTTCGACGCGAGCGACTTCGTCTCCGGCGTCTGGGACTACATCGAGGACTTCAGCGAGGGCGGCGCAGGCGGCTTCGACTACCTCGGTTTCACCGGTCTCACCGCGGGGCAGCTCATCATCGCCGACAATGCGGGCGCAGCGATCATCACCACGACCTGGCTGAACTTCACGGGCGGAATCATCATCGCCAACTTCTCGGGGGTGCGGACGCTGGATCAGCTGCTCTTCTGACCGGCCCCGCCGCGAACCGATCCATGTGCGTGCTGCCCGGGGCGGGCCGGATGGGCGATGGCCGGGCGAGCCTCTCCCCCGCGGATCAGCCCGCCACCGGGGCCGCCTGGCGCCGCCGGCGCGCCACCAGTGCCGCCACGGCGGCCGAGGCAAGGCGCGTCCGCAACGAATCCGCGCGGCTGGTCAACACGATCGGCACCCGCGCGCCAAGGACCACCCCCGCGGCATCGGCGCCGGCCAGGAAGGTGAGGCTCTTGGCCAGCATGTTGCCGGCCTCCAGATCCGGGGCCACCAGGATGTCGGCATGGCCCGCCACAGGTCCGCCGATACCCTTGATGCGCGCCGCCTCCGGGTCGATGGCGTTGTCGAGGGCGAGCGGCCCGTCCAGAAGACCGCCACGCAGCTGCCCGCGCTCCAGCATCTTGCACAAGGCCGCGGCCTCGATGGTGGAGGGCAGCTTCGGGTTCACCGTCTCCATCGCCGAGAGGATGGCGACGCGCGGCTCAGCGATGCCCAGCGCCTCGGCAAGTTCGATCGCGTTCTGCACGATGTCCGCCTTCTCCTCGAGCGTGGGAAAGATGTTGATGGCGGCGTCGGTGATGATGAGCAGCCGCGCGCGGTGGGGCACATCCATCAGGAAGCAGTGGCTGAGGCGGCGGCCGGTGCGCAGGCCGGTGTCGCGCTTCACCACCTCGGCCAGCAGCTCGTCGGTGTGCAGCGAGCCCTTCATCAGCATCTCGGCGCGGCCCTCGCGCACCAGGGCCACCGCCTTCTCGGCCGAGTCGTGGCTGTGCGCGCTCGCCACGCGCTCGAAGGGCGCGAGGTCGAGCCCGGCCTCGGCCGCCGCCGCGGCGATGCGCGCGGGCGGGCCGACGAGGATGGGCCGGATCAGCCCCGCCCGCGCCGCCTCCACCGCCCCGGCCAGCGAGGGGGCGTCGCAGGGATGCGCCACCGCCGTGGGCGCGGGCGGCCCGTCGCGCAGCGCCGCGATCAGATGCGCGTATTTGTCGCCGATGGCGCCGTGCATGTCTCCCCGCCCTGCCTGTCCGCGCGCACCATGCGTGGCGGCGCGGGCCCGGCGCAAGAGACGCTTCAGCGATCCTGCGCGCGGGGATCGAGCGCGTCGCGCAGCCCGTCGCCCAGCAGGTTGAAGGCCAGCACCACGAGGAAGATGGCAAGCCCCGGGAAGATGGCGAGCCAGGGTGCGTTCTCGATGAAGCGCTGCGCGCTGTTCAGCATCGACCCCCAGGAGGGCTGCGGCGGCTGCTGCCCGAGGCCGAGGAAGGAGAGCGAGGCCTCGGCGATGATCGCCTCGGCGATGGCGAGCGTGGCCTGCACCAGCAGCGGCGGCAGGGCGTTGGGCAGCACATGCACCAGCGCCGTGCGCCAGGGCGGGCTGCCCAGGCTGCGCGCCGCCTCGTACCAGTCGGTGCTCGCGGCCTCCAGCGCCATGCCGCGCGCCAGCCGCACGAAGATGGGCGAGGCGCTGATGGCGATGGCCAGCATCGCGTTCTCCAGCGCGGGGCCGAGGAAGGCGGCGAGCGCGATGGCGAGGATGAGAAAGGGGATGGAGAGCATCGCATCCGCCACGCGGCTGATCACCACGTCCAGCCACCCGCGCGCGAGCCCGGCCAGCAGGCCGACGGGCACGCCGATCAGCGCCGCCCCGCCCACCGCGATCACCCCGGCCATCAGCGAGGCGCGCGCGCCGAACAGCACGCGCGAGAGCACGTCGCGCCCGTTCTCGTCCGTGCCGAAGGGATGCGCCCAGGAGGGCGGCTGGCGGATGCGCCCCCAGCTCGTCTCCAGCGGATCATAGGGCGCGATCCAGGGCGCGAGCAGCGCCGCCAGCACGAACACCGTCACCACGATCAGGCCGAACATGGCCAGCCGGTGCCGGCGGAAGCGGCGCAGCGCGCGGCGCGCGGGGCTCTCGCCGCTCTCGATGGCGCGCTGGCCCTGCGTGGCCGCGCTCATGCCGAGACCGACCGCAGGCGCGGGTTGACCAGCATGTAGAGGATGTCCGCCAGCAGGCTCAGCAGCACGAAGATCAGCGCGGTGGCCAGCACCACGCCCTGCACCACCGGATAGTCGCGGTTGAACACCGCATCCACCACCAGCTTGCCGAAGCCCGGGATGGTGAAGATCTGCTCGGTCAGCACCGCGCCGGCCAGCAGCCGGCCGAACTCGATGGTGCCGAGCGTCACCACCGGGATCAGCGCGTTGCGCAGCGCGTGCTTGGCCACCACCACGCGCTCGCTCAGCCCCTTGGCGCGGGCGGTGCGCACATAGTCCTGCGCGAGCGCGCCGAGCATCGCCGCGCGGGTGTGGCGCATGAGCACGGAGGCCACGCCCGTGCCCAGCACGAAGGCGGGCATCAGCGTGGTGGTCAGGCTCTGCCAGGGATCCTCCCAGGGCGGCACATAGCCCGAGGGCGGCAGCCAGCCGAGCTGCACGCTGAACAGCAGGATCAGCATGATGCCGAGCCAGAAGTTCGGCGTGGAGATGCCGAACAGCGCCACCGCGTTGATCGCCCAGTCGGCCGGCCGGTCCTTCCACACCGCGCTCAGCACGCCCGCGGGCACGCCGATCAGCACGCCGATGGCGAAGCTCATCGCGGCGAGCTGGAAGGTCACGGGCAGCTTGTCGAGGATCAGCTCGCCCACCGGCAGGCGGATGCGCCAGGAGAACCCGAAATCCCCCTGCACGACGCGGCCGAGCCAGAGGAGATACTGCTCCCAGAGCGGCCGGTCGAGCATCAGCTCCGCGCGGATCTGCGCCAGCACCTCCGGATCGCCCCGCTCCTCGCCGGCGAGGATGAGCGCGGGGTCGCCCGGCATGAGCTGCTGCAGCCCGAACACCAGCACGGAGATGATGAGCAGCGTGGGGATGACCTGCCCCACGCGCCGCAGGAGGAAACCCGCCACCTCAGTTCAGCCGAAGGCCCTGCGGGCGGATCAGCCCGTCGGGGATGTTCACGAAGCCCGAGAGGCGCGCGCTGTGCGCCACGATGTTCTTGCGGTGCCAGAGGTAGATGCGCGAGCGGTCCTGCCGGATCGCGATCTGCCAGATCTGCGCGTAGAGCTCGCGCCGCTTCTCGGGGTCGAGCTCCAGCCGCGCGGCGTCGAGCAGGCGGTCCACCTCCGGGTTGCTGTAGCGCCCGTCATTCTGCGGGCCACGCGAGTGCATGAAGCTGTGCGTGTTGCCGTCCGGGTCCGCGCGGCCCGACCAGGCGACGAGGTAGGTCTCGAAATCGCCGCGCTGGGCGGCCTGGAGCGAGCTCGCGAACTCCATGGCGTTGAGGCGCAGGTCGAAGCCGGCCTCGCGCACCATGGCCTGGATCACCTCGCCCACCTGGCGCAGGTCGGGGTTGTTGGGGATGGTCATCTCCACGCGCAGCGGCGTGGTCACGCCGGCCTCGCGCAGCAGGGCGCGCGCGCGCTCGAGGTTGCGCGGCTCGGGGCGGAAGTCGCGGATGTGGAAGGGGCTGCCGGGGGCCACGGGCTGCGCGGTCGGCGTGAACATCCCCTCATAGACCACGCGGTTGATCGCCTCGCGGTCGATGGCCAGCTCGAAGGCCGCGCGCACCCGCGCGTCCTGACCGAGCGGCGTCTGCGCGCGGGGGCCATTGCCGATGTTGTAGGTGATGGACTGGTAGCCCAGCTCGTCGCTGACCGAGATGCGCAGGCGGTTGTTGCGGCGCACCGCCGGCACGTCGTCGGGGTCGATGGTCTGCACCATCTCGAGCGCGCCGGACTGCAGGTTGGCCAGCCGCACCGTGCTGTCCGGGATGGGCAGGTAGGTGATGCGGTTCAGATGGATGGCCTGCGCGTTCCAGTATTCGGGGAAACGCTCCACCACGATGCGGTCCTGCGCCACGCGCTCGACGAAGCGGAAGGGGCCGGCGCAGACCGGGCGGGTGCCGAAGTTGCGGCCCAGCGCCTCGGCGGCCGCCGGGCTCACGATCATGCCCGCGCGGTCGGTGAGCTGCGAGAGGAAGGCGGCCGAGGGCGCGCGCAGGCGGATGCGCACCGTGCGCGGGTCCACCACCTCCACGCTTTCCATCGCGCCGATCTCGCCGCGGCGGAAGCTGCCCTGCATGTTGAGGTGCCGGTCCAGGCTGTAGCGCACCGCCTCGGCGTCCATCACGTTGCCGTCGTGGAAGCGCACATCGGGGCGGATGGTGATCAGCAGCGTGCGCGGATCCTCCCAGCGGTGGGATTCCGCGAGCTGCGGGACGATCTCCAGCCGCTCGTTGATGTCGAAGAGCTTGTCGCAGATCGCGGCGAAGACGATGCGGCCCACGAAGGTGCGCGCCAGCGTGGGGTCGAGGATGTCGGGGTCCTCGCGCAGGCCGATGCGCAGGTTCTGCGCCTGCGCCTCGGCGGTGGCGGCGGCGAGCCCAAGCGCCGCGCAGGCGGCGAGCAGGGTGCGGCGGATCATGCGGCGGTCTCCCGGGTGAAGAAGGCTTGCAGGCGTTCGAGGCGCGCATCCGACGCCCGCTCGCGCAGCGGCGGGGCGGGCGGCAGCGCCTCCTGGAGGTGGCAGGCGGCGGGATGGCCGGGGCCGCCCGCCCGCAGCGCGGGGGCCTCCGCGCGGCAGCGCGCCTCGGCATGCGGGCAGCGCGTGTGGAAGCGGCAGCCCGAGGGCGGGTTCACGGGCGAGGGCACATCGCCCTCCAGCACCTCGACCTTCCCGCCCTGGCCCGGCACGGCGGCCAGCAGCGCGCGGGTGTAGGGGTGGCGCGGGGCGCGGAAGATCGCCTCGGCCGGCCCTTCCTCCACGATGCGGCCGAGATACATCACCGCCACGCGGTCGGCGATCTGGCGCACCACGCCGAGGTCATGGCTGATCAGGATGAAGGTGAGCCCGAGTTCGCGGATCAGCCCGGCCAGCAGGTTCACCACCTGCGCCTGCACCGAGACGTCGAGCGCGCTCACCGGCTCGTCGCCGATGATGAGCCGGGGCTCGGAGGCCAGCGCCCGGGCGATGGCGATGCGCTGGCGCTGCCCGCCCGAGAACTCGTGCGGCCAGCGCCGCGCCAGCTCCGGCCGCAGCCCCACGCGCGCCAGCAGCTCCGCCACCCGGGCGCGCTCGCGGCCGCGGTGCAGGCCATGGAGCTTCAGCGGCTCCATGATCGCCGCCTCCACCGTCATGCGCGGATCGAGGCTGGCGAAGGGGTCCTGGAAGATGAGCTGCATGGCGCGTCGGCGCGCGCGCAGCGCGGCGGGCGGAAGGGCGAGCAGATCCTCGCCCTCGAACCGCAGCCTGCCGGAATCCGGCTCGATGAGGCGCAGCAGCAGCCGGCCCAGGGTGGATTTGCCGCAGCCGCTCTCGCCCACGATGGCGAGGGTCTCGCCGCGCGCCACCGAGAGCGAGACGCCGTCCACCGCCCGCACCGCCCCGACCCGCCGGCCGAGGGCGGAGCGGATGGGGAAGTGCTTCACCAGGTCATCGGCCTCGAGCAGCGGGGTCATGCCGCGAGCACCTGGTCGAGCGGGGCGCGGTGGCAGGCCACGCGATGGCCGGGCGCCAGCTCCGCCAGCGCGGGCTGCGTGCCGCAGGCCGCCGCGGCGAAGGGGCAGCGCGGGGCGAAGCGGCAGCCGGGCGGCGGCGCGCGCAGGTCCGGCACCGTGCCGGCGATGGAGGCGAGGCGCGGCCGGCGCGCATCGAGCCGCGGCGCGGCGCCCAGAAGGCCGATGGTGTAGGGGTGCTCGGGCCGCGCGAAGAGGGCGGCGGCCGGCGCCGCCTCCACCGCGCGGCCGGCATACATCACCAGCACCTCCTCCGCATGGTCCATCACCACGCCGAGGTCGTGCGTCACCAGGATCACCGCCGTGCCCGTCTCGCGCTTCAGCTCGTCGAGCAGGGCGAGGATCTGCGCCTGCACCGTCACGTCGAGCGCGGTGGTGGGCTCGTCGGCGATGAGCAGCCGGGGCCGGCAGGCGAGCGCGATGGCGATCATCACGCGCTGGCGCATGCCGCCCGAGAGCTGGTGCGGATACTGCCGGGCGCGCCGCGCCGCCTCGGGGATGCGCACGCGCTCCAGCATCTCCACCGCGCGGCGCATGGCGGCGGCGGAATCCAGCCCCTCGTGCAGGCGCAGCGCCTCGGCCACCTGCTCACCCGCGGTGAAGGCGGGGTTGAGGCTGGTCATCGGCTCCTGGCAGACCATCGCCATCTCGCCGCCGCGGGAGCGGCGCTGCCGTTCGGGCGTGAGCGGCGCGCCCGCCAGCGTCATGCGCCCGCCGACCTCCGCATTGGGCGCGAGCAGCCCCATGATGGCGAGCGCCGTGGCGGATTTGCCGCAGCCGCTCTCGCCCACGATGGCAAGGGTCCGGCCCGGCTCCACCGAGAAGGAGAGCCCGTCCACCGCGCGCAGCAGGCCGCGGTCGGTGCGGAAGGCGATGGAGAGGTTCTCGACCGAGAGCACCGTCATCGCGTGGCCTCGGCGATCGCGGCCTCGATCACCGCGCGGTCGAAGACGCCCGGGTGGTCGGCGCCGGGCAGGAAGCGGCGGAAGTGGACGAAGCGCTGGCGCGCCACGCCGAGCAGCCGGCGCAGCTCGGCCAGCGGGTCGGCGTGGTCGTCCACGCGCAGGTCGAGGTCCGGATAGGGGTCGGCGCCGGCCACCATCAGCGCGGCCGACTGGCGGCCCCGCGCATCGCCGCCCGCCGCCTGGCCGGCCTCCAGCGCGTGCAGCAGCCGCTCGGCCATGGGCAGATGCGGCGCGGCGAGGAAGGCGTCGCGCGTCGCCTCCAGCACCTCGGCGCCGGCCAGCATGTTGCCGGCGAGCGAGAGGTTCGGCGCGCAGAGCGCCCCGCACCAGCCCAGGCAGGCCCTGCCCGTGTGCTGGGCGATGCGGCCCTGCGCGTCGAGGATGTGCAACTGGCGGCTCTCGCGCCCCGCATCCTCGGCCAGCAGCGCCTCCAGCACGGGGCCGGGCGCCTCGCCCGCGCGCAGCCGGGCCATGCCGCGGATGCCGAGCATGGGGTTCACCAGCGCCTGGGTGGCGAGCGCCGCCACCCCGCCCTCCACGCGCGGGCAGAGCGCGCCCACGGCGAAGAAGCGCGTGGCCACCGCCACGCCCAGCTCGCCGGTCCGTTCGTCGCGCGCCAGCAGGGACCATGTCATGGCGGCTGGCATGCGCCGTCATGCGCCCGCCCGCAAGGGGGGCGGGCGGGGTGGCGCTCCGGCTGCGGCGCGGCGTGCCGCGCCGGTGGGCAGGCCTGCCTTACTCGGCGGCGGGCGTGAGCACGCCGCGCCGCACCTGGTCGAGCTCGATGGACTCGAACAAGGCGCGGAAATTGCCCTCGCCGAAGCCCTGATCGCCCTTGCGCTGGATGAGCTCGAAGAAGATCGGACCGATCATGGTCTCGGTGAAGATCTGCAGGAGCCGCCCGCCCGAGGGCGAGCCGTCCATCAGGATGCGGTTGGCCGCGAGCCGCGCCAGATCCTCGCCCGTGTCGGGCAGGCGCTGCGGCAGAAGCTCGTAATAGGTGTCGGGCGTGTCGAGGAAGCGCACGCCCCCGCCGCGCAGCCCCTCCACGCTGGCGTGGATGTCGGTCGTGCCGAGGGCGATGTGCTGGATCCCCTCGCCGTTGTAGGCGCGCAGATACTCCTCGATCTGCGACTTGTCGTCGGCGCTCTCGTTGATCGGGATGCGGATCTGCCCGCAGGGCGAGGTCATCGCCTTGGAGCGCAGGCCCGTGAGCTTCCCCTCGATGTCGAAGTAGCGGATCTGGCGGAAGTTGAAGAGGCGCTCGTAGAAGCCTGCCCAGGCCTCCATGCGGCCGCGATGGACGTTGTGCGTCAGGTGGTCGATCACGGTGAGGCCATGGCCGCGCGGATGCGGGTCCACCCCGTCGAGGAAGCGGAAATCGACGTCGTAGATGGAGCCGCGCGGCCCGTAGCGGTCCACGAAGTAGATGAGCGAGCCACCGATACCCTCGATGGCGGGGATGTTCAGCTCCATCGGCCCCACCCGGCCGTGGAAGGGCCGCGCGCCCAGCGTGATGGCGCGCTCGAAGGCGGCGGCGGCATCCGCCACGCGGAAGGCCATGGCGCAGGCCGAGGGGCCGTGCACGCGCGCGAAGGCCTGGGCGAAGCTCGCGGGCTCGGCGTTGAGGATGAAGTTCACCTCGCCCTGGCGCCAGAGCGTCACGTCCTTGCTGCGGTGGCGCGCCACCATCGTGAAGCCCATGCGCGCGAAGACGGCGCGGAGCTGCGCCACGTCGGGCCCGGTGAACTCGACGAACTCGAAGCCGTCGGTGCCCATCGGGTTGGCGTCGCAGATGCGGCCGGCGACCTCGGTGCGGTCGGGGGCGATGTCCATGGCGTGTCTCCTCTCACAGGGGGGTGTCGGCGGCATCGCGCGCGCCGGGCGGGATGGCGGCGGCGTCGCGCGCCGCGCGGAGCAGCTCGGGCAGGCGGGGCAGCAGGGCGAACAGCTCGGCGTAGTCCTCGATGACGAAATAGGTCGGCTGCAGGTCGTCGATGCGGTAGTCGCTGCGCAGCACCCGCGCGGCGTCGAAACGCAGGCGCAGCGGCACCGGGCTTTCAGTCGCGTAGACCGTCTCCGTCGCGCTCGAGAGGATGCCCGCGCCATAGGCCCGCAGCGCCCCCTCCTCGCGGATCAGGCCGAACTCCACCATGTGCCAGTAGAGGCGCGCCAGCGGGGCGAGCGCGCCGATCCGCGCCGCCTCCTCGCCGAGCCGCCCGTAGCCCGCAAGGAAGCCCGCGAAGTCCGGGTTGGTCAGCAGCGGCACATGGCCGAGGAAGTCGTGGAAGATGTCCGGCTCCTCGAGGTAGTCCATCTCCTCGGGCCGCCGGATCCAGACGGTGACGGGAAAGCGCCGCGCGGCGAGATGGGCGAAGAAGACATCATCGGGGACGAGCCCGGGCACGGCGACGAGGCGCCAGCCGGTCACGGCAAGCGGCGCCGCCGCCGCCTCGAGGTCGGGCACGCCCCCCGCGCAGTCGAGCCGCGCGAGGCCCTCGCGGAAGGCGCGCGCCGCGTGGCGCGGGAAGAGCGCGGATTGCCGCGCGTAGAGCGTCCGCCAGGTGGCATGGTCGCGCTCCGGGATCGCGTGGTGGCGCTGCGGCAGCGTGTAGTCCGCCGCCGCAGAGGCGTAGTCGCCGCGCAGGTGCGGTTTCGGGGCTTGGACGTTCATGAACAAGGAATAGCCCGGCGCTGCCGGGGATTTTCACCGATATCGGGCCTCTCCAGGCGAAGTTATGATGGAATCCGCTGTCCGGAGGCCAGTTCATGGCAAGATCCACCCCTTTCGCGCTGGACGCGACCGACCGGCGCATCCTGCGCGCCCTGCAGCGCGATGGGCGGTTGTCCATCGTCGCCCTGGCCGAGCAGGTCGGACTTTCCGCCAGCCCCTGCCAGCGACGGGTGAAGCGCCTCGAGGAGGCGGGCGCCATCCGCGGCTACCGCGCGGAGCTGGACGCCGCGCGGCTCGGCCTGCCGCTGCAGGCCTTCGTGCAGGTGCGCCTCGACAGCCACGCCGAGGAGGTGGTGGAACGCTTCCACAAGGCGCTGCTGGCGCTGCCCGAGGTGCTGGCCGCCTACACCCTGAGCGGCGAGACGGACTATCTCCTCCAGGTGCTCGCGCCCGACATGGAGGCCTTCGGGGAGTTCGCCACGCGCCGGCTGCTGCGCCTGCCCGGGGTGAAGGAGACGCGCACCTCCTTCGTGCTTGCCACGCTCAAGCCGCCGGGGGAGGTGCCGGTCTAGCCTCGGCGAGCAGGGCCGCGAGGTCGAGGCGGCGGGTGAACATGGTCATCGTGCCGTCCTCCGCCCTCGGCCATTCCGCGCGGGGGCGGTCGCGGTAGAGTTCCACGCCGTTGCCGTCTGGGTCGCGCAGGTAGATCGCCTCGCTCACCCCATGGTCCGCGGCGCCTTCCAGCGCCACACCCGCCTCCAGCACGCGCTCGAGGGCGCGGGCGAGGCTCGCCCGGTCGGGGTAGAGGATCGCCACATGGAACAGCCCCGTGTGGTGCGCGGGCGGGGGTGCGCCGCCCGCGCTCTCCCAGGTGTTGAGCGCGATGTGGTGGTGATAGCCGCCGGCCGAGAGGAACACCGCCCCCGGGCGGCGGTGCGTCACCTGGAAGCCGAGCACCCCCTGCCAGAAGGCGAGGGCGCGCGGGAGGTCCGCGACCTTGAGATGCACATGCCCGATGCGGGCGTCAGGGTGGATCGTGGTCATGCGCGCAGGATAGGGCGGCGCGCGCCGGCGCGGGCATCACGACTGCGAATGAAGGCGATCACGGCCGAGCCCTCGATGCAGCGGCCGGCCACCGCCCCGGCGGCGCGGCGGGGAGCCGCCCGTCAGGACCGACGCCCTACAGCCCCAGCCGCGCCCAGGCTGCCCGCTCCTCGGCCGCGGCCAGCGCCGCCTCGGCGAGCCCCGCCCCCGCCCCGGCGGCGAGCGCGCCGGGCAGCAGCGAGAGCGGGAAGGGCCGGCGGCGCGGGCCGATGGGCAGCAGCTCCGCCCGCTCGCCGAAGCGGCGCTTCGCCTCGGCCCGCGCCTCGCCCAGCCCGTCGCAGAGGCCGAGCGGCAGGGCCGCCCGCCCGGTCCAGACGCGGCCCGAGAAGAGCGTTTCCTCCGGCGCGGCCAGCCGCGCGCCGCGCCGCGCCCGCACCCAGGCCTTGAACTCCTCGTGCAGCGCACGGAGCAGCTCCTCGAGCCGCGCCACATCCTCCGGGCGCTGGGGGGTGAAGGGGTCGTTGAGCGATTTCTCGGGCCCGGCGGTGCGCAGCCGCCGCTCCACACCGACGCGCCCGATCGCCTCCTGGAAGCCGAAGCCGGCCGAGACCACGCCGATGGAGCCGAGCAGGCTGGCCGGATCGGCCCAGATCTCGTCGGCCGCGCAGGCGATCCAGTAGCCGCCCGAGGCGGCCGCGTCCTCGCAGAAGGCGATGACGGCCTTCTTCTTCTCCTCGGCCAGGGCGCGGATGCGGCCCGCGATCAGCGCCGACTGCACCGGCGAGCCGCCGGGGGAGTTGATGGCGAGGAAGACCGCCGGCGCGCGGCGATTGGCAAAGGCGCGCTCCAGCAGCGGCGCCACGGCGGCCAGGTTGAGCCCGCCGAAAGGGCCGCCGCGCGGGGCGATCAGCCCCTCCAGCCGCAGCAGCGGGATGAGGGGCGGCTTCTTCCGGAACGGGTTCCACATGCCCCCACCTTGCCCGCGCGCGGGCGCCGCGCAATCCTCCGGCGTCATGGACAGCCCGCGCGAGATCCTGCTCGCCACCCAGCGCATCGCGCTGGTCGGCGCCTCGGCGAAGCCCGACCGCCCCTCCTTCGGCGTCATGCGCTTCCTGCTCGACCGCGGCTATGATGTGACGCCGGTGAACCCTGCGCTGGCGGGGCAGGAGATCCACGGCCGCCGGGTGGTGGCGCGCCTCGCCGAGGCCGCACCGCTCGACCTCGTGGACGTGTTCCGCCGTTCGGAGGAGGCAGGCGCGGTGATGGACGAGGCGGTGGCGCTCGGCGCGCGCGCCGTCTGGCTGCAACTCGGCGTGGTGGACGAAGCCGCCGCCGCCCGGGCGCGGGCGAAAGGCGTGGCGGTGGTGATGGACCGCTGCCCCGCCATCGAATGGGGCCGGCATGGCCTGCCGGATCGCATCGCGTGACGGCTGCGTGACACATCGCTAAACTTCTTGAAATCTGCCGCCGTCCAGGCCAAGTCGCGCGGCAAGGGCGGGGGCGATTCCCGCCCGCACGGGATTCTGGAGGAAAGGAGCCCATGACCGAGGAAGAACGCCGGATCATCACCGAGTTCGTGACGCGCATGGCCGGCGTGCAGCAGGCGGCCCCCGCATCGAGCCCCTGGGGCGGGCGCGTGCCGCAGACCGGCGCCGCCCCTGCCCAGCCCCTGCCGCCGATCGACCCCGAGGCCGACGCGCTGATCGCCGAGCTCTTCCAGCGCTACCCGGAGGCGCGCTTCCGCCTGACGCAGACGGCCTTCGTGCAGGAACACGCGCTGGTCGCCGCGCAGAACCGCATCCAGGAGCTGGAGTGGGAGCTGGAGAGCGCGCGGCGCGAGGCCGAAGCGGCCAAGAACCGCGGCTTCTTCGGCTTCGGCGGCGCGCGGCCCGCGCCCATGCCGCCGCGGCCCACCCCGCTGCAGCCTCCGGGCGGCCCGCTGCCGGCCGGCCGCCAGGGCCCGGGCTTCCTCGCCACCGCGGCGATGACCGCGGCCGGCGTGGCGGGCGGCATCATCCTCGGCAACATGCTGATGAACGCCCTGACGGGCGGCGGCGCGGCCCAGGCGGCCACGGGCGGCGGCGCCTTCGGCCAGGAGGCGGTGCCCACAGCCTCGCCCTGGACCGATCCGGGCGCGGCGGCCCAGTCCTCCGGCTGGGGCGGCGCGGATGCCTCGGGCGGCTATGACGCCGGCGAGGACGCCTCGGGCGGCTATGACGACGCCGGCGGCGGCTACGACGACGAGTTCTGATCCCCCCGCGCGGGGTCGGGCGGGAAAGGGCGGCCGCGGCCGCCCTTTTCTTTTGCCGGGCGCTGGGCGAATCACCCGCCATGCGCGTGCCCGACCTCGACCTCGACCTGCTGCGCGGCTTCGTGACGGTGGCCGAGCGCGGCGGCTTCACCGCCGCGGGCCAGGCGCTCGGCCTCACCCAGTCCGCCGTCAGCCTCAAGGTGAAGCGGCTGGAGGCGCTGCTGGGCAAGCCCGTGTTCCGCCGCGGAGCGAAGGGCGTGGCGCTGACCGCCGAGGGCGAGACGCTGCTCGCCTACGCGCGCCGCATGCTGGCGCTGAACGAGGAGGCGGTGCGCCGCTTCGTCAGCCCGCCCGTGGAGGGGCGGCTGCGCCTCGGCGTGGCCGACCATTTCGTGCCCCGCCACCTGGCGCCCGCCCTGGCACGCCTCGCCCGCACCTGGCCGGCGCTGCGGCTGGAGGTGCAGGTGGGCCGCTCGCACGAGCTGCGCGCGGCCCTGGCGCGGGAGGAGCTCGACCTCGTGCTCGGCAAGCGGCGCGACGGCGAGACGGAGGGGCGGGTGATCTTCACCGAGGCGGTGGTCTGGGCCGCCGCCCCGGGCTTCGCGCCGCCGCAGGGGCGACCGCTGCCGCTGGCCATGCTGCCCCAGGGCTGCCTGTTCCGCGAGCGGGCCCTGGCCGCCCTCGCCCGCGCGGGCATCGCGGCGGAGGTGGTGTGCACCTCGCCCAGCCTGCAGGGCATCGCCGCGGCGGCCGAGGCGGGGCTCGCCGCCACCGTGATGGGCCGCCGCGGACTGCCCGAGGGGCTCGTGGAGCTGGAGGGGCTGCCGCCGCTCGGGGTTGCGGAGATGTGCCTGTTCGGCGACGCCGCCGGCCGCTCCCCGGTGGTGGAGCCGCTGCTCGCCTGGCTGCGCGCGGCGGCCTGAGACCACAGGCCTGACGGTGACACCTTCGTGCGCCCGGTGCGGGCGCCCGCGCCCGCCGCACCGCGATGCCCGGCATGGACAGGCGGAGAGCGTCAGGCTCCCCTTGCCCCCGTGCTCCGCCGCATGCTGACCGCCGCCCTCGCCCTCCTCCTCCTCGCGCTGATCGCCGCCGCCTGGTGGCTGTACACGCCCGATGCCCCCCGCGCGGCGCTGGAGGCGCGCTGGGCCGCGGCGCCCTCGCGCTTCGTGGAGGCGGCGGGGCTGCGGCTGCACCTGCGCGACACCGGCCCGCGCGAGGCCCCGGCCATCCTGTTCCTGCACGGCTTCGGCACCTCCCTGCACACATGGGAGGAGGTGGCCGCCGCCCTGGAGGACGGGTTCCGCGTGATCCGGCTCGACCTGCCCGGCTTCGGCCTTACCGGCCCCGACCCCAGCGGCGACTATTCCGACAGCCGCGCCGGGGCGGTGCTGGCGGCGCTCCTCGACAGGCTGGGCGTGGCGCGCGCGCATGTGGTCGGCAGCTCCATGGGGGGCCGGATCGCCTGGCGCTTCGCGGCGGAGCGCCCCGCGCGGGTGGAGCGGCTGGTGCTGATGGCCCCGGACGGCTTCGCCTCGCCGGGCCTCGACTACGGGACGCCGCCGCGCGTCGGCCCGCTGCTGCGGCTGCTGCCCTATGCGCTGCCGCGCGCCCTGGTGCGGGCCGGCATGGCCCCGGCCTATGCCGACCCGGCGGCGCTGACCCCGGCGCGACTCGAGCGCGCCCACGCCCTGCTGCTGGCGCCCGGGGTGCGGCGCGCGATCCTGGCGCGGATGCGCCAGCACATCCTCGTCCCGCCCGAGCCCTTTCTCGCGCGCATCGCCGCCCCCACCCTGCTGCTCTGGGGCGAGCGGGACGCCATGGTGCCGGCGAGCAACGCGGCCGACTACCTGCGCGCGCTGCGCGATGCGCGCAGCGTGGTCCTGCCCGGCATCGGCCATGTGCCGATGGAGGAGGCGCCGGAGGCGACGGCGCGGGCGATCCGCGCCTTCCTCAGTCCACCGTGATGCCGCCGCGCTGCACCACCTCGCGCCAGCGGGCGATCTCGCGCTCCTGGAAGGCGGCGAACTCGGCGGGGCGGCTGGCCACCACGTCGAAGCCGAGCTCGACGAGGCGCGTCTCGATGGCGGGGCTGCGCAGCGCGGCGGTCAGCGCGGCGTGGATGCGCTCCACCAGCGGCTCGGCCATGCCCGGCGGGCCGCCATAGGCCTGCCAGGAATAGACGACGAAATCCCCGAGCCCCGCCTCGGCCGCGGTGGGCACATCGGGCAGCATGGGCACGCGCGCCTCGCTGGTGACGAGGAGCGGCCGCAGCCGCCCGGCCTGGATGTGCGGCAGCACCGCCCCGAGATTCTGGAAGGAGAGCTGCGTGGTGCCCGCCACCGCGCTGGTCATCGCCGGCCCGCCCCCGGAATAGGGGATGTGCGTGATGTCCGTGCCGGTGCGGAGCTTGAACATCTCCATGGTCAGATGGTCGGAGGAGCCGGCGCCGGAGGTGCTGTAGCTCGCCTGCCGCCCCGGGGCCCTGAGCCAGGCGAGCAGCCCCGCGAGGTCCGTCGCCGGCACCGAGGGCGGGTGCACCACCAGCACATTGGGCGTGCGCACCGTCTGCATGATGCGGGTGAGTTGGCGCACCGGGTCGTAGTCGAGGTTGGGCCGCAGCGCCACGTTGATCGCCCAGGTGCTGATCGGCGCGTGCATCAGCGTATAGCCGTCGGGCGGCGAGCGGATGACGTGGCGCGCGCCGATGCCGCCCGTCGCCCCCGGGCGGTTCTCCACCACGAAGGGCCGACCGAAGGCCTGCTGCATGTGCTGGGCGGTCAGCCGGCCGATGATGTCGGACGGGCCGCCGGTGGCGAAGGGCACGATGATGGTCACGCCGCGGCTCGGCCAGTCGCTCTGGGCGCGGGCGGCGGCGGCGAGGGCGGGCGCGGCAAGCGCGCCGCCCAGCAGGGCGCGACGGTGCATGGGCGTTTCCTCCTCGCGACGAGTGTGGAGTGTTCCGCCCCGCCTGTCAGCCCTGTTTCCGCTCAGCGCGGGTCGCGCAGCGCGGCGCGCGCCAGCGCCACGCCGCCCGCGAGCGCGAGCAGCGCCAGCGCGGCCGGAAGCCCCCAGCCCGGCAGGCTGTCGAGCAGCAGCCCCGCGACCGGGGCCCCCGCCGCCCCGCCCAGCAGATAGGCGGTGTTCAGCCCCGCCATGCCGAGCGCCCGCGCCGGCCCCGCGAAGCGCTGCACCGCGCGCACCATCCCGAGCGTGTAGATCGCCCCCGCCGCCCCGCCCCAGACCGCCAGCACCGGCCAGACGCCGAGGCCCGGCGCGAGCAGGGGCCAGAGCAGCGACGCCCCTGCCACCGCCAGGGCGCAGCCCAGCAGGGCGCGGTGCGTGCCCAGCCGATCCGCCGCCCAGCCCACCGGATACTGGGCCAGAACATTGCCGAAGCCCGAGGCGATGACGATGGCCGCCGCCGCCGCCGCGCCCATGCCCAGCGCCAGGCCCTGCACCGGAAAGACCGCGCCCGCCGCCGCCTCCAGCGCCCCGCACAGCGCCGCCGCCCCGGCCGGCGCGGCCATCACGCGCAGCACCGGCCGCGCGCGCTCCAGCGTCAGCCGCATCCGGCGCGGCATGGCGCCCGGCGGGTCGCGCAGCGGCAGGCCGAGCAGCACGCCGAGCGCGAGGATGGCGGCGGAGGCGAAGAAGGCCTCCTGCGTCACGCCGGTGATCAGCAGGATGGCCGGCCCGCCGCCGATCGCGGCCGAGACGAAGGTCTGGTAGAGGCCGAGCGCCCTGCCCTCCTGCCCGTCCGGCGCCATGGCCGCGGCGATGGCGTCGCTCGTGGTCCAGGTGAGGCAGGAGCCGAGGCCGAGCATCGCCCCGCAGAGGAACCACAGCGGCAGCGGCGGCCCGAAGCCGAGGCCGAGCAGCCCCAGCATGCCGATGCCCGCGGCCAGCCGGTGCAGGGCGAAGGCCCCGCCCGCCGCCTGCGCGAGCCAGGGTGTCAGCGGCGCCGAGGCGAGCGCCGCCCCCCAGACCACGGCGGCATAGAGGCCGACCAGCGCGGGCGAGGCGCCCCGTTCGGTCAGCAGGATGGCGGCGAGCGGCGTGGTCATCCACACGCCCGCGAAGGCGCAGGTGGCCGCGCCCAGGAACAGCGCGAAGGAGGTGCGGCGCGCGCGCGGCGCGACCAGTGTGGTGGCGGACATGGTCTCTCGGGCATCCCCGGCCCTCGCGCCGGGATCTGCCCCCTCGATCGGTGGCGGGAAGGGGGAGGGCGGCGTCCTCAGCCGCGCGCCGCCCCGCCTGGATCGGGCGCGATCCGGGCCGGGGGCAGGGCGCTGGACCGCAGGCGCGCAAGCGGCGCACCGCCTTTCCGCCCGTGTTTGCGAAGGCCCGTGACCATGCCTCCAGGCTGGCGAGGCGCGCGGCGGAAGTCAAACCGGGGCTGGGTTGCGAAGGGCGCATGACGCGGGCATGGTCCGCGCCATGCTGCGCTCCATCCTCCTCGCGCTCGACGACACGCCCGGCGCGCTCGCGGCGCGCGACCTCGCCTTCGCCCTGGCGCGCAAGACCGGCGCGGGGCTGACCGCCGCCATCGTGCTGGATGCGCCGCACACCCGCGATCTGCACGAGCCGGTGCCGCTCGGCGCCGGCGCCTTCGCGGTGCACCGCAACGCGAAGCTCGCCGAGGCGGTGGAGCAGGAGGCGGAACAGGTGCTCGCCGCCGCCCGTGCCGCCGGGCAGGATCTGCGCTTCGAGGTGGTGCGCCGCGAGGAGGCGCCCGAGCCGGCGCTGCTCGCCGAGGGCGCGCGGCACGACCTCATCGTGATCGGGCGCGACAGCACCCTCGGCCGCGAGGCGAGCGAGGACGGGCTCTCGCCCTGCATCGAGGCGCTGATCGCCGACGGCGTGCGCCCGCTGCTGGTGGTGCCGCCCGGCGTCGCGCCGGATGCCGCCGGCCCGGTGCTGCTCGGCTACCGCGAGACGGCGGCGGCGATGCGCACGGTGCAGCTCTTCGCCCTGCTCGGCCTCGGGCGGGAGAGCGAGGTGAAGCTGCTCGACTTCAGCCCCGAAGGGCGCGCCGGCCCGGGCATCGCGGGCTACCTCGCACGGCACGGCTGCGCCGCCAGCGCCGCGAGGGCGGAGGGCGAGGAGCACGACGTCCTGCTGGCCGAGGCGCGCAGCCTGCCCGCGCGGCTGCTGGTGCTCGGCGCGGAGGAGGAGGGGCGGCTCGCGCGCCTGATCCTGGGCAGCGCCACGGCGCGGCTGCTGCGCGCCGCCCCCTGCCCGGTCTTCATCCACGGCTGAGCCCGACGCACGGATGGCTGATGGACGCGGGGGCTGCCCGGGGCTAGCCTCGGACCGTTCCGCCCGCGCAGCGGACATGGCCGCCATGACCGCCCTGCCGCCGCCCATCCGCCGCCGCCTCGTGCTCCACGCCCCGGGGTTCGAGGCGCTGCAGCCCGCCCAGCACCGCGACCGCTTCGCGCGCGCGCTCGACCGCACGGCGCGGCTGTGGTCGCTCGCGGCCGGCTGCGGGCCGCTGCGCGCGGGCGAGAGACCGGGTGCCGCGCCGGGCTTCGCCGCCTGGGCGGAGGGGCCGGACTGGCGCTGCGACTCCGAGATCCGGCTGCTCGCCTGGGACCACCTCATCCGCGCCGAGCTGGATCGCGGCGGGGCGGCGCTGCTGGCGCGCGGCGGGGCGGCGCTGCTCGACCTGCTGGCGAGCGGCACCCTGGCCCGCTACGCCCGCGCCCATTGGCGCTACGCGCTCTTCGCCCTCTACCCCATGGCGCTGCTGGCTTCGGCGGCCGGTGCGGCGGCCGGCGTGGCGGCGGCGGTCGGCGGCGCGGGCGGGCTGATCGCGGGGGCCGGGGCGCTCGCCGGCGGCCTCGCCTGGGCGCGGCGGCGAGCCATGCTCGACGTGATGCTGGCCGACTGGCGCTTCGCCTGGGATGTGGCGCGCGGCCGGCATCCGGGCTTCCAGGAAGCCGTGGAGGGCGCGGCCAGGGAGATCGCCGCCGCCATGGCCGAGCCGGGCTGCGAGGAGGTGGTGCTGCTTGGCCACAGCCTGGGCGCCGTCCTCGCCGTGCAGGGGCTGGCGATCGCGCTGCGGCGCGATCCCGGGCTGCTGGAGCGCCCCGGCGCGCCGCGCTTCGCGCTGATCGGCCTCGGCTCCTCGCTGCTCAAGATCGCGCTGCACCCGGCGGCGGCGGCGCTGCGGCGCGATGTGGCGCAGCTCGCCGCCGCCCCGAGCCTCGTCTGGCGCGAGCACGCCTCGCGGCGCGATGCGCTCTCCTTCGAGCGGGCCGAGCCGGTCGCCACGCTCGGCCTGCCGGGGCGGCGGGCGCGCCTGCGGGGCGTGCATCCGCGCGACATGGTTGACACCCCCACCTGGCGGCGCATCTGCTGGCGGCCGTTGCGGATCCACAGGCAGTACGTGATGGGCAACGGGCGCCGCTACTTCCTCGACATCGGGATGATCGCCTGCGGGCCGCTGCCCGTCTCCTCCGCCCTCGACCCCGACCGCGCGCTGGGTGCGGAGGGCGCGCTCGGCCGCGCACCCGCACCTGCGGGCTGAAGGAGGCCGCCCGGGCATGACGCCGCTCGCCGCCAAGCTCTTCCACCTCGCCTGCATGGTGGCGTGGTGGATCATCCGCCGCCCCTTCGCGCGCAAGGTGAAGCGCACCGTCATCGCGCGCGACGGGCTCGATCTGCGCGAGCGGCTGCTGCTCTCCGTCTCCTTCACGGGGCTTGGGATCGTTCCGTTCGTCTATGTCGCGACGGGGTTTCCGGCGGCGCTGGACCAGCCCTTCTCGCCGCTCAGGGCCTGGCTCGGGGCGGCGCTGTTCCTCGGTGCGCTGGCGCTGTTCCGCGCCACCCACAAGACGCTGGGGCGCAACTGGTCGGTCACGCTCAAGCTGCGCGAGGGGCATGAGCTGATCACCGAGGGCGTGTACCGGCGCATCCGCCACCCGATGTATGCGGCCTTCTGGCTCTGGGCCCTGGCGCAGGCGCTGCTGCTGCAGAACTGGCTCGCCGGGCCCGCGGGGCTGATCGGCTTCGGCACGCTCTATGCTTTTCGCATCGGCCGCGAGGAGGCGCTGATGCGCGACCGCTTCGGGGAGAGGTGGGATGCCTATGCCGCGCGCACCCGGCGCGTGGTGCCCTTCCTGCACTGAGGCGTCGCCCCGGCGCGGCCTGCTGGGCGCGGGCGGGGGGCTCGCCCTCCTCGCCCTTGGCGGTTGCGGCGCGCGGGTGGCCGCGCCCACAGGCCGGCCGCGTGGGCATGCGCTGCTGCTGCGGGGCATCGCCAACCTCTCGACGGGCATGGACGAGCTGGCCGAGCGCCTCGCCAAGGCCGGCTACCTCGCCGAGGTCCACAACCACCTCGCCGCCCATGAGCTGGCGGAGCGGTGCCTCGCGGAGGAGCGCGCCGGCCGTCTCCGGCGGCCCTTCGCCGTGATCGGGCATTCGCTCGGCGCGGACGCCGCCCTTGCGCTGGCCGGGGCGCTGGGCGCGGCGGGGGTGGAGACCGATCTCGTCGTCACCTTCGATCCGGTGTGGACGGGCATGGTCCCGCCTGGGCCGCGGCGGGTTCTGAACGTCTTCCAGGGCGCGGATGTCTGGGGCCGGCCGCTCTCGCCGGCGCCCGGCTTCACCGGCCGGCTGGACAATGTGGACCTGCGCGCGCTGCCCGCGGTGCACCACTTCGCCGTAGACAAGGACCCGTCGCTGCATGCCGAGGTGCTCGCCGCCCTCGCGGCGCTGACGCGGCGCCGCTGACGGGCGGGGGGCGCTACCGCAGCCAGCCCATCAGCCCGCCGAGGTCGGGCGCCTCCTCCAGCGCGGCCAGCGCCGCGAGCAGCCCCTCGGCGCGCTCGGCGACGCCGCCGAGGGCGAGGTTGTCGCGCAGCTTGGCGGCGAGCGCGGCGTCGCTCATCGGGTTCGCCTCGCTGCCCGAGGGGTGCGTGACCATCGCGACGCGCCGCGTGCCGTCCGCGAGCGTCGCGGTAAGGCGCGCCGCGCCGCGCGGCAGCGTGGGGTCGCAGCGCGCCTCCACGCGGGCGCGCAGGGCGGCGAGCGCGGGGTCGGCCACCGCCGCCGCCTCGAACTCCGCCACCCCGGCGCGGCGGCGCAGCAGGCCGACCGCGACCGCGTGATGGATGCTCACCCGCGCGTCGTGGCGGCTGTTCAACGGCCGGTCGCCGCGGGCGAGCAGCAGCGCGTCGCCCTCGGCCAGCACATGGCGCACCGCCTCGGGCGGAACATCCAGCGCCATGGCCGCCTCGATCACCGCGTGGAAGACGATGCCGGCGGGGTAGGGCTTGTAGGTGATCCGCGCCACCTCCCAGCGGCTGCCGAGCGCGCCGGCCATGGCCTCGACATCGGGCGCATCGCCCATGGCGCGCGCCCAGCCGAGGCGCCCCTCGATGGCGGCCGGCGCCGCCTCCCACCCCGCCTCGGCGAGGCGCGCGGCCAGCAGCCCGTTGCGCGCGGCCGCGCCCATGCTGGCGTTCTTCCCCGCGGTGGGCAGGTTCTCGACATGGCCCGAGGAGAGGCTGGAGGCGAGGCCCAGCGCCTGGCCCGTGCGCGCCGCGTCGAGGCCGAGCAGCCGCGCCGCCGCCGCCGCCGCGCCGAACACGCCGCAGGTGGAGGTGATGTGCCAGCCGCGGTCATAGTGGCCGGGCGAGACGCCGAGGCCGATGCGGCATTCCACCTCCATGCCCAGCAGCAGCGCATGCAGCGCCGCGCGGCCCGGCAGGCCCAGGGTTTCGCCCAGCGCCAGCGCGACCGGCGCCACCGGCGCGGCCGGATGGATCACGGTGGCGAGATGCGTGTCGTCGAAGTCGAGCAGATTGCCCGCCACGGCGTTGACGAAGGCCGCGGCCCCGGCATCGAGGCGCAGGCCCTGGCCGAACACCGTCGCCTCGGCCGGGCCCGAGAGGGCGCGCATCGCCCGCAGCGCCGCCTGCACCGCCGGGTCGCGCGCCACGCCGAGGGCGCAGCCCAGATGGTTGAGCAGGGCGCGCGGGGCCTCGCGCCGCACGGCGGGCGGGATCTCCTCCCAGCGGGACTCCGCGACGAAGGCGCCGAGCGCGGCGGCAACACCGGGCGCGCTCACGGCTGCCGCCCGAGCAGCCCGTCGCGCCGGGCCTCGCGCCAGCGCGCATCCTCGGCGGCGATGAGCGCGGCGAACTCCTCCGGCCCGAGCGGCTGGAGATCGGCGCCGACGGCGAGCAGCCGCGGGCGGATGGCCGGATCCTGCAGCGCCTGCCGGACGGCCGCCCACATCGCCTGGGCGATGGCGGGCTCGAGCCGCGCGGGCGCGACCATCCCATACCAGCCCGCGAACTCGTAGCCGGGCACGCCCGCCTCCTGCAGCGTGGGCACATCGGGCACCAGGGCGGAGCGCTGTGCGGTGGTGACGCCGAAGGCGCGCAGCCGCCCGGCCTGCAGATGCGGCAGCGCGGCCACCGTGCTGTTCCAGCCCACCGGCAGGTGCCCCGCGATGAGGTCGTTCAGCATCGGCGCCGCGCCGCGGTAGGTGACCTCCTCCATCTCGATCCCCGCGAGGCGGGCGAAGAGGTTCCCCGCATAGGAGATCGCCGCGTCGGAGGTGCCGAAGCCGATGCTGCGCGGCGCCGCGCGCGCCGCGGCCACCAGCTCGCGCACATTGGCGAAGGGCTGGTTGTTCGCCACCGTCATCATGAGCGGGAAGCGCGAGAGCAGGGCGATGGGCAGGAAATCCCGCTGCGGCGAGAAGGGAAGGTTGGGCACGACATGCGGGTTCAGCGTGAAGGCGCCCGTGTCCACCAGGAAGACGCTGCCATCCGCCTCGGCGCGCGCGACGAACTCGCTGCCCACGATGCCGTTCGCGCCGCTGCGGTTCTCCACCGCCACGGGCTGGCCGAGCAGCGGGCGCAGCCCCTCGGCCAGCGCGCGGGTGAAGATGTCCGTCCCGCCGCCCGCGGCGTAGGGCACGACGAGGCGCACCGGGCGCTGCGGCCAGCCGCGCTGGGCGAGGGCGGGGGCTGCGGGCAGCGCGAGGACGGCGGCGAAGAGGCCGCGGCGGGCGAGGCGGGGCATGGGGCGTCTCCTCTGTGGTTTGATATCGGTATCAACCAGACCCGCCACCAACAAGACACTTTTCAGTGCCTTGCGGGGCGCTCGGGAAGGGAACTACCCTCTCGGCGTGGTAACGGTAGCAGCATCCCCGCACTCCCTCGCCGGCCGGCGCGCCCTCGTCACCGGCTCCACCGGCGGCATCGGCCTCGCCATCGCCGAGCGCCTGGCCGCGCTGGGCTGCGCGGTGACCCTGCACGGGCTGCTGCCGCCGGCCGAGGGAGCGGCGCTGGCGGCGCGCCTGCCCGGCGGGGCGCGCTACCTGCGGGCCGATCTCGCCGAGCCCGGCGCGGCCGAGGCCCTGGCCGCCGCGGCCGGGCCGCTCGACATCCTGGTGAACAACGCCGCCACCCGGCATTTCGGCCCGATCGAGGAGATGCCAACCGAGGCCTGGGAGACGGACCTCGCGGTGAACCTCTCCGCCGCCTTCCACCTGATCCGCGGCGCGCTGCCCGGAATGCGCGCCCGCGACTGGGGGCGGATCCTCAACATCTCCTCCATCTACGGGCTCATCGGCGCGGCGGACCGCGTGGGCTATGTGGTGACCAAGACGGCACTGGTCGGCCTGACGCGCGCGGTGGCGCTGGAGACGGCCGCGACCGGCATCACCTGCAACGCCCTCTGCCCGGGCTCCACGCTCACGCCCAACATCGAAGGGCGGCTGCGCGCCCTGATGCAGCGGGAGGGGTGCGGCGAGGCCGAGGCAGTGCGCCGCTTCCTCGCGGGCAAGCAGCCCTCCGGGCGCTTCGTCGAGGCCGGCGCGGTCGCCGCGCTGGCCGCCTTCCTCTGCGGGCCGGAGGGGCGCGACATCACCGGCGCGGCGCTGCCGCTCGACGGCGGCTGGTCCGCCGCATGAACCGCGGGGAGGAACAAGGAATGGAACGACGCAGCCTGATGGGGGCGGGGCTCGCCACGCTCCTCGCCGCGCCGGCGCTGGCGCAGGGCTTCCCGATGCGGCCGCTGCGCCTGCTCGTCACCTGGCCGCCGGGCGGCACCACCGACATCCTGGCCCGGCAGCTCCAGCCGCGCCTCGCCGCGCTGCTCGGCCAGCCGGTGGTGGTGGAGAACCGGGGCGGCGCCTCCGGCGCCATCGGCGCGGCCGAAATCGCGCGCATGAACCCGGATGGCCACGCCTTCGGCATGGTGACGAGCACGGTGATCTCAGCCGCGCTCATCGCACGACAGCCCTACGATCCGCTGCGGGATTTCGCCCCCATCGTCCATCTGGCCGATGTCGCCAACATCCTCGTGGTGCACCCCTCGCTCCCCGTGCACAGCGTGGCGGAGCTGGTGGCGCTGGCCCGGGCGCGGCCGGGCACGCTGACCTTCGGCTCGCCCGGCATCGGCTCGGCCGTGCACATCTCGGGCGAGATGTTCAAGCTCGCCGCCGGGCTCGACATGGTGCACGCGCCCTATCGCGGCGGCGGGCCCGCGCTGGCGGACCTCGCCGCCGGGCACATCCAGCTCATGTTCGGCAACGCCTCCTCCACCCTGCCCTTCGTGCGCAGCGGCGCACTGCGGGCCATCGCCGTCACCTCCGCGCGCCGCGCGGTCTATCTGCCCGATGTGCCCACCGTGGCCGAATCCGGCTTCCCCGGCTTCGACATCGTCGAGTGGTATGGCTGCCTCGGCCCCGCCGGCATGGCCCCCGCGGCGGTGCAGCGGCTGAACGCCGCCTTCAACACCATCATCACCGACGCGGAGGAGCGGGCGCGCCTGCTCGACATGGGCGCGGAGGTGGCGGGGGGCAGCGCCGAGGCCTTCGGCGCCTTCATGCGCGCCGAGGTGGACAAGATCGGCCGAGTGGTGCGAGAGGCACGCATCCGGGGCGAATAGCGGGGAAGGCATGGAGGAGTCGCCGGGCCGCACCGTGCGGATGCGCGAC
Source organism: Roseococcus sp. (assembly GCA_026414745.1). Taxonomy (GTDB): domain Bacteria; phylum Pseudomonadota; class Alphaproteobacteria; order Acetobacterales; family Acetobacteraceae; genus Roseococcus. The sequence continues at coordinate 94,416 of JAOAIK010000009.1, forward strand.
GTGGCGCGCGCCGCGCAGGTCTCGACCATGACCGTCTCGCGCGCGCTGAACACGCCCGAACGGGTCTCCCCCGAGGTGCGCCAGCGCGTGGCCGAAGCCGTGCAGGCGGTGGGCTATGTGCCCAACCGCCTGGCGGGCAGCCTGTCCTCCCGACGGTCCAACATGGTGGGGCTGGTGCTGCCTTCCATCGAGAACTCGCTCTTCGCCGCGACGGTGAAGGGCGTCTCGGACGTGCTGCGCCGGGCGGGGCACCATCTCATGATCGCCGAATCGGGCTACGGGCCGGAGGCGGAGGAGGCGGCCATCCGCGGCTTCCTCGAACAGCGCGTCGCGGGGCTGATCCTGCACGACACCCTTCACACCGAGGAGGCGGTGCGGCTGATCCGCCGCGCCGGCGTGCCGGTGGTCGAGAACGGCACGCTCACGCCCACCCCGCTCGACATGGTGGTGTCCTACTCCAACCGCGAGGCGGCGCGGGCGATGACGCGCCACCTCGCGCGGCTCGGCTACCGGCGCATCGCGCTGGTGACGCTGCCGGCCGCGGCCAACCAGCGCTCGCGCGACCGGCAGGCGGGCTATCGCGCCGCGCTGGCGGAGCTGCGCCGCGCAGTGGACCCCGCGCTCATGCTGGAGATGCCCCCCGGCCTCGCCTCCGGCGCCGAGGCGCTGCTGCGGCTGATGGACCGCCCCCGCCGCCCCGATGCGGTGTTCTTCGCCGGCGATGTGCTCGCGGTCGGCGCGGTGCTCGAGTGCCAGCGGCGCGGCTGGTCGGTGCCCGGCGATGTGGCCATCGCCGCCTTCGACAACATCGACCTGCTCGCCCATCTCAACCCGCCGGTGACGACGCTGCGCCTGCCGCGCCACGAGATCGGCGTGCGCTCGGCCGAGATGCTGCTCGAGCGTCTCTCGGGCCGGCAGACCGGCCCCGCGGCGGTGGATCTGCGCTTCGAGATCATCCAGCGCGCCAGCACCTGAGGGCGGCGGCGGCGCCCGCCCTTGGCGCTGACGATGATATCGCTATCATCAGGGCGGAGCGAGGGAGGCGCGCATGACGGACAAGGTGATCGGCTTCGTGGGGCTCGGCCAGATGGGGCGGCCCATGGCGGGGCGGCTGCTCGACGCGGGCCATCGCCTCGTGGTGCATGACCGCAACCCCGAGGCGGTGGCCGCGCTGGTGGCGAAGGGCGCCGAGGCCGCCGCCAGCGCGCGCGAGGTCGCGGACCGCGCCGATGTGGTGCTGCTCAGCCTGCCCACCCCCGCCATCGTGCGGGAGGTGGCGCTGGGTCCGGGCGGGGTGATCGAGGGGCAGCGCGCCCGCACCCTTGTGGATTTCTCCACCACCGGACCGCGCGTCGCGGCCGAGATGGCCGAGGCCTTCGCCGCCGCCGGCCGCCCCGTGCTGGATGCGCCGGTCAGCGGCGGCAAGGCAGGCGCGGCGGCGGGCACCCTCGCGGTCATGGTCTCCGGCCCGCGGCCGGCCTTCGAGCAGCTCGAACCCGTGCTGAGGGTGATGGGCCGCCCCTTCTTCTGCGGCGAGCGGCCGGGCGCGGCGCAGGTGATGAAGCTGTGCAACAATCTCCTCGCCGCCGCCGCCCTCGTCGTCTCCTCCGAGGCGATCGCGATGGGGGTGAAGGCGGGGCTCGACCCCTCGCTGATGTGCGAGGTGATCAACGTCTCCTCCGGCCGCAACAGCGCCACCCAGGACAAGTTCCCCCGCGCCATCATCCCGCGCCGCTTCGACTTCGGCTTCGCCACCGGCCTCTCGCACAAGGATGTGCGCCTCTGCGTGGACGAGGCCGAGGCGATGGGCGTGCCCATGGTGGTGGGCAGCGCGGTGCGGCAGATGCTCGCCGTCACCGCCGCACGGTTCGGCCCCGACAGCGACTTCACCTCGGTGGCGAAAGTGCTGGAGGAGTGGGCCGGCGTGCAGATCGGCGGCGCGCCGGCGGGCTGAGCGCCGCGCGCGCTCAGTTCACCGCCATCCCCGTCTCGCGCACCACGCGCAGCCAGCGCTCGGTGTCGGCGGCGATCAGCCGGCCGAGCGCCTCGGGCCCCCGCTCCTCCGCCCCCGGCGGGATGGCGGCCAGGCCCTCCAGCCGGCGCTGCAGCTCCGCATCGCCGAGCGCGGCCTCGACGGCGGCGGCCAGGCGCTGCAGCAGCGGCGCGGGGGTGCCGCGCGGCGCGGCGAAGGCGTTCCACACCACGAGGTCGAACTGCGGCATGCCGGCCTCGGCGAAGGTCGGCACCTCGGGGATCGCCGCCGCGCGCCGCGGCCCGCTGACCGCGAGCGCCACCGCCGTGCCGCCGCGATGGGCGGGGATCATGGTCACGGTCTGGTCTATCACCGCGTCCACCACGCCGGCCGCGAGATCGTTCATCGCCGGCCCCGCGCCGCGATAGGAGACGAGCGTGGCCTGCAGCCCGGCCAGATGCAGCAGCAGCGCGGGCGCCAGGTGGCTGGTGGTGCCGAGCCCCGCCGTCCCGAAGGTGGCGCGGTCGCCGCGCTCGCGGATGCGGCTCAGCAGGCTCTGCAGGTCGCGCACGCCGCTCTGCGGGCTGGCGGCGATCACCATCGGCACATGCGCGGCGAGGCCGACGGGCGCGAGGTCCCGCCGCGGATCGTAGCCGGCCTGCGGGTTGAGCGCGAGGAAGGCGGCCATCACGCCCATGTTGCCGAACAGCAGCGTGTGCCCGTCGGCCTCGCTGCGCATCAGCCGCTGCAGCCCGACCAGGCCGCCCGCGCCGGTGACGTTCTCCACGACCACGCTTCGCCCGAGGTTCGGCCCCATGGCCTGGGCGAAGAAGCGCGCCAGCGCGTCCAGCGTGCCGCCGGGCGCGGCGGGCACGATGATCACGAGGTTGCGCTGCGGGAATCCCTGCGCGCGCAGGGCGGGCGCCGCGGCCAGAGGGGCGGCGAGCGCGGCGGCCAGCGCGGCGCGGCGTGCGATCATGGATGTCCTCCCTTGCGTCGTGCCTGGCGGCGGAGCCTGCCACGGCGCGTCCTGGATCGCAAAGGATTCATGTTTCCGATAACATGCAGCTTGCCCGGGGGGATCGGCTTGCCTAGGCTGCGCCGCCGGAGGAGACGCGATGGACAAGCCCATTCCCGCATCCGCGCAGCGCGAGCGCGTGCGCAAGGCCGTGCCCGCCCTGGTGGCCTACACCGAGGAGGTCGTCTACCGCGACCTGTGGGAGCGCACGGACCTCTCGAACCGCGACCGCAGCCTCGTCACCGTCGCCGCGCTCGCGGCCACCTACCGGCCCGAGCAGCTCAAGGTCCACATCGGGCGGGCGCCGGAGAACGGCCTCACGGCCGAGGAGATCGCCGGCGCCATCACCCATCTCGCCTTCCATGCGGGCTGGCCGGCGGCGATGACCGCCGCGCAGGTGCTGACCGAGGTGCTGGAGGCATGCGACGCATGAGCTGGGAGGTCTTCGCCCTGCGCTACGCGCGGCGCGACGCCACGGCGGCGGCGCATTTCATCGGCGGCGACCCGCATGACGGGCCGATGCCCATGGACTATTTCGTCTGGGCCTGCGTGCGCGAGGGCCGCGCCGTGGTGGTGGACACGGGCTTCACCGAGGAGGTGGCGGCGAAGCGCCGGCGCGAGTGGCTGCGCTGCCCCGTGGCCTCGCTGCGCCTTCTGGGCATCGAGCCGGATGCGGTGGAGGACGTGGTGCTCACCCACCTCCACTACGACCATGTCGGCAGCTTCCACCTCTTTCCCAAGGCGCGCTTCCACCTCCGCGAGGCGGAGCTGCACTACGCCACCGGCCGCTACATGCGCCACCGCCACCTCGCCCATTCCTTCGAGGTGGAGGATGTGGTCGGCATCGTGCGGATGAACTTCGCCGGGCGCGTCGCCTTCCATGACGGCGTGGTGGAGCCCTGGCCAGGGCTGCGCCTGCATCCCACCGGCGGGCACTCGGCGGGGCTGCAGTTCGTCTCGGTGGAGACGGCGCGCGGGCGGGTGGTGCTCGCCTCCGACGTGACCCATTTCTACGCGAACATGGAGCAGGGGCGCCCCTTCAGCACCGCCTTCCATGTGGGCGAGATGCTGGAGGGCTTCGACCGGCTGCGCGCCGCCGCCGAGAGCGAGGCGCACATCGTCCCCGGCCATGATCCGCTGGTGGTGCGGCGCTACCCCGCCCCGCGGCCGGAGCTCGAGGGCATCGCCGTGCGCCTGGACGTTCCGCCGGCGGGCTGAGACGCCGGGGCGCGCCGCGTTGACAGGGGGCGCGGGATTTGGGACCGATACCACAGCCCCGCCGAGGCAGAGCGGGGCGCGTCCACCAGGGAAGGAACATCCATGAAGGCCTCCGCCACCCGCCGCGCGCTGCTCGGCGCCGGCGCCCTGCTGCCGCTCGCCGCCCCGGCTCTCGCCTTTCCCGACCAGCCGATCCGCGTGGTCGTGCCCTGGAATGCGGGCGGGCTCGCGGATGTGCTGATGCGCGCCGTGGCACCGGCCATGGCCGGCCCGCTCGGCCAGCCCGTCGTCATCGAGAACCGCGCCGGCGCCAACGGCGCTGTGGGCACCCAGGTGGTGGCGCGCGCCGCGCCGGACGGCCACACGCTGATCATGGCGAATGCCGAAACGCACGCGATCAATCCGCTCGTCTATCCCCGCCTTGCCTACGATGCCGTGGCGGATTTCACCCCGGTCACGGTCTTCGCGCGCGGCCCCTTCGTGCTCATCACCCGCCCGGGCCTCGGCGTGGAGACGCTCGACGCCTTCCTCGCGCTGGCGCGGGCGCGGGCGGGCGGCCTCAGCTACGCCTCCTGGGGCATCGGCAGCACCTCGCATCTCGCGATGGAGCGCCTGATGAGACAGACGCGCATCGAGATGCTGCACGTGCCCTTCACCGGCGCGGCTCCCGCCAGCACGGCCTTGCTGGCCGGCCAGGTGGACGTGATGTTCCTCAACGCCGGCCCGGCCGAGGCCATCGCGCGCGACGGACGCGCGAAGATCCTCGGCCTCGGCGCCAACGAACGCATCCCGCTGCTGCCCCATGTGCCGACCATGGCCGAGCTCGGCACGCCAGTGGAGGCCGCGAACTGGTTCGGCCTGCTCGGTCCAGCGCGGATGGCGGCGGCCGTGGCCCAGCGCCTCGCCGCCGCGGTCGGAGAGGCGCTGCGCCAGCCCGGCGTGCTGGAGGTGTTCCGCGTGCAGGCCGCGGTGCCCGTCAGCAGTTCGCCCGAGGAGATGCGCGCCTTCATCGCCGCAGACCGCGAGCGCTGGGCCGCGGTGGTGCGCGAGCTCAACATCCGGCTCGAGTGAAGGTCTCGCCGGCGCGTGATTTTTTCTCACGCCATGTGAGCATTTCTCGTTTGCCGGATCGCGTTTAGCCGCCTACTCCCAGCGTGTTTCTGCCAGGGAGGAGTGCGTCCATGTCACACATCGAGCCGGCCCGCGCGGCCGCATGAAGGCCGCGCCCTTCGCCTATCGCCGGGCCGGGAGCCTGGAGGAGGCGCTCGATCTCCTCGCCGCGCACGGGGGCGAGGCGAAGCTGATCGCGGGCGGGCAGAGCCTGGTGCCGATGATGGCCATGCGCCTTGCCCGCCCGGCCCTCCTCGTCGACATCAACCGGCTGCCCGGGCTCAAGGGGGTGGCTTTCGGCCCGCAGCGGGCCGTGATCGGCGCCACCACCCGTCAGCGCGACCTCGAACGCGATGCCGCGCTGCAGCGCGCCGTGCCCCTTCTGCCGGCGGCGCTCGCCTGGGTCGGCCATGTGCAGACCCGCAACCGCGGCACCCTGGGCGGCAGCCTCGCTCACGCCGATCCCTCGGCCGAGTTGCCGCTGGCCGCCGCCGTGCTCGATGCCACGCTCGTGCTCCGCAGCCGCGACGGCGGCGAGCGTCGCCTGCCCGCAAGCGGGTTCTTCCTGGCCCCCATGGTCACCGCCGCGCGCGAGGAGGAATGCCTGACCGCCATCGAGTGGCCGATCTGGGACGGGCCGGGCGTCGCCTGCGCCTTCGAGGAAGTGGCGATCCGCCACGGCGATTTCGCCATCGCCTCCGCTGCCTGCCAGATCCAGTGCGACGCCGAGGGACGCTGCCGCCGCGCCGCCTTCGGCCTTGGCGGTGTCGCGGGCACCCCGCTCGTCTTCCCCGATCTCGCCCGGCAGCTCATCGGCCGGCGCATCACCGATGCGCTCGCGCGCGAGGTCGCTCAGGCAGCGGCGGCGCGGACCGAGCCCGGCTCCGACACCCATGCCGATGCCGAATATCGCCGCCATCTTGCCGCCGTGCTGCTGCGCCGCGCCCTGTTGCGCGCCGCCGCGGCGCCGGCCCGCGCCGCGGCCTGAGGGAGGAATGCCCCATGACGCCGAAGCCGGAACCGATCCCGGTCGAGATCATCGTCGACGGCACACCGCGCCGCGCCGTGGTCGAACCGCGCACCACGCTGGTCGACTTCCTG
>JAOAIK010000011.1 GCA_026414745.1 Roseococcus sp.
GCGCCGCCCCTGGCCGAAACCCCGCCCGCGCCCCCGAGCCCGGAGCCGCCGCCGCGCCCGGCCCTGGCCGAGGCCCCGCGCCCCGTCGCCCCGCCGCCCCTGCCGCCGCGCCCCGAGGCCCCGCCCATCGCCGAGGCCTTCCCCGACCTGCCCAGGGCCGAGGAGCTGCTGGCCCCGCCCACGCCGCTGCGCCTGCCCGAGCGTTTCGCCCTGCCCCTGCCGCCCGGCCCCACCCCGCAGCCGCCGCCGCGCCCCCAGCCCCGCCCCGCCCCGCCGCGCCCGCCCGATCTTCCGGGCCTCTGGGCGCCCGAGGGCGTGCAGATCGGCCCCCAGGCCGGGGCAGCGCCGCCCGCCGGCCGGCCGCAGGGCCGCGGCCTCGATACCCGCGTGGACCCGCGCTTCCTGGAGGGCCGCCCCAGCGCCGACCCCTCGGTGCGCGTCACCGGCGCGCAGGTGGGGGCGGACTGGCGCGCCGCCTTCCGCCGCTGGCTCGACCAGAACATCCGCTACCCCGAGCGCGCCATCCAGCTCGGCGAGGACGGGACGGTGCGGGTGCGGGTGGTGGCCGCGCCGGACGGCACGGTGCGCTCGGTGCAGCTCGTCGGGCCCTCCACCTCGCCCTCGCTGAACTTCGCCACCACCTTCCCCTTCCAGGGCGCGCGGCTGCCCGCCTTCCCGCCGCCGGCCGACCCGAACGGCGTGACCATCGACCTGACGGTGAACTACATCCTGATCCGGCGCTGAGGCCGCGCCGCCTTGCCGCCCGCGCGCGGCTCTGGCAGGGCGGGGGCGTGCCGCGCCTCGCGCCCCTCTGTCTGCTCGCCCTGCTGGCGGCCTGCGCCCTGCCCCCGCCGCCGCCGCTCCCCTACCCGCCCGCGGCGCGCGAGCGGCTGATCCGCCTCGCCCTCGCCGAGTGGCAGGAGTGGGGCTGCCTCGCCATCGGCCTGCCGGGGCCGCCGCTCGCGCCCTGCACGCCCGGCGCCCCGCCGCGCCGGGAATCCGAGGCGGCGGCCTTCCCCGCCGTGCTGGCCTATTGGCGCGCCCTGCCGCCCGCCCAGGCCGGGGCCGCCATTCCCCGCAACCGCGCCCTCTATGCCGCCGCCCTGGCCGGCGAGGCGCAGGAGGGCGCCCTCTGGGCCGAGCCCTTCTGGTCGGCCGCCTTCATCTCCTGGCTCATGGCCGCCGCGGGGCTGGACCGGCCGGAATTCGCGCCCGACGCGGCGCATGCGCGCTACCTCGACCATCTGGACGCGCTGGCCGCGGCGCATCCGCGCCTCGCCCCCTTCCTGCCGCGCGACCCCGCCACGCACCCGCCCGCCCCGGGCGATCTGCTCTGCTTCGACCGCTCCGCCAACCCGCTCGCGCGCTGGGCCGACCGCGCGGCCGAGCGCGGCCGCTTCCGCCCCATGCATTGCGACCTGGTCGTGGCCGTGGGGCCGGGGGTGGTGGAGGCGGTCGGCGGCAATGTGCAGGACGCGGTGGCGCTGGCCCGCTTCCCCGCCGATGCGGCGGGGCGGCTGCTGCCCGGCACCCGCCCCTTCCTGGTGGTGATGGAGAACCGGCTCGGCCGCACCCCGCCCTGGGAGGGGCGCTGAGGGCGCTCAGCCGGGCCCGTCGAGCTCGAGAAGCCGCGGCGCATGGCCGAGCCCGCGCAGGAAGCCGAGCAGGTCGGCCGGCGCGAGCCCGGTGCTGGCGCGGTTCACCAGCGGGTGGCACCACACCAGCCCCTCGGCGCGGGCGAGCGCCGCGTCGATCGCCACCTGCACCGCGCCCGGGGGCGCGTTCACCAGCCCGAAGGCGGTCACGCTGCCCGGCTCCACGCCCAGGGTGGCGCGCAGCTCCTCGGCGCTGCCCATGCGCACGCGCGGCCAGCCCGCGGCGCGGGCCAGCGCGTTCACGCTCACCTGCCGCGATTCCTCCAGCACGGCGAGGAAGAAGCCCTCGCCCCGGGCCGCGCGCAGGAACAGGTTCTTGGTGTGGGCGCCGGGCAGGCTACCGCGCAGCGCCCGGGATTCCGCCACGGTGAACACCGGCGCGTGCCATTCGGTGCGCGCCGCGATGCCGGCGGCGGCGAGCCGCGCGAGCAGCCCTTCGGGCGTTTCGGGCATGGGGGGGTCCTCCTCGCGCCCGGCCTACACCGTCCGCGCCTCGGCGAGCAGCAGCCGGCGCAGCCAGGCATGGCCCGGGTCGGCCTCGAAGCGGCGGTGGAACACGAGCGAGAGCCGCGTGTGCCGCACCGCCACCGGCGGCTCGCGCAGCGCGAGCCCGTGCGCGGCCGCCAGCCGCCGGGCCAGGCGCGCCGAGAGGGTGATCACGAACTCCGTCCGCGCCAGGATGTCCGGCACGGCCGAGAGATGCGCCACCACCCCGCCCAGCCGCCGCGCCCGCCCCTCGGCCGCCAGGGCATGGTCGAGCGCCCCCTCGCGCGAGCCGTTGGGCGAGTGCAGCAGATGCGGCACCGAGAGGAAGCGCTCGAGGTCGAGTTCGCCCTGCGCCAGCGGGTGGTCGGCGCGCATCACCGTCAGGAAGGCCTCGGGCAGCATGCGCAGCCGGGTATACAGGGCGGGCGGATCGCCCAGCACGGCGATGGCGAGCACCGCCTCGCCGCGCTCCAGCAGCGCCTCGGCATTGGTGCGGTCGGCGTGGCGGATGGCGAGCAGGCAGCCCGGCGCCTCGCGCGCCAGCCGCGCCAGCACGGGCGGCGCCAGCACGGCTTCCGCGTATTCCGAGAAGGCGACGGGAAAGACGCGCCGCGCCGTGGCGGGGTCGAAGGGCGCGCGCACGGAGAAGGTCTCGGCCAGCCGGTCCAGCGCCTCGGCCACCGGGCCGGCCAGGGCCTGGGCCAGGGCGGTGGGCTCCACCCCGCCCGGGCGGCGCAGGAAGAGCTCATCCCCCAGCGCGGCGCGCAGCCGGGCCAGCGCGTTGGACACCGCGGGCTGCGAGAGGCCGAGGCGCTGCGCCGCGCGGGTGACGTGCCGCTCCCGCGCCACCGCGTCGAAGACGCGCAGGAGGTTGAGGTCGAGTTGCGAGAGATCCGTCATGCGCGGCGCCCTGCCATTGACGGCGGTGATGATCCCCGTTCCGAGCCGGGCATGGGAAGCGCGCGGCGCGCGGGGGCAGCTTGCGGGGCAGGGCGCCATCCCGCGCCGGAAGGACAAGACCGATGCCCACCCCTCACCAGACCACCCCCTACGCCGCGCTGCTGCTGCGGCTCTTCCTCGGCCTGCTGCTGCTCGCGCACGGCGCCTGGCTCGAGCTCGGCGTGTTCGGGCTTGCCGGCACCATGGGCGTCTTCGGCGCGCCGGGCTACCCGCCGGTGTTCGGCGCGCTGGTCGCCCTCGGCGAGACGGCGGCGGGGATCGTGCTTCTCCTCGGCGTCCGGGTGCGGCTGGCGAGCCTGCTGACCCTGCCGATCATGCTGGGCGCCACCCTCGCCCATGCCGGCCATGGCTGGCTGTTCAGCGCCCCGGGCGGCGGCTGGGAGTTCCCGGCCTTCCTGGCGGCGAGGCTGCTGGTGCAGGCGGGGCTGGGCGCGGGGGCCTTCGCGCTCGACCCGGCGCGCCGCATCGGCCGCCGCGCCGCGCCGCGCCGCGCGCCGCCTGAGGCGCGGCGCGCCCCGCCACGCCGTCCCGGCGCCCGGCCCGGCGGGGTTCGGGCGCCTCAGCCGCCCAGGGCCTGCACCACCCGCTGGAAGGGTGCCCAGGCCTGCGCCACATCGGCGCGGAACAGGTAGAGCAGCAGCAGCGCGCCCGAGACGAGGCCGACCGAGAGGATCCAGGCCAGCAGCAACAGCCGGTCCGCGAGGCGGCGCCGGCGGCGGGGATCCTCCTCGGCCGCCTCAGGGCCTGCGGCGCGGCGGCGGCGCGCCCCGAGGCCGAGCGGGAAGCGGGCCGGCGCGAGCGGCGGCGGGGCCACGCCGCGCGGGGCGAGGGAGGGCTCCGTGCCCGCCTCGGCCTCCGCCGGGGCGGCGGGGGGCGCCTTGGCCTCCGGTGCAGCGAAGGGAGGCGCAGCGGCAGGGGGCGCAGCGACAGGGGGCGCAGGGGGCGGCGGTTCGGGCGCGGGCTGGGGGCGTTCGGCCGGCATGGCCGGGAGCACCTCGGCCGGATTCGCCGGCGGGGGGGGCGGCGCGGGCGGCGCGGCCGCCGGGACCGCGGCCGCCAGGATGGGCGCGACGGGCAGGGGCGGCGCCTCGGCCGGCAGCTCGGGCGTCCAGGCCTGGCCGCAGGCGGCGCAGCGCAGCGGCTTGCGCTGCATCAGCAGCGCGTCCGGCACGCGGTAGCCGGCGCGGCAGTTCGGGCAGGCGATGTCCATGCGGGGCTGACGTTGTGACAGGACCGGCCTATTCGGCAACCTCCCGCTGGGCGTTTCATGAAGGGGGCTGCGTGGTCCGATTCTCGGGCGTGGGCCTGTGCTACCCGGAAGGGCGCGGCGCCTGGGCGCTGCAAGGGCTGGATTTCCTGCTGCCCGAGGGCAGTTTCACCTGGCTGCTCGGGCCCTCGGGCGCGGGCAAGACCAGCGTGCTCGGCCTCATGCATCTGCGGCTGCGGCCCTCCATCGGCCGCGTCGAGGTGCTGGGGCAGGACCCGGCGCGGCTGCCGCGCGGCCTGCTGCCGGGGCTGCGGCGGCGCATCGGCGTGGTGTTCCAGGACTACCGGCTGCTGCCCCACCTCTCCGCCTTCGAGAACGTGGCGCTGCCGCTGCGCATCCAGGGCGTGACCGAGGCGCGGCTGCGCGCCGACGTCACGGAGATGCTGCGCTGGGTCGGCCTCGCCGAGCGGGCGGAGGCCGCGCCCGCCGCGCTCTCGGGCGGCGAGCAGCAGCGCCTCGCCCTCGCGCGCGCGGTGATCGCCCGCCCCGCCCTGCTGGTGGCCGACGAGCCCACCGGCAATCTCGACGCCGTGCAGGCGCGGCGCGTGCTCTCCCTGCTGCGGGAGCTGCACCGGCTGGGCACCACCGTCGTCGTCGCCACGCACAGCGAGGAGCTGCCGGAGGAATACCCGGCCCCCGCGCTGCGGCTGGAGGGCGGGAGGCTGCTGCGCCATGGCTAGGGCGGGCGCGGCGCTGCGCCCCCTGCGCGGGCGCGACCCCCTGGGGCTGCGCCGGGCGCTGGCCGGCTGGCTGCTGCCGGCGCTGGTGGGCGCCATGGCGCTGCTCGCCGCGCTGGCCATCGCCGGCGCCGCCGGGGCGGGCCGCCTCGCCGAGCGCTGGGAGCAGGCGGCGGCCGGCCAGGTGATCGTGCAGGTGCCCCCCGCCCAGGCCGAGGCCGCGCTGGCCCGGCTGCGCGCCCTGCCCGGCGTGGCCGAGGCCTCGGTGGTGGCGGAGGAGCGGCTGCGTGCCCTGCTCGCCCCCTGGCTGGGCGAGGTGCCCGGCCTGCCCCTGCCGGTGATGATCGAGCTGCGCCTCACCGAGCGCGCGGGCGAGGCGGCGCTGCGCGAGGCCGCCGCCGCCATCCCCGGCGCGCAGCTCGAGCGGCGGGGCGAGGCGGTGACGCAGGCGCTGCGCGTGGCCGAGGGGGTGCGCGGCCTCGCCTTCGTGCTGCTCGGCATCATCGCCGCCGTGGCGGTGGCGCTGGTGGCGGTGGCCACCCGCGCCGGGCTCGCGGCGCGGCGCGAGACCATCACCATCCTGCACGAGCTGGGCGCGCGCGACGCCGACATCGCCGGGCGCTTCGCCGCGCGGCTCGCGCTGCTCTGCGCCGGGGGGGCGCTGGCGGGGCTGGCCGTGGCGCTGCCCGCGCTGTGGCTGCTGGCCGAGGCGGCGATCCCGGTCGCGCTCTCGCGCCCCGCCGCGGCGGCGGACCTGCCCTGGGCGCCGCTCGGCCTGCTGCCGCCGGCGGCGGCGGGCATCGGCTGGCTCACGGCGCGGCTGGCGGTGGGGGCCTGGCTGCGGCGCCTGCCCTGAGGCGTCGTCCATGAGGCGTGCGCCATGCGCCGCTTGCCCTCGCGCGGCGCGGGTGCGATGCGGGGCGGATGCGCCTCCTGGTTCTCGACGCCGCCCTCTCCCGCTGCCTCGCGGCGCTGGTGGAGGGGGGAACGGTGCGCGCCGAGCGGCGGCGCGAGGGGCTGCACGGCCAGCCCGCCGCCCTGCCCCCGCTCGCCGAGGCGGTGCTGGCCGAAGCCCCCCCGCCCGAGGCGGTGGCGGTGGGGGTGGGGCCGGGCAGCTTCACCGGGCTGCGCACCGCCATCGCGCTGGCCGCGGGCATCGCCGCCGCGCGCGGGCTGCCGCTGGTGGGGGTGAGCACGGGCGAGGCGCTGGCGGGCCTCTCGCCGCACCCGGTCTGGGCCTGCACCGAGAACCGGCGCGGCCAGCTCTTCCTCGAGCGCTTCGCCCCCGGGCCGCTCGCCGAGGGCCCGCCGCTGGCGCTGGAGGAGCGCGCCCTGCCCCGCCCCGCCGCGCTGACCTGGATGCTGGGCGATGGCGCCCCGCGCGCCGCGGCCCGGCTTCTGGCGCGCGGCGCCCCGGTGGCGCTGGGCGCGGCGCGGGGCATCGAGGCCGCCGCCCTGGCCGCGGTGGCCGAGCGCCGCCTCGCCGGCCTCATCCCGCCCCGCGCGGCCGAGCCGCTCTACGTGGACCCGGCGGCCACCACATGAACAGGGCCGGCTTGACGTCCCGACCCATATCGCGCGCGGGGCTGGCGTGGCGGCGGCTGCCTCCGCGTCTCCCGGGGCACGGCAGGCGGCCGCGGGCATGAGGCTGCGCCGCGCCGGGGCCGGGGATGCGGCGGCGCTGGCGGCGCTGCACGCCACCGCCTTCCCCCCCGGCGAGGCCTGGCCCGAGGCCAGCATGCGCGCGCTGCTCGGCCTGCCCGGCGTGACCGCGCTGCTGGCCGAGGAGCAGGGGCTGCTGCTGCTGCGCCAGGCGGCGGACGAGGCGGAGGTGCTCACCCTCGCCGTGCGGCCCGAGGCGCGGCGCCGGGGCATCGCCCGCGCGCTGCTGGAGACGGGGATGCTGCTGCTCGCCGCCGCCGGGGCGCGGCGGCTGCTGCTCGAGGTGGCGGCGGAGAACGCGCCGGCCATCGCGCTCTATGCCGCGCTGGGCTTCGCCCGGGCGGGCGAGCGGCGGGACTATTACGCGCCGGGCCGCCACGCCTGGCTGCTGGCGCGCGTGCTGGAGGGCGAGGGATGACGCAGACCCGCGAGGAGAACTACGCCGGCGTCTTCGACGGCGCGGTGGGATTCGGCCGGCGGCCGGCGCTGATCGTGGTGGATTTCGTGAACGCCTACGTCACGCCCGGCGCGCCGCTCTACGCCGAGGGCGTGGTGCGCGCGGTCGCCGAGACCGTGCCGCTGCTCGCCGCCGCGCGGGAGGCGGGGATCCCGGTGGTGTTCACCAGGGTGCTCTATCACCCGGGCGGGCTGGATGGCGGGCTGTTCCTGCGCAAGGTGCCCGCGCTGCGCGCCCTGGTGCCGGGCGCGCCGCTGGCCGAGATCGTGGAGGCCTTGCGCCCGCTGCCCGAGGAGGTGGTGATCGCCAAGCAATACCCCTCGCCCTTCTTCGGCACGCCGCTCGCGCCCATGCTGACGGCGCAGGGGGTGGACACGGTGATCCTGGCGGGCTGCTCGACCTCCGGCTGCATCCGCGCGGGGGCGATAGACGGGCTGCAATACGGCTTCCGCGTCATCGTGCCGCGCGAATGCGTGGGCGACCGGCACGCCGCCCCGCACGAGGCCAACCTGTTCGACATCCAGGCGAAATACGGCGATGTGCTGCCCAGGGCGGAGGTGATCGCGCGGCTGCGGGGGGCTCACCGCAGCTCCTCGTCGGGGCCGACGCCGAAGATGTCGGCGCGGCGGAGATAGCCGCGACGGTCCTGCACCTGCACCTCGCACCAGGGGCTGTCCTTCTCGCAGGCGCGCAGCCGGCCGATCACGCCCGCGCGCAGCCGCGCCACGGCGGGCGAGGTCTCCTCGGCGCGGCGGCGCAGCAGCACCTCGGACGCGCCGGATTCGGGGCGCACCATGAAGGTGCGCCGGCCCGGGCGCAGGGTGGAGGCGTTCAGCCAACCCTCGGTGCCGTCGGGGTCGCGGATGCGCCGCCACTCCTCGTGCTCGCGGATGATGAGCACGGGCAGGTCCACGCGCTGGTAGCGCCACTCGACGGGGAAGCGCCGCCCCGGGCCGACGCGCAGGTTCACGTCGTTGGAGCCGAGGGCGGAGAAACGCGGCAGGGGCAGGCCGGTGCTGCTGCCGATGGTCGGTTGCGGCTCGGGCGGCGGGGCAGGCTGAGGCGGGGCGGCGGCGGCGGCGCCCGCGGCGGCCCCGGCGGCGGCGCCCGCGGCCGCCGACGCGGCAGGGCGGCGCGCCGGCTGGGCTTGGC
>JAOAIK010000020.1 GCA_026414745.1 Roseococcus sp.
AGATGTGTATAAGAGACAGGCCCCCTGCCGCGCCCGCAGCAGCAGGCCGAGGCGCCGCGGCCGCCCAGCCCGGCCCCGCCCACCCCGGCCGCGCCGCGCCCGCAGCCGCCCCTGCCCCTGCCGCCGCCGCCCACCCCGCCGCCGCCTACCCCCGCGCCCACTGCGGGAACGGGGCAGACGCCGCCCGTGCCGCGGCCGGAGGAGCGCAGCCAGAGCGTGCTCAACACGCTCGAGCGGCTGCGCCAGCAGCAGCAGCAACAGCAGCCGCCCACCGCGCGCCCCAACCCCGCCCCGGCCGCCCCGGCTCCGGGCGGCGGCGCGCCGGCCGGCGCGGGCCAGCTCACCGCCGCCGAGCGCGCAGGCATCGCCGAGCGCATCGGCGAGTGCTGGGCGGTGGACGCCGGCGCGCCCAACCTGCGCGACATCGTGGTGGAGTTCCGCATCGAGGCGGACGCCCAGGGGGTGGTGCGGCGCGTCATGCCCGTGGGCGCCCCGCCCGCCGATCCGCGCGCGCGCATGGTGTTCGAGGCGGCGCGCCGCGCCCTGCTCGATGCGCGCTGCAACCCGCTGCCCATCCCGCGCGGCGGCGTGGCCGCGCTGAACGCCGCCACCTACCGCTTCAACCCGCGCGAGATCGGCCTGCGCTGAGCGCCGTCACTTACAGCGCCCTTGACCCCGGGGCGCGAGGGGCCAAGGTGCGCCCCAGACGAATCGCGGTGGGAGAGACGGCCCCGTGAACACCCCCTTCCTGCTTCGCCGCTCCGTGCTCGCCGGCGGCGCGGCGACGCTCATCGCCCCCGGCATCTGGACGACGCCCCTGCCCGCCGCGGCCCAAGGCGGATCGGGCGGGACGGTGGTGGACATCACCCGCGCCCGCACCGACCCCATCCCCATCGCCATTCCCGCCATGGCCGGGATCGGCGGCGAGGGGGCGCGGCTCGGCCAGCAGATCGCCGCCGTCGTCACCCAGAATCTCCGCGGCTCCGGCCTGTTCCGGCCGGTGGAGCGCGCGGCCTTCATCCAGTCGCCGGAGCAGGCGGCGCAGACGCCGCGCTTCCAGGATTGGCGGGTGATCGGCGCCGTCGCCTTGGTCACGGGCCGCGTGGACGCCAGCGCCGACAGGCTGCGCGTGGAGTTCCGCCTCTGGGACGTGATCCCGGAACAGCAGGCACTCGGCACAGTGTACAACACCAGCCTCGGCAACTGGCGGCAGATCGCGCACATCATCTCCGACGACATCTACAAGCGGATGCTGGGCGAGGAGGGGTATTTCAACACCCGCATCGCCTATGTCGCCGAGACCGGCCCGCGCGACCGCCGCACCCGCCGCCTCGCCATCATGGACCAGGACGGCGAGAACAACCGCTTCCTCACCGACGGCCAGTTCCAGGCGCTCACTCCGCGCTTCCACCCGAACGCGCAGCAGATCGCCTTCATGTCCTACCTCAACAACCAGCCGCGCGTGTATTTGTTCAACCTCCAGACCGGCCGGCAGGAGGTGCTGGGCAATTTCGGCGGCATGACGCTCTCGCCCCGCTTCTCGCCCGACGGGCGCAGCGTGGTGCTCTCGGCGGTGCGCGGGGGGGATGCGAACATCTTCGTGGTGGACCTCGCCTCGCGCCGCGAACGGCAGCTCACCTCCGCCGCGGGGCTCGACGTCTCGCCCTGCTTCTCGCCCGACGGGCAGCAGATCGTCTTCAACTCCGACCGCGGCGGCGACCAGCAGCTCTACGTGATGGACGCGAACGGGGGGAATGTGCGGCGCATCAGCTTCGGCAACGGGCGCTACGCCACGCCGGTCTGGTCGCCGCGCGGCGATCTCATCGCCTTCACCCGCATCAGCCGCGGCCAGTTCGCCATCGGGGTGATGCGGCCCGACGGTTCGGGCGAGCGCATCCTCTCCGAAGGCTGGGCGATGGAGAGCCCCACCTTCGCGCCGAACGGCCGCGTGCTGGCCTTCCAGCGCGAGACGCCGGCGCGCGACGGGCGCGGGGCGGGCTATTCGGCGCGCCTTTCGTCCATCGACATCGCCGGCTTCAACGAACGCCCGCTGCCGACCCCCACCGACGCCACCGAGCCCTCCTGGTCGGCGCTTCTCGGCTGATCCTTGCGCGCGCGGCAGGGCTTGGCCGCGCCCGACGGGGCGCTCCTGCCTTGATTGCGCCATCCCCTGCCGGTAGGGCAGGCCGTCGATCGGGCGATGCTGCGCCTGCGAAGGCCGCCACGCCCGCCCGGGCGCCGAGAGGGCGCCGGGCCGGATTTCAAGGAGAAGATCATGGCCGCCACCAAGACCCTGCTCGCCGCGCTCGCCGCCGCCGGCCTTCTCGCCGCCTGCTCCAGCACCGAGGAGAGCGCGGCGACCGGCGGCGCGGGCGGGGCCGGGGCGATCCGCCCCGGCAGCCAGGAGGATCTCGTCGCCAATGTCGGCGACCGCGTGTTCTTCGACACCGACCGCAGCACCATCCGGGCCGACCAGCGCCCGACGCTCGAGCGCCAGGCGCGCTGGATGCAGCAGCATCCGACCGTGCAGGTGATGGTGGAGGGCCATGCCGACGAGCGCGGCACGCGCGAATACAACCTCGCCCTCGGCCAGCGCCGCGCCAACGCGGCGCGCGACGTGCTGGTGGCCAACGGCGTGGCCGGCGCGCGAATCCAGACGATCAGCTACGGCAAGGACCGGCCCGATGCCCTGGGCTCCACCGAGGAGGCCTGGGCCCGCAACCGCCGCGCTGTCACCGTCGTCCGGTAAGGCGCGCCCGCGCCGCCGGAGGAGGAGGAGGAAGTGATGCGACCGTCCTTCGCGGCCGCGCTGCTCATCGGCCTCGCCCTGGCCGGCCCGGCCCGGGCGCAGATGGACTCGCGCGAGGCGATCGCGCTGCAGAACCAGATCCTGCAGCTCCGCCAGGAGATCGATCAGCTTCGCCGCTCCGGGGGCGGGGCGCCCCCGCCGCCCGTGGGCGGGCGCGCGCCCGCCGCCTCGGGCGAGCTGGTGGGCCAGCTCCTCGAGCGCGTCGGCACGCTGGAGGAGGAGGTTCGGCGCCTGCGCGGCCGTGCCGAGGTCCTGGAGAACCAGAACCGCCGCCTGCGCGAGGACATCGAGAAGCTGCAGGGCGATCTCGAGTTCCGCACCGGCCAGGGGGCGGCCCCCGCCCCCGCGGCGCGGCCGACCCCGCCCGCCGCCCCGCCTGCGGCGTCATCCCCTGCCGCCGCCCCCGGCCCCCGCCCGCCCGAGCGCGCGCTGCAGGAGGGCCAGGCGGCGCTCGCTCGGCGCGACTTCGCGGCCGCCGAGGCGGCGGCACGCGAGGCCATCGCCAGCCGCAACGCGGCCCAGCAGGTGGCGGCCCATCTCCTGCTCGGCGACGCCCTGATGGGCCGGCGCGACCATGGCAACGCCGCTCTCGCCTACAACGAGGCCTATGTGCGCGCCCGCACCGGCCCGCGCGCGCCAGAGGCGCTGGTGGGCCTCGCCAACGCGCTCGCGGCGCTCGGCAACCGGCGGGAGGCATGCGACACGCTGAACGACCTGCGCAGCCAGTTCCCCAACCTCCAGGGCCCGCAGGCGCAGCGCGCGCAGGAGGCGCGCCAGCGCGCGGGCTGCCGGTGAGGCGGTGATGGCGGGGGCGGTGGAGGCCGCTATGATGCCCTTGCCCGCGAGGCTGGAGTCCGCCGCGCGCCGATGAGCATCCCCTACCTCGCCTGCATGACGCTGGTGGCGAACCTCTACGGCATCCCGCCACGGGTGCTGCCCGCCATCCAGCGTGTCGAGGGCGGCGAAGTCGGCAGTGTCCGCCGCAACCGGGACGGCTCGGAGGATCTCGGCGTGATGCAGGTGAACACGCGCTGGATTCCCGCTCTCGCCGCCTACACCGGCGAGAGCGAGGCGGTGGTGCGCCACCGGCTGATCCACGACGCCTGCTACAACATCGCCGCCGCGGGTGCGATCTTCCGCCACAAGCTCGACCGCCGGCGCGGCGACGTGGTGGCGGCAGTGGGCGACTACCACTCGCGCACCCCCGCCCGGCACGAGGCCTATCTGGGCCGCATCACCGAGGCGGCGCGCCGCCTCTTTCCCGACCCCCCACCGCCCGCGCCGCCGCGCTGAGCCGGCCCGCCCGGCTCAGCTCAGCATCTGCCCGCCATCGACCACCACCGTGTGCCCGGTGACCCAGCCCGCCAGCGGCGAGGCGAGGAACAGGATGACGTTCGCCACCTCTTCCGGCGTGCCGAAGCGGCCGAAGGGGATGGAGGCGAGGGTGCGGCGATACAGCTCGGGCTGGCTGTGCTTGCGCTGCTCCCAGACGCCGCCCGGGAACTCGATGGAGCCGGGCGCGACGGCGTTCACCCGCACGCCGTCGGGCGCGAGGGTGGCGGCCTGGCTCTGGGTGTAGTTGATCAGCAGCGCCTTCACCGCCGCATAGGCCGGCCCCCGCACCGAGGCCCGGTAGCCCGAGATGGAACTGACGTTCACGATGCAGCCGCGCGAAGCCTTCAGCGCGGGCAGGGCGGCACGGCTCGCGCGCGTGGTGGCGAGCACGTCCACGTTGAGGCTGGCGGCCCAGCCCTCCTCCGTGTCGGCCATGCCGAAGCCGGAGGCGTTGTTGACCAGCACGTCGATGCCGCCGAGCGCGGCCTCGGCCTCGGCGATGTAGCGGGCGATCTGCGCCGCATCGCCGAGGTCGCAGGGCGCGGCGTGGCCCCGGGGGCCGAGTTCGGCGCGGGTGGCGGCCAGCGCCTCGGCGCCGCGCGCGCAGATGGAGACCGCCGCACCCGCCCGGGCGAAGCCCAGCGCCGCGCTGCGCCCGATGCCCCTGGAGCCGCCGCAGACCACGACGCGCTTGCCGGTGAAGTCGAACATGGATCCTCCCTCCTCGCGGTGCGCATCCAAGGCGGGCGGGGCGGGGCTGTCCAGCCCGGCGGCGGGCGCGGGCGGCGCCGCGGGGACTCAGGCCTGCTTGCGCTCGATCAGCCCGCGGCGGATCTTGCGCCCGCGCCGGATGCGGTCCTCGATGAACTCCTGCTGGCCCCAGCGGATGGCGCGGCCGAAGGCCTGCGCGTCCTCCGTGAAGCGCGCAAGCATCTCGAGCACAGCCTCGCGGTTGTTGAGGAACACGTCGCGCCACATCGCCACGTCGCTGGCGGCGATGCGCGTGAAGTCGCGGAAGCCGGAGGCGGCGAATTTCAGGACGCTCTCCCGGGTCTCCTCCGAGAGGTCGTCGGCGGTGCCGCAGATGGTGAAGGCGATGAGGTGCGGCAGGTGCGAGACGATGGCCACCACCTTGTCGTGCGTGGCGGCGTCCATCGTCTCGACCATGGAGCCGCAGCGGCGCCAGAATTCGCGCATCCGCTCGAGGGCCTCGGGCGGCGTGCTCTCGAGCGGGGTGAGGATGACATAGCGCCCCTCGAAGAGGGTGGCGAAGCCGGAGTCGGGGCCGGTGTGCTCCGTGCCCGCCATCGGGTGGCCGGGGACGAAGGCCACGCCCGGCGGCAGCAGCGGGGCGACGTCGCGGATCACCGAGCCCTTGGTGGAGCCGACATCGGAGAGCAGCACCCCGGGCGCGAGATGCGGCGCGATGCGCTCCATCACCGCGCGGCAGGCCCCCACGGGCACGCAGAGGATCACGCCGTCCGCGCCCTGCACCGCCTCGGCCGCGTCCTCGGCCACATGGTCGGCGAAGCCGAGCTCGCGCACGCGCGCGCGCGTCTCGGCGGTGCGGGCCGTGACCACCACTTCGCGCGCGAGGCCCCCATGCTCGCGGTTGCGCCGCGCGATGGAGCCCGCGATCAGCCCCGCGCCGATCAGCGCGAGGCGACGGAAGACCGGCTCAGCCGCCATCGCGCATGAAGGCCGCCAGGGTCTCGATGACAAGGCCACACTCCTCGGCCGTGCCCACCGTGATGCGCAGGCAGGCGGGCAGGCCGTAGGCGGCGACGCCGCGGGCGATGATGCCGCGCGCGCGCAGCGCCGCATCCGCCGCCTGCGCCTGCTGGGGCGTGCCGAAATCGGCCAGCACGAAGTTGCAGGCCGAGGGCCACGCCCTGATGCCTGCCGCCTCGAGCCCGGCCGAGAGCTTCGCGCGCCACTCGGTGTTGTGTGCGACGCTGCGCTCGATCCAGCCCGGCTCCTCCAGCGCGGCGATGGCCGCCGCCATGCCGGCCGCGTTCACGTTGAAGGGGCCGCGGATGCGCCCGATCACGTCGGCCACCGCGGGCGGCATGTAGGCCCAGCCCACCCGCATCCCGCCCAGGCCGAAGATCTTGGAGAAGGTGCGCGTCATCACCGTGTTGCCCGAGGCGTCGACCAGCGCGTTTCCCGGATCGTAGTCGGGGGCGGTGACGTATTCGGCATAGGCCGCGTCGAGGATGAGCAGGATGTCCTCGCGCAAGGACCGGCGCAGCCGCTCCACCTCGGCGCGCGGCAGCAGCGCGCCCGTAGGGTTGTTGGGGTTGACGAGGCAGACGAGCTTCGTGCGCGGGCCGACCGCAGCGAGCATGGCGTCGATATCGGCCATCAGGTTGCGCTCGGGCACCTTGATCACGCGGCAGCCGGCGTAGCGCCCCGTCAGGTCGTACATCAGGAAGCCGTGGGCGGGCATGATGAGCTCGGTGCCCTCCCCGCCATAGGCGAGGATCAGGTATGCGATCAGCTCGTCCGAGCCGTTGCCGCAGACGATTCGGGCCGGGTCGAGGCCGAACTTCGCGCCGATCGCCTCGCGCAGCCTCGTCGCGCTGCCGTCCGGATAGCGGTGCGCCTCGGCGGCCATGCGCGCGATGGCGGCCACGGCCCCGGGCGGCGGCCCGAAGGCGCCCTCGTTCGAGGAGAGCTTGATGACGCGGTTCACGCCCGGCAGCTTCGCCTCGCCCCCCGCATAGGGCTCGATCGTCAGGATGGACGGGCGGGGCATGAGGGCGGTCATGGGCGGGGCGCTCCTCCTTCGGGGATGGCATAGCGGCCGAGGGGCAGGGCGTCGGGCAGCGCCGCGCCCTCGGTCTCCAGCAGGGCCTGGGTGGTTCCGCCCGCGCGATGGACGGCGAGCAGCCGCGCCCCGGGGAAGGCGGCGGCGAGGCTCGCACGGTCCGGCGTGCCGGGGCGTTGGGCGCGCCAGAGGGCGGCGTCGCGGCCCGAGGCGTCGGCGGGGTAGAGGGCGAGCACCGCCGCCTCCAGCGCCGGCGGATGCTCGGCGAGGAAGGGCAGCCGCGCGATGACGTGCAGCGTTTGTCCGTCGAGGCGCGTCCACCACGCCTCGGCCTCGCTGCCGTTCTCGCGCGGCCAGGGCAGCACGGCGATCGCCGCCTCCCGCGCCAGTACGGCGGCAAGGGCGGCTGCGGTGGTGGGGTGCTGGCGCAGCGGCGTCTCAAGCCCGAAATGCGCGGCGGCGAGCCGCGCCAGCCCCGGCTCGCCCGCCAGCGCCACGGCGAAGGGCGCCTGCTGGGCGATGGAGGCGGCGAAGATCTCGCGCCAGAGCCGCACCAGCACCGCGCGCGGCAGCGGCCCCGCATGGCGCGCCAGCAGGCGGCGCAGGATGGCCGCCTCGCGCCCCGGGCGGAGCGTGGTGCCGGCGGGCTTGGCGGCGCTCTGCGCGAGACGGTGCACCACCTCGGCGCGGCGCATCAGCAGATCGTGCAGCGCGTCGTCGAGGCGGTCGATCTCGCGGCGCAGCGCCTCCAGGCTGTCTTCTGTGGTCGGGGCTTGCGACATGAAGCCGGAGGGATAGCCGCGCCGCGCCCCCGCGCCAAGGCGGGCGCGGCGGTTGCGGGGCGAGGGCGGGCGGCCTATCTCCGGCGCGGATGAACCGGATCGCCCCCTTCCCGCAGATCGAGCACCAGCGCGCGGTGATCCGCGACGGGCTGCGGCTGGATTCGGGGGCCTGGATCCGTCCGCTCGCCATCGCCTACCGCACCTACGGCACGCTCAACGCCGCGCGCAGCAACGCGATCCTCGTCTGCCATGCGCTCACCGGCGATCAGTATGTCGCCGAACGCCAGCCGGTGACCGGAAAGCCCGGCTGGTGGGAGAAGGTCGTGGGTCCGGGCAAGCCGGTGGATACGAACCGCTACTTCGTCATCTGCTCCAACGTGCTCGGCGGCTGCATGGGCACCACCGGCCCGCGCGAGGAGATGACGGACGAGGAGGGCAGGGGTCTCGGACGGCCCTGGGGCACCGATTTCCCGGCGATCACCATCGCCGACATGGTGCGCGCGCAGAAACGGTTGATCGAGCATCTGGAGATCCCGCGCCTGCTCGCCGTCGTCGGCGGGTCCATGGGCGGGATGCAGGTGCTGGAGTGGGCGGCGTCCTACCCCGAGAGCGTCTTCGCCGCCGCGCCCATCGCCTGCGCGACGCACCACTCGGCGCAGAACATTGCCTTCCATGAGGTGGGTCGCCAGGCCATCCACGCCGATCCCAACTGGAAAGGCGGCCGCTACTGGGAGGACGGCTCGGTGCCCGCGCGCGGGCTGTCGGTGGCGCGCATGGTGGCGCACATCACCTACCTCAGCGAGGCGGCGCTGACGCGCAAGTTCGGCCGCAAGCTGCAGGACGCCTCGGCGCTGACCTTCCTCGAGGACGTGTTCCAGGTGGAGAGCTATCTGCGCCACCAGGGCAGCACCTTCGTGCGGCGCTTCGACGCGAACAGCTACCTCACCATCACGCGGGCGATGGACTATTTCGACCTGGCCAGCGCGCATGGCAGCCTGGCCGCGGCCTTCCGCGGCACGCCGACGCGCTTCTTCGTCGCGTCCTTCTCCTCGGACTGGCTGTTCCCGACGAGCGAGAGCCGCGCCCTGGTGCGCGCGCTGAACGCCGCCGCGGCGCGCGTCTCCTTCATCGAGATCACCACCGACAAGGGGCACGACGCCTTCCTCCTCGACGAACCCGTTTTCCACCGCGCGCTCGGCGGCTTCATCGCCGGCTGCGCGCAGGAGCTCGGCGTGTAGCCGCGCCCGCCGCGCCGCCCGGTGCGGTTTGACAGCGCCCACCGCCCGGGCCGATGCTGCGCCCGGGGAGGAGACGGGCCATGACCGACGGCCTGGCGCAACGGGCCACGCCCGCGGAGTTCGAGGCCTATCTGGAGGGCATCCGCCGCCTCGTGCGCGAGCGGCTGATCCCGGCCGAACCGCGCCTCGAGGGCGAGGAGACGCTGCCCGAGGATCTGACGCGGCTGCTGCGCGAGGCGGGGCTGTTCGGCCTCTCGATCCCGCTGCGCTACGGCGGCCTCGGCCTCTCCATGGAGCAGCAGGTGCGGGTGATGCTGGAGGTCACGCGCGCCTCCGCGGTGTTCCGCGCGCGGTTTTCCACCACCATCGGCCTCGGCTCCCAGCCCATCCTCTACAACGGCAGCGAGGCGCAGCGGCAGGAATGGCTGCCGCGCATGGCGTCCGGCGAGGTCACGGCCGCCTTCTGCCTGACCGAGCCCGAGGCGGGCAGCGACGCGGGTGGCCTGCGCACCGCCGCCCGGCGCGAGGGCGAGGACTACGTTCTCGACGGGGTGAAGCGCTACATCACCAACGCCCGCCAGGCCGATGTGTTCATCGTGATGGCGCGCACCGATCCGGCCTCCAGGGACGCGGCCGGCATCTCCGCCTTCATCGTGCCGGCGGGCACCCCGGGCGTGCGCTGCGGCCCGGCCGACCGCAAGATGGGCCAGGACGGCAGCGCGACCTCCGAGGTGTTCTTCGAGGGCGCGCGCGTGCCGGCCAGGAACCTCATCGGCGGGCGCGAGGGCGGCGGCTTCAAGACCGCGATGCGCGGCATCAACCACGCCCGGCTGCATGTGGCGGTGACCTGCGTCGGCCAGGCGGAGCGGCTGATCGAGGAGGCGCTGTTCCACGCCCTGCATCGCCGCCAGTTCGGCCAGCCGCTGGCGGAGTTCCAGATGGTGCAGGGCCGGCTTGCCGACATGCGCGCCGAGGCGCTGGCCGCGCGCGCCATGGTGCTCGAGACGGCACGCGCCTTCGACGCGGCGGGCGAGGCGCAGGGCCCGCTGGTGGCCGACATCGCCTGCTGCAAGCTGTTTGCGTCGGAGATGGTGGGCCGCGTGGCGGACCACGCGGTGCAGATCCATGGCGGCGCGGGCTACATGAAGGGCACGGCGGTGGAGCAGCTCTACCGCGACGTGCGGCTGTTCCGCATCTTCGAGGGCGCCTCCGACATCCAGCGCCTCGTCATCGCCCGCGACATGATCAAGGGAGCCCGGGGATGAACCGCCGCCCTCTGCTCGCCGCGCCCGCGCTGCTGGCCCTTCCCGCGCGCGCCCAGGCCTGGCCCGCGGGGCCGGTGCGCATCGTCTCGCCCTTCACGCCGGGCGGGGCCTCGGACATGGCGGCGCGCTTCGTCGCCCAGGCCATCCAGGCCGCGACCGGGGTGGGCGCGGTGGTGGAGAACCGCACCGGCGCGGGCGGCAACATCGGCATGGAGGCGGTGGCGCGCGCCGCCCCCGATGGCGGCACCTTCGTCATCGCCGCGGCCGCGGCGGCGATCAACCACACCCTCTACCGCAACCTCTCCTTCGACCTGCTGCGCGACTTCGCGCCGGTCAGCGTGGTGATCGAGGTGCCCAACCTGCTCTCGGTGCACCCCGCCGTTCCCGCGCGCGGCGCCGCCGAGTTCCTCGCCTGGGCGCGGGCGCAGCGCGGCGGCATCACCTACGGCTCGGCGGGCATCGGCACCATCCCGCACCTCGCCATGGCGATGCTCTGCGCGCGCGCCGGCATCGAGGCCACGCACATCCCCTTCCGCGGCTCCGCCCCCGCGATCACGGAGCTGATCGCCGGGCGCATCCAGGCGGTGCTCGAGAACCTTCCGCCCCAGGCGCCGCATCTGCGCGCGGGGACCATCCGCGGCCTCGGCATCTCCTCGGCGGAGCGCCATCCGGATTTCCCGGAGCTCGCGCCGCTCGGCGCGCAGCTCGGCTGGCCGGATTTCGCGCCGGTGGCCTGGCAGGCGGTGATGGCGCCCGCCGGCACGCCGGAGCCCATCGTCGAGCGCCTGGCCGCGATCATCGGCGCGGCGCTGCGCGCGGAGGAGAACGCGGCGCGGCTGCGCGCGGCGGGGGCGCTGCCCTCGGGCATGCCGCCCGCCGCCTTCCGCGCCTTCCTGGCGCGCGAGGTGGAGGCCTGGGGCCGCGCCGTGCGCGAGAGCGGCGCGACGGTCCAGGGATGAGCCCGCCCATCCTGACGCGCGCGAGCCGGCTGCTCGGCATCCGCTATCCCATCGTGCAGGGCGGCCTCGCGCGGGTGGCGCGGGCGGAGCTCTGCGCCGCCGTCTCGGCCGCCGGCGGGCTCGGCCAGCTCGCCACCGCGGGGCTGGGCGGGGTCGAGGCGCTGCGTGCCGAGATCGCCCGCGTCCGCGCCCTGACCGATGCGCCCTTCGGCGTGAACTTCCCGCTCGGGCGCATGGACATCACCGCCATGCTGGAGGTGGCGCTCGAGGAGCGCGTGCCGGTCATCGCGCTCACGGCGGGAAATCCGGCGCCCTGGATCAGGCGGATCGACGGCCGCGCGAAGGTGCTGGTGCTGATCGCGGGGCCCGAGCTGGCACGCAAGGCCGAGGCGGCGGGCGCCGACATCGTGGCGACCGTGGGCTATGAGGGCGGCGGCCATCTCGGCCTCGGCGACGAGACGACCATGGTGATGGTGCCGCGGGTGGTGCGCGCCGTCTCCATCCCGGTGCTCGCCTCGGGCGGCATCGCCGACGGCGCGGGGCTGCTCGCCGCGCTCGCGCTGGGGGCGGAGGGGGTGGAGATGGGCACCCGCTTCGTCGCGAGCCGCGAGGCGCGCGCGCATGACGCCTACAAGCAGGCTCTGGTGGCGGCGCGGCCGGAGGACACGGCGATCATCAAGCGCAGCCTGCGCCAGCCCGGCCGCGTGCTGCGCAGCGCCTACACCGAGGCGCTGGCCGCGCGCGAGGCGGCCGGTGCGCCGCCCGAGGAGCTCCTGCCGCTCATCGCCGGCGAGGTGAACGAGATCGGCGTGGGCGAGGGCCGGCTCGCGGAGAGCTATGTCTGGGCCGGGCAGGCGGTGGGACTGATCGAGGAGGTGCTGCCGGCGGGCGAAATCGTCGCCCGCATGGCGCGCGAGGCGCATGCGGGGCTCGCGCGGCTGCGGGCAGCGTTTCAGCCCACCGCGTGAGGCGGGGCGCGCCCGTCGATCAGCACGGCGGCGAGGTTCTCGAGCGCGCGGCGGCCCATCGCATCGCGCGTCTCGACGGTGGCGCTGCCCAGATGCGGCAGCAGCACCACGTTCTCGAGGCCGAAATAGCCCTCGAAGACGCGCGGCTCGCCGTCGTAGACGTCGAGGCCCGCGGCGCGGATGTGGCCGGAGGCGAGCGCCGCCACCAGCGCCGCGTCGTCCACGCTGCCGCCGCGGCCGGTGTTCACGACGAGGCTGCCCGGCTTCATCATCGCCAGCCGCTCGGCGTTCAGCCATTTGCGCGTGGCCTCCCCGCCCGGGACGTGCATGGAGAGCACGTCGATCGTGGACAGGAAGCTCGCGTCGCTGTCGTGGAACACCGCGCCCTGCTCGAGCTCGGGCGGCAGGCGCCGCAGATCGCGGTAGTGGATCTCCATGCGCAGGCCGCGCGCCATGGCGGCGAGCTCGCGCCCGATGCGGCCCATGCCGAGGATGCCGAGCTTCTTGCCCTCGAGCGTCACGCCCAGGAGCTGGGTTGGCGCCCATCCTTCCCAGCGGCGTGCGCGCACCAGGCGCTCGCCCTCGCCGGCGCGGCGCGCGGCCATGAGCATCAGGGTCATCGCGCATTCGGCGGTGGCGAAGCTCAGCACCTCGGGCGTGTTGGTGACGATGATGCCGCGCGCGCGGGCGGCCGCCACGTCCACATGGTCGTAGCCCACGCTGAAGGTGGCGATGACGCGCACCGAGGCGGGCAGGGCGGCGATGGTGGCGGCCCCCATCGGGTCGCCCGCCGCGCAGAGGATGCCCTCGGCGCCCGCCTCCGCGGCGCGGCGCGCGATCTCTGCGCCGTCGCGGAACCAGGGCTCGTCCGTCGGGTTGAGGCGCGCGTCGAAGCGCTCGGCGGCCAGCGCCTCGATGGCGGCGGGAAGCTGGCGGGTCAGCAGCACAACGGGCTTCGGCATGGGCGTTTCCTGGGCGAGTCCGGCGATGGCGCGGCACCATAACGGAGCCGACCTGTCTTGCCAGAGGGGGCGGCGCGCGGCAGGAAAAACGCGAAGCGACCGACGAAGGGAGTGAGGCGATGGATTTCGGGCTGAAGGGGCGCCGCGCGCTGGTGATGGGGGCGTCGAAGGGGCTCGGCCGCTCCGTCGCGGAGGCGCTGGCCGCCGAGGGGGTGCATCTCGTGATCTCCGGGCGCGAGCAGGCGAGCCTCGATGCCGCCTGCGCGGCGCTGCGCGCGCTGGGCGCGGCCTCGGCCACGGGCATCCCGGCCGATGTGGCGGATGGCGCGCAGATGGACGCGCTGGCCGAGGGGGCGCTCGCGGCCATGGGCGGCGTGGACATCCTGGTGCAGAACCACGGCGGCCCGCCGCCCGGCCCCGCGCTGGAGGTGACGGAGGAGGCGCTCTCCACCTGGTTCCAGCGCATCGTGCTCTCGCCCGTGCGCCTCACCAACGCGCTGCTGCCGGGCATGCGCGCGCAGAAATGGGGGCGCATCATCAACGTGGGCAGCACGGGCATGCTGCAGCCCCTGCCCAACATGGTGCTCTCCAACACGCTGCGCGCGAGCATCATGGGCTGGATGAAGACGCTCTCGGCCGAGGTGGCGCATGAGGGCATCACCTGCAACATCGTCGCCCCCGGCGCGATCCGCACCGACCGCAGCCTGGAGACGGCGGGCAGCCTCGCCAAGCGCCAGGGCAAGACAGTGGAGGAGGTGATCGCGGAGCGCAGCAAGACCATCCCCGCCGGCCGCTACGGGCTGCCGGGCGAGTACGGGCCGCTCGTCGCCTTCCTGTGCAGCCAACAGGCCGCCTACATCACGGGTTGCGTGCTGCGGGTGGATGGCGGGATGGTGCGCGGCTGGTGATGCGGCGCGTCCGCCTCGCCGCCGACATCGGCGGCACCTTCACCGACATCGCCCTCGAGGCCGAAGGCGCGGAGGAGGTCGTCACGCGCTGGACGGCCAAGGTGCTGACCACGCCGGAGGCCCCCGAACGCGGCGTGCTGGAAGGCGTGGCGCTGGCGCTGGAACGCGCCGGCCTCACGGCGGCCGACGTGACGCTGATGATCCACGGCACCACGCTGGCCACCAACGCGCTGATCGAGCGCAAGGGGGCGAAGACGGCGCTGCTCACCACCGAGGGCTTCCGCGACGTGCTCGCGCTCGGCAACGAGAGCCGCTACGACCAGTACGACCTCAACATCGATCTGCCCGAGCCGCTGGTGCCGCGCCGCTGGCGCCTGCCGGTGCCCGAGCGCCTCGACAACACGGGCCGCGTGCTGCGCCCTCTGGACGAGGCGGCGCTGCGCGCGCACATCCCCTTCCTGCGCGCCGAGGGCATCGAGGCGCTGGCGATCGGCTTCCTGCACGGCTTCGTGAACCCCGCCCACGAGCGTCGCGCCGCCGAGATCCTGCGCGAGGAATGGCCGGAGCTTCCGGTCTCCCTCGCCAGCGAGGTGAGCCCCGAGATGCGCGAGTGGGAGCGCTTCTCGACCACCGTCGCCAACGCCTATGTGCAGCCGCTGATGGCGCGCTATCTCGGCCGGCTCGAGGCGGGGCTGCGCGCGATGGGCATGGGCGCGCCGCTCTTCCTCATGCTCTCGGGCGGCGGGCTGACCACCATCGAGACCGCGGCGCGCTTTCCCATCCGCCTCGTCGAGAGCGGGCCCGCGGGGGGCGCCATCTTCTCCGCCCATGTCGCGCGGCAGCGCGGGCTCGAGAAGGTGCTCAGCTTCGACATGGGCGGCACCACGGCGAAGGTCTGCCTGATCGACGGCTACGCGCCCCAGGCCTCGCGCAGCTTCGAGGTGGCGCGCGTCGGGCGCTTCAAGAAGGGCTCCGGCCTGCCGCTGCGCATCCCGGTGATCGAGATGGTGGAGATCGGCGCGGGCGGCGGCTCCCTCGCCTCGGTGGACGCGATGGGCCGCATCCAGGTGGGGCCCGAGAGCGCCGGTGCCATGCCCGGCCCCGCCTGCTACGGGCGCGGCGGCACGCGGCCCGCGGTGACGGATGCGAACCTCGCCCTCGGCCGCTACGACGCGGCGAGCTTCGCGGGCGGCACGCTCGTCCTCGATGCCGGGGCGGCGGCGCGCGCCCTGGACGCGCATGTGGGCGCGCGGCTCGGCCTCGATGCGGGCATGGCGGCACTCGGCGTCGTGGAGGTGGTGGACGAGAACATGGCCAACGCCGCGCGTGTCCATGCCATCGAGAGCGGGAAGAGCTACGAGGGGCGCACGATCATCGCCTTCGGCGGCGGCGGGCCCGTGCATGGCTATCGCGTCGCCGAGAAGATCGGGGTGGAGCGCATCCTCGTGCCCTCCGGCGCGGGGGTGGGCTCGGCCATCGGCTTCCTGCGCGCGCCCGTGGCCTATGAGGTGGTGAGGAGCCTCTACACGCGCTTCGGCCGCTTCGACCTCTCGGCCGTGAACGCGCTGCTCGCGGAGATGAGCGCAGAGGCCGCGCGCACCGTCGCCGCGGGCAGCTTCGGCGCGGCCACGACGGAAACGCGCCTCGCCTACATGCGCTATGTGGGCCAGGGGCATGAGATCGCGGTCCCGCTCCCCGTGCGGCCGCTGACCGAGGCCGATGTGCCCGCGCTGCGCGCCGCCTATGACGCCGAGTATGCGCGCTTCTACGACCGGCCCGTGCCGGGCAGCGATGTCGAGGTGCTGAGCTTCGCCGTCACCGTCTCGACCGTCGCGGAGGAGGTGCTGCCCGCCGCCGAGGTGGAGGATGCGCCCGCGCCCGCGCCGATCCGCGTGCAGCGCGTGCGCGACACGGCGACGGGCGAGCTGGGCGACTGGCCTGTCTATTCCCGCGCCGCGATGCGCCCCGGGGCGCGCGTCGCGGGCCCCTGCATCGTGGCGGAGGACGAGACCTCCACGCTGGTGGGCCCGGGCTGGGTCTGCCGGATGGATGGGCTCGGCTATCTCGAACTCATGAAGGAACGCCCGGCATGAGCGGCCTCGCCACCATCCAGCGCCAGATCCAGTGGAACCGCCTCATCGCGGTGGTCGAGGAACAGGCGCAGACCATGATCCGCACCGCCTTCAGCACCACGGTGCGCGAGGCGGGCGATCTCTCGGCCGGCATCTTCGACCTCGAGGGGCGGATGATGGCCCAGGCCGTCACCGGCACCCCGGGCCATGTGAACTCCATGGCCGAGAGCGTGGGCCATTTCCTGAAGAAGTTCCCGGTCCACACCATGCGGCCGGGCGACCACTACATCACCAACGACCCCTGGCTCGGCACCGGCCACCTCCATGACCTGACGGTGGTGACACCCGCCTTCCGCAACGGGAGGATCGTCGCCCTCTTCGCCAACACGGCCCACATCATCGACATCGGCGGCCTCGGCATGGGGCCCGAGGGGCGCTCGGTCTTCGAGGAGGGCCTCTACATCCCCATCGTGAAGTGCTTCGACCAGGGCCGGCCGAACGAGACCTTCTTCGACTTCCTGCGCGCCGGCAGCCGCACCCCCGTCGAGCTCGAGGGCGACGTCTATTCCCTCTGCGCCTGCAACGACGCGGGGGCGAAGCGCCTCGTCGAGATGATGGACGAGTACCGGATGGAGAGCCTCGAGCCCCTCGCGGCCTTCATCTTCGAGGCGAGCCTGCGCGCCACCGAGGAGGCCATCGCCGCCCTGCCGCGCGGCTCCTACGCGGCCGAGATCCGCTCCGACGGCTACGAGGCGCCGGTGACGCTGCGCGCGGCGATGACGGTGGAGGAGCGGCGCATCCTGGTGGATTTCGCCGGGACCTCGGGCCTGTCCACGCGCGGCATCAACGTGCCGCCGGCCTATTGCCGCGCCTATGCCTGCTTCGGGATCAAGTGCGTCGTGGCGCCCGAGATCCCGAACAACTGGGCGAGCCTCAAGCCCTTCGAGATGGCGATCCCCGAGGGCTGCATCCTCAACGCGCCGCGGCCCTATCCGGTCAGCGTCCGCCATGTGATCGGCCAGCTCCTTCCCGACCTGATGATGGGCTGCCTCGCCCAGGCCGTGCCCGAGCGCGTGAACGCCGAGGGCAGCTCGGCGCTGTGGAACCCTCCCTTGCGCGGCGGGGCCCAGGTGAGCGGCCAGGCGGCGGAGGTGGAGGATTTCGAGATCATCACCTTCAACTCCGGCGGCACGGGCGCGCGCCCGGCGAAGGACGGGCTCTCGGGCATCGCCTTCCCCTCGGGCGTGCGCACCATGCCCGTGGAGGCGACGGAGAACGTGGCCCCCGTGGTCTTCTGGCGGAAGGAGCTGCGCCCGGATTCCGCCGGGGCAGGCCGCACGCGCGGCGGCTTCGGCCAGATCATGGAGATCGGTGCGAAGAACGACGCGGAGTTCGCGGTAAACGCGATCTTCGACCGGGTGGCGAACCCGCCCAGGGGCCGCTTCGGCGGGCTGGACGGCGCGCCCGGCTGGGTCGGGCTCGACGATCCCAATGGCACGGTGCTACGCACCAAGGGGTTCCAGATCATCCCGAAGGGCCGGCGCCTCGTGCTCAAGCTGCCCGGCGGCGGCGGCTACGGCGATCCGCGCGAACGCGACCCGGCGCTGGTGGCGCGCGACGTCGCGGACGGGCTGGTCAGCGAGGAGGCGGCGCGCCGCCTCTACGGCTGGGCGGGCTGACGGCGTCCGACGCTCAGCGCTTGCCTCCGCCGCGGCGATACTCGTCGCGCAGGATGGAGATGAGCTGGTTGTTGTCGCGCCCCGCGTGGGTGTAGACGAACATCACGGCGAGGCCGCGGTCCCCGATGCAGCGGATGGAGATGTTCTCCTCGCCGCGCCAGCCGAACACCGCCTGGCGGTCCTGCGCGATGTTCACCCGGAAGCCGGTGCGCTCGATGGCGCTGGCGGCGGTGGCGATGCATTGGTCCTGATTGCCGGCGTTCGCCTCCCAGCCCGTGGTGACGGTGGCGGCCTCCGCGGCGGAGATGCCCGCCGCGAGAAGGGCGAGCACGGCGATGTGCGGCAGGCGCATCGGTCCTTCCTCCTCTCCTGTTTTGCGGAAGCCTACTCCGTCGCGCGGCCCGGGGGCCAGCGCGCCGTGCGGGCGAGCCCCAGAAAGCCGGCGGCCAGCGCGCCCGACGCGAGCCCCGCGCCGAGCCCGAGGGCGAAGCCCAGCCGCAGCCCGCAGCGCGCCGTGCGCAGCGGCAGACAGAGCAGACGCATCGCCGTCTCCTCTGTCCCCGCTGCCCCCCTCAGCCCTCGCGCGCCGTGGTCACCATCGCGCCATAGACCAGGTTCTTGAACAGCATCCGCGTGTGCACCCGGTTCGAGGGACCCTGGGCCATGAACACGCCGACCAGCCGCTCGGCGCGGTCGATGGTGAAGCTGGTGCCCCAGGCGCCCGCCCACATCGCATCCCCGGGCGAGCCGGGCGCCACCGCCATGCCCTCCGCCAGCCGCACGCCGAAGCCGAGGCCGAAGCCATAGCCCGGCCCCGTGCTGGCCGCGGGCGAGCCGCCCATGCCGAGGATGTGGTTGGAGAGCATGTACGCCACGACCGGCGCGGAGAGGTAGCGTCGCCCCTCGAAGACGCCGCCATTGGCGATCATCTGCGCGAAGCGGAAATAGTCCATCGAGGTGCCGATCATCCCCGCCCCGCCCTTGAGGTAGCTGCGCCCCGCCTCGTTCTGCTCGATGCGGTAGGCGCGCCACATGGGCGCGGTCAGCGGGTCGGAGGCGATGCTCTCGGCGAGGCGCGGCCGCCGCGCCGGGTCGAGCCACCACACCGTGTCGCGCATGCCGAGCGGCCCGGTCAGGCGCTCCTCGATCAGCCGGTCCAGCCGCTGGCCGGAGACGCGCTCCAGCAGCAGGCCGAGCACGTCGGTGCTGATCGAGTAGAAGAAGGTGGTGCCCGGCTGGAAGGCGAGGGGGATCTGGCCCAGCGCGCGCAGCATCTCCTCGCCGCTCACGGGGCCGTTGCGCGCCTCGATGTCGTGGCGCTCGTAGAGTTCGCGGATGCGCGGGCTGGGCGAGGCGGCGGCATAGACGAAACCGGAGGTGTGGCGCAGCAGATCCTGCACCGTGATCGGCCGGGCCAGCGGCACATCCTCGGCGCGATCGCCCTGGCGCAGCTCCACCTTCAGCTCGCGCAGCTCCGGCAGCCAGGTGGTGATGGGGTCGGAGAGCTTGAGGCGCCCCTCCTCCATCAGCATGAGCGTGACGACGCTGGTCAGCGGCTTGGTCATGGAGGCGAGCAGGAACACCGCCTCGGTGTGCATGGGGCGCGTGCGGGCATTGTCGAGATGCCCATAGGCCTGGTGGTGGACGATGCGCCCGTTGCGCGCGATCAGCGCCACCGCGCCGTTGAAGCTGCCGCGCTCCACCTCGCGGGCCATGGCCGGGCCGAAACGCTCCAGCCGCGCGCGGGAGAAGCCCTCGACGAGGAACTCCGGCCGCTCGATCTCGGCGGCGCGCAGCGCGGCCGGGGCGGGGAGCAGGGCGCCTGCCGTGAGCAGGCCGAGGTGGCGGCGTGCGATCATGCTCATGTCCTCACCAGCGGGCAGCCGCCCTCGGCGACGGGGCGGAAGGCCTCCTCCGCCGGCACGGTGGCGCGCAGCTTGTAGAAGTCCCAGGGGCCGCGGCTCTCGGCGGGGGATTTCACCTCGAAGAGATAGGCGGGGTGGATCTTGCGGTTGTCCTCGCGGATGCGCCCCGGGCCGAAGGCGTCGTCGTCGGTGGGCATGCGCTTCATGACGTTGATCACCTCGATGCCCGAGGCCTTGGCACGCGCCGCGCCCACCTCCGCCACCGCCTTGAGGTAGTGGACGGCGCAGGAATAGGTGCCCGCATGCTCCTGGTTCGGCATGTTCTCCGGCGTGCGGCGCAGGATACGGCGCGCCAGGGCGCGGGTGCGGTCGTTGAGGTCGTGGTAGAACACCTCGCACATCACCATGCCCTGGGCGGACTCGAGCCCGATCGAGCGGATGTCCTGCACGAACATGATCATGCCCGCGAGCTGCTGGCCGCGCCGCGTCAGCCCGAACTCGTGCGCCTGCTTGACGCAGTTCTGCATGTCGCCGGCCGCCATGGCGAGGCCGACGACCTTCGCCCGGCTCGCCTGCGCCTGCACGAGGAAGGAGCTGAAGTCGGTGGTCCCCGGGAAGGGATAGCGCGCCGAGCCGAGCACGCGCCCACCCGCGCGCGTGACGAACTGGCTCGTGTCGCGCTCGAGCTGGTGGCCGAAGGCGTAGTCGGCGGTGATGAAGTACCAGGAATCCCCACCGGACCGCACGGTGGCGCCACCCACCACATTGGCGAACATCCAGGTGTCGTAGGTCCAGTGGATGGTGTGGGTGCTGCACTGCGCCCCCGTGAGCGCGGAGGAGGCGGCGCCGGAGGCGAGCTGGATCTTGTCGCGCTCGCGCACCAGGTTGGCCACGGCCAGCGCGATGGCGCTGTTGTTCACCTCGCAGATCATGTCCACGCCCTGGGTGTCGATCCAGCGGCGGGCGAGGGCGAGCGCGGCGTCGGGGCGGTTCTGGTGGTCGCCCTGCACCACCTCGACCGCGATGCCGCGCTGCGCCATGCCGAGATCCTCGATGGCCTGGTGCACGGCGGCCACCGAGGTGGGGCCCGAGGTGTCGCGGTAAGGGCCCGAGAAATCGGCCAGAACCCCGATGCGGATGGTGGCGTCCCGCGGCTGGGCGCGGCCGCGCAGGGGGGCGGCGGCGAGCGCGGCGCCTCCGGCCAGAGCGGCGCGGCGGGTCATCTCGGTCATGATCGGTTCCTCCCCGTCGGTCTTGCCGGGGATGCTGCGCGGGGGCGAAGCGGGGCGCAAGGGCGTTCTGCGGCGCCGATGCCGCACGCCCCCCGGCGGCCCGGCCCGCGCCTCAGCGGAAGACGAGGTTGGGCAGCACCAGCGTCAGCCAGGGCACATAGGTCACGATCATCAGGCAGCCGAGGATGACGGCGATGAACACCGCGAGGTAGCGCATCATCCGGTCCAGCCCGCAGCCCGCCACCTGCGCGGCGGCGAAGAGGTTCACGCCGAAGGGCGGCGTGACCATCCCGAGCGCCAGGTTCACCACCATGATCATGCCGAAATGCACGCCGTCCACGCCGAGCCGCTCGGCGGCCTCCTGCAGGATGGGCGCGAGCACGATGATGGAGGCCGAGGTCTCGATGAACATCCCCACCAGGAACAGGAACAGGTTCACGATCAGCAGGTATTCGCCCGGGCTGTCGAAGGTCCGCACCAGCCAGCTCGCCATGGCGTCGGGAACGCCCTGCCGGTTCAGAAGCCAGGAGAAGAACCCCGCGCAGGCGATGATGAACATGATCACGGCGGAGGTGATCACGCTCTTGCGGAAGATCGGGAAGAGGTCGCGCGGGCGGATTTCCCGATGGATCAGCAGGCCCACGACCAGCGCATAGACCACCGCCACCACCGAGGCCTCGGTGGGCGTCGTGATGCCGCCATAGATCCCGCCGAGCACGATCACGGGCATGAGAAGCGCGAAGCCCGCCTGCCGCGTGGCGGCGAGGATGGGCAGCCGCCCCTCGCCGTCGCGCTTGCCCCAGCCGCAGATGCGGCACCAGATCAGCACGGTGGCGATGAGCGCGCCCCCGATGAGCAGCCCCGGCGCGAAGCCCGCGATGAACAGTTCCGGGATCGAGGTCTGGGTCGTCACGCCGTAGAGGATCATCGGGATCGAGGGCGGGATGACCACGCCGAGCTCGGCCGCCGTCGCCTGCAGCGCCGCGGCGAAGCCCACCGGATAGCCCGCGCGCACCAGGGCCGGGATCATGATGGCGCCGATGGCGAAGGTGGTGGCCACCGAACTCCCCGAGATCGCGGCGAAGATCATGCAGGTGACGACGCAGGTGGCCGGAAGCCCGCCCTGGATGCCGCCCACGATGGCGCGCGCGAACTCGACGAGGCGGCGCGAGATGCCGCCCACGTCCATCAGGTTCCCGGCCAGGATGAAGAAGGGAATGGCGGCCAGCGGGAAACGGTCGAGCGAGACGAAGAGCTGCTGCGCCGCGACGATCAGCGGGAAGGTGGTGAACTGCGTCACGCCGACCACGGCTGCGATGCCGATGGCCACCGCCACCGGCACGGAGAGCGCGAAGAGCACGAGCATCACGCTCAGCATGGCGCCGCCCATCAGCGCTGCTCCTTCCGGGCCTCGGGGTTCACGCCGCGTTGTCCAGTTCCGCGCTGCGGCGGTCGAAGAAATGCGCGAGCACGCCCACCATGGCGAAGAGCGAGCCGACGGGAATGGCCGCATAGCCCCAGGCCATGGAGATCTCGAGCCCCGCCATCTCCTGGAAACGCACGCGCTCGGCCATGATCCAGCCGAACCAGAACATCACGCCGAGCAGCGAGAGGCAGAAGGCGAGGCCGGCGGCCTCGACGGCGCGGCGCAGCGCCCCGCGCGAGAGCCGGTGCAGCAGATCGATGGAGACGAGCGCGCCCGCCCTCAGCGCCACCGCGAGCCCGACATAGGCCATCCAGATCAGCGCGGTGCGCACCAGCGCCTCGGACCAGATGGAGGGCGTCTCGGTGGCGAAGCGCGCCACCACCTGCCAGGCCCCGGCGAAGACCGCGACCAGCAGCGCCAGCACCGAGAGAAGGGCAGCCGCGCCGGTGCTGAGGCGGTCGAGCCGGAGCACGGCCCGCCGCAGCCCCGCCCGCACCCCGCCCCCTGACGCGGCCCAGAGCGCGAGGCCCACCGTCGCGAGGGTGGCCGCGACGGTGACCTGCAGCGGCAGGAGGTTCATCGGGTTCATGTCGGATGCCGGCGCGCTGCGACAGGAGGGGGCGCGACCCGGGCCGCGCCCCCAGGCGACCTTCCGCCCACGCTCAGCCGCCGGCCGGGCGCCAGTCGCGGATGCGGCGCAGCAGCGCGCCGTCCAGTGTCCGCTCGAACTCGGCGAAGGCGGGGGCGAGGGCGGCCTGGAAGGCGGCCGTGTCCACCTGCGTCACCACCGTCATGCCGCGGCGGCGCAGCTCGTCCACGCCGCTCGCCTCGTCGGCCGAAACGCGCTCGCGGTTCGCGCGCTGCGCGGCGCGCGCGGCCTCCATGAAATGCGCGCGGTCGGCCGCGCTCATGCGGTTGAGCGTGGCAGGATTGCAGATCAGCACGGCAGGCGAATAGACGTGGGCGGTCAGCGAGAGGAAGCGCTGCACCTGGTTCAGGTTGTTCGCCACGATCACCGGGATCGGGTTCTCCTGACCGTCCACCGTGCCCTGCTGCAGCGCGGGCACAAGCTCGCTGAAGGCCATCGGCGTGGGCAGCGCGCCGAGCGCGGAAAAGGCGCGCATGTGCACCTGGTTCTCCATGGTGCGGACCTTCATGCCGCGCACATCGGCCGGCGCGTTCACCTCGCGGCGCGAGTTGGTGAGGTGGCGGAAGCCGTTCTCCAGCCAGATCACGCCGACGAGGCCGCGCGGCGTGAACTGGGCGAGCAGCCCCTGCCCGATCTCGCTGTCCAGCACGCCGCGGGCATGGGCATAGTCGCGGAACAGGAAGGGCACGTCCACGTTCCGCACGGCAGGGACGAAGTTGCCCACGGGCCCGGTGGAGGTGATGGTGCAGTCGATGGTGCCGATCTGCACGCTCTCGATCATCTCGCGCTCGTTGTCGTTGCGCTGGATGTTCACGCGGAAGCGGTTGTTGGTCAGGCGCTCCAGCGTCTCCTTCAGCGCGGTCGCTCCGGCCCCGTAATGGCTGTTGAGCGGCAGCGCGTGCTGCAGCGTGATCTGCGTCTGCGCCATGGCGGGGGCGACGAGCAGCGAAGCCAGGGCGCCGAGCAGCGCCGGGCGGCGGAAGATGGGCATGTGGCGGTTCCTCCCTCTCGACGCTCGAGGCATAAGGCATCCGCCCCGCGGCACGCAATGCGCGCGGGGCGGATTGGCCACGCCGCCCGTCTTGCCCATGATCGGCGGCGCGAGAGGGGGGCAGCCATGCCGCTTCGTTGCGACCTTGTCATCCGGAACGCCACCGTCATCGACGGCACAGGCGCGCCGCGCTTCCGCGCCGATGTGGCGGTGGAGGGGGACCGGATCCTCGCCGTCGGCGCGCTCGGCGATGCGAGCGGGCGGGAGGAGCTGGACGCGCAGGGCCAGGTGCTCGCCCCCGGCTTCATCGACGCCCACACCCATGACGACCGGGCCGTGCTGTGCGGGCCGGACTGCCTGCACTGCAAGTCGACCCAGGGGGTGACCACCGTCGTCGTCGGCAATTGCGGCATCAGCCTCGCGCCCGCGCGGCTCGCGAATCGCCCGCCGCCGCCGCTCGACCTGCTCGGCGACGAGGCATGGTGGACCTTCGGCTCCTTCGGCGACTACGCCGAGGCGCTGGCGAAGAACCCGCCCGCGGTGAACACCTTCGCGCTGTGCGGGCACATGTCGCTGCGGATGGAGGCGATGGCGGGAGACGTCTATCGCCCCGCCACCGACGCCGAGATCGCGCGGATGCAGCAGCGGCTCCGCGAGGCGCTGCGCGAGGGTGCGGGCGGCTTCTCCACCGGCCTCTACTACCCGCCCAACGCCCAGGCGCCCACCGAGGAGGTGATCGCGGTCGCCGAGGTGCTGCGCGAGGAGGGCGGCCTCTACGTCACGCACATGCGCGACGAGGGCGACCATGTGCTCGATTCGATCCGCGAGACCCTGCGCATCGGCCGCGAGGCCGGCGCGCCGGAGAAGCCCCTCGAGGTGGTGATCAGCCACCACAAATGCACCATGAGCGAGAATTTCGGCCGCTCGCGCGAGACGCTCGCGCTGATGGACGCGCTCGGCCAGGACCAGCCCGTGGCCTTCGACGTCTATCCCTACCCGGCGGGCTCCACCGTGCTGATGCCCGACAAGCTGCGCCAGGACGTGAAGGTGCAGATCACCTGGTCGGTGCCCTTCCCGGAGATGGCCGGGCGCGACCTCGACGACATCGCGCGCGACTGGGGCATGACGCGCCGCGCGGCGGCCGAGCGGCTGCTCCCGGCGGGCGCCATCACCTTCTCCATGGACGAGGCGGATGTGCGGCGCATCATGGCGCACCCGCGCAGCATGATCGGCAGCGACGGCATCCCGCACGACGCGAAGCCGCATCCGCGGCTGTGGGGCACCTTCCCGCGGGTGCTCGGCCGCTATGTGCGCGAGATCGGCCTGTTCAGCCTGGAGACGGCCATCCACAAGATGAGCGGGCGCTGCGCGCAGGTCTTCGGCATCCCGGATCGCGGCGTGATCCGCCCCGGCGCCTTCGCCGACCTCGTGCTGCTCGACCCGGCGCGCGTGATCGACCGCGCCACCTATGCCGAGCCCACGGCGCCCTCCGAGGGCATCCTGCGCGTCTGGTGCAACGGCGAGACCACCTACCGCGAGGGCGCGGCCCACACCACGGCCGGGGTGGGCCGCTTCCTCGGCAATCCGCGCCGCCCCGCGCGCGCGTGATCGTCGAGCCGGAACCCACGCCGCGGCGCGGGCCGCTGCTGCAGAAGGGCACGCTGAGCCGGGCGCTGCTGATGTTCGGCCTGCTCGCCCTCGGCGTGCTCTTCATCGCCTGGGTCTGGCCCGACCGGCGGCCGGAGAGCGAGGTGGAGCGCTATCTGCGCCGCGGCCAGACCGCGGGGGCGGAGGCGATGCGGCGCGAGCTCTTGCGCCTCTCGCCGCCGGGCAGCGATTCGGGGCCGGCCATCCAGCACCTCATCGCGCTCGGCTTCGCCTGCGCCGCCCCCGCCTCCGGCGCGGGAGAGTGGCACTGCACCCATCGCCGGCCCGACCGCGGGCGGCGGCTGGCCGTGCTGGAGGCGCGCATCCGCCTCGAGGGCGGGATGGCGGCCGGGATCACGGTGCAGTTCCGGGAAGAGCCCC
Organism: Roseococcus sp.; assembly: GCA_026414745.1. Classification (GTDB taxonomy): domain Bacteria; phylum Pseudomonadota; class Alphaproteobacteria; order Acetobacterales; family Acetobacteraceae; genus Roseococcus. The sequence goes on from JAOAIK010000020.1 coordinate 25,939, forward strand.
TTCCCTGACCGGGGGTGCCGGGCCGGCATCGAGCCGCGCCAGCGCCCAGGCCCCCGCCTCCGCCACCACCGGATCCGCCTCCGCCGCCAGGGCGGCGGCGGCGCCCCGCAGGGAAGGATCGCCGCTGTTGCCGATGGCGATGGCGAGGTTGCGCCGGAAGCGCGCGATGCCGATGCGCTTGACGGGCGACCCCGCGAAGCGCGCGCGGAACCCCGCCTCGTCGAGCCGCGCGAGCTCGGCGAGTTCGGGCGCCACGGGGCCGCGCGGGTGCAGGGCCGTCTCCGCCGCGACGCGCGCGAACTTGTTCCAGGGGCAGACGGCGAGGCAGTCGTCGCAGCCGTAGATGCGGTTGCCCATGGCGGCGCGGAACTCCTCGGGGATGGGGCCGCGATGCTCGATGGTGAGGTAGGAGATGCAACGCCGCGCATCGAGCTGGTAGGGCGCGGGGAAGGCGGCGGTGGGGCAGGCGTCCAGACAGGCGCGGCAGGAGCCGCAATGGTCGGTCTCCGGCGCGTCGGGGGCGAGCTCGAGGGCGGTGTAGATCTCGCCGAGGAACAGCCAGGACCCGTAGCGGCGCGAGACGAGGTTGCTGTGCTTGCCCTGCCAGCCCAGCCCCGCCTGCTGCGCCAGCGGCTTCTCCATCACCGGCGCCGTGTCCACGAACACCTTGAGCGGCACGCCCTTGAAGCGCCGCGCCATCCACTGCCCCAGCGCCTTGAGGCGCTTCTTCACCACCTCGTGGTAGTCGCGCCCCTGGGCGTAGCAGGAGAGGGTGGCGCGCGCGGGCTGGGCGAGGCTCGCCAGCGGATCATGGGCGGGGCCGTAGTTCTGGCCGAGGGAGATCACGCTCACCACCTCGGGCCAGAGCGCCTTGGGCTGCGCCCGCTGCTCGCGCCGTTCCGCGAGCCAGGCCATGGTTCCGTGCCGGCCGGCGGCGAGGAAGGCGTCGAGCCGCGCGCGGTGCTCCTCGGCGAGATGGGCGCGCGCGAAGCCCACCGCCTCGAAGCCCAGTCGCCGCGCCTCGGCGCGGATCTCCGCCTCGGGCGTCATCCGCGCGGCAGGATGGCCGTCGCCTCGATCTCCACCAGCGCCTCCTCCTCCACCAGCGCGCCCACCTCCACCAGCGTCATGGCCGGGAAGCAGCGCCCCATCACGGCGCGATAGGCGAGGCCGAGCTCCTGCAGCGAGGCGCGGTAGGCGCGCATGTCGGTGACGAACCAGCCGAGCCGGGCGATGTGCTCGGGCCCGCCCCCGGCCTCCGCGAGCACGGCGAGCAGGTTCTCGAGCGCGCGGCGCGCCTGGGCGACGAAGCCGCGGGCGAAGCGCCCCTCGGCGTCGCAGCCCACCTGGCCGCCGATGACGACGAGGCGGCCCTCCCCCATGAGGCCGTGGGCATAGCCCCGCGGTGGCGGCCAACCTGGCGGCAGGAGGCGGATCAGCGTCATGGCCCGAGGCTTACGCAGGCGGCGGCGCCGCGCGCAAGGTCCGGAGAAAAGGGGGCGGGCTTCAAGCCGGACGCCGTGCCGCGCAAAATGGGGGCGCGAGGGCGCGCCCCCCCACCGCTCGGGCGCGCGAGGAGGGGAGGATGACCGTGCGCTGCCATGCCATGCCAGGGACCGCCGCCGCATGAGCGCGCCCATCCTCATCGCGGGCGGGGGCGTGGGCGGCCTCACCCTCGCGCTCTCCCTGCACGAGCGCGGCATTCCCTGCGAGGTCTTCGAGGCGGCGCGCGAGGTGCGCGAACTCGGCGTGGGCATCAACACCCTGCCGCACGCCATCCGCGAACTCGCCGCGCTCGGCCTGCTGCCGGCGCTGGACGCGGTGGCGATCCGCACGCGCGAGCTGCGCTACCTCGACCGCTTCGGCAACCGCATCTGGACGGAGCCGCGCGGGATGCATGCGGGCTTCGAGGTGCCGCAGTTCTCCATCCATCGCGGCCGGCTGCACGGGGTGCTGTGGCGGGCGGCGATGGAACGCCTCGGCCCTGGCCGGCTGCACACGGGCCGGCGCCTCTCTGGCTTCGCGCAGGATGCGCGCGGCGTGACCGCCCGCTTCGAGGACGGCTCCACGCGCCGCGGGCGCGCGCTGATCGGCGCGGACGGCATCCACTCCGCCCTGCGGCGGCTGCTGCATCCCGAGGACGGAGGCATCCGCTGGAACGGCATCCAGATGTGGCGCGGCGCCGTGGACTGGCCCGCCTTCGAGGGCGGCGACGTGATGATCGTCGCCGGCGACATGACGGAGAAGCTCGTCCTCTACCCCATCGCACAGGGCGTCACGCCCGGCACGCGGCTGACCAACTGGGTGGTCTGCGCGCAGATCGGCGACGCGACGAGGCCGCCGCCCCGGCGCGAGGACTGGTCGCGCCCCGGCCGGCTCGAGGAGGTGCTGCCGCATGTCCGGCGCTTCCGCGTGCCCTGGCTCGATGTCGAGGCCATGGTGCGCGCCACCCCGGAGTTCTGGGAGTATCCCATGTGCGACCGCGACCCGCTGCCCTGGTGGACGTGCGGGCGCGTGACGCTGCTCGGGGACGCCGCGCACCCGATGTATCCGGTGGGCTCCAACGGCGCCTCGCAGGCGGTGCTGGATGCGCGGCTGCTGGCGCGGCTGCTGGCCGAGACCACGGTGCCGCGCGCCCTCGCGGCCTACGAGGCCGAGCGCCTGCCGGCGACGCGCGAGATCGTGCTCGCCAACCGCCGCGGCGGGCCGGAGCGGGTGGTGGACGTGGTCAGCGCCCGCGCCCCCGAGGGCTTCGCGCGCATCGAGGACGTGATCGCGCCCGAGGAGCTGGCCGCCATCGCCCGCGGCTACGCACGGATGGCAGGCTTCGCACGATGAGCGCGGCGATCCGCATCGAGGAGGAGGGTGCGCTGCGCCGCGTCATCGTGGCCAACGCGGCGAAGCTCAACACGCTGAACTCGCCGCTGCTGGAGGCGCTGGCCGCCGCCTTCGAGGTGCCCGAGGCCACCCGCGCCGTGGTGCTGACGGGCGAGGGCGGGCGCGCCTTCATCGGCGGCGCCGACATCCGCGAGATGGGCGCGATCGAGGAGCCCGAGGCCGCGCGCGCCTTCATCGCGCGCGTGCATGGCGCCTGCGCCGCCATCCGCGCCTGCCGCGTGCCGGTGATCGCGCGCATCCAGGGCTGGTGCCTGGGCGCGGGAATGGAGATCGCCGCCGCCTGCGATCTGCGCATCGCGTCGGCCGACGCGAGGTTCGGCATGCCCGAGGTGCGGGTGGGCATTCCCTCGGTGGTGGAGGCCGCGCTGCTGCCCGGGCTGATCGGCTGGGGCCGCACGCGCCGGCTGCTGCTGCTCGCCGAGACGCTGGATGCAGCGACCCTGGAGGCCTGGGGCTTCTGCCAACGCGTGGTGGCGCCGGAGGCGCTGGATACGGCGGTGGCCGAATGGGTGGCGCTGCTGGAGCAGGCGGGGCCGCGCGCCATCGCCGCGCAGAAGGCGCTGATCCGCGCCTGGGAGGATCTGCCGCTGCGCGAGGCCATCGCGGCCGGCATCCCGGCCTTCGCCGCCGCCTGGGAGGGAGAGGAACCGCGCGCGATGATGGCGCGTTTCCTGCACCGGCCGAGGTAGCGCCGCCCCGCGGCGTCATCCCGGAAAGTTACCGTCGAGGTAACTGCGCCCTCTCATGCCGGCCGCGTGCGCGCCGATCGCGGCGTCATCCCGGAAAGGGCAGATCGAGCCAGGAGAGATGCCCGCCCTTGCCCGCGCCCGTGTCCAGGAACACCGCCATCCCGCCGAGCCTGCCCTTCACCGGCAGCGGCCTGCCGTTCTGCGAGCGCTGGTCATGTCCGCAATAGACGGTGATGCCGGCCGGCACCTGATCGAGCCAATGCAGCACCCGTTCGGGGAAGCCGTCGGCTCCGGTGCGGCCGGTGACCTGGCCGTAGAGGGCGCGGGCGAGAGGGCCGTCTGGCCGACGGCGCCCCGCCGCCTCGGGCGAAGCCTCCACCAGCATGGCGGGGTGGAAGGCGGCATGCACGAAGAACCAGGGGCCGATGCGCAGCCAGGCCGGGGCGTCGGCGAAGCGCCGCAGCGCCTCGGCGGCGAGCGCCTCGCCGTCGGCCGCGAGCGCAAGCTGGTCGAGGGTGCGACCCAGCCCCTCGGCCGCCACGCGGACCCGCGCGCCGGCCAGCGCGCGCCGCAGCTTGTGGTCATGGTTGCCGAGCAGAAAGACGCCTTCGCCCGCATCCTGCATGGCGAAGGCGAGGCGCAGCGCGCCCGGTGCGTCCGGGCCGTAGTCGGTAAGGTCGCCGAGCTGCAGGACGAAGCGCCGCGCGCTGCGCGCGCCCTCCAGCGCGGCGGCGAAGGCGGCGGAGTCGCCATGCACATCGCCCACCACGCGCAGCCCGGTGAAGCCGCGCGCGCGCAGCAAGGCGGGGGTGAGGCTCACGCCGCCTCGGCCGGGCCGCGGAGCGCCGCATAGGCGGCGAGCGCCCGCGCCCGCCCCGCCGCGTGCTCCACCACCGGCCTCGGATAGTCGCGGCCCAGCACCACCCCCGCGCCACGCAGCACGGCCTCCGGCGCCTCCCAGGGCCTGTGCAGGAAGCGGTCGGGCAGCCGCGCGAGCTCCGGCACCCAGCGCCGCACATAGGTGCCCGCGGCGTCGAACTTCTCGCCCTGGAGCACCGGGTTGAACACGCGGAAATAGGGCGCGGCGTCCGCCCCGCAGCCGGCCACCCACTGCCAGGAGGCGCTGTTCGCGGCGAGATCGCCATCGAGCAGCGTGTCCCAGAACCAGGCTTCTCCGTCCTGCCAGGGCTGCAGGAGATGCTTCACGAGCAGCGAGCCGGCGATCATCCGCACCCGGTTGTGCATCCAGCCGATGCGCCAGAGCTGGCGCATGCCTGCATCGACGATGGGATAGCCGGTGCGGCCGCGCTGCCAGGCGCGCAGCAGCGCCGGATCGGGCCGCCAGGGGAAGCGCGCGAAGGCCTCCTGCAGCGGCTGCTCGGGCATGTCGGGGCGGTGCCAGAGAAGGTGGTGGGCGAACTCGCGCCAGAGGATCTCCTTGAGGAAGGCATCCTCGCCGCGCGCCCCCGCCGCCCGCGCCGCGTGCCAGACCTGCCGCGGCGAGAGCTCGCCGAAGCGCAGATGCGGCGACAGGCCGGAGGTGCCCTCCACACCCGGGACGTTGCGCTGCCCCGCATAGGCCGCCAGCGCGCCGCGGGTGAAGCGTGCGAGGCGCTCGCGCGCCCCCGCCTCGCCGGGTGTCCAGTGCGCGGGGAATTCGCGCCACCAGTCGGGGACGGGGGGCGCAGGAAGCAGGCCGAGCCCCGCGAGCGGCAGCCCCTCCGGCGCGCCGGGGGCGGGGGCGAGGCGGCCGGGGGCGGGCAGGGGGGGCGGAGGCTCGCCCAAGGCGAACAGGGCGCGGGCGAAGGGCGTATAGACCGAATAGGGGCGGCCCTGGCCGGTGCGGATGCGGTGCGGCTCGTGCAGCAGGCTCGAGGTGTGCAGCACGAGGCGCCGTCCCTCGGCCGCCAGCGCATGGTGCACCGCCTCGTCCCGCCGGCGCGCCCAGGGCTCGGTGAGGCGCCCGGCATGCACCTCGCCCGCCCCGATGGCGGCGGCGAGGCGCGGGATGATCTCGCGCGCCTCGGCCTTCGCGAGGTGCAGCGCGGCGCCGCGCGCGGCGAGGTCGCGCTCCAGGGCCGCGAGCGAATGGTGCAGCCACCAGCGCTGCGCGCCGCCATGCGCCCAGCGCCCGGCCGCCGCGTCGTCCAGGACATAGACGCACAGCACGGGCCCCTCGGCCGCGGCCGAGAGGGCGGGATTGTCGGCGAGGCGCAGATCCTGGCGGAACCAGACGAGGCGGGGCGTGGCCATGCGCCTGGAGATGGGCGTGCCCGTGGCGGGGCGGAAGGGCGTCAGGCCGACAGCGCTCCGCGATGCGGCGCGACGGGGAGGCTGTAGAGCCGCTCCTCACCGAGCAGGAAGGCGCGCGCCCCGCGCGGGAAGAGCGCCGCGAAGGCCCCATCCGCGAGATCGAGCCCGCCCGCGTAGGCGCCGAGCGCGGGCAGCACGAGCCGCCGCCCGTCGCTGACGAAGCAGGGGCGCGTGAGGGGGCCAGCGCGGGTGAGCAGCCGCGCCTTCGGATGCAGATGGCCGCTGATCTCGGCCTCTCCCTGGCGCGCCAGGGGCTGTCCGCCGATGTGGCGGAAGCGCAGGGGGCCTTCCGCGAGCGCCTCCACCGCCGCCCCGGGCAGCCCTTCGGGCGGGGCCGGGTCATGGTTGCCCAAGACCCAGACCACCTCGCGCCCCTTCAACAGCCGGCGCAGCAGGGCGAGATCATCCGGCGCGAGCCGGGCCGCGCCGCCGGCGTCGTGGAAACTGTCGCCGAGCAGGATCACCCGCCTGGGATCGTGTCGGCGCAGCGCGAGCGAGAAGCGTTCGAGCGTGGCGCGGGTGTCGTAGGGCGGCAGCGGCCGACCGCGCGCGGCGAAGTGGCTTCCCTTCTCGAGGTGCAGGTCGGCCGCGATCAGGCTGCGGCGGGCCGGCCAGAGAAGCACTCCCATCGGGCAGAGCATCAGCCGCTCGCCGGCCATGTGCAGGGGCGCGAGGCTCGTCATGTCCGCCAGCGGGTCATGGCCGGGTTGTGCGTCAGCGGCGGCGGCCGGACAAGGGACGCATCGGCCTCAGCGCCCGAGGGCGCGGGGCAGGCTGCGGCGGAAGCGCCCGCCGCGGCGCGGCGCCTTGGCGGCGGCGGGCCGCGCCGGGGCCTCCTCCGCGGGCGCGGCCAGGAGGGGTTCCTCGAAGGCCTCCCGCCCGCCCGTCGCCTCCTCCACCAGCGCGGCGGCCTCGGCCAGCAGCGCCTCCGCCGCCCGCCCGGCCACCCATTCCCGCCCCTCCTCGATGAGGACGGGGACGGCGAGCGGCGAGACGCGCGCGAGCCGGCGATGGGTGATGCGCCCGCGCGCGCGGGCGAGCAGCGCGCCGACGCGGCCGACATCGGTCAGCCCGCGCGCGGCCTCGGCGCGGGTGGCGCGCAGCAGCACATGGTCGGGCTCGTGGCGGCGCAGCACGTCATAGATGAGGTCGGCGCTGACGCTCATCTGCCGGCTGCTCCTCTCCACGCCCGGGTGGTGCTTCTCGATCAGCCCCGCAATGGTCGCGATGTGGCGGAAGCTGCGGCGCAGCACGCTGCTCTCGGCGATCCAGTCCTCCAGCTCCTCGCCCAGCAGATCCTCGGCGAAGAGCGCCTCGGCATCGCCCGGCTCGAAGGCGGACCAGACGATCAGCGCGTAGTCGCTCGCCACATAGCCGAGCGGCCCCCAGCCGAGCCGCTCCATGCGCTTCGTCGCCAGCATGCCGAGGGAGTGGTGCGCGAGCCGCCCCTCGAAGCCGTAGGCGACGAGGAACCAGCGCCCGCCGCGCGGGAAGCTCTCCACCAGCAGCCCGTCGGCGCGCGGCAGTTCGGACGCCTCGGCCTGCAGGCGCAGCCACTCGCGCACGCTCGGCGGCAGCGCCCGCCAGCGCCGCGGATCGGCGAGGATGGCGCGCACCCGCGCCGCGAGATGGGTGGAGAGCGGCATGCGGCTGCCGGCATAGGCGGGCACGCGCGGGTCGCCCTCGCCGCCGCGCGTCACCTCGGCCGCCGTGCCGGCGATGCGCTCGAAGCGCAGCACCTGCCCGGCGAAGAGGAAGGCGTCGCCCGGGCGCAGGGTGGAGAGGAACCACTCCTCCACCTCGCCCAGCACCGGCCCGCCGCGGAGCTTCACCTTCATCAGCGGCGCCTCGACGATGGTGCCGAGGTTGAGGCGGAGCTGCCGCGCCACGGCGGGGCCGCGCACATGCACGCGCCCCTCGGCGTCGCGGAACAGGCGGCGGAAGCGCTCGTAGCCGCGCAGCGCATAGCCGCCATCCTCGACGAAGCGCAGCACATCGTCGAAATCACGGCGCGAGAGCGCGGCATAGGGCGCGGCCCGGGTCACCTCGTCGTAGAGGGCGTCGGGGTGGAAGGGGGCGTGGCAGGCCATGGCGAGGATGTGCTGGGCGAGCACGTCGAGCGCCCCCGGGCGCGGCGGCTCCCCGTCCAGCTCGCCGGCGGCGATGCTCTCCAGCGCCGCGGCGCACTCGATCACCTCGAAGCGGTTGGCGGGCACGAGCAGGGCGCGCGAGGGCTCCTCCATGCGGTGGTTGGCTCGCCCCACCCGCTGCAGCAGGCGCGACACGCCCTTGGGCGCCCCCACCTGGATCACCTGGTCCACATCGCCCCAGTCGATGCCGAGATCGAGCGAGGAGGTGGCGACGACGGCCCTGAGCCGCCCCTCGGCCATGGCGGCCTCGACCTTGCGGCGCTGCTCGACGGTGAGGCTGCCGTGGTGGAGTGCGATGGGCAGGGCCTGCTCGTTCAGCTTCCACAGCGCGGCGAACATCAGCTCGGCCTGGGCGCGGGTGTTGACGAAGACGATGCTGACGCGCGCCGCGGCGATGGCGGCCATGATCTCGGGCGCGGAGGCGAGGCCCATATGCCCGCCCCAGGGCAGGCGCCCGGCCGGGAGCTGCACGGCGATGCGCGGCGCCGCCCCGGCCTCGCCGCGGATCAGCGCCACCTCCTCGGCGCGGGCGCTGGGCGAAAGCCAGGCGCGCAGCGCCTCGGGGTGGTTCACCGTGGCCGAGAGCCCGAAGCGGCGCGAGGCGGGCGCGAGGCGGGAGAGCCGCGCGAGGCCGAGAGCGAGCTGGTCGCCGCGCTTGGTGCCGGCCAGCGCATGCGCCTCGTCCACCACCACCGCCTCGAGCCCGGCGAACAGCGCCGCCGCCTCGGGCAGGGAGAGGAGCAGCAGCAGGCTCTCGGGCGTGGTGAGCAGGATCTGAGGCGGCCGGGCGCGCTGGCGGGCGCGGCGATTGGCGGGCGTGTCACCCGTGCGCGTCTCGATGCGGATGTCGAGGCCGATCTCCTGCACGGGGGCGAGGAGGTTGCGCGCGATGTCCACCGCCAGCGCCTTGAGCGGGGAGACATAGAGGGTGTGCAGCCCCTCGCGCGGCTGCTCCTGCAGCGCGACCAGCGAGGGCAGGAAGCCGGCCAGGGTCTTGCCGCCGCCGGTGGGGGCGATGAGCAGGGCGGAGCGGCCCTGCCGCGCCGCCTCGAGCATGGCGAGCTGGTGCGGGCGCGGCGTCCAGCCGCGCGCGGCGAACCATCGGGCGAAGGGGGGCGGGAGTGCGGTCATGCGCGCCGCCCCCTATATGGCGCGCCGAGCCCGATGCCACCCCATCCCGACACCTGGCTGCGCGTGACCGAGGCGGGCCTCTACTGCGAGCCCGGCGGCTTCTTCGTGGACCCGCTGCGCGCGGTGGAGCGCGCGGTGATCACCCATGCCCACAGCGATCACGCCCGGCCCGGCCATGCCCATGTGCTGGCCACGGCCGAGACCCTGGCCCTGATGCGCGAGCGGCTGGGCGAGGAGCGCGCGGGGCGCGCGCAGCAGGCGCTGCGCTATGGCGAGGCGCTGACGGTGAACGGGGTGCGGCTCTGGCTGCGGCCGGCGGGCCATGTGCTGGGCAGCGCGCAGGTCTGCCTCGAATGGCGGGGCGCGCGCGCCGTGGTGAGCGGCGACTACAAGCGCCGCCCCGACCCGACCTGCCCGCCGTTCGAGCCCGAGCGCTGCGACGTGTTCGTGACCGAGGCGACCTTCGCGCTGCCCGTCTTCCGCCACCCCCCGGCGGAGCAGGAGATCGCGCGGCTGCTGCGCAGCGTGGCGCTGTTTCCCGAGCGCACCCATGTCATCGGCTGCTACGCGCTGGGCAAGGCGCAGCGGCTGATCGCGCTGCTGCGCGCCGCCGGCTGGGACCGGCCGATCCCGCTGCACGGGGCGCTGGCGCGGCTCTGCGCCCTTTACGAGCGGCTCGGCGTGCCGCTCGGGCCGCTGCCGCCGGCGACGGTGGCGGAGAAGGAGAAGCTCGCGGGCGCCATCGTGCTCGCGCCGCCCGCAGCGATCGCCGATCGCTGGGCGAGGCGCCTCGCCGAGCCGCTGCCCTGCCTCGCAAGCGGCTGGATGCGCGTGCGCCAGCGCGCCAGGCAGGGCGGGGTGGAGCTGCCGCTCGTGATCTCCGACCACGCCGACTGGCCGGAGCTGCTCGCCACCTGCGAGGAGGTGCAGGCGCCCGAGGTCTGGATCACCCATGGCCGGGAGGAGGCGCTGATCCACGCGCTGGCGCAGCGCGGCATCCACGGGCGCGCGCTGCACCTGGTGGGGCGCGGCGAGGAGGAGGGGGAGTGAGCCTTCCGGCCTTCGCCGAGCTGCTGGAGCGGCTGGTCTTCACCCCCGGCCGGGCGGGCAAGCTCGCGCTGCTGCGCGGCTGGTTCGCCGGCCAGCCCGACCCCGACCGGGGCATCGGCCTCGCCGCCCTCGCGGGCGAGCTCGTGCTGCGCACGGCCAAGCCCGCCCTGCTGCGCGAGCTGGTGGCGGCGCGCACCGACCCGACCCTCTTCGCGCTGAGCTACGACTATGTGGGCGACCTCGCGGAGACCATCGCCCTGCTCTGGCCCGAGGCGGCGGGCCCCGCCCGGCCCGCCCCGCGCCTTGCGGAGGTGGTGGCGGCGCTGGAGGCCGCCCCGCGCGCGGAGATCCCGGGTCTGATCGCGGGCTGGCTCGACGCGCTCGATGCCGGGGGGCGGCTCGCGCTGATCAAGCTCGTCACGGGCGGGCTGCGCGTCGGCGCTGCGGGCCGCCTCGCGCGGCTGGCCCTCGCCGCATGGGCAGGGGTGGAGGTGGCGGCGATCGAGGAGGTCTGGCACGGCGTGGCCCCGCCCTATGAGGCGCTGTTCCGCTGGCTGGAGGGCAGGGGGCCGCGCCCGGATCCGGCGGGCGCGCCCGTCTTCCGCCCGCTGATGCTCGCCCACCCGCTGGAGGAGCGCGAGGCCGCCGCGCTCGATCCGGCCGAGTGGTGCGCCGAATGGAAATGGGACGGGATTCGCGTGCAGCTCACGGGCGGGCCGGGCGGGGCCCGGCTCTGGTCGCGCTCGGGCGAGGACATCTCGGCCGCCTTTCCCGAGATCGTCGCGGCGACGGGCTTCCACGCCGTGCTGGACGGGGAGCTGCTGGTGGTGCGCGGGGCCGAGGTGGCGCCCTTCTCCGAGCTGCAGCAGCGGCTGAACCGCAAGAGCGTGACGCCGCGCCTGCAGCGGGAGTTTCCCGTGGCCGTGCGCCTCTACGACCTGCTCTTCGAGGGCGAGGAGGATCTGCGCCCGCGCCCCTTCGCCGAGCGGCGGGCGCGGCTCGAGGCCTGGTTCGCGCGCAACCGCCCGGCGCGGATGGAGCTCTCCCCCCTCATCCCCTTCGGCAGCATGGAGGAATTGGCGCGGCTGCGGGCGGAGGCGCGCGCCGCGGCCATCGAGGGGCTGATGCTGAAGCGGCGCGACAGCGCCTATCTCGCGGGCCGGGTGAAGGGGCTGTGGTGGAAGTGGAAGCGCGATCCCCTCACCCTCGACTGCGTGCTGATGTATGCGCAGCGCGGCCACGGCAAGCGCAGCAGCTTCTACTCCGACTACACTTTCGGCGTCTGGAAGGAGGGGGAGCTGGTGCCGGTGGGCAAGGCCTATTCCGGCTACACGGACGAGGAGCTGCTCTGGCTCGACCGCTGGATCCGCGAGCACACGGTGGCGCGCTTCGGCCCGGTGCGGGAGGTGGAGAAGGCGCTGGTGCTGGAGGTGGCCTTCGACGCCGCGCAGCGCAGCAGCCGGCACAAGTCGGGCTTCGCGCTGCGGTTTCCGCGCATCGCGCGCATCCGGCGCGACAAGCCGGCGGCCGAGGCGGACGGGATCGAGGCGGTGGCCGCCCTTGTGGCGGAGGCGGGCGCGGCGCCGGCATGAGGCGGGCTGCGGCGCCGCGGCTTGCGGCGGATCAAGGCGGCGCGTGGCGGCGGGGGGCAGGCTCCCTGCGCCATTTGAGAGTGATTCGCATCACGCTTGCGACTGGTTCTCATTTGCGATATCCAGCCTCCAGTCGCACATCGGGGTTCGCCATGCACCGTCGCCTCCTGCTCGCCGCCTCCACCGCCTGCCTTGCCGCCCCCGCGGCGCTGCGCGCGCAGGAGCGGACGCTCAGCCTCTACTCCTCGCGCCACTACGACACGGACCGGGAGCTCTACGAGGGCTTCACGCGCCAGACGGGGGTCCGGATCCGGCTGATCGAGGCCAATGCCGACCAGCTTCTCGAGCGAATCCGCGCCGAGGGCGCGAACAGCCCGGCCGATGTGCTGATCACGGTGGATGCCGGGCGTCTCGCCCGCGCCCAGGAGGCGGGGGTGCTGCAGCCCATCCGCTCCGCCGTGCTGGACAGCCGCATCCCGGCCCATCTGCGCGACCCCGAGGGTCACTGGTTCGGATTCTCGATGCGGGCGCGCGTGGTGATGTATGACCGCGCACTCGGCCTGCCGGCCGGCCTCGCGCGATACGAGGACTTGGCGCGGCCGGAGTTCCGCGGGATGGTGTCCACCCGTTCCTCCGGCAACATCTACACCATCGGCTGGACGGCGAGCGTGCTCGCCGCGAACGGGCCGGAGGCGACAGAGGCCTGGGCGCGCGGCATCGTGGCGAACCTCTCGCGGCCGCCGCAGGGCGGGGATACGGACCAGATCCGGGCCGTGGCCGCCGGGCAGGGACGGCTCGCCATCTCCAACACCTATTATCTCGGGCATCTTGCCCGCTCGCAGCGTGCGGAGGACCGCGCCATCGCCGAGCGCATGGCGGTGCTCTTCCCGAACCAGGAGGACCGCGGCACCCATGTGAACATCTCGGGGGCGGGGGTGGTGCGCACCGCGCCGAACCGCGAGGCGGCCGTCGCCTTCCTCGAGTATCTGAGCGGGCCGCAGGCGCAGTCTCTCTTCGCCGACGGCAACAGCGAATACCCGGTGGTCGCCGATGCCCAGCCCAGCGCCTTCCTGCGCGGCCTTGGCCCCTTCCGGCAGGACAGGCTGAATGCCGCGCGCCTGGCGGCGCTTTCGCCCGAGGCGCTCAGGATCATGCAGCGCGCCGGTTGGCGGTGAGGCGGTGATCGGCCGGACACCGTGACAAGACGGAGGCCGCGGGGTGAAGCCTGACGCTTGACGGGCTCGGCCCTGCGGTCTGCCTCGTGCGCCGTGCCGGGAGGGGGGGGAGGCCCTGCCGAAGCCTGGGTCGCCAGCGGCAGCCGCCGGCAAGAATGTCGCGGCCTCGTCCGGCCGCAGTCTTGGGGAGGCCGCGGAACTCTTCGGGCGGCGACAGCTTCGCGCGATGATGGTGTGCCGCGTGTCGTGCTCGGCGTCGTGCGGGACAGGTGCCTTGCGCGAGCCGATGCGGAGATGACCGCAACGGTGCCGCGGTCATCGCCGGCACCTCGTCGCGCAACGTTCCCATCCCGCACGACGTCGAGCGCGACGGGCTGCGCAACGTCATCGAGCGGACATTCTGCCGCATCAAGGATTTCCGCGGCATTGCCACAGGTTACGACAAGACCGACCGCAACTTCCTCGCCGCCATATGCCTCGTCTCAGCCATCACCTACCGGGCATGATTGAGTCCACACCCTAGGCATCCCCTTCAGCTTCGTGCCGGCCAAGTCCAAGGCCGACTACACGCCCACGAAGAAGACCACGCAGTGAACCGCCCCGGGTTTGCCGGAGGCTGGTGAGCTTGAGGCAGGCTGCCAGCGCAACCTCCTGCTGGCTGGCGTCGTAGCGTCCCTCGGCCTCGGCGGGTGGGATGTTCCCGATCGGTTCGAGGAGACGGCAATTGTTGAACCGATCCACCCATTCGAGGGTGGCGAACTCGACAGCCTCTGTGGTGCGCCAAGGGCCGCGGCGGCGGATCACCTCGGTCTTGAAGAGGCCGATGACAGTCTCGGCGAGCGCATTGTCGTAACTATCGCCGACGCTGCCGACGGAGGGCTCGATGCCTGCGTCGAGCAGGCGCTCGGTGTTCCGAATCGCAAGCTATTGGCTGCCCCTGTCGCTATGGTGAATGAGCCCGCCCTTCAGCGGCCTGCGGTCGTGCCGCGCCTGCTCCAGAGCATCGAGGACAAGGTCCGCATGCGCCGTCCGCGAGACCCGCCAGCCGACGATGCGGCGGGCGAAGACGTCGATGACAAAGGCGAGGAAGACGAAGCCCTGCCAGGTCGCGACGCAGGTGAAGTCCGACACCCACAAGGCGTTCGGGTGCGACGCCCGGAACTGCCGGTTCACCTTGTCCGCCGGGCAAGGCGCGGCCATGTCCGAGATCGTGGTCCTGGTCTCCTTGCCGCGGACGACGCCACGCGCCCCATCCGCCGCATGAGCCGTTCCACCGTGCAGCGGGCTACCGCGGTGCCCTCCCGGGCGAGCTGCCGCCAGACCTTGCGGGCACCCTAGACCCCGAAATTGGCGGCGTGCACCCGCCGGATCTGCGCCATGAGCACCAGGTCCTGCCGGGCGCGAGCCGAGGCCCGCGACGGGTCGCAGGCTGCGCGACATGGGCATGGTAGGTCGATGGTGCGATCCGCAGCATCCTTCAGATCGGCTCGACACCGTGGACCTCGCGGTGATCGTCGATGAAGGCGATCATGGCTTCGCGCGGCGGTCGAGCTCCGCCATCGCACAATACGCCGACGCCTTCCGCAGGATCTCATTGGTCTGCCGCAGCTCGCCGACCTGGCGCTCCAGCGCCTTGATGCGGTCCCGCTCCTCGCTCGTCGCGCCAGGCCGCTGGCCCGCGTCCCGCTCTGCCGGCCGCACCCACTTCCGCAGCGTCTCAGCCGTGCAGCCGATCTTGCCCGCGATCGAGCTCATCGCCGCCCAGTGCGAGCCGTGGTCGCCGCCGTGCTCCAGCACCATCCGCACCGCTCCCTGCCTTGCCTCGGGCGAAAAACGGTTCTGCGTCCTTCTCGTCAGAGACCCATCCTCTCAACCGTTGGGGCCTCCGGCAAAGCCGGGGCGGTTCATGCTGCCGCTGCGCCTCCAGGATGGCGCGGCGCAGCGCGGGGTTGGCGACGAGCGGCCGGCAGGCCTCGGCGCGCAGGGCAGCCGCGCCGCCGGTCTCGCGCAGCTTGGCCTCGATGCGGAGGGGGGCGGCCGCGTCCACCAGCGCGCGGGCGAGGTCGTTCAGGCTTGCCCCGCCGGCGGCCTCCCGCAGCGCGGCCCGGGCGGGTTCGGGCAGGCGGGCGGCGAGGCGGGCGAGGCGGCCGGCCAGCGTGGCGCAGCTGTCCTCGTCCGCATGGCCGAAGGCCACGCGCTCCAGCAGGGCTTCGAGGCTGAGGGTGCGGTCGCGCTCCAGCGGCTCGGTCGGGGTCTTCGCGCTCTCGGTCACGCCGACCGCGTCCACGATGATGAAGCGGTCCTTCCGCTCGGCCGAGGGGGTGGCGCGCCGCAGGTCGGAAGGCAGGATGGTGCGGGCGCCGCGGCCGCGCATCTGCTCGAAATACTGGGCGCTGCGCATGTCGCGCAGGAACATCACCACTTCCCGCGGGCGGATGTCGGTGCCGGTGGCCACCATGTCCACGGTGGTGGCGATGCGGAACAGGTGGTCGGTCCGGAAATCCTGGATCAGCTCCTGGCCGCTGCGGCCGGTGGCGCGGTAGGTGATCTTCTGGGCGAAGCGGGCGTCGCCGGCGAAGACCTCGCGGGCGATCTCGGTCACCGTCTCGGCGTGGCTGTCGGACTGGCAGAAGATCAGCGTCTTGGGCACTTCCTGCCGGCCCGGAAAGAGCTGGGTGGGCAGGGCGTCGCGATAGGCCTCGAGCACGGTGCGGATCTGGTTCGGGTTCTCGATGGCGCGGTTGAGCTCGCCCGGGGCATAGGGCCGGTCCTCCTCCAGCGCGGCGAGGCGGCGGCGGCGCGTCTCCTTGTCCCGATGGGGCACGGCGAAGCCGGCGGGGATGGTGCCGCCGCGCTCGCCCACCTCGGTGCGGATGCGCCAGACCTCGAAATCCACGTTCACGCCGTCGGCCACCGAGCGTTCGAAGGGGTATCGGCTCACCACGTTCTGCTGGAAGAAGCCGAGCGTGTGGCGGCCGGGCGTGGCGGTGAGGCCGACGAGGAAGGCATCGAAATACTCCAGCACCTGGCGCCATGTGCCGTAGATGGAGCGGTGGCACTCGTCCACGATGATGAGGTCGAAGCTCTCGGGCGGGATGTCGGGGTTGTAGGCGACGGGGCGCTCGGCCTCGTCGGCGGCGCGTTCGAAGCCGCCGCGCTCGTCCTCGGCCTCGTCCAGGGGCTGGCCGCGCAGCACGGAATAGAGGCGCTGGACGGTGGAGATGACGACGCTGGCCGAGGGGTCGAGCGCGTTGCCCTGCAGGTGCTGGACGGTGAACTCCTCGCGGAACTTGAGGCCGGTGGCGGCGGGGGTGAAGGCGTCGAACTCGCGCTTGGCCTGGGTGCCGAGATTGGCGCGGTCGACCAGGAACATCACGCGGCGCATGCGCGCGGGCGGCGAGAGCAGCCGATGGGTGAGCGCGCAGGCGGTGTAGGTCTTGCCGGCGCCGGTGGCCATGGAGACGAGGGCGCGGGGCTTGCCGGCGGCGAGCGAGGCCTCGACGCCGGCGATCGCCTCGGCCTGGCAGGGGCGCAGGCGCGCGGCGTCGAGCGGCGGGAGCTGCGAGAGGCGGGCGCGCAGGCTGCTGCCGGCCTGGAGCGTGGCGCGCAGGGTCTCGGGGCGATGCGGCGCGAAGACGCGGCGCGGGCGTGGCAGCGGGTCCCGCGCGTCCTGAAACAGGGTTTCCGTGCCCGTGGAGACGTAAAAGAAGGGCAGCGGGTCGGCCCAGGCGGGGTAGCGGGCCGGGGCGGCGCGCGTGTAGTCGACGCCCTGATTCACCACGCCGATCAGGGTGGTGCCCTCGGGCTTGGCTTCCAGCACGCCGCTGGCGCGGCCGTCGAGGAAGAGGAGGTGGTCGGCCGGGCCGGGGGGGGGGGTTGGCGTCTCGCGCACGGCAATGCCGGGGCCGGCGTGCAGGTTCACCTCGGCGCGGTCCTGGACGACCCAGCCGGCGGCGGCCAGCGCGGCGTCGATGGCCTGCCGCGGGCGGGCCTCCGGTGCTGTGTCGCGCTGGGCGCCCTGGGCGTGGTCCATGACGCGACAGTAATACGATGTGGGCGGAAGGGAGGGGGTTGGGGGTTCGGCGTCGGTTTCGGCCTTCCGACGCGATTGACCGAGCGATCCGTTTGCTGAAACCGGAGGAGAGCCGCGCCACGTAAACAATGGAAAAACAGAGGCCTGACCCTTGGAGACGAGATCGGCCAAGTCCCAAGGTCCGGAGAGAACCGGGCCGAGAGAGACGCCCGGAAGCCCCTCGTTGCGTTCGCGAAGTATCAACCCTGGCGAGCTGCTCTCGGCCAAACCTGCGCATCAGCGCGGCGGCGACCCAGGCGGAGAGTGTTCGGGGCTGCGGCGACTGGAGCAGCGGTGGGAACCGGGGTGGGAAAATCTCAGGATCACCGCCCTCCGCCGTAGCACGACGCGCGCTTTCTCCCTTGGCGCACCTGTTCGCCTCGACACGATCCCTTACGGCCCTGCCAGCGCCCCCACCGGATCGAGCCGTGCGGCGCGGCGCGCCGGGGCGATGCCGAAGATCAGGCCGCAGGCCAGCGCGCAGAGCAGCGCAAGCAGCACCGGCCCAGGCGTCACCACGCTCGCGAATCCCGGCGCGAGCTGCGGCAGGGCGAGGCTCGCTCCCACCCCTAGCGCTGCGCCGAGCAGGCCGCCGAGCAGGCAAAGGCAAGCCGCCTCGATCAGGAACTGCAGCGTCACATCGGCCGGCCGCGCGCCGACCGCCGTGCGCAGCCCGATTTCCGCGGTGCGCTCGGTCACGCTCACCAGCATGATGTTCATCACCCCGATCCCGCCCACCAGAAGCGAGATCGCCGCGACCGATCCCAGCAGCAGCGCAAAGGAGGATTGCGTCCGCTCGGCCTGCGCGATGGCCGCGCTCATGTTGCGCAGGTGGAAGTCCTCCTGCCCGTGGCGTTCCAGCAGCAGGCGGTGGATGCTCCGCTCGGCCGCCGCGAGATCGGCCCCGGGCCGGATGCGCGCGATGATGTCGGCGAAGTGCCTATGGCCGAGCAGCCGGCTCGCGCCCGTAGACGAGGGAACCCAGATCTGCTCGTCGCGGTCGTGGCGCCCGCCGCCCGTCACCACGCCCTTGCGCTCCATCAGCGCGATCACCTGGAAAGGGGTGTTGCCAATGCGGATGTATTCGCCGACCGGATCGCGCCCGTCGGGGAACAGGATGCGCCAGGCGGTGTGGCCGATGGCGGCCACCAGTGCGTGGCGATCCTCGTGCTCGGCGGTGAAGAAGCGCCCGCTCACGGGATGCCAGTCCCGCACCGTCGGGAAATCCGCGCCGGTCGCCACCACCGTTACGCGGTGGTCCACCTCGCCCGCGCGCACGGGAAAGGCGCGGTTGGTCTCGGGGATGGCGGCCAGCACCTCGGGCAGGCGCGCGATGGCGGCGAGATCGCCGGGGACGAGGGTGCGCACGCTGTCCTCTCCGCCGCGGACATTCCGCGCCCCGCGTTTCACCTCGATCAGGTCCGTGCCCATGGCGCGGATCGAGGCGAGCACCTGCTCCCGCGCCCCGGCGCCGATCGCCATCATCGCCACCACCGAGGCGACGCCGATCAGGATCCCGAGCATGGTCAGCAGGCTGCGCAGCCGCCGCGCGCCGAGCGCCCGCCAGGCCATGGCCAGCGCCGGGCCGAGCCCCGGCAGCGCGCCTGCGCTGGCCGCCGCAGGCGGCGCGGCGGGCGCGGTCTCCGCATCGCCGCGGGGCCGCAGCACCTCGTCGGAGACCACGCGCCCGTCGCGCACGGTCACGATCCGGTCCGCCTCGCGCACCAGCGCCGGGTCGTGCGTGACCATGACGACGGTGCGGCCTTCGGCGTGCATCTCGCGCAGCAGCGCCATCCCCGCCTGCCCGCTGCCACTGTCGAGCGCGCCGGTCGGCTCGTCGGCGAAGATGATCTCGGGGTCGTTCATCAGCGCCCGCGCGATGGCCACACGCTGCTGCTGCCCGCCGGACAATTCGCCCGGTCGGTGCTGCGCGCGCCCGGCGAGGCCGAGACGCTCGAGCAGCGCCAGCCCCCGCGCCCGGCGCGCCGCCGGCCCCATGCCGCCGTAGAGCGCCGGGATCTCGACATTCTCGAGCGCCGTCAGCGCCGGGATCAGGTGGTAGCGCTGGAAGATGAAACCGAAATGGGCGCGCCGGAAACAGGCCCGTTCGGCGAGGCCGAGGCCGCCGATCTCGCGCCCCAGCACGCGCACCTCGCCGGTCGTCGGCCGGTCCAGCGCGGCCATGATGTTCATCAGCGTGGACTTGCCCGAGCCCGACTGGCCGACGATGGC
>JAOAIK010000031.1 GCA_026414745.1 Roseococcus sp.
GTTGGCGTCGATGTCGAAGGTCACCTCGATCTGCGGCACGCCGCGCGGGGCGGGCGGGATGCCGACCAGGTCGAACTGGCCGAGCAGCTTGTTGTCGGCCGCCATCTCGCGCTCGCCCTGGTAGACCTTGATCGTCACCGCCGTCTGGTTGTCGTCGGCGGTGGAGAAGATCTGGCTCTTCTTCGTCGGGATGGTGGTGTTGCGCTCGATCAGCCGGGTGAACACGCCGCCCAGCGTCTCGATGCCGAGCGAGAGCGGCGTGACGTCGAGCAGCAGGACGTCCTTCACCTCGCCCTTCAGCACGCCGGCCTGGATCGCCGCGCCGATCGCCACCACCTCGTCGGGGTTGACGTTGCGCGCCGGGTCCTTGCCGAAGAACTGCTTCACCGTCTCGATGATCTTCGGCATGCGCGTCATGCCGCCGACCAGGATCACCTCGTCCACCTCGCCCGCGGTGATGCCCGCGTCCTTCAGCGCCTGGCGGCAGGGCTCGAGCGTGCGGCTCACGAGGTCGTCCACCAGCGCCTCGAGCTTGGCGCGCGTCAGCTTCATCACGAGGTGCTTCGGCCCCGAGGCGTCGGCGGTGATGAAGGGCAGGTTGATCTCCGTCTCCTTCGAGGAGGAGAGCTCGATCTTCGCCTTCTCGGCGGCGTCCTTCAGGCGCTGCAGCGCGAGCTTGTCGCCCCGCAGGTCGATCCCCTGCTCCTTCCTGAACTCCTCGGCGAGGTAGTCGATCACCCGCTGGTCGAAGTCCTCGCCGCCGAGGAAGGTGTCCCCGTTGGTGGACTTCACCTCGAACACGCCGTCCCCGATCTCGAGGATCGAGATGTCGAAGGTGCCGCCGCCGAGGTCGTACACGGCGATGGTGCCGGACTTCTTCTTGTCGAGCCCGTAGGCGAGCGCCGCCGCCGTCGGCTCGTTGATGATGCGCAGCACCTCCAGCCCGGCGATGCGCCCGGCCTCCTTCGTCGCCTGGCGCTGGGCGTCGTTGAAGTAGGCGGGCACGGTGATCACCGCCTGCGAGACCGGCTGGCCGAGATAGGCCTCGGCGGTCTCCTTCATCTTCATCAGCACATAGGCGCTGATCTGCTGCGGGGCCATCTTCTGGCCGCCCGCCTCCACCCAGGCATCCCCGTTGTCGGCGCGGATGATCTTGTACGGCGCGAGGCCCTTCTCCTTCTGCACCATCGGGTCGTCGTAGCGGCGGCCGATCAGGCGCTTCACCGCGAACAGCGTGTTCTCGGGGTTGGTCACCGCCTGGCGCTTCGCCGCCTGGCCGACCAGGCGCTCGCCCGACTTGGTGAAGGCGACCATGGAGGGCGTGGTGCGCGCGCCCTCCGCGTTCTCGATCACCTTCGCCTCGCCGCCTTCCATGATGGCGACGCAGGAGTTGGTGGTGCCGAGGTCGATGCCGATGACTTTGCTCATCCGTCTTCTCCTGTTGCGGCGGGCAGCCG
Organism: Roseococcus sp.; assembly: GCA_026414745.1. GTDB lineage: Bacteria > Pseudomonadota > Alphaproteobacteria > Acetobacterales > Acetobacteraceae > Roseococcus. The sequence goes on from JAOAIK010000031.1 coordinate 1,458, forward strand.
CGGCCCGAGGATCGGCACCGGGGCGGCCCCCTGCGCGGATGGGGGTTGGAACGGGGCTGATCTATTCAGCGGCCGGTGGCGGTGCAAGGGGATCGGCGGTGGCGCCGGCGGCCTCCTGGGCCGGGGAGGCGGCCACCACCACCATCGCCGGCTTGAGGAGCCGCCCGTTCAGCGTCCAGGCCGGGGTCCAGGCGGCGATCACGGTGCCGGGCGCCACGCCCTCGGGCGCGGGCTGCTCCGCCATCGCCTGGTGCATCGCCGGATCGAAGGGCTTGCCGGCGGCGTCGTGCCGCTGCACGCCGTTGCGCTCGAGGATGGCGAGGAAGCTCTTCTCCACGCTCTCGAACCCGCCGCGCAGCCGCGCGATCACCTCGGGCTCGTCGGGCGCGGGGGGCGGCAGCGCATCGAGGCCGCGGCGCAGGTTGTCGGCCGCCTCCACCACCTCGGCGGCGAAGCGCTGGGCGGCGAAGGCGCGCGCCTCGGCCACGTCGCGGGCGGCGCGCTTGCGCAGGTTCTCGAGCTCGGCCTCGGCGCGGAGCCACCTGTCGCGCAGGGCGGCGATCTCCGACTCGAGCGCGGCGATCCGCTCCTCCGCGGAGGGGGCCGGGGGGTCCTGGGCGGGGTCGGCAGGGGTCTGCTCGCTCATCGTTCGGGGTCTGTCTCGCTGGCGGGCCCGTCGGGGCGGGCCCCTCCGGCCACACCTAGGCGGCGGGGCGCCCGCGGGCAACCCGCGCGCCGGACCGGCTTGACCCGCGCCCGAGGAATGGCACATGCCGGGGCGCAGAGATCGGGATCTTCCATGAACGCCTCGCCCCCGGTGCGCCGGCCGCGCGTCGCCATCGTGCTGTTCAACCTCGGCGGGCCGGACCGGCCGGAGGCCGTGCGCCCCTTCCTCGAGAACCTGTTCACCGACCCGGCGATCCTGCGGGTGCCGGGCTTCATCCGCCCCTGGCTCGGCCGCTTCATCGCCGCCCGCCGCACCAGGGCGGCAAGCGAGAACTACGCCGTGCTCGGCGGCCGGTCCCCGCTGCTCGAGCTGACGGAACAGCAGGCCCGCGCGCTCGAGGCGGCGCTCGCCCCGACGCTCGACGCGAAGTGCTTCATCGCCATGCGCTACTGGCACCCCTTCGCCGACGAGGCGGCGGCGGCGGTGAAGGCCTTCGCCCCCGAGGAGATCCTGCTGCTCCCGCTCTATCCCCAGTTCAGCACCACCACCACCGGCTCCTCCCTGGCCGACTGGGAGCGCGCGGCGCGGCAGGCCGGGCTCGCGGCGCCCACCACCACCCTCTGCTGCTGGCATTCGGATGACGGCTTCGCCTCCGCCACGGCGGCGCTTGTGCGGTCGGCCTACGAGAAGGCGCGCGCCGGGCTGGCCGAGGGCGTGCCGCTGCGCGTGCTGTTCTCTGCCCATGGCCTGCCGGAATCCATCGTCCGGCGCGGGGATCCCTACCAGTGGCAGGTGGAGCGGAGCGTTGCGGCGGTGGTGGAGCGCCTCGGCATCCCGGGGCTGGATCATGCCGTCTGCTACCAGTCGCGCGTCACGCCGCAGAAGTGGATCGGGCCTTCCACGGAGGAGGAGATCGCGCGCGCCGGCCAGGAGGGGGTGGCCGTCCTCGTCTGCCCGATCGCCTTCGTCTCCGACCATTCCGAGACGCTCGTCGAACTCGACGTCGAATACCGCGAGGAGGCCGAGAAGGCCGGCGTGCCCGGCTATTTCCGCGTGCCGACGCAGAACGCCGATCCGGGCTTCATCGCGGCCCTTGCCGCGCTCGTGCACAAGGCGCGCGGATCGGGGCGCAGCCTCTGCTCCTTCGCCGGGGCGCGGCAATGCCCGAAGCAGCACCGCGACTGCCCGCACGCGAAAGCGCGGGCCGCGGCGCGGCTCGCCCCCGCCCCGGCCGCCTGATGCGCCGCCCCGCCGCGGTGCTGTTCGACTGCGACGGCGTGCTCGCCGACAGCGAGCACCTGATCAACGCCATCCTCGCAGAGGATCTGGCCGCGCGCGGCTGGCGCATCAGCCCCGAACAGGCGCGCGAGACCTTCCTCGGCATGGCGGTGCCCGACATGCTGCCGGTGCTGGAGGCGCGCGTCGGCCCGCTCGGCCCCGGCTGGGTGGCCGAGATGGCCGAGCGCATCAGCCGCCGGATGGAGGCGGAGCTGCGGCCGATCCCCGGCGCGCTCTCGGCGCTGGCGGCGGTGCAGGCGGCCGGCATCCCGATGGCCTGCGCCTCCAACGCCGGCCGCGTCGAGCTGCTCTCCAAGATCAGGGCGCTCGGCCTGTGGCACCACTTCGAGGGGCGGCTGTTCAGCTGGCAGGACGTGCCGCGCCCGAAACCGCACCCCGACATCTACCTCGCCGCCGCCGCCGCCTGCGGCGCCCGCCCGGAAGACTGCGTGGTGGTGGAGGACAGCCTGCTCGGCGCCCGCGCCGGGATCGCCGCCGGCTGCCGCGTGCTCGGGCTGGCGCGCGAGACGGCGCCCTCGGTGCTCGCCGCCGTCGGGGCCGAGCCGTTCGACACCATGGCGGCGCTGCCCGCCCTGCTCGGGATCGCGGCCGATGGCGATTGAGGCCCTCGCCCCCCTCTACCCCTGGCTCAAGGCGCTGCATCTGCTCGGCGCCTTCGCCTGGATGGCCGGGCTGTTCTATCTGCCCAGGCTGTTCGTCTACCACGCGCAGGTGGAGCCCGGCTCCGGGCAGTCCGAGCTGTTCAAGGTGATGGAGCGGCGGCTGCTCCGCGCCATCATGAACCCGGCGATGGTCTGGACCTGGGGCTTCGGCCTGCTTCTCGTGCTGACGCCGGGCGTCGTGGACTGGCGGGCCGGCTGGTGGCACGGCAAGCTGCTCGGCATCCTGGTGCTGACGGCCATGCACATGCTGCTCGCGCGCGGCAGGCGCGAGTTCGAGTCGGACCTCCGCACCCGCAGCCACAGGTATTGGCGCGTGGTCAACGAGGTGCCCACCCTGGCGCTGATCCTGATCGTCGTGCTGGTGATCGCGAAGCCGTTCTGA
>JAOAIK010000052.1 GCA_026414745.1 Roseococcus sp.
GCCCGCGCGCCAGCGGCGCGACCAGCCGCGCGGCCCGCGCCCCGAGGGCGCGCCGCCCGCCCCCCGCCCCCGCGACGCGCCGCCGCAGGAGGCCACCGCCGAGCCCCAGCGCCGCGACTCCCCCGCGCGCGAGCGCGGCCCCCGGCGGGAGGATCGACGCGAGGAACGCCCCCGCCCCCCGCGCGAGCGCGACCGCGGCCCCGGCGGCCCCGAGACCCGCACCTTCTTCGAGGACCGCCCCGCGACGCGGCCGGAGGACAGCCCCTTCGCCGCGCTGCTGAAGCTGAAGCTGAAATAGCGTGACGGAGCCCGGCGCCGCGCCCTTCCTCCGGCTCGACACCTGGCTCTGGCACGCGCGCCTCGCCAAGACGAAATCCGCCTGCGCCGCGCTGGTCGAGGCCGGGGGCTTCCGCCTCAACCGCCAGCCCGTGACGAAGGCGCATGCGCGGCTGCGAGTGGGCGATGTGCTGACCTTTCCCTGGCGGGGCGAGGTGCGCGTCTGGCGCGTCCTGGCCCTCGGCACGCGCCGCGGCCCGCCGGAGGAGGCGCGCCGCCTCTACGAGGATCTCTCAGCTGCGTAACGGCCCCCCGCCCGCCTTGTCAGGGCGGCCCGGGCACGGCACATCTGGTCCGTTCCCCGCCGGCCAGGAGCCCCTTCGTGACCTACGTCGTCACCGAGAACTGCATCAAGTGCAAGTACATGGACTGCGTGGAAGTCTGTCCCGTCGACTGCTTCTACGTCGGCGAGAACATGCTGGTGATCCACCCCGACGAGTGCATCGACTGCGGCGTCTGCGAGCCCGAATGCCCCGCCGAGGCCATCCTGCCCGACAGCGACGACCGCGCGACCCCCTGGCTCGAGATCAACCGCAACTTCGCCCAGTCCTGGCCCAACATCACCCGCAAGGGCGAACCCCCGCCCGATGCCGACGAGTGGAAGGGCAAGCCGGGCAAGAAGGCGCTGCTGAGCCCCGCCCCGGGCAAGCCCTGAGGCGGCACGCGCCCGTGCGGGCCGGCGCGGCGCGCGGGGCGCCATGACGCTGCGCTGGGACGTGCTGGCCGCCATCCTCGCCATGGCGGCGGCGACCTATCTGCTGCGCGCAGGCGGCTATGCGCTGCTGCGCGCCACCCGCCCGCCGCCCTTCGTGCAGGCGATGCTCGCCTATCTGCCCGGCTGCATCTTCGTCGCCTTCGTCACGCCCGCGCTGGTCTCGGGCGGACCGCGCCAGTGGCTGGCGGCCGCCTGCGTCGCCGGCGTGATGATCGGCACGCGCAGCTACGCGCTCGCCATCCTGGGCGGGGTGGCGGCGCTGTGGCTGCTCACGCTGGCGCCGGCGTAGCAGCGGGCGCGCCGACCACGACGGTGGTGGCGCGGTTGGTGTTGCACAGCGGCAGCCCCTCGGCATCGGCGCGCTGCTTGATGCGGCGGTTCAACTCCCGCGCCACCGCCCAGCGGCGCGCGGGCGGCGTCATGACGCGGGCGCGCACCACCACCCCCGTCTCGGTGAGCCGCTCCACCCCCATCACCTCGAGCGGCGCGAGAAGCTGGGGCGCCCAGGCCTCGTCCTCGCGCATCTCCTCGCCCACCCGGCGCAGCAGCATCACCGCCTCGTCCGTGTCGGCGCGCTGGTCGAGCGCGAGATCCACCACGGCATAGCCGAAGTCGCGCGTCTGGTTGGTCACGGTCGTCACCGCGCTGAAGGGGATGATGTGCACCGAACCGTCCAGCGCGCGCAGCTTGATGGAGCGGATGGAGAGTTGTTCCACCGTGCCGGAGAGGCCGCCCACCGTCACCGTGTCGCCCACGGCCACGGCGTCCTCCAGCAGCAGGAAGACGCCGGTGATCACGTCGCGCACCAGGGTCTGGCTGCCGAAGCCGATGGCGAGGCCGACCACGCCCGCGCCGGCCAGCAGCGGCGCGACATTGATGCCGATCTCGGCGAGCGTGGTGAGGGCCACTACCACCAGCAGCAGCGCCGCCAGCGCGGTGCGCAGCATGGGCAGCAGCGTGCGCACCCGGGCGCTGCGCGCGGCCGCGCCGTCCTTGGGCAGCGCGTCGAGGTGGCGCTGGATGGCGGCATTCGCCAGCTCCCAGACCAGCAGCGCGACGCCGATGGTGATGCCGATGGTGAGCAGCGCGGAGACCACGCGCCCGCCCCAGCGCCCCGGCTGGAACCAGGCGAGGGAGTTGAGCCCCCACACCTCGAGCAGCGCGACCAGCGTGGCGGCGAGGATCAGGCCGGAGAAGGTCCCCTTCAGCACGGGCAGGTAGCGGTTGGCGCGCGCCTCCAGCCCCGGGTTCCGCTTCGCCAGCTCCCCGCGGATGGTGAAGGCGCGGGTCAGGCCGCGGCGCATCAGCTCGTCCGCCAGCTTGCCCGCCGCGACGACGACGACGCTGGCGAGGGTGGCGGCGGCCAGCCGCTCGAAGCCGCGCTCCACGTCCAGCGCCCACACCGCCCAGGCCGCGAGCAGCCACAGGATGGCGGCGATGTGCCACACCTGGGCGAGCTGCGTGCGCGCCGCGCGCAGGAAGCGGCGCGCCGCGTCGGGCGCGTCGCCCTCGCGCAGCTCCGGCGCGTCGAGCAGCCCGGCCACCGCGGCGCGGTTCTGCAGCACGATCACCGCCGCCATGGCCGATATGATGAGCAGCCCCACGCGCCAGATGCCGTCCTGGGCGCCGAGCGGCAGGCCGAGCAACCCGGCCGTCGCCGAGGCGACGTAGAAGCCGACCGCGGTGAGCGCCAGGCGACGCGTCCAGACCATCGCGTAGGCCGCCGTCTCGTCCGTGCAGCGGATCAGGCGCAGCCGGGCGAGATCGGGCGAGAAGACCAGCCGCGCCGCGGCCATGACCAGCCGCGCCACCATGTAGGCGACCACCACCGCCTCCATGATCAGGCGGTTGGAGGGCCAGATGGCGTAGAGGCCGATCACCGCCAGCGCGCCGAGGCCGAAGGCGCCCACCGGCACCAGATCGAGCGCGAGGTGGCCCAGGATGTAGGGCAGGCGGCGCAGGCCGCGCAGCGGGCCCTCCACCGCGGCGCTGCGCTCCTCCAGCCAGCGGTAGGGACGGCGCAGCAGGAAGCGCAGCAGCCGCTCGGCCAGCAGCCCGGCGAGCATGACGAGGCCGAGCTTCCAGCTCAGCGCCAGCACCTGCTGCTGCAGCCGCTCGTCGGTGGCGATGCGGCCGAACCAAGCGCGCACCCCCTGCATCTCGGTGGCCGAGGAGATGGCGGAGAGCAGCTGCAGCGCGGCGGCGGAAAGCCGCTCGGCCAGGCCCTGCACGATCTCGGCGGGCGCGGGCAGCTCCTCCGGGCGCGGCTCGGACGGGGCGGAGGCGGCGGGCGCCTCGGCCGGGCGGCCCGCCTCCAGGGCACGGATCAGCGCGGCGCGGCGCGTCTCGTCGCGCAGGATGTCGAGCAGCGCGGCGAGTTCGGGCGGGACGGCGGCCGGGGCCTCGGCGGGCGCGGCGGCAGGCGCAGGCGCGGGCGGGGCCGGTGCGGCGGCAGGGGGCGCCGCGGGGGGCTGGACCGCGTTGGGCGCAGGGCGGGGGGTGACAGCCGGCGCGGCGGGTGGGGCCGCCTGCGGCGCAGCCGGCGGGGTGACCACAGGGGCGGCCGGCGGGGCGGAGGC
>JAOAIK010000057.1 GCA_026414745.1 Roseococcus sp.
CGCCGCGCCTCGGCCGCCGCCCGTCGCCGTGGCGGCGGCGGCGCCCCCCGCCCCGGCCGTCCGCGCGCCGGCCGAACCCGCGCGCCTGCCGCCCATCGCGGGGACCGTGGCTCCCCCGCCCCGCCCCACCGCTCCGCCGCCGCCACCGCTGCGCCAGGCGGTCCATCTCCAGCCCGCCCCGCCGCCGCCGCCGCAGGGCTCGCTGCTCGGCGCCGGGGCGAGCCTGCCGCCCCCCGTGCCGTTCCAGCGATGAACGAGCTGCCCCCGCCCCCGCCCGATGCCCGCCCCGTCCTGCCCACGCGCGAGGGGCGGCTCGCCTTGCGCTCGCCGCTCGCCGAGGCCGCGCAGCAGCGCCGCGTGCGCGGCCGGCTGCTGCTCGCCACCATCGGCTTCGCGGTGCTCTTCGGCGCGGTGGGGCTGCGGCTCGCCGAGAAGACCATCGTCAACCCGGAGTCCTCGCGCATCGCCCAGGCCCCGCGCCTGCCGCGCGCCGAGCCGCCGGTGAGCCGGGCCGAGATCACCGACCGCAACGGCGAGGTGCTGGCGGTCACGGTGCGCGGCCTCGCGCTCTATGCCCGCCCGAACCTGATCGAGAACCCGCGCGAGGTGGCTGAGCGCCTGCACCCCATCCTGCCGCATCTCGACCGCGAGAGGCTGGTCGAGCGCCTCTCGGGCCCCCGCGTCTTCGCCTACATCGACCGCTTCATCACGCCGCGGCAGATGGAGCAGATCAACGCGCTCGGCATCGTCGGCCTCGACTTCGAGACGGCCGAGCGCCGCACCTATCCCAAGGGCCGCGACGCGGCGCATGTGCTCGGCCTCGTGGACGTGGACAACCAGGGGCTGTTCGGCGCGGAACGCTGGTTCGACGAGCGCCTGCGCACCAGCCGCGAGCCGCTGCGCCTCTCCCTCGACATCCGCGTCCAGCGCGAGCTGCGCGAGGCCCTCGCCTGGGCCATCGAGCGCTTCAACGGGATCGGCGGCGCCGCCATCGTCATGGACGTGCACACGGCCGAGGTGCTGGGCATGGTCTCCCTGCCCGATTTCAGCGGCGCCAACCCAGCGGCCTCGCCGCCCGAGAACCGCTTCCACCGCGCGGTGGAGGGCGTCTACGAGCCGGGCTCCACCTTCAAGCTGCTGACGGCGGCGATGGCCCTCGAACTCGGCACCGTGCAGCTCCATTCGGGTTTCGACGCCTCGCGCCCGATCCGCATCGGCGGGCACGAGATCAACGACTTCCGCGGCAAGAACCGCTGGCTCGCCCTGCCCGAGATCATCGCCTATTCCTCCAATCTCGGCACCGCGCACATGGCGATGACGGTGGGTCCGACCCGGCAGCGCGAGTTCCTCGCGCGCTTCGGCATCGCCCGCCACCAGCGCCTGCCCATCGAGCTGCCCGAAGCGGCGGCGGTGCTGCTGCCCGGGGCGCGCGACTGGCGCGAGATCAACACCATGACCATCGGCTTCGGCCATGGCGTCTCGGTCACGCCGCTGCACGTGGTGAACAGCATCGCCACCCTGGCCAATGGCGGCATCTTCCGCACCCCGACCATCCTCGCCCAGCCGGAAGGCAGCGAGCGCGAGGGCACGCGCGTGATCAGCGAGCGCACCTCCGAGCAGATGCGCCGGCTGATGCGCATCGCCGTCACCGAGGGGTCGGGCCGCGCGGCCGATGCGCCGGGCTATTTCGTGGGCGGCAAGACCGGCACGGCCCTCAAGACGAGCGAGCGCGGCCGCGGCTATTCGGAGAACCGCCGCATTTCCGCCTTCGTCGGCGCCTTCCCGATGAACGCGCCGCGCTACGCGATCTACGTCATGGTGGACGAGCCCAAGCCGCGCGCCGATACGGGCGGCTTCGCCACCGCAGGCGTGGTGGCCGCGCCGGCGGCGCGGCGCGTGGTGGAGCGCGTGGCCCCCATCCTCGGCCTGGTGCCGGAGACGGAGCGCATCGCACAGATCCAGCAGACCATCGCCCTGCCCCTGCAGCCGCCGCGCCCGCGCGCCGCCCCGCCCGGCACGCCCGCCCCGCGCGGCGCGGCCCCGCAGCCCGCCGCCCAGCCGGCGCCCCCGCCGGGCCTTGGCCCGCGGGCTCCCGCGCCGGTGGACCTCCCCGCCAGCCCCATCCGCCGCACCGATGCCGCGCCGTCGGGCCTCGCCCTCGCCCTCGCACCCGCCGAGTCCGGCCGTGACGCTCGATGAGCTCCTCGCGCGCTGCGGAGAACCGCCCCGGGCGGCGGTGAGCATCGCCGGCCTCACGGCCGACAGCCGCGCGGTGCGCCCCGGCTTCCTCTTCGCCGCCCTGCCCGGCGCACGCACCGACGGCGCGCGCTTCCTCGCCGAGGCCGTGGCGGCCGGGGCGGCGGCGGTGCTCGCGCCCCCCGGCCTCGCCTGGCCCGAGGGCGTGCCGCGCCTGCCCGTGGTCGAGAGCGCCGACCCCCGCGCCCTGCTCGCGCGCCTCGCCGCCGCCTTCCATGGCGCGCAGCCCGAGGTGGTGGTCGCCGTCACGGGCACCAACGGCAAGACCAGCACCGTGGAGTTCCTGCGCCAACTCCTGGCGGGCGCGGGGCATCGCGCCGCCTCGCTCGGCACGCTCGGCCTCGTGGCCGAGGGCTTCCCGCCGGGCGAGAGCCTGACCACGCCCGAGCCGGTGACCCTGCATGCGACCCTCGCCGCCCTGGCACGGGCCGGCGTGACCCATCTCGCCATGGAGGCGAGCTCCCACGGCCTCGACCAGCGGCGGCTCGAGGGCGTGCGCCTCGCCGCCGCGGGCTTCACGAACCTGACGCGCGACCATCTCGACTACCACGGCAGCATGGCGGCCTATCGCGCCGCCAAGCTGCGGCTGTTCGAGGCGCTGCTGCCCGCGGGCGCGCCGGCCGTGTTCCATGCCGACATGGAGCCCGAGACGCTGGCCGCCCTGCGCGCCATCGCGCAACACCGGGGCCTCCGCACCATCGAGGTGGGCGAGGCGGCGCGCGACATCCGCCTGCTCGGGCAGACGCCCCTGCCGCGCGGCCAGCGCCTGCTGCTGGAGATGGAGGGCGCGCGCGCGGAGGTCGAGCTCGCGCTCCCCGGCCGCTTCCAGGCCGACAATGTGCTGGTGGCGACGGGCCTGGCGCGCGGCCTCGGCCTGCCGCGCGAGCGGCTTCTCGCCCTGCTGCCCGGCCTCGTCGGCGTGCGCGGGCGGATGGAGCTGGCCGCCACCCTGCCCAATGGCGCGGCGGTCTATGTGGACTACGCCCACACCCCCGACGCGCTGGCGCGGCTGCTCGCCGCGCTGCGCCCGCATGTGGGGCCCGGCGCGCGGCTGCATGTGCTCTTCGGTGCGGGCGGCGAGCGGGATCCGGGCAAGCGCCCGCTGATGGGGGCTGCGGCCGCCGCCGCCGCCGACATGGTCTGGATCACCGACGACAACCCGCGCGGCGAGGACCCGGCGGCGATCCGCGCCGCCATCCTCGCCGCCGCCCCCGGGGCGCGCGACGCCGGCCCGCGCGAGGCCGCCATCGCCGCCGCCCTCGCCGCCCTCGGTCCGGGCGATGTGCTCGCCGTCGCGGGCAAGGGCCATGAGAGCGGGCAGACCATCGCGGGCGTGACCCACCCCTTCGACGACGTCGAGGTGGTGCGCCGCCTCGCGGGGGGCGGGCCGTGACGCCGCTCTGGACCGCTGCCGAGCTGCGCGCCGCCACGGGCGGGGTCTGCGCGGATTCGCTCGTCGTGCATGGCGTCTCGATCGACACGCGCAGCCTCGCGCCCGGCGATCTCTTCGTCGCGCTGCGCGCGGCGCGCGACGGGCATGACTTCGTGGCAGAGGCCTTCGCCAGGGGCGCGGCCGCGATGGTGGAGCGCGATATTCCGGGCGGCCCCACCCTGCGCGTGGCCGACACCCTCGCCGGCCTCACCGCGCTCGGGGCCGCGGGACGGGCGCGCAGCCGGGCGCGCGTCGTCGCCGTCACCGGCTCGGTCGGCAAGACCACGACCAAGGAGATGCTGCGCCGGGCCATGCAGGCGCTGGGCGAGACCCATGCCTCGGCCGCCAGCCACAACAACCACTGGGGCGTGCCGCTCACACTGGCGCGCATGCCGCGCGCGACCGAATGGGCGGCGGTGGAGATCGGCATGAACCACCGCGGCGAGATCGCGCCGCTCGCGCGCCTCGCCGCGCCGCATGTGGCCATCGTCACCGCCATCGGCACCGCGCATATCGGCAACCTCGGCAGCCAGGAGGCGATCGCGGACGAGAAGGCCGACATCACGGCCGGCCTCACGCCGGGGGCGGGTGTGGCGATCCTGCCGCGCGAGAGCCCCTTCTTCGCGCGCATGGCGCGCATTGCCGAGGCGCGCGGCGCGCGCGTGCTGGGCTTCGGCGAGGGGGCCCAGGCCGAAGCGCGGCTCGTCTCCTATGAGGGCGAGGCCATGGGCGGGGTGGCGGAGCTCGACCTGCTCGGCCGGCACCTGCGTCTGCGCCTCTCCCAGCCGGGCCGGCACATGGCGATGAACGCGCTCGCCGCGCTGGCGGCCATCCAGGCGGCCGGTGGCGACGCGGGGCTGGCCGCCGCGGCGCTTGAAGGCTTCGGCGCCGGGCCGGGGCGCGGCGCGATGCGCCGCATCCCCACCGCCGATGGCGGCGAGGCGCTCCTGCTCGACGAAAGCTACAACGCCTCCGACAGCGCGGTGCGCGCCGCGCTGGCGGTGCTGGCCGCCCAGCCGGCGCGCCGACGCATCGCGGTGCTCGGCGACATGCTGGAGCTCGGCGATTTCGGGCCCGCCCTGCATGCCGGTCTTGCGCCGGACGCAGCCCGGGCGGATCTCGTGTTTGCCTGCGGCCCGCTGATGGGGCATCTCTTCGCCGCGCTCCCGCCCGACCGGCGGGGGGCGCATCTCCCCGATGCCGCGAGCCTCGCACCGGTCGTCGCGGCCGCGCTGCGCGACGGGGATGCCGTGCTTGTGAAAGGCTCGCTCGGCATGCGGATGGCCGAGATCGTCCGCGCGCTGACCGAGAGGAAGACCCCATGATCCCGCTTCTGCTCGGCCCCCTCGCCGACGACTTCATCCTGTTCAACCTGGTGCGCTACACCACCTTCCGCGCCGGCGCCGCCTGCATGACGGCGCTGCTGATCTGCCTCGTCTTCGGCAACGCCATCATCGCCTGGCTGCGCAGCTTCCAGCGCGGCGGCCAGCCCATCCGCGAGGACGGCCCGCAGAGCCACCTGATCACCAAGAAGGGCACGCCCACCATGGGCGGGCTGCTCATCCTGCTCGCGCTCAGCGTCGGCGTTCTGCTCTGGGCCGATCTGCGCAACGGCTTCGTCTGGGCGGTGCTGTTCGTCACGCTGGGCTATGGCGGCCTCGGCTTCCTCGACGACTGGCTCAAGGTGACGAAGCGCAACACCAAGGGCGTCTCGGGCCGCGCGAAGCTTGCCGCGCAGGCGGCCATCGGCCTCGCCGCGGCCGTGTGGATCACGCTCCTGCTGCCGCCTGCGCTGAACTCCAACCTCGCCGTGCCGGTGTTCAAGGAGGTGCTGATCCCGCTCGGGCTGTTCTTCCCGCTGGTCGGGATGTTCGTGATGATGGGCGCCTCCAACGCGGTGAACCTGACGGACGGGCTGGACGGGCTCGCCATCGTGCCGGTGATGATCGCCGCCGCCGTCTTCGCGCTGATCGCCTATCTGGTGGGCAACCGCGTCTTTGCGGACTATCTCCAGCTCCATGGCGTGCCGGGGGCGGGGGAGCTCGCGGTGTTCTGCTCGGCGCTGATCGGCGCCTCGCTCGGCTTCCTGTGGTTCAACGCCCCGCCCGCGGCGGTGTTCATGGGCGATACCGGCTCGCTCGCGCTCGGCGGCGCGCTGGGCTCCATCGCGGTGGCGACGAAGCACGAGATCGTGCTCGCCATCGTGGGCGGGCTCTTCGTGGTCGAGACGCTCTCGGTGATGATCCAGGTGTTCTGGTTCAAGCGGACGGGGCGGCGCGTCTTCCTCATGGCGCCGCTGCACCACCATTTCGAGAAGAAGGGCTGGGCGGAAGCGACCATCGTGATCCGCTTCTGGATCATCGCCATGGTGCTGGCGCTGATCGGCCTCTCGACGCTGAAGATCCGATGAGGCCATTCGAGGGAGAGCGCATCGCGGTCGTGGGGCTCGGCAAGGCCGGGCTGCCGGCGGCGCGACGCCTCGCCGCCTGGGGCGCCGAGGTCATCTGCTGGGACGACCGCGAGGCCGCCCGCGCCGAGGCTGCCGCCGCGGGGCTGCGCGTCGCCGACCCCGCCGCGGGCTTCGCCTTCGACGCGCTGCTGCTCTCGCCCGGCATCCCGCACCATCTGCCCGCCCCGCACCCGGCGGCGGCGGCGGCGCGCGCGGCCGGCGCGCCCATCCTGAGCGACGTGGAGTTCCTCCACCGCGCGGTGCGCGCCGCGGGCTCGCGCGCGCGCTTCGCCGGCATCACCGGCACCAATGGCAAGAGCACCACCACCGCCCTGCTCGGCCATCTGCTCGCGCGCGCGGGCATTTCCTGCGCGGTGGGGGGCAATCTCGGCCCGCCCGCGCTCGACATGCCCGTGCTCGGCGATGCGGGCGTCTTCGTGCTCGAGATGTCGAGCTACACGCTGGAGCGAATCGAGACCGTTCGATTCCACTGCGCGGCGATGCTCAACCTCACCCCCGATCACCTGGACCGGCACGGCGACATGGCGGGCTACCGCGCCGCCAAGGCGCGCATCTTCGCCAACCAGACGGCCGAGGACCTCGCCGTGCTGGGCCAGGAGGACGAGTGGACGCGCTCCCTCGCGCGCGAGGTCGCGGGCCGGGTGCTGCCGCTCGGCCCGGGCGGCGTCTGGTGGGAGGGGCGCCTGCTGCGCGACGCGCAGGGCACGCTGGCCGATCTCGCGGCCTGCCCCGCCCTGCCCGGCGACCACAACGCGCAGAACGCGGCGGCCGCGGCGGCCATGGCGATGTTCCTCGGCGTGCCGCGGGCGGAGATCGCACCTAGCCTCGCCAGCTATCCCGGCCTGCCGCACCGGCAGGAGATCGTGGGGCGCATCCGCGGCGTCAGCTTCGTCAACGACAGCAAGGCCACCAACGCGGATTCGGCGGCCCGCGCCCTCGCCTCCTATCCGCGCGTGGTCTGGATCGCGGGCGGCATGGGCAAGGAGGGCGGTATCGAGCCGCTCGCGCCGCTGTTCCCGCGCGTGGCCGAGGCCTTCCTGATCGGCCGCGACGCGCCCCTCTTCGCCGCGACGCTGGCCGCGCACGGCGTGCCCCACCGCCTCTGCGGCACGCTCGAGGCGGCGCTGCCGCTCGCCGCCGAGGCGGCGATGCGCGGCGCGGCGGAGGTGGTGCTCCTCTCGCCCGCCGCCGCCTCCTGGGACCAGTTCACCGGCTTCGACCAGCGCGGCGACCGCTTCCGCGCGCTGGTGGCCGCGCTGCAGGAGGGGGCGTGATGGCCATCTCGCGCACCGACACCTCCGTCCTCGGCCGCTGGTGGTGGAGCGTGGACCGCTGGACGCTCGCGGCGCTGCTGGCGCTGGTGGCCATCGGCTACGTGATGATGCTCTCCGCCTCCCCGGCCGTGGCCGAGCGCATCGGCGCCTCCTCGCGCCACATGTTCCTCGCGCGGCAGGTGCTCTATTCCGGGCTGGCGGTGCTGGTGATGGTCGCCGTCTCGCTGCTGCCGCCGCGCTGGGTGCTGCGGCTGGCCATCCTCGGCACGCTGGCGGCGCTGGCGCTGACCGCGCTCACCCTCGTCGCGGGCACCGAGATCAAGGGAGCACGGCGCTGGCTCTCGCTGCCCGGCATGTCGCTGCAGCCCTCCGAGTTCCTCAAGCCCTGCCTCGCCGTGCTGTGCGGCTGGCTGATCGCCGAGGGCAGGCGCGAGCGGCGCTTCCCCGGCCTTCTCCTCGGCTTCGCGCTGGTGGGGGGTGTCGCCTTCCTGCTCAAGCAGCAGCCCGACATCGGCATGCTCGCGGTCATCGTCGCGGTGTTCCTCGCGCAGGTCTTCGTCTCGGGGATCAACCTGATGTGGGTGGTGCTGGGCGGGGTGGGTGTGGCCGGGCTCGCGGTCGCGGCCTTCACGCTGCACGGGCATGTGCGCTCGCGCGTGCAGCGCTTCCTCGATCCGGAATCCGGCGACAACTTCCAGATCCGCATGTCGCTCGAAGCCTTCGGCAATGGCGGGCTGTTCGGCCGTGGCCCGGGCGAGGGCCGGGTGAAGGACGTGCTGCCCGACGCGCACGCGGATTTCGTCTTCCCCGTGGCCGCCGAGGAGTTCGGGCTGATCGCCTGCCTCGTCATCCTCGCCATCTTCGCCTTCGTGGTCATCCGCGGCCTGGTGCGGCTGATGGCGGAGCGCGACCTGTTCGTCAGCCTCGCCGGCGCCGGGCTGCTGGTGCAGTTCGGCCTGCAGGCCTTCATCAACATGGCCTCCTCGCTGCACCTGATCCCGACCAAGGGCATGACGCTGCCCTTCGTGAGCTATGGCGGCTCCTCGGTGCTGGCGCTCGCCATCGGCATGGGCTTCCTGCTGGCGCTGACGCGGCGGCGCGCGCCGCGCGATCCGGCGGAAGGCGGGTTGAACCCCTATACGGCGGGCCTGCGCTCGCCCTTCCCGACATGAGAGCGCGCGCATGAGGGGAGCGGCGCTGCGCCCCATCGCCATCGCCGCCGGGGGCACCGGCGGCCACCTCTTCCCGGCCGAGGCGCTGGCGGCGGAACTCGCCGCGCGCGGCCAGCGCATCGTGCTGTTCACCGACGCGCGCTCGGCCGCCTTCGACAGCCCGGCCTTCGCCAATGCCGAACGCTTCGTGCTGAAGGGGGAGGGGCTGGCGGGGCGCGGCCCGTTGCGGGCGCTGCGCGGGGCGCTCGCGCTCGCGGCCGGCACGCTCGCCGCGCGGCGGCTGCTGCAGCGGCTGGATGCGGCGGCGCTGGTGGGCTTCGGCGGCTATCCCTCCATCCCCCCCGCGCTCGCCGCGTTGAGCCTGGGCGCGCGGCGGCCGGCGCTGATCCTGCACGAGCAGAACGCGGTGCTGGGCCGGGCCAATCGCGCCCTCGCCGCGCGCGCGGAGCTGCTTGCCCTCTCCTATCCCGAGACGGCGCGCGTGCCGCCCTCCGCCCGCACGCGCCATGTCGGCAACCCGGTGCGCCCGGCGCTGGCGGCGCTGGCGGGCGAGCCCTATCCCGCGACCGAGGGCGCGCTGCGGCTCCTCGTCATCGGCGGCTCGCTCGGCGCGCGCATCTTCGGCGAGATCGTCCCGCCCGCCGTCGCCGCCCTGCCCGAGGCGCTGCGTGCGCGCCTGGTGGTGACGCAGCAGTGCCGGGTGGAGGATCTCGAGCGCGTGCGTGCGGCCTATGCCGAGGCCGGCATCCCGGCCGAGCTCTCGCCCTTCTTCACCGACATCGCGCGGCGGTTTGCGGGCGCGCATCTCGTGATCGCGCGCGCCGGCGCCTCCACGGTGGCGGAACTGGCCTGCGCGGGGCGCCCGGCCATCCTCGTCCCGCTGCCTGGCGCGATCGACGACCACCAGGCGGCGAACGCGCGCGCGCTGGCCGCGGCGGGGGCCGCCGAGGTGCTGCCCCAGCGGGAAGCGAGCCCCGGGCGGCTGTCGGCGCTGCTCGCGGCGTGGCTCGGCGCGGGCGGGAGGCTTGCCGAAGCGGCCCGCCATGCGGCATCCCTCGCCCGGCCCCAGGCCGCCCGGGAGCTTGCGGACGCCGTGATGGAGGCCGCCGCCCTGACCGCCACCCAGCAGGAGTCCCGCTGATGCGCGCGCTGCCCCTCTCCATCGGGACGATCCATTTCGTCGGGATCGGCGGCATCGGCATGTCCGGCATCGCCGAGGTGCTGCACAATCTCGGCTACGCCGTGCAGGGCAGCGACATCGCCGAGGGCCAGAACGTGGCCCGGCTGCGCGCGGCGGGCATCCCGGTGATGATCGGCCATGCCGCGGAGAATCTCGGCGACGCGCAGGTCGTCGTCGTCTCCACCGCGGTCAAGCGCGACAATCCGGAGGTGCAGGCCGCGCGCGCCCGCCTCATTCCCGTGGTGCGCCGGGCCGAGATGCTGGCCGAACTCATGCGCCTCAAATGGGGCATCGCCGTGGGCGGCACCCACGGCAAGACCACGACGACAAGCCTGGTTTCCGCCGTGCTGGAGGCGGCGCGGCTCGACCCCACCGTGATCAACGGCGGCATCATCAACGCCTACGGCACCAACACGCGGCTCGGCGCCGGCGACTGGATGGTGGTCGAGGCCGACGAGAGCGACGGCAGCTTCCTGCGCCTGCCCGCCACGGTCGCCGTCGTCACCAACATGGACGCCGAGCACCTCGACCACTGGGGCAGCGAGGAGGCGATGCGCGAGGGCTACGCGCAGTTCGTCTCCAACATCCCCTTCTACGGCTTCGCCGTGCTCTGCATGGACCATCCGGCGGTGCAGGCGATGATCCCGCGCCTGGATCGGCGGATCGTCACCTACGGCTTCTCGCCCCAGGCCGATGTGCGCGCCGAGAAGGTGCTGACCGACCGCCTCGGCGCCACCTTCGAGGTCAGCATCCAGGACCGGCTGACGCGCCGCGTGCGCACCATGAAGCCCTTCCGCCTGCCCATGCTGGGCGCCCACAACGTGCAGAACGCGCTGGCCGCCATCGCCATCGGCGTGGAGATGGAGGTGTCCGAGGACGTGATCCGCCAGGCGCTGGCCGGGTTCAAGGGCGTGAAGCGCCGCTTCACCCGCCTGGGCGAGGTGGGGGGCATCCACGTCATCGACGACTACGGCCACCACCCCGTGGAGATCGCGGCGGTGCTCAAGGCCGCCCGCCAGGCCGGCGCGCGCGACGTGATCGCGGTGGTGCAGCCGCACCGCTACTCGCGCCTCTCCCGGCTTTTCGGCGAGTTCTGCACCTGCATGAACGACGCGGGCACCGTCATCGTCGCCGATGTCTATGCAGCCGGCGAGGCGCCCATCCCCGGCGTGGACAAGGAGGCGCTGGTGGAGGGGCTGCGCGCGCGCGGCCACCGCAGCGTGGTGCCGCTGCCCTCGCCCGAGCACCTGCCCGAGATGATCCACGCCATCGCGCGGCCCGGGGACTATGTGGTCTGCCTCGGCGCGGGCAACATCACCGCCTGGGCGCATGCGCTGCCCGAGCAGCTCGCGGCGCTGCAGGCGCAGTCCGGCATGGGGGGAGGGGCGCGCGTGACGCCGTTGCGTCGTGCCTGAGGGCGCCCTGATGGCACCGGGGGAGGAGGCGCCGCGCCCGGGGGTTGCGCCTGGATGTCCGCTGCGGCTGCGCGGCCGCGCGGAGCCGGCCGCGCCGCTCGCCCCCGTCACCTGGTTCCGCGTGGGCGGGCCGGCGGACTGGCTCGTCCGCCCGGCGGATGCCGAGGATCTGCTCGGTCTCCTCGCTGCCCTGCCCGCCGATATCCCCCTCTGCGTCATCGGCGCCGCCTCCAACCTGATCGTGCGCGACGGCGGGGTGCGCGGGGTGGTGCTGCGCCTGCCCGCGCGCGGCTTCGGGCGCATCGAGGTGGAGGCGGATGGCGTGATCGCCGGCGCGGCCGCCCTCGACGCCACGGTGGCCGAGCACGCGGCCGCCGCCGGGCTCGGCGGGCTCGAGTTCCTCTGCGGCATCCCTGGCAGCATCGGCGGCGCGGTGGCGATGAACGCCGGCGCCTACGGCCGCGAGATCGCCGATGTGCTGGACTGGGCGGAGGTCGCCACGCCCGAGGGCCTGCTGCGGCTCGACGCCGCGGCGCTGCGCCTCTCCTACCGCCAAGCCGAGCTGCCCGCGCGCGGCGTCGTCATCCGCGCGCGGCTGCGCGCCGCGCCGGCCGCGAAGCCCGCCATCGCCGCGCGCATGGCCGAGATCCGCGCGGCGCGCGAGGCGAGCCAGCCCGTGCGCGCGCGCACCGGCGGCAGCACCTTCCGCAACCCGCCCGGGCGGAAGGCCTGGGCGCTGATCGAGGCCGCCGGCTGCCGGGGGATGAGACTCGGCGCCGCGCAGGTCAGCGAGAAGCACTGCAACTTCCTGATCAACACGGGGGGCGCGACGGCGGCCGAGATCGAGGATCTCGGCGAGGCGGTGCGCGCGCGTGTCCTCGCGCACGCGGGCATCGCGCTCGACTGGGAAATCCGCCGCATCGGAGAGCGCGCATGACGCATGTGGCGGTGCTCTACGGCGGCGTCTCGGCCGAGCGCGAGGTGAGCCTCTCCTCCGGCCGGCAGGTGATCGCCGCGCTGCGCGAGGCGGGCTTCGAGGTCACGCCCATCGAGGTGACGGAGGATCTCCCCGCCGTGCTGGGCGCGCTCGCCGCCGCGCGGCCCGAGGTGGTGTTCAATGCCCTGCACGGCCGCTTCGGCGAGGACGGCTCGATCCAGGGCGTGCTCGACTGGCTCGGGCTGCCCTACACCCACTCCGGGGTGCGGGCCTCGGCCATGGCCATGGACAAGGCCGCCGCCAAGGCGGTGTTCCAGGCGCACGGGTTGCCCGTCGCGGCGCATCGGGTGGTCAGCCCCGCCGAGCTTGCGGACGCCGATCCGCTGCCGCGCCCCTATGTGGTGAAGCCGGTGGACGAGGGCAGCAGTGTGGGCGTCGCCATCCTGCGCGAGGGCGACAACCGCCGCCGCGAGATCGCCCTCTCCTGGCGGCATGGGTCGCGCATCATGGCCGAGAGCTACATCCCCGGGCGCGAACTGACCGTCGCGGTGATGGGCGAGCGCGCGCTCGCTGTCACCGAGATCGCGACCGAGTCGGGCTTCTACGACTACGAGGCGAAATACGCCGCCGGCGGCAGCCGCCACCTGCTGCCCGCCCCGGTGCCTCCGTCGATCGCGGAGGAGGCGCTGCGCGTGGCGCTGGCGGCGCACCGCGCGCTCGGCTGCCGGGGCGTCTCGCGCGCCGATTTCCGCTACGACGACACGGCGGGCGAGCCGGGCCGACTGTATCTGCTCGAGGTGAACACCCAGCCCGGCATGACGCCGACCTCCCTGCTGCCGGAACAGGCGGCGCATCTCGGCATCCCCTTCCCCGAGCTCTGCGCCTGGATGGTGCGGGAGGCCCGCCATGGCGCGTAGCCCGGCCCGCAAGCCGCCGGCGCGCACGCGGGCCGCCGCGGCGCCCAGGCGCCCCTCGCCCACCGGCATCTTCCTGCGCCAGCATCGCGGGCTCCTGCAGGCGGCCGGGGCGGGACTGCTGCTCATCGGCCTCATCGGGGCGGGGGCGGCCGGTTTCGCGGCGCTCGACCCCGCCGCGCGCGCACGCGACGCCGCCGCCTGGCTGGCCGGGATCGGCCGCGTTCCCGGACTCGCGGTGCGGGAAATCCGCATCGAGGGGCGGGAGTTCACCCCGCGCGAGGCGCTGCTCGGCGCCATCGGCATCCTGCCCGGCGAGGCGCTGCTCGACTTCGACCCGCACGCGGCGCGCGCACGGCTCGAGGAGATCGCCTGGGTGGAGCGCGCCCATGTCGAGCGCCGGCTGGACGGCACCATCCTCGTGCGGATCGAGGAGCGCAAGGCCTTCGCCATCTGGCAGCGCGAGGGCCGCTTCGCCGTGATCGACCGCCAGGGCCGGGTGATGGCCACAGACCGTCTCGAGGCCTTCGGCCCGCTGCCCCTTGTGGTCGGCGCGGGGGCGGAGCGCGAGGCGGCGACGATGATCGACCTGCTGCGCGGCGCGCCCGAGATCGCCGACCGCGTGCAGGCGCTGGTGCGCGTCTCGGAACGGCGCTGGAACCTGCGCCTGCACAATGGCGTGGATGTGCTGCTGCCCGAAGGCCAGGAGGAGGCCGCGATCATCCGCCTCACGGAACTGCAGGCGCGCGAGCGGCTGCTCGATCGCCCGCTCGCCGCCGTGGACATGCGCCTGCCAGACCGGCTGGTGCTGCGCCTGCCCGCCCCCGCCGCGCCCGCGGCGCCGCCGAGGAACACGCGAGGATGAACGAGATCGCCCGCCCCCAGGCGACACTGCCCGACCTGCCCGCCCGCCGCCTCGTCCTCGGCCGCGCCCGTCCGGGCACCTTCGGCGTGCTCGACATCGGCTCGAGCAAGATCATCTGCGTGATCGCGCGCATCGAGAGCGACGGCGCGCCGCGCGCGCTCGGCTTCGGCTGGCAGAAGGCGCGCGGCGTCAAGGCGGGCTCGGTGGTGGACATGGAGGAGGCCGAGGCCGCGATCCGCGCCGCCGTGGCCCAGGCCGAGCAGATGGCGGACACGCTGCTCAAGGGCGTGATCGTGAACCTCGCCTGCGGCCAGCCGCAGAGCCGCAGCCACCACATCGACTGGCCGATCGGCGGCCGGGCGGTGACCGAGGCCGATCTGCGCTCCATCCTGCACGAGGGGGTGCGGCGCACCCAGGGCGAGGGGCGCGAGGTGGTGCACAGCTTCCCCGCCGGCTTCACGGTGGACGAGACGGGCGGCGTCGAGGATCCGCGCCAGATGGTGTGCGAGCGGCTGCGCGCCCGGCTGCATGTGGTGGACGCGGCGAGCCACGCCCTGTTCAACCTCGGCCAGACGCTCCACCGCTGCGAGCTGGAGGCGGAGGAGATGATCTCCTCGCCCTTCGCCGCGGGCCTCGCGACCCTGGTGGACGACGAGCGCGAACTCGGCGCCGTCTGCGTGGACATGGGGGCGGGCACCACCAGCCTCGCCTGCTTCGCCGAGGGCAAGCTGCTGCACACCGCGCAGATTCCGGTGGGCGGGTGGCAGGTGACCAACGACCTCGCGCGGGTGCTCTCCACCCCGATCAGCCACGCCGAGCGGCTCAAGACCATGCACGGCAGCGTGCTGCTGGGGGGCGAGGACCGGGCCGAGATGCTGCCCATCCCGCTGGTGGGCGAGGAGGAGGACCAGATCGCCCGCGTCCCGCGCGAGATGATCGTGAAGATCATCCGTCCGCGCCTCGAGGAGACCTTCGAGCTGCTGCGCGACCGCCTCGAGGCCTCGGGCCTGCCGCTCGAGCTGCGCCGGCGCGTGGTGCTGACCGGCGGGGCCGCGCAGCTTCTCGGCGCGCGGGAACTGGCCGGGATCGTGCTCGGGCGGGAGGTCACGGTGCGGCTCGGGCGGCCCCGCCAGGTGCGCGGCCTGCCCGAGACGGCGCAGGGGCCGGCCTTCTCGGGGGCGATCGGCCTGCTCGCCTGGGCCGCCGGCGAGGGCCGCCCGCTGCTCGACATCGCGCCCGGCCCGGCAGCCTCGGGCGGCTGGCTCGGGCGTGTCCTGACCTGGTTGCGGGACCGGCTGTGACCATCACCCGCGGCCGCCCTCTGTGGATTGCGGGGATGACGGGGACAACTCGCGCGCGAGGGGCAGACGCGACTCGCCCGCCGCGCCTAGTCTGTGCGGAAGGAGAGACGAGGCCATGACGCTGAACCTGACGCTGCCGGTGTCGCAGCACACGGATTTCTCGCCGCGCATCGCCGTCATCGGCGTCGGCGGGGGCGGCACCAACGCGGTCAACAACATGATCGCGCTCGGCCTCGAGGGCGTGGAGTTCATCGTCGCCAACACCGACGCGCAGTCCCTGGTCACCAGCCGGGCGGAGCGGCGCGTGCAGCTCGGGCCGCATCTGACGCAGGGGCTCGGGGCGGGCGCGAAGCCCGAGATCGGCCGCGCCGCCGCCGAGGAGGCGATGGACGAGCTCGCCCGCCACCTCGATGGCTGCCACATGGTCTTCGTCACCGCCGGCATGGGCGGCGGCACAGGCACGGGCGCGGCGCCGGTGATCGCGCGCATGGCGCGCGAGCGCGGCATCCTCACTGTCGGCGTCGTCACCCGCCCCTTCGACTTCGAGGGGCCGAAGCGCCGCCGGGCCGCCGATCAGGGGATCGAGGAGTTGCAGCAGTTCGTCGACACGCTGATCGTCGTGCCGAACCAGAACCTGTTCAAGCTGGCCAATGACCGGACGACCTTCCAGGAGGCGTTCCGCATGGCCGACAACGTGCTCTACACCGGCGTGCGCGGCGTGACCGACCTGATGGTCAACCCCGGCGTGGTCAACCTGGACTTCGCCGACATCCGCACGGTGATGGCGGAAATGGGCAAGGCGATGATGGGCTCGGGCGAGGCGGAGGGCGAGGACCGCGCGCTGCGCGCCGCCGAGGCCGCGATCAGCAACCCCCTGCTCGAGGACACCTCGATGCGCGGGGCGCGCGGGGTGCTGATCAACATCACCGGCGGCCACGACATGACCCTCTTCGAGGTGGACGAGGCGGCGAACCGCATCCGCCGCGAGGTGGGCGAGCACGAGACGGAGGTGAACATCATCTTCGGCTCCTCCATCGACGAGACGATGAACGGGCGCATCCGCGTCTCGGTGGTCGCGACCGGCATCGACGTGGCGGCGGCCGCCGCGCCGCAGGGCCAGCCGCGCCTTGCGGTGGTCGGCGGGCAGCGCCCGACGGGCGCGCCGATCGGCGCGCCGCGCGCCGCCGGCCCCCTGGGCGCCCCGCAGGTGCCGCCCGCCGCGGCGCGCCGCCCGGTCCATGCCGGCGGGGCCGGTTTGCTGCGGCAGGCGGTGGCCCCCGCCGCCGCGCCCCCCGTGGCCCAGCAGGCCCCCGTCGCCGAGGAGGCGCTGCCCCAGCCGGAGCCGGTCATGATCGACCCGCCGCAGCCGGCTCCCGCGCCGGCCCCGGCCGCGCCGCCCCCGATGCCCGCGGCCGAGGCGGCGCCCGGTTCCGGCTGGCGGTCGCTGTTCCGGCAGGCCACCGGGGCGATCCGCCAGCCGCGCCCGGCTCCGGCCCCGCCCGCCGCCTCCGCCGCCCGCCGCGCGGAGCCGGGGCTCGAGCTGCCCCGCCAAGGCCGGGAGGTGCCGCCGGAGGAGAACCGGCTCGACATTCCGACCTTCCTGCGCCGCCAGAGCAACTGACGGGGATCGCCCTCGCCCCGCGGGTCTGACCCGGCCCGGCAGGGACCAGCCCTGCCGGGCCGATTCGCCTGCCCTCGGCTGTCGCCGCCGGGCGCCCCTTTTCGGCCGCCGCTCCGCCGATCCTTTTTTGCCGCTTTTCCAAGAGCTTATTTGGAAACATCGCGAAACAACGCTTGACTGGCACCCGCCAGGACCGGCTGCCAGTTTCGCAGCGCAGCGAGGCGCGGGGGCGCCCCGCGCGGACGCATCGCAGGGGGTTCTCACCGCATGGATGGTTACGCGCCGCCTCCCGCAGGACGCCGCCGCCGGCTTGCCCAGAGCATCGGCTGCCGCGGTGTCGGCCTGCACAGCGGCCGCACCGTCGCCTTGACGCTCCATCCCGCACGCAGCGGCGAGGGGATCCGCTTCCATCGCTCCGATCTCGGCGTGACGATCCCCGCCCGGCATGACCATGTGGTGGACACGCGGCTGTGCACCGCCCTCGCCCTGCCTGATCGCCCGGAGGCGATGGTCGGCACGGTCGAGCATGTGATGGCGGCCCTGTGCGCCGCCGGCATCGACGATGCTCTGGTGGAGCTCGACGGGCCGGAGGTTCCCATCCTCGACGGTTCGGCCGAGCCCTTCCTCTTCCTGATCGGCTGCGCCGGCGTGAGGGAGCACTACGGCCAGCGCCGCTCCATCGAGGTGCTGAAGCCGGTGCGCGTCAGCGACGACCAGGGCGCCTGGGCCGAGCTTCTGCCGGCCGGGGAAACCGGTTTCCACGCCGAGCTCGAGATCGACTTCCCCGGCACCGCCATCGGCCGGCAGAGCCTGTCGCTGCGCGTCACGGGCGCGAGCTTCCGCGCCGAACTCGCGCGCGCGCGCACCTTCACCCTGGCCGAGGAGGTGGCGCGGCTGCGCGCCGCCGGGCTCGCCCGCGGGGGCAGCCTGGACAATGCGGTGGTGGTGGACGGCCCGCTCGTGCTCAATCCGGGCGGGCTGCGCCAGCCCGACGAGTTCGTGCGGCACAAGCTGCTCGACGTGGTTGGGGATCTCGCCCTGGCCGGCCACCCCATCTCGGGCCGCTTCCGCGGCGCGCGCTCGGGCCATGCGCTGAACAACCGGCTGCTGCGCGCCCTTCTTGGGGACCGCTCGGCCTGGCGCCTGCACGCCGGCCACGCGCTGGAGGCGGAGGCGCCGGAGGCGGAACGGCTCGTCTCCGCCGCCTGATCCGCGCCCCCGTGGCGGCCCAACGCCCGCATGGTATAGAGCGGGCCGCCCGGAGTCAGACCGTCCAGATGCGCCACCTCACCGCCCCCGCCCTGCTTCTGCTGGCCGTGCTGCCGCTCTCCGGCTGCGGCGTGACGCAGTGGGACGGCTCCATGGCGGGGCTGTTCGAGGCGCGGCGCCAGGCGGTTGCCGGCCTCATGGACCGTTCCCCCGAGGCGCTCTATGCCGCCGGCGTCGCCGCCCTGCAGGAACGCCGCTTCCAGCAGGCGGTCGAGGTGTTCGAGACCCTGGAGCGCGAGCACCCCTTCTCCACCTGGACCACCAACGCGAAGATCCTCGCCGCCTATGGCGAGTACATGCGCAACCGCTACACCGAGGCGATCGGCCAGCTCGACCGCTTCATCCAGCTCCATCCCTCGCACCGGGACATCGCCTACGCCTACTATCTGCGCGCCCTCGCCCAGTACGAGCAGATCAGCGACAGCCAGCGCGACCAGCGCCAGACCGAGATCGCCCTCGCCGCGCTGCAGGATGTGGTCAACCGCTTCCCGGACACCGCCTATGCCCGCGACGCGCGGCTCAAGATCGATCTCGCGCGCGACCATCTCGCGGGCCGGGAGATGAACATCGGGCGCTTCTACCAGCGCCAGCGCCTCTTCACCGCCGCCATCGGGCGCTTCCGCCGCGTGATCGAGGACTACCAGACCACCAACCACGTCCCCGAGGCGCTGCACCGGCTGACGGAGATCTATCTCTCGCTCGGCCTGACCGAGGAGGCGGCGCGCACCGCTTCCGTGCTCGGCCACAACTTCCCCGGCAGCCCGTGGTATCAGGACAGCTACGCGCTGCTGGTGCCCGGCGCGCCGCGCGGCCCCGACTCCCCCGGCCTGCTTCGCCGCGCCTGGAACGCCGTCTTCTGACCGCGCCGGAGGCGTGATGCTCGCCTCGCTCTCCATCCGCGACGTGGTCCTGATCGAGCGGCTGGACCTCGCCTTCGGCCCCGGCCTCTCCGTGCTGACGGGCGAGACGGGGGCGGGCAAATCCATACTGCTGGACAGCCTCGGGCTCGCACTCGGCATGCGCGCCGAGGCGGGGCTGGTGCGCGCCGGGCAGGCCCAGGCCAGCGTGGCGGCGGTGTTCCAGCCCCCGCCCGGCCATCCCGTCTTCGCCCTGCTCGCCGAGCAAGGGATCGCGGCCGAGGAGTCCCTCGTGCTGCGCCGGGTGGTGCAGGCCGATGGCCGCTCCCGCGCCTTCGTGAACGACCAGCCCGTGGGGGTGGCGCTGCTGCGCCGACTCGGCGCCACGCTGGTGGAGGTCCAGGGCCAGCACGACCAGGTGGGCCTCGCCGACCCCGCGACCCATGCCGCGCTGCTCGACGCCTTCGGCGGCCTGGAGGCGCCGCGCGCCGCCGTCGCCGCCGCCTGGAGAGGCTGGCGCCAGGCCGAGGCCGCCCTGGCCGAGGCGGAGCAGGCCGTGGCCGCCGCCCTGCGCGACGAGGAATGGCTGCGCCACGCGGTGGCGGAACTGCGCGACCTTGCCCCCGCCGAGGGCGAGGAGGAGGCGCTCTCGATCGAGCGCCAGTCCCTGCAGCAGGCCGAACGGCGCAGCGAGGCCATCGCCGCCGCGCTTTCGGAGCTCCAGCCGCGGGATCGGCGAAGCGCCCATCCCGCCGCCGCGCTCCGCAACGCCGCGCGCGCGCTGGAGCGCCTGCCCGCCCCGCCCGGCTCGGGCTTCGCCGAGGCGGTGCAGCCGGCCCTGGCCGCGCTGGCCGCCGCGCAGGACCATCTGGCCGAGGCCGAGCGGCTGCTCGAGCGCCTCGCCGATGACGCGATGCCCGACCCGCGCCGGCTGGAGGCGCTGGAGGACCGCCTCTACGCCCTGCGCAGCGCCGCGCGGAAACATGGCGCGGCGGTGGCGGAGCTGCCCGGCCTGCTCGAGACGCTCACGCGCCGCCTCGCCGCGCTCGATGCCGGGACCGACCGGGTGGGCGCGCTCACATTGGCGCGGGATGCGGCACGGCGCGGCTATGTCGAGGCCGCCGCATCCCTCACCGCCGCGCGCCGCGAGGCGGCCCGCGCGCTGGAGGCGGCGCTGGCCCGCGAACTCCCGCCGCTCAAGCTCGACCGC
This sequence comes from Roseococcus sp., assembly GCA_026414745.1. Taxonomy (GTDB): domain Bacteria; phylum Pseudomonadota; class Alphaproteobacteria; order Acetobacterales; family Acetobacteraceae; genus Roseococcus. The sequence continues at coordinate 20,174 of JAOAIK010000057.1, forward strand.
GCCCGGGTGGTGGTGGAGGTGGCGCCGCGTGAGGAGGCTGCCTGGGGCCCCGAGGGCGTGGACCGGGTGACGCTGCTCGTCTCCACCAACCCCGGCCAGGCGCCGGGACAGCTCGTGAAGATCGCCTCGGGCGGCGAGCTCTCGCGCCTCATGCTCGCGCTGAAGGTGGTGCTGGCAGAGGGCTCGCCCGTGCCCACCCTCGTCTTCGACGAGGTGGATTCGGGCATCGGCGGCGCCACCGCCGCGGCGGTGGGCGAGCGCCTGGCGCGGGTGGCCGAACGGCTCCAGGTGCTGGTGGTGACGCATTCGCCCCAGGTGGCCGCGCGCGGCGCGCAGCATCTGCAGGTGGCCAAATCCCTCCGCGACGGCCGGGCGGAGACGCGCGTCCTGCCGCTCGACGCCGCCGCGCGGCGCGAGGAGATCGCGCGCATGCTGGCCGGCGAGACGGTGACGGAAGCCGCGCGCGCGGCGGCCGATTCCCTGCTGCGGGGGGCGGCGTGAGCGAGGCCGCCGAGGCGGAGATCGCGCGGCTGATCGAGGAGATCGCCCGCCACGACCGCCTTTACTACGAGCAGGACGCGCCGGAGATCAGCGACGCCGAGTACGACGCGCTGATGCGACGCCTGAGGGAGCTCGAGGCGGCCAACCCCGGCCTCGTCCGCCCCGACAGCCCGACGCAGCGCGTGCCGGGCCGCGCCGCGGAGGGCTTCGCCAAGTCGCGCCACCTGGCGCCCATGCTCAGCCTCGACAACGCCTTCGACGAGGCCGAGTTCGCGGAGTTCGTCGCGCGCATCCGCCGCTTCCTGGCGCTGCGCGGCGATGAACCGCTGCACTTCGTCGCCGAGCCGAAGATAGACGGGCTCAGCGTGAACCTGCTCTACGAGGCGGGCCGCTTCGTGAAGGGTGCCACGCGCGGCGACGGCGCCGAGGGCGAGGACATCACGGCGAACCTGCTGACGCTCAGGGATCTGCCCCGCGCCCTCCCGCCGCCCTTCCCCGCCCTCGTCGAAATCCGCGGCGAGGTGTTCATGGAACGCGCCGATTTCGAGACCTTCCGCGCCCAGCAGGAGCAGGCGGCGGCCGAGCGCGAGGCGCGCAAGGCGCGCGGGGAGAAGCTCGGCCCCGCCGTGACCATCCCGGTGAACGCGCGCAACGCCGCCGCGGGGTCGCTGCGCCAGCTCGATCCCTCCATCACCGCGCAGCGCCCGCTCAAGCTCTTCGCCTATGCGATGGGGCAGGCCAGCGAAGCACCGGCCGCGACGCATCACGAATGGCTCGACCGGCTGCGCCGCTGGGGCTTCGCGGTGAACCCGCTCTCCACCCGCCTCAGCGACGCCGAGGCCGCCGCCTTCCAGGCGCGCATGGCGCGCGAGCGGCCCGCACTGCCCTACGAGATCGACGGCGTGGTCTACAAGGTCGACCGGCTGGACTGGCAGGAGCGGCTGGGCTTCGTGGGCCGCGCGCCGCGCTGGGCCATCGCCTGGAAATTCCCGGCCGAGCAGGCGACGACGCGGCTGCTGCGCATCGAGATCCAGGTGGGGCGCACCGGCGCGCTCACGCCGCGGGCGGTGATGGAGCCGGTCTTCGTCGGCGGCGTCACCGTCACCCATGCCAGCCTGCACAACGAGGAGGAGATCGCCCGCAAGGACATCCGCGAGGGCGATACGGTGATCCTGCAGCGCGCGGGCGATGTGATCCCGCAGATCCTGGGCGTGGTGAGGGAGAAGCGCCCCGCGGACTCGCGGCCCTTCGTCTTTCCCCTGACCTGCCCCGCCTGCGGCAGCCATGCCGTGCGCGAGGGCGGAGATGTGGTGCGCCGCTGCACCGGCGGTCTGACCTGCCCCGCGCAGCGCGTCGAGCGGCTCAAGCACTTCGTGTCGCGCCGCGCCATGGACATCGAGGGTCTGGGCGAGGAGCGCATCGAGACGCTGCACGGGCTGGGCTGGCTCGCCTCGCCGGCCGACATCTTCCGCCTGCACCGCCGCGCGGAGCAGCTCGCGGCGCTGGAGGGCTGGGGCGCGCTCTCCACCCGCAAGCTGCTGGAGGCCATCGAGAGCCGCCGCACCCCGCCGCTCGAGCGCTTCCTCTTCGCGCTCGGCATCCGCCGCATCGGCGAGCAGAACGCGAAGCTGCTGGCGCGCCACTACCATTCCATCGGCGCCCTGCGCGAGCGGATGATCGCCGCGCGCGTCATCGGCGGCGAGGCGCGAGAGGAACTGGCCAGCATCCAGGGCATCGGCCCCGCCATCGTGGAGGAGCTGGTGGAGTTCTTCGCCGAGCCGCGCAACCTCGCCGCCCTCGACGACCTGCTCTCCGAAGTCCGTCCCGGCGAGGCGCAGGCCGAGGCGACCGACAGCCCGCTCGCCGGCAAGACCGTGGTGTTCACCGGCACCCTCGCCACCCTCTCCCGCCAGGAGGCCGAGGCACGGGCGGAGGCGCTGGGGGCGAAGGTCACGAAGAGCGTCTCGAAGCGGACGGACCTCGTCGTGGTCGGCGCGGATGCGGGCTCCAAGGCCGCCAAGGCGGCCGAGCTCGGCGTGCGGGTGATCGGCGAGGCGGAGTTCCGCGCCCTGGCCGGGCTCGACTGAGCCGCGGCGATGGAGACGATCCCGGTTCCGGTGCTGTTCTTCGCGCTCGGCTTCGCCGCGGCGCTGGCGCGCAGCGACCTCGCCGTGCCCGATGCGCTCTCCAAGGGCCTGTCGCTCTATCTCATGCTCGCCATCGGGGTGAAGGGCGGCGTGGCCCTGGCCGCCCCTGGCGGGGCGGCGGGGATGCTGCCGGCGCTCGCCGCCGGGCTTCTGCTCTCCTTCCTGCTGCCCATTCCGGCCTATGCGGGGCTCAAGGCGTTCACCCGGCTCGACCGGCCGACGGCGGCCGCGGTGGCGGGGCATTACGGCTCGGTCAGCGTGGTCACCTTCGCCGCGGGGCTCGCGGCCGTGCAGGCGGCGGGGCTGCGGGCCGAGCCCTTCCTGCCCGCGGTGCTGGCGGCGATGGAGACGCCGGCCATCCTCACCGCCCTGCTGCTCGCCCGGCGCGGCGGGGCGGCGCGCCGGCCCAAGGACCGCGCGAAGCTGCTGCGCGAGGTGCTGCTGAACGGGTCGGTGGTGCTGCTGCTCGGCTCCTTCCTGATCGGCTGGCTGGGCGGGGCGCGGGCGGCGGCGGCGCTCTCGCCCTTCGTGGAGGGGCTGTTCCAGGGCGCGCTCTGCCTCTTCCTGCTGGACATGGGGCTGCTCGCCGCGCGGCAGCTGCGCGCCGCGCCCCAGGCGCTGGAGGCGCGGCTCATCGCCTTCGGGCTGCTCATGCCGCTCTTCGGCGCCGCCTGCGGGCTGGCCGCGGGGCTCGCCGCGGGACTTTCGCCGGGCGGGGTGGCGCTGATGGCGGTGCTCGCGGGCTCGGCCTCCTACATCGCGGTGCCGGCGGCGATGCGGCTCGCGCTGCCCGAGGCGGATCCGGGCGTCTATGTCACCCTCTCGCTCGCCGTCACCTTCCCCTTCAACGTGGTGCTGGGCATCCCGCTGCATCTTGCGCTGGCGCAGCGTCTCGCCGGAGGCTGAGGGCATGACCCATCCCCGCAAGCGCATCGAGATCGTGGTGGAGGCGGTGCGCGCCGAGCAGGTGACCGACCTGCTCGACGCCTGCGGCGCCTCGGGCTGGACCATCCTGCCCGTGGTCTCGGGGCGGGGGCGCACGGGGATGCGCCGCGGCGGCGACCTCGCCGGCGTCTTCGACAATGTGCTGGTGCTGTGCATCGCCTCCGAGGCGGTGGCGGCCAAGGTGCTCGAGGCGCGCGAGGAGCTGCTGGGCGCGCGGCCGGCCATCGTCTCGGTCAGCGACTGCGCGGTGCTGCGCGCCGAGCATTTCCGCTGAGGCGCCGCCAGCCGCCCAGCGGCCGCGCGGTGCGGGGTTGAAGCCGGCGCCGCCAGCCGCGACATTGCGGCCGTGCACAGCCGCGCCCGCCGCCCGCAGTTCTTCTACACCACCACGCCCCTCCCCTGCCCCTATCTGCCGGGCCGGACGGAGCGCAAGATCGTGACCGAACTCACCGGCGCCGATTCCGAGGCGCTGCATGACCGCCTCTCGCGCGCCGGCTTCCGCCGCAGCCACAACATCGCCTATTCGCCCGTCTGCCCCGGCTGTCGGGCCTGTATCCCGATCCGGGTGGTGGCGGAGGCCTTCGCGCCGAACCGGACCCAGCGGCGCATCCTGCAGCGCAACGCGGGGCTGGAGGCGCGCATCACCCCGGCCCGCGCCACGGCCGAGCAGTTCGCCCTCTTCCAGCGCTACCAGCAGGGCCGCCACCCCGGTGGGGACATGGCGGCGATGGGCTTCTACGACTACCGCGCCATGGTGGAGGACACGCCCATCACCACCGGCATCGTCGAGTTCCGCGAACGGGGCGGGCGCCTGGTCGCGGCCTGCCTGACGGACTGGCTCTCGGACGGGCTCTCGGCCGTGTACAGCTTCTACGCGCCGGAGGAGGAGCGCCGCAGCCTCGGCACCCACGCGGTGATGTGGCTGATCGAGGAGGCGCGCCGCTCCGCCCTGCCCTATGTCTATCTCGGCTACTGGGTGCCGGAGAGCCGGAAGATGTCCTACAAGGCCGGCTTCCGCCCCGCCGAGGTGCTGCTGCAAGGGCAGTGGCGACCGCTCGAGGCGCCGGCGCTGCCGGCCGCCCCGGCGCCGGTCACGGTGGGCTGAGCCGGACGCGCCTCACCCCTTCTCTCGCAGGAGCCGCGCCTTGTCGCGCTCCCACTCGCGCCGCGCGATGTCGGCGCGCTTGTCGTGCAGCTTCTTGCCGGTGGCGAGACCGATCAGCACCTTCGCCCGGCCCTTCTCGTTGAAGCGGATTTCGAGCGGCACCAGGGTCGCCCCGGCGCGGGTGACGGCGCCGGCCAGTTCCCGCACCTGCTTCTTGTGCAGCAGCAGCTTGCGCGGCCGCACCGGGTCCATCTTCGCCATGTAGCTGCCCGGCTGCCATTCGCCGATGTGGCAGCCGAACAGCCAGATCTCGCCGTCGCGCTCGCCGGCCCAGGCCTCGTTGAGCGAGACCCGGCCGGCGCGCAGGCTCTTCACCTCCGGCCCCTGGAGCACGAGACCCGCCTCGATCACCTCGCCGATCTTGTAGTCGTGTCGGGCCCGCCGGTTCTGCGCGACGAGGCCGGTGGAGATGAGCGGCTTCCTGCGGGCTTCCGCCATCAGTTCAGCAGGCCGGCCTCGCGCATCGCGCCCTCGACGCGCGCCGCCGTCTCGGGCGCGATCGGCGCGAGCGGCAGCCGGCAGAAGGCGGTGCCGTGGCCGAGCAGGCTCGCGGCGTATTTCACCGGCCCGGGCGAGGTCTCGCTGAACAGCGCATCATGCACCGGCAGCAGCCGGTCCTGGATCGCCATGGCCTCGGCCAGGCGCCCCTCGCGCCACGCGCGGTGCATCTCGGCGCAGAGGCGCGGGGCGATGTTCGAGGTCACGCTGATGCAGCCATGCCCGCCGGCGGCGAGGAAGGCGAGCGCCGTGTGGTCCTCGCCCGAGAGCTGGATGAACTCCGGCCCGCAGGCCCGGCGCTGGTGCAGCGGGCGCGCGAGATTCGCGGTCGCGTCCTTCACGCCGATGATGTTGGGATGCTTGGCCAGCCGCCCCATCGTCTCGGGCGTCATGTCGATCACGCTGCGGCCGGGGATGTTGTAGATGATGATCGGCAGGTCCACCGCCTCGGCGATGGCCATGAAATGCGCGTAGAGCCCGGCCTGGGTGGGCTTGTTGTAGTAGGGCGTGACGACCAGCGCCGCGTCCGCCCCGGCGCGCTTCGCGTGCTGCGTCAGCTCGATGGCCTCGGCGGTGGAGTTGCTGCCCGTGCCGGCGATCACCGGCACGCGCCCGGCCGCCGCCTCGATGCAGATCTCCACCACGCGCTTGTGTTCCTCGTGGCTGAGGGTGGGGGACTCGCCGGTGGTGCCGACAGGCACAAGCCCCTCCGTGCCCTCGGCGATCTGCCACTCGACGAGGGCCGCATAGGCCTTCTCGTCCAGGCGCCCATCGGCGTGCATGGGGGTGACGAGGGCGGTCAGGGAGCCGGTGAAGCGCATGGCGGGCGTTCCTCTCGTGGCGCAGAGGTAGTCCCGTCGCCGCCGCGCAACAAGCGCGCCGGGTGGATGGCAGCCCCGCCCAGGGGCTACAAGCGGGCGATGCGCCGCCTTCTGATTGCCCTCGCCCTGCTGATTCCGCTCGCTGCGGCCGCCCAGGCCCCGCGCGAGGCCGCCCGGCAGGCGCTGGCCGCCGCCCAGGCCGGGCGCTGGGGCGAGGCGCAGTCCCTCGCCGCCCAGGCCGATCCGCTGATCGCGAAGATGGTGCAGTGGATGCGCCTCACCCAGCGCGGCGGGGCGGCGAGTGCGGCCGAGATCATCGGCTTCATCGAGAGCGCGGCCGACTGGCCCATGCAGGAGGCGCTGCAGCGCAACGCCGAGGCGCTGCTCGCCGCCGAGCCCGACGATGCGCTGGCGCTGCGCTTCTTCACCCCCCGCCCCGCGCGCAGCCTGGAGGGGGCGGCGCGCCATGTCGCGGCGCTGCTCGCCGCGACCCGCCGCGAGGAGGCGTCGCGTGCCGCCCGCCGCGCCTGGGCCGAGGACACGCCGGGCGATGCGGCGGCCGAGGCGCTGTTCCTCGAGCGCGCCGGCGCTTTGCTGGACGCCGAGAGCCACTGGCGCCGCTACAACCGCCTCTGGTTCGCGCGCGACCTGGCCGGGGCGGAGCGCGTCGTTCCGCTGCTCGATGCGCCGCGCCGGGCGCTGGCGCAGCTGCGCGCCGCCGGGGCCGAGGCCGAGGCCGCGGCCGCCGCGCAGGATGCCGGGGCCACGCTTGCCCGCGCCCGCGCGCTGCGCCAGCGCGACGCCGACCGCGAGGCCGCCGCCGCCTGGGCCGCCGGCGCCGCCGCGCAGCAGGGGCTCGACGCGGCCGCCCAGCGCGCCCTCTGGGCCGAGCGCCAGGTGCTGGCGCGCAAGTTGCTGCGCCTGGGCGAGCCGCGCCTCGCCTACCAGGTGGCAAGCCAGCACGGGCAGGGCCAGCCCGGCGAGCCGCGCCAGGAGGCGGAGTTCCTGGCCGGCTTCATCGCCCTGCGCTTCCTCGAGGACCCCGCCCGGGCCCAGGCGCATTTCCGCCGCGTGCGCGAGGGCAGCCGCAGCGCCATCACCCAGGCGCGCAGCCTCTACTGGGAAGGGCGGGCCGAGCGCGACCCCGCCCGTGCCCGCGCCCGCTACCAGGAGGCGGCAGCCTTCCCGGTCGCCTTCTACGGCCAGATGGCGGCGCTGGCGCTGGGCGAGAGCGGGGCGCAGATCAGCGCCCGCATCACCGGCCTCGAGGTGCCGCGCCCTGGCCCCGCCGAGGCCCGCGCCTTCGCGGGGCGGGAACTCGCGCGCCTCGTCGCGCTGCTCGGCGATCTGGGCGAGGCGCGCCGCGCCCGCCCCTTCCTGCTGCGGCTGGAGGAGACGGCCCCCTCCAACGCCGAGCGGCTGCTGGTCGCGCGCCTCGCCACCGCCATCGGCCGGCCGGATTTCGCCGTCTGGGTGGCGCGGCGCGGCGGCGCGCAGGGGGCGATGCTGGTGGAGGATGGCTGGCCCCGCCCCTATCCCGCGCCCGAGGGGCTGGCCGAGCCCGCCCTCGTCTTCGCCATCGCGCGGCAGGAGAGCAACTTCGACCCGGAGGCCGTCTCCCCCGCCAACGCGCGCGGGGTGATGCAGCTCCTGCCCACCACCGCGGCGGCGGTGGCGCGGCGGCTCGGCATCCCGCACCGCACCGAATGGCTCACCGCCGACCCGGCGCACAACACGCGGCTCGGCGCCGCCTACATCCAGGAGCGTCTGGAGCGCTTCGGCGGCGCCCTGCCCCTCGCGCTGGCCGCCTACAACGCCGGCACGGGGCGGGTGGAGGAATGGCTGATCACCTATGGCGATCCGCGCGGAGGGCAGGTGAGCATGCTCGACTGGATGGAGCAGATCCCCTTCGCCGAGACCCGCAACTATGTGCAGCGCGTGATCGAGAACATGGCGGTCTATCGCGCGAAGGATCCGCGCACCGCCGGTCTCGACCACCCCATGGCGCCGTGGCGGCCGTGAGCCCGGCGCGGCTCGCGTCGCTCTGGGGGATCGGCGGGCTGCGGCCCGCGCCCGGCACCTGGGGCTCGGCGGCGGTTCTGCCGCTCGCGCTGCTTCCGGGCTGGGTGGCGATGGCCGCCTGCGCCGCCTTCACCCTGGCGGGGTTCTGGGCGCTCCGGCGCCTGCCGGAGGCCGGGCAGGATCCGGACTGGGTGGTGGTGGACGAGGCGGCGGGGATGTCCCTCGCCCTCGCCTTCGCCGCCAGCCCCTCGGGCGCGGCGCTGGCCTTCGCCCTGTTCCGCCTGTTCGACATCTGGAAGCCCGGGCCGGTGGGCTGGGCCGACCGCCAGCCCGGCCCCGTCGGGGTGATGGCCGATGACCTGGTGGCCGGGGCGCTGGCGGCGCTCGGCGTCATCGCCTTCCACGCGGCGGGGCTTGGCTGATGCTCGATGCGGGAACCCTCGAGGAGGCGGCCGGGCTGCTGGCGCGGCTCCAGGCGCGGGGCCTCACCCTCGCCACGGCCGAAAGCTGCACGGGCGGGCTGATCGCCGCGGCGCTGACGGCCATTCCCGGCTCCTCCGCCACGCTGCTGTGCGGCTATGTCACCTACTCCAACGAGGCGAAGACGGCGATGCTCGGGGTGGACCCGGCGCTGATCGCCCGGCTGGGCGCCGTGAGCGAGGAGGTGGCTCGCGCCATGGCCGCGGGGGCGCTGGCGCGCTCTGGCGCGGAGGTCGCCGTCTCCTGCACGGGCATCGCGGGGCCGGGCGGGGGCAGCGCGGCGAAGCCCGTGGGCCTCGTCCACCTCGCCGCCGCCCGGCGCGGCGGCCTTCTGCTGCACCGGCGCGAGGTCTTCCCCGGGGACCGCGCCGCGGTGCGCGCGGCGACGGTGCGCGCGGCCTTCGCCCTCGTCGAGGCGGTGCGGCAGGGCTGAGCCCGCGCCCCGCATATGGCGCTCCGCCGGAGGCGCCCGTAAATGAAGGCGATGCGAAAGACGCCGCGCGATGTCTGACGAGGAGTGGGAAGTCCCGGAGGCCTTCCAGCCCGAGCCTTCCGAATACGCCTTCCCCCTGGAGGAGCGCCTGGCGAGCGTGCTTGCGCTCAAGTCGCTGGTGCCGCCGGACGCGAGTTCCGCCGCCACGCTGGGCGTGGAGCGCGAGGGCTCGGGCGTCTGGATCGAGGCCTCGGGCCTCGTTCTCACCATCGGCTACCTCATCATGGAGGCCGAGACGGTCTGGCTCACCGCGCAGGACGGGCGGGTGGTGGAGGCGACGCCCATCGGGGTGGATTTCGAGAGCGGCTTCGGCCTGCTGCAGGCGCTGGGGCGCATGCCCGGCTTGCCTGTGGCGCCGCTCGGCGATTCGGACTCGCTGACCTTCGGCACCGCCTGCGTGCTGGCCGCCGCCGGGGGGCGAAGCCATGCGCTCGCCTGCACGGTAGCCGCGCGCCAGCCCTTCGCGGGCTATTGGGAGTATCTGCTGGAGAACGCCATCTTCACCGCCCCGGCGCACCCGCACTGGGGCGGGGCGGGGCTGTTCGGCCCGGATGGGCGGCTCTGCGGTATCGGCAGCCTGATCCTTCAGCAGGGGCAGCGCGGCGGCCGGCGACTCGACCTCAACATGGTGGTGCCGATCGCGGAGTTGCTGCCCGTGCTCGAAACGCTGCGCCGCACGGGCGGCTCGGGCCGACCGCCCCGGCCCTGGCTCGGTCTCTATGCCACCGAGGAGGAGGAGGCGGTGGGCGTGGGCTCGCTGGCCAGGGGTGGGCCGGCCGAGCGCGCCGGGCTCAGGCCGCGCGATCGCATCCTTGCGGTGGATGGGCGCGCGGTGAATGACCTCGCCTCGCTCTGGCAGGCAATCCGCGCCGCCGGCCCCGCGGGGGCGGAACTGCGCCTGACCATCGCGCGCGGCGACCGGCAGATGGATCTGCGCGTGACCAGCACCGACCGCGCGCGCCATCTGCGCACGCCGCGCCTGCATTGAAGCGGCGCCATATGCCCGCCATCACCGCGCCAGAATGCTCCTGCTCTTCACCACGGGAAGCGGCCCGTGCGGGACCGCAGGAGAGGAACATCGCCATGACCTTCGGCCGGCTCCGTCCCCTCGCTCTGGCGGGCGGCCTGCTGCTTGGCCTCGGCGCCTGCACCAACCCCTACAGCCCAGGCCAGCGTGCGGCGGGCGGGGCGCTGATCGGGGCGGGAGGCGGGGCGGCGCTGGGCGCGCTGGCGGGGGGTGGCGAGGGCGCGGCCGTGGGGGCCATCGCGGGCGGCCTCGCGGGGGCGGCCATCGGCGCGGCCACCACGCCGAGCCCGCCGTCGCGGTATTACCGCCGGCCGCCGCCGCGCCGCCATCACTACCACCATCGGCATTGGTGAGGGCGCGCGCTTCCTTGACAGGTGGGTGCCCCTGGGCTTGATCCGCGCCACCCCCTGGCGAACGGATCATGGCGAAGAGCGCACCCTCGATGGCGAAGAAGAAGTCGGGCGGCTGGCTCGAGAGCGTCAAGACGATCCTCTACGCCGCCCTCATCGCCATCGGCATCCGCACCGTGGCCTTCGAGCCCTTCAACATCCCCTCGGGCTCGATGATCCCCACCCTGCTGGTGGGCGACTACCTCTTCGTCTCGAAGTATTCCTACGGCTATTCGCGCCACTCCATGCCCTTCAGCCCGAACCTCTTCTCGGGCCGGATCTGGGGCGCCATGCCCGAGCGCGGGGATGTGGCGGTGTTCAAGCTGCCGCGCGACACGGGGCAGGACTACATCAAGCGCATCATCGGGCTGCCCGGCGACCGCATCCAGGTGATCCGCGGCGTGCTGCACGTGAACGGGGAGCCGGCGCGACGCGAATCCCTCGGCCCCTTCGTCGCGGAGGGCGACGGACCACGCCTCACCGTGCAGATGTTCCGCGAGGTCTTGCCGGGCGGGCGGGCGCATCTGATCGTCGAGCAATCGGACGACGCGCCGCTCGACAACACGCCGGAATTCGTGGTTCCGGCGGGCCATGTGTTCGCCATGGGCGACAACCGCGACAACAGCCTCGACTCGCGCGTGCCGGGGGCGGTCGGGATGATCCCCGTCGAGAACCTGGTCGGCCGGGCGGAGTTCATCTTCTTCTCGGTGGATGGCAGCGCCCGCCTCTGGGAGGTCTGGGCCTGGCCCTTCGCCATCCGCTGGTCGCGCCTGTTCAGCGCGGTCAGATGAGCGCCGACGCCCTCGAGGAACGTCTCGGCCACCGCTTCACCGACCGCGCCCTGCTGGAGCGCGCCCTGACGCACCGGTCGGCCGCCGGGCGGGGGATCGAATCGAACGAACGGCTGGAGTTCCTGGGCGACCGGGTGCTCGGCCTCGTCATCGCGGAATGGCTCGCCGAGCGCTTCCCGAAGGAGAGCGAGGGCGATCTGGGCAAGCGCCTTGCGCGGCTCTGCTCGCAGGAGGCGATCGCGCCCATCGCCGAGGCGATGGGGATCGCGGCCGCGCTGCGCGTGCCGCCCTCGGAGGCGCGCGGCGGGGTGCGCGCGCGCGCCACGGTCCTGTCGGATGCGCTGGAGGCGGTGCTGGGGGCGCTCTACCTCGACGCCGGGCTGGAGGCGGCGCGCCGCGTGATCCGCCGCGAATGGGAGGCGGCGGTGGAAAGCCAGCGTCGCCCGCCGAGCAGCGCCAAGAACCGGCTGCAGGAATGGACGCTGGGGCGCGGGCTCGGTCTGCCGGAATACCGCCATCTCGGCGCCGAGGGCCCGCCCCATGCGCCGCGCTTCGTGGCCCTGGTGCGCGCGGCCGGGCGGGAGGCGCGGGGTTGCGGCGACACCAAGCGCGCGGCCGAGATCGCCGCCGCCGAGGCGTGGCTGGCGGAGGTGGAACAGTGACCGGGACCGGGCGCGACCCTGCCGGTCGCCATGAGCCGCGGCCTCGCGCCGCCGGCAGCACGGGCGCGGCGGTTGCCGCCGGCGGCGACAATCTCCGCTGCGGCTTTGTCGCCGTGCTCGGGGCGCCCAATGCGGGCAAATCGACGCTGGTCAACGCGCTGGCCGGCACCAAGGTCAGCATCGTCTCCCCCAAGCCGCAGACCACGCGCTTCCGCATCCGCGCGGTGGTGATCGAGGGCCCGGCGCAGATCGTGCTCGTGGACACGCCGGGCATCTTCGCGCCCCGCCGGCGCCTTGACCGCGCCATGGTGGGGGCAGCCTGGGGAGGCGCGAAGGACGCCGACCTCGCCCTGCTGGTGGTGGACGCCAAGGCCGGGATCACCGGAGGGGTGCGGAGCATCATCGGCCGCCTGGCGCAGCAGCGCCGCCCCGTCTGGCTCGTGCTCAACAAGGTGGACCTCGTCCCGCGCGAGCGGCTGCTGCCGCTGGCGGCCGAACTCAACGCCCTCCTGCCTTTCGCCGAGACCTTCATGGTCAGTGCCGAGAAGGCGCAGGGCCTCGAGCGGCTGCGCGAGAAGCTTGCCGCGGCGATGCCGCCCGGCCCCTGGCTCTTCCCCGAGGACGAGCTGACCGACCTTCCCAACCGCATGCTCGCCGCCGAGATTGTCCGCGAGCAGATCCTGCGCCAGACCCACGAGGAGGTGCCGCACCACGCCACGGTGGAGACGGAGCAGTGGACCGAGCGCCCGGACGGCAGCGCGCGGGTGGACTGCACCATCTACGTGGCGCGGCCGGGCCAGAAGGCCATCCTGATCGGGGATGGCGGGGCGCGGATCCGCGAGATCGGCCGCCGCGCGCGGGCCGAACTCGCGCGGCTGCTCGAGCGTCCCGTCCATCTCTTCCTCCATGTGAAGGACCGACCGGGCTGGGACGAGGAGACTGGCCGCCTGCGCGCCCTTGGCCTCGACGAGGAGGAGGGCTGAACGGCATGTCCGTGGAATGGGCCGCACCCGCCGTGGTGCTCGCGGCCCGGCCGCATGGCGAGGGCGGCGCGGTGGTGACGGTGCTGACCGAGGCGCGGGGCCGTCACGCGGGCCTCGTGAAAGGGGGCGCGAGCCGCGCCCAGGCCGCGCTCTGGCAGCCGGGGAACCTGATCGAGGCGCGCTGGGTCGCGCGGCTGCCCGACCAGCTCGGCAGCCTCTCGGGCGAGATGGTGCATCCCGCCGCGGCACTGGCCATGGAGGATGGCCTGGCCCTCGCCCTCCTCGCGGCCGCCTGCGCCGTGGCCGAGGGCGCGCTGCCCGAACGCGAGGCGCATCCTGCCTCCTTCCACGGGCTGGTCGCGGTCATCGCCGCCCTCGCCCGCGGGCCCGAGGCGGCGCTGCCGCTCCTGGTGCGCTGGGAACTCGCCCTGCTCGGGGAGCTCGGCTTCGGGCTCGATCTCGCGCGCTGCGCCGCGAGCGGGGCGACGGAGGGGCTCGCCTTTGTCTCGCCCCGCTCGGGCCGAGCGGTGAGCGCCGAGGCGGGCGCGCCCTATGCCGCGCGTCTGCTGCCCCTGCCCGGCTTCCTGCGCGATCCGCGTGAGGCGGGGGACGCGGCGGAATGGCTTGCGGGACTCCGCCTGACCGGGTTCTTCCTGGCGCGCGACGCCTTCGGCGCCCAGCACCGACCGCTGCCCGCGGCGCGCGAGGCGCTGGAGGCGAGGCTCGCCGACCGGATCGGGAAGACCGCTGATGCCTGACGACATCGTGCCGCCCGAGGGGGGCGCCATCCGCCCCGCGCGGCTCTCGGAGGCGCTGTCCGAGCGCTACCTCGCCTACGCCATGAGCACCATCATGGCGCGGTCGCTGCCCGATGTGCGCGACGGGCTGAAGCCGGTGCACCGCCGCCTGCTCTGGGCGATGCACCAGTTGAAGCTCGACCCAGCGAGCGGCTTCAAGAAATGCGCGCGCGTGGTGGGCGACGTGATCGGCAAATACCACCCGCACGGCGACGCGGCCGTCTACGAGGCGCTGGTGCGGCTGGCGCAGGATTTCGCCGCCCGCTACCCGCTGGTCGAAGGCCAGGGCAATTTCGGCAACATCGACGGCGACAATGCGGCGGCCATGCGCTACACCGAGGCGCGGCTGACCGAGGTGGCGCAGGCGCTCCTCGCGCAGATCGACGAGGACACCGTCGATTTCCGCGCCACCTACGACGGCGAGGACCGCGAGCCGGGGGTGCTGCCGGCCGCCTTCCCCAATCTTCTGGCGAACGGGGCAAGCGGCATCGCGGTGGGCATGGCCACCTCCATCCCGCCGCACAATGCGGGCGAGATCTGCGCCGCCGCCCTGCACCTGATCACCCATCCCGAGGCGACGACGGCGGAGCTGCTCGCGCATATGCCCGGCCCCGACTTTCCCACGGGCGGCGTGCTGGTGGAGGGGCGCGAGAGCCTGGTGGAGGCCTATGAGACCGGCCGGGGCGGCCTGCGACTGCGCGCGAAGTGGGAGGTGGAGCGCCAGAAGGGTGGCGGCTGGCACATCGTCGTCTCCGAGATCCCCTATCAGGTGCAGAAGTCGCGACTGATCGAGCAGATCGCCCTGCTGCTCGAGGAGAGGAGGCTGCCGCTGCTCGGCGACGTGCGCGACGAGAGCACGGAGCGGGTGCGCATCGTGCTCGAGCCCCGCTCGCGCACCGTGGAGCCTGCGGTGCTGATGGAGACGCTGTTCCGCGCCACGCAGCTCGAAAGCCGCTTCCCGCTCAACATGAACGTGCTGGACGCGACGCGCACGCCGCGGGTGATGGGCCTGAGGGAGGTGTTGCGCGCCTGGCTCGACCACCGGCACGAGGTGCTGCGACGCCGCACCGCGCATCGGCTGGCCGCCATCGCGCGCCGCCTCGAGGTGCTGGAGGGCTACCTCATCGTCTATCTCAACCTCGACGAGGTGATCCGCATCATCCGGACGGAGGAGGAGCCCCGGCCGAAGCTGATGGCCGCCTTCTCGCTCACCGAGGCGCAGGCGGAGGCGATCCTCAACATGCGGCTGCGCGCGCTGCGCCGCCTCGAGGAGATGGAAATCCGCCGCGAGCACGAGAAGCTCGTCAAGGAGCAGAAGGGGCTCGCCGCGCTGATGGGCAGCGAGGCGAAGCGCTGGGCCGCCATCGGCCGGGAGATCGAGGAGATGCGCCGGCGGTTCGGCGAGGGGCCGCTGGGGGCGCGGCGCACCGCCGTCGCCGAGGCGCCGCCGGCCGTGGCGGTGGACGAAACCGCCCTCGTCGAGCGCGAGCCGCTGACCGTCGTGCTCTCGCGCAAGGGCTGGATCCGCGCGCTGAAGGGTCATCTGCCGGAGGAGGCGGAGCTGCGCTTCAAGGAGGGCGACAGCCTCGCCTTCCGCCTGCATGCGCAGAGCACCGACCGGCTGGTCCTCTTCGCCTCCAACGGCCGCGCCTACACGCTGAAGGCGGAAGCGCTCCCGCGCGGCCGGGGCGACGGCCAGCCGGTCCGGCTTCTGGTCGATCTGCCGAACGAGGAGGAACCGGTGGCGCTCTTCGTGCCGACCGAGGGGGCGAAGCTTCTGCTCGCCGCGAGCGACGGCAAGGGCTTCCTCGTGGAGGCGGCGGAAATGCTCGCCGAGAAGCGTACCGGCAAGCAGGTCATGACGCTGGAGGGCGGAGCGCGCGCCCTGCTCTGCAAGCCGGCGCGGGGCGACCACGTCGCGGCGATCGGCGAGAACCGCAAGCTGCTCGTCTTCCCGCTCGAGCAGCTTCCCGTTCTGGCGCGCGGTCGCGGCGTGCAGCTGCAATCCTACAAGGATGGCGGGCTGGCGGATGCCAAGGTGTTCTTCCTGGCCGAGGGCCTGTCCTGGCGGCTCGGCGACCGGCTCCGGATCGAGCATGATCTCGCGGCGTGGAGGGGCCACCGCGCCGGGGCCGGGAAGCTGCCGCCGAGCGGTTTCCCGCGCACGAACAGCTTCGGGGATTGAGCATGCGCCTCTGTCTCGGCCTCGCCGTGCTGCTGTCCGCCGTGCCGGCGCTGGCGCAGCGCGCCGGCGGCCCGCATGACGGCATCTACGACGGGGTGGTGTTCCAGGAATGCCGCGGCGGCGGCCGCGTGCGGCAGGACCGGACCTCCGCCGAGGTGCGCGGCGGCGAGATCACCATCGCCGGCTTGCCGGGGGATGCGCCGATCACCGGGCGCATCGGGGCGAACGGCGCCGTGACGCTGCCGCCGGTCGGGCTGTTTCAGGCCGGGCAGGGACAGATCTTCATCGGCGCGAACAACGCCCGCCGCTTCACCGGCACCCATCCCGGACGCGGCGCCTGCAGCCTGGGCTATGATCTGCGGCGCAGCGGGCCGCTTCCGCGCGGCCGGGGAGGCTAGGCGGCAACCGGGCGCGGTTCCTGGCGCACACACCCCGGCATGCCGATCGCCGGCTGGCCGTGGGCCCCCTCCGGGCAGCGCCGGCGCGGGCATCGACATTCTCCGAGCCGGGCTCGGCCGATGGTGCCCAGCCGGAAACTCCGCCGCGCATCATGGCCTTGGCATGCGGAGCGGCCGGCGCCCTCAGCCTCGCGGCTGGCCCGGCGGCGACGGCTGCGGGCCGCGCCGGGGCAGGGAAGCGCGCGGCCAGTCCCGCCGCCCGCGCCTGGGTCGCCCAGGGCACCCTGCGCCCGGAGGACGGGCCATCACGGAACGAGGCGAGGATTGCGCCAGAACTGCGTGCCATCGCAGATGGTCAGCGCCTCCACGCTCGGCGCTCCCGGCGCATGGCCGGCGACGGGGCCGAGATTGGCGAGCATATGCCAGCCTGCGGCGTGGAACAGGTCGAAGCAGGCGGCGTCCAGGGCCTTGGAATGGGTGGCGACGAGAAGGAAGCGCACCCTCTCCTGCAGCGTCGGAAGGGCGGCGCGGCAGAGGCGCTCCTCCCACCCCTGCAGGTCCATGTGGACGAAGTCCCAGCGCGGTTCGCGCGCGAGGAACTCCGCGAGCGGAAGGCCGGGCCGCGCGACGGTGCCGGCGGCGGTGTCGAGGCCGCGGTAGTCCGGCTCGCCCGGCCGGCGTGCACGGTTGCCGTAATCCGGCCCCATGGATTCGGAGGGCTCGGTCCAGAACACCTCGCCCGGACCCTCCGAGAGCACCGCATCCAGCACCACCACCTCCTCCTCCGGGATGGCATTGTCGGCGAGGTGAAGACGCAGCCTCTCGAGGTTCCGCCTCCCCGCCTCCACGGCATAGAAGCGGCGCTCCGCCACCCCCTGGCGCCGGGCCAGCGCGTGCGCGGCGGCGGTCCAGGGCCCCCAGCCGGCGCCGAGCTCCGCCATCACGAAACGCGTGGGCGAGGCGCCCAGCGCGCGCAGCAGCGCGAGCCATTCGACCGCCTCGGCGTGGAAATCGGAGGGAATGGGAAGGGCGCAATGCCGTCCGTCATGGCCGGGCGGCAGCCCCACCAGGGAGAGGCGGGTGTAGATGCCGGTGAAATCCGACACGAAGCCCGGGCGGGGCGGGGGCCATTCGCAGGCGGCCGCCGCGCGCAGATCGGCGACATCGGCCTCGGTCAGCCCCATGCGTCGCAGCAGCTGGGGGTGTGTCAGGTGCGCGGCGCGCCGCACCGCCTCGTCGCAGGCGAGGAGGCTCTGCCCGAAGGCCTCCGCGCTGTCATGCGCGGCGGCATGGGCCTGGATGACCTCCTCGCTCTCCGGCAGCCGCCCGAGCACCAGCCGATAGCCGAGGATCACCTCTTCCCGGCTGATGGGCATGAGGGGCGGCGGGCCTCAGCCCGCCTTGGCCATGATCTCGTCGGCGACGTTGCGCGGCACCGGGTCGTAGTGGTGGAACTGCATGGAGAAGGAGGCGCGCCCCTTGGTCATGCCGCGCAGGTTGGAGATGTAGCCGAACATCTCCTTGAGCGGCACATGCGCGCGCACGATGACCGAGGTGCCCGCCATGTCCTGGCTCTGGATCACGCCGCGCCGCCGGTTGAGGTCGCCCACCACGTCGCCCACGTGATCCTGCGGCGTGGTGACCTCCACGTCCATGATCGGCTCGAGGATCACCGGGCCCGCCTTCTTCATGCCCTCGCGGAAGCAGGCCTTGGCGGCAATCTCGAAGGCGAGCGCCGAGGAGTCGACGTCGTGATACTTGCCGTCGAGCAAGGTGAAGCGGAAATCGACCGTCGGGAAGCCGGCGAGCACGCCCGTGTCGGCCTGCACCTTGATGCCCTTCTCGACGGCGGGGATGTACTCCTTCGGCACCGCGCCGCCCACCACGGCGTTGACGAACTCGATGCCCGAGTTGCGCTCCAGCGGCTCGAAGAGGATCTTCACCTCCGCGAACTGGCCGGACCCGCCGGTCTGCTTCTTGTGCGTGTAGGTCTCGGTGTGGGCGCGGGTGATGGTCTCGCGATAGGCCACCTGCGGGGCGCCGATGTTCGCGTCCACGCCGTATTCGCGCTTCAGCCGGTCGATGATGATCTCGAGATGGAGCTCGCCCATGCCGGAGAGAATGGTCTGGCCCGTCTCCTGGTCCGTGCGCAGCCTGAGGCTCGGATCCTCGCCCGCCAGCTTCTGCAGGCCGAGGGTCATCTTCTCGATGGCGTCCTTGGTCTTGGGCTCGACGGAAATGTCGATCACCGGCACCGGGAAGGCCATGCGCTCGAGCACGACGGGGTCTTCCTGGGAGGCCAGCGTGTCGCCCGTGCCGGTGTCCTTGAGGCCCACGAAGGCCGCGATGTCGCCCGCGTAGACCTCCTTGATCTCGTCGCGCTTGTCGGCGTGCATCTGGAAGATCCGCCCGATGCGCTCCTTGTGGCCCTTCGTGGTGTTCAGAACCTGGTCGCCCGAGCGCAGCACGCCGCGATAGACGCGCACGAAGGTGAGGTTGCCGTACTTGTCGTTGATGATCTTGAAGGCGAGGCCGGCAAAGGGCCCGTCCTCCGTGACCGGGATCACGCGCCGCTCGCTCGACTCGTCCTGGCCCTCCTCGGGGGCCACCTTGATCCCCTCGATGTCCACCGGGCTCGGCAGGTAGTCCACCACCGCGTCGAGCAGGGGCTGCACGCCCTTGTTCTTGAACGAGGAACCGCACAGCACCGGACGGAACTCGCCCGAGATGGTGCCCTTCTTGATGCAGCGCTTCAGCGTCTCGACCGAGACGTCGCCCTTCTCGAAGTATTCCTCCATCGCCGCCTCGTCCACGCCGACGGCGGTGTCCAGCAGCTTCTGGCGGTACTCGGCGGCCTTCTCCTTGAGATCGGCCGGGATCTCGTCCTCGCGGAACTTGGCGCCGAGCTCGTCGCCCTCCCAGATCAGCGCCTTCATGGTGACGAGATCCACCACGCCCTTGAGCGTGTCCTCGATGCCGATCGGGATCTGCAGCGCGACCCAGTTGATGCCGAGCTTCTCGGTCAGCGTCGCCGCGGCGCGGAAGAAGTCCGCCCCGGTGCGGTCGAGCTTGTTGATGTAGATGATGCGCGGGACGTTGTAGCGGTCGGCGAGGCGCCAGTTGGTCTCGGACTGCGGCTGCACGCCGGCCACGCCCTCGATGATGAACACCGCCCCGTCCAGCACGCGCAGGCTGCGGTTCACCTCGATGTTGAAGTCGATGTGGCCGGGCGTGTCGATGATGTTGATGCGGTGGCCCTTCCACTCGGCCGTCACCGCGGCGGAGGTGATGGTGATGCCGCGCTCGCGCTCCTGCTCCATGTAGTCGGTCGTGGTGTTGCCGTCATGCACCTCGCCGATCTTGTGGCTCTTGCCGGTGTAGTAGAGGATGCGCTCGGTCGTGGTGGTCTTCCCCGCGTCGATGTGCGCGGTGATGCCGATGTTGCGGATCTTCTCGAGCGGGGTGCGCGCCACGGTGGGCCTCCATGCGTCAAGGCAGGCCGCAACCCCTACTCGGGGCTCCGCCTGCCTCACTGAAACGTCGAACCAGGAAGTTCTGGGCGGGCAGATGCCCTTTCCCACCCGGTTTTGCAAGCCTGGGCGCGCCGGGCGGGGTTGCACCCGGCGCGGGGCGCCTCAGCGCAGACCGCGGCAGAAGCGCTGGATGCGGGTGCAGGCCTCCTTCAGCGAGGCGTCGTCGGTCGCATAGCTGATGCGGAAATGGCCCGGGAACATGAAGGCGGCGCCGTGCACGGCCGCCACCCCCTCCTCCTCCAGCAGGGCCAGGACGAAGTCCTCGTCCGTCTCGATCTTGCGCCCGCCGGCGCTGGTCTTGCCCAGGCAGGCATGGATGGAGGGGTAGACGTAGAAGGCCCCCTCCGGCGTGGCGCAGCGGATGCCCGGGGCCTCGTTCAGCATGCCGACCACCAGGTCGCGCCGGCGCTGATAGACCTTCACCATCTCCGCGATGCTGTCCTGCGGGCCGGTCAGCGCCTCGACCGCCGCGGCCTGGGAGACGGAGCTGGTGTTCGAGGTGGACTGGCTCTGCAGCTTGTCCATCGCCCTGATCAGCGCCACCGGGGCGCCGGCATAGCCGATGCGCCAGCCCGTCATCGCATAGGCCTTGGAGCAGCCGTTCATGGTGATGGTCCGCTCCTTCAGGCGCGGCTCCACCTCCACCACGGTCGCGGGCTTGAAGCCGTCATAGGCGAGCTTCTCATAGATGTCGTCGGTGAACACCCACACCTGCGGATGGCGCAGCAGCACCTCGGTCAGCGCCTTCAGCTCCGCGCGCGAATAGGCCGCGCCGGTGGGGTTGCAGGGGTTGTTCAGGATGAACCACTTGGTGCGCGGCGTGATGGCGGCCTCGAGCTGCTCGGGGGTGATCTTGAAGCCCTGGTTCTGGCCGCAGGGCACGATCACCGGCTTGCCTTCCGCGAGCTGCACGATGTCGGGGTAGCTCACCCAGCAGGGGGCGGGGATGATCGCCTCGTCCCCGGGGTCGATGGTCGCCATCAGCGCGTTGAAGATCACCTGCTTGCCGCCGGTGCTGACGATGATCTCCTCGGGCGCGTAGGAAATCCCGTGGTCGCGCTGGAACTTGGCGCAGATGGCCTGGCGCAGCTCCCGGGTGCCGGCCACGTCGGTGTACTTGGTCTCGCCCCGCTGGATGGCCGCGATGGCCGCGTCCTTCACATTCTGGGGCGTGTCGAAATCCGGCTCCCCGGCGGAGAGGCTGATCACGTCGCGCCCTGCGGCCTTCAGCGCGCGCGCCTTGGCCGACATGGCGATGGTCTGGGAGGGGGAGATGCGGTCGAGCCGCCGGGCGGTGAGCTGCATGGGTGTCCGGGCCTGGGAAGACGGCGCGGACCCTATTCCCGTGACGGGGGTGTTTCAACCCGCCCGCGCCGGGAGAGGATCGACAGGCCGAGCAGCCCCGCCCCCGCCAGCCCGAGCAGCACCACCGCCAGCGCATTGGCCTCGGGCGTCAGGCCAAGCCGCAGCTGGCTGAACAGATACACCGGCAGGGTGGTGGCGCCGGGGCCGGAGACGAAACTGGCCAGCACCACATCGTCCAGCGAGAGGGTGAAGGCGAGTCCCCACCCCGCGGCGAGGCTGGGCGCGATCAGCGGCAGGGTGATGGTGCGGAACACGGCGAAGGGCGAGGCGCCGAGATCCGCCGCGGCCTCCTCGAGCCTGGGGTCGAGGGCGGCGAGGCGCGCCTGCACCAGCACCGCCACATAGGCCATGCCGAGCGCGGAATGGGCGAGCCACACCGTCACCGCCCCGCGCTGCCCCGGCCAGCCCAGGAGCCCCTGCAGCGCCACGAAGAGGAGCAGCAGCGCGAGCCCGGTCACCACCTCGGGCAGCACCAGCGGCGCGCCCGCCAGCGCGCCGAAGAGCGGCCGGCCCGCAAAGGGACCATGGCGCGCCAGCACCCAGCCCAGCAGCAGGCCGAGGAGGGTGGCGAGCGTGGCCGCGGCGGCGCCGATCCGCAGCGAGAGGAAGGCCGCCTCCAGCAGCCTTTCATTGGCCGCGAGCGCCGCGAACCAGCGCAGCGAGAATCCGCCCCAGACATAGGGGCTGCGGCTGTCGCTGAAGGCGTAGGCGACCATGACCAGGATCGGCGCCCAGAGGAAGCCGAGGCCGAGGGCAAGGAAGACCCGCCTCATCGCCGCGCGAGCCGCTGGTAGAGCACGACCGGAAGCAGCAGCACCGCCAGCAGGGCGGAGGCGAGGGCGGCGGCCGCCGGCCAGTCCCGTGTCTGGAAGAACTCGCCCCAGATGGCCCGGCCGATCAGGACGGAATCGGGCGCGCCGAGCAGCTCTGGGATCACCACCTCGCCCGCGGCGGGAATGAACACCAGCAGGAAGGCGGCGGCCGCGGCCGGCGCGGCGAGCGGCAGGGTGATGGTGC
This sequence comes from Roseococcus sp., assembly GCA_026414745.1. Taxonomy (GTDB): domain Bacteria; phylum Pseudomonadota; class Alphaproteobacteria; order Acetobacterales; family Acetobacteraceae; genus Roseococcus. The sequence goes on from JAOAIK010000057.1 coordinate 42,393, forward strand.
GGAACACGGTGAAGGGCGAGGCGCCAAGATCGGCCGCCGCCTCCTCCAGCGCAGGATCCCGCCGCATCAGGGCGGCATAGAGCGGCAGCACGGCGAAGGGCAGATAGCCATGCACCATGCCGGCCAGCATCGCGCCCTCGGTGTAGAGCAGCGCGAGCGGCGCCTCGATCAGGCCGGCCGAGAGCAGCACCGTGTTGATCCAGCCCGAATCGCGCAGCAGCCCCACCCAGGCGGAGAGGCGCAGCACGAAGCCCGTCCAGAAGGGCAGAAGGACCAGGGCGAGCAGGCCGAACTGCCGCCCGGGCCGCGCCGAGGCGATGCCGAGCGCCATCCCGAAGCCGATGACGAGGCAGAGAGAGGCGGTCAGCGCCGCCAGCCGCAGCGAGCGCAGGAAGGCGTCGAGGTAGTAGCCATCGGCAAACAGCAGCGACCAGGCCTCCAGGCTGCCCTGCCAGCCTTCCGGCCCGATGGGCCAGCGCACCGGCGGCACGCCCGGGGCCACGCTGCCGAAGCCCATGCCGAGCACGATGGCGAGCGGTGCCGCCACCAGCAGCCCGAGCGCGAGCCAGGCGCCGAGGCGGATCACGCCGCGAGCGGGGCGAGGGCCGCCGCCTCCCAGGCGAGCGCGATCTCGGCCCCGCGGGCGGGCAGCGCCGCGCCGGCCGGCAGCACCACGCGCAGCGCCTCGCCCCCCGCGGGCCGCGCGAGCAGCAGGGCATCGGCGCCGCGGAAGGCCACCTCCTCCACCACGGCGCGCACGCCGTTCACCGGCGGCGCCTCCGCGACCAGCACGATGCGCTCGGGCCGCAGCGCATAGGCGGGAGCGGGCGTCGCGGGCGCAAGCGGAATGGGTCCGCCCGCCTCCAGGATGTTCGCCGCGCCAAGGAAGCGCGCGACGCTGCGGGTCGCCGGCCTCTCGTAGAGCTCGCGCGGGGGGGCCACCTGGGCGATGCGCCCGCCCTCGAGCAGCGCCACGCGATCGGCCAGCGCCAGCGCCTCGGACTGGTCATGGGTGACCATCACGAAGCTCGCGCCCGTGCGGCGCTGCAGGGCGCGCAGCTCGAGGCCGGTGCGCTCCCTCAGCCCCGCGTCCAGCGCGGCGAGCGGCTCGTCGAGCAGCACGAGCGCGGGCCGGCGGGCCAGGGCGCGGGCCAGCGCGACCCGCTGCTGCTGCCCGCCCGAGAGCTGCGCGGGGCGCCGCCCCTCCAGCCCCTCGAGGCGCAAGAGCGCCACGAGCTCCGCCACGCGCGCGGCGATGGCGCGCGCATCGGCGCCGGCGCGGCGCAGCCCGTAGGCGATGTTCTCGCGCACGCTCATGTGCGGGAACAACGCATAGGACTGGAACATCATCGCCACATCCCGCGCGGGCGGCGGATCGGCGGTGATGTCGCGGCCCTTGAGCACGACGCGCCCGGCATCGGGCCGCTCGAAGCCCGCCACCACGCGCAGCAACGTGGACTTGCCCGAGCCCGAGCCGCCGAGCAGCGCCACGAACTCGCCCTCCGCCACGGTGAGCGAGAGCCCCTCCAGCGCCACCGCGCTGCCGAAGCGGCGGCTGATGCCCTCGAGCGCGAGCAGCCTCAGCGCCCCGCCTTGAAGCGGGCCCAGAGCCGCGCCCGAGCGCGCTCCGCCGCCTGGCTCGGCGTGCCGGCGACGAAGCTGCGCGCGATGGTCTCGGCGTCGGGGAACACGGAAGGATCCTCGCGGATGTCCTCGGGCAGCAGGGCGCGCGAGGCGGGCACGGCGTTCGGGTAGCGCACCTGGCGGGTGATGCCGGCCATCACATCGGGCTGCAGGACGAAGTTGATGAAGGCGTGCGCCGCATCGGGGTTGGGCGCATCGGCCGGGATCGCCAGCATGTCGAACCAGAGCTGCGCGCCCTCGCGCGGCGTGACGTAGCGCACCTCGTGCGCGCGCCGCGCCTCGCGCGCGCGGGCGGCGGCCTGGATCACGTCGCCCGAATAGGTGAAGGCGAGGCAGATCTCGCCGTTCGCCAGCGCCTCGATCAGAGCAGGCGGCGAGGGGATGGAGCGCAGGAAGGGGCGGATGGCCAGCAGCGCGCGCTGCGCGGCGTCGAGCTCGGCCTGGCTCGCCGTGTCGGGGTGGAAGCCGAGATGGCGCAGCACCGAGGGCAGCACGTCCACCGCGCTGTCCATCACCGCGACCCCGCAGCGGGCGAGGCGACGGACATGCTGCGGGTCCATCAGCAGGGCCATGCTGTCGAGCGGCGCTTCGGGCGCCAGGGCGCGGATGCGCTCGGGGAGCATGCCGAGTCCGACCGTGCCCCACAGATAGATCACGCCGTGCCGGTTGCCCGGATCCACCGCGGCGATGCGCGCCATCAGCACGGGATCGAGGTTCCGGGCGTTGGGGATGCGCGCCATGTCGAGCGGCCGCAGCGCCCCGGCGCGCAGCAGGCGGTGGAAGGTGGGCTCGCTGGTGGGCACCACGATGTCATAGCCGCTGCGGCCTGCGGACAATTTTCCTTCGAGCGTCTCGAGCGTGTCATAGACATCGTAGCGGACGCGGATGCCGGTTTCGCGCTGGAATCGCTCGATGGCGTAGGGGTCGATGTAGTCGGCCCAGTTGTAGATGTTGAGCACGGGCTGCTGCGCCTGGGCGGTGGCGCCGAGCAGCAGGAGGGCGGCGGCGAGCAGCAGGCGGCGCATGGACCCCTCTCCATCCGGGAGCGTCCTCGCTCTTGCAGCAGCACCCCTGCGCCCGCAACCCCGGATTATTTTCCTTGACCGGCGGAGCGATCCGGTCTAGTGAAGGCAGGCCAACGGGCGATTTGCGCCCAGGCTCCATCCCCTCCCCTCCGTTTCACCGCCCCCCAACCGCCGCGCCCGGCGCGGAAGGAGACGCACGCCCATGCCCTTCGTCGCCAATGCCCTCGTGCCCCTGGTGCAGACGGCGGGATTCAGCCTCTGGCACTATCGCAGCACCGACACCCGCAACGAGATCACGGCCCCCGGCTATTTCGCCCCCGCCTCGGTGCGGCTGCGCGCGGGCGACGTGATGATCGTCGAGGCCTCGGACACGCTGGCCATCCTTCCGGTGCGCGCCAACGCCGTGATCGGCACCGGCGTGAACCTCGACGGCGCGGTGGCGCCCATCGCCCTCACCCGCAGCATCGCGCAGACGCTGCGCATGGTGCAGCAGGCCAGCGCGGTGGTGAGCACCATCATCCTCGCGCCGCTCATGGCCGGGATCATCGCCGGCACCTCGATTCCGGTGCAGGCCCAGGTGACGGGCCCGATCAGCCAGGTGGTGGTGAGCATCCGCAATGCCCAGGGCGTCGTGATCCCGCCCGTCCAGACGGTGAACGTCTCCCAGGGCTACGCCATCACGGCTCTGCCGACCCCTCCCGAGGGCTCCGGCTACCGCATCCGCGTCGAGGACGCGGGCGATACGGGCATCGCCGTCACCTCGCGCAGCTTCAACATCCTGCCCGACCTGCGCCTCGTCCTCGCCGAGGACGGGCTGCGCCTCGCGCAGGAGGACGACTTCGCCCTCGCGCAGGACTGACGGCGCCCTCCCCCTTCACCGGCCACCCCCAGCAGACCGGACGGAGCCCCGATGCCCGACCTCCGAATCAGCCAACTGCCCGCCGCGACGAGCCTGAACGACGCCGACATCCTTCCCATCGTCCAGGGCGGGCCGAACACCACCCGGCGCGCGAGCGTCAGCCAGATCCGCCGCCAGGTGCTCGCCGACCGCGGCGTGGACCTGCGCGACTTCGGCGCCGCGGGCAACGGCACCACCAACGACGCGCCGGCCCTGCAGGCCGCCATCAACGCGCTGGGCAGCGCGGGCGGCACCATCCGCCTCGGCCCGCGCACCTATCGCCTGGCCTCGCCGGTCACCATCAGCGCGGGGCCCATCCGCCTGATCGGCCAGGGCTACCCCGAGGGCGCGGGGCCGGGCAGCGGCACCTGGCTCACGGTGGACCAGACCGGATTTTTCCCCATCACCTTCAGCGGCCTCTCCGCGCGCGGGTCGCTGGTGGCGAACCTCGCGGTGCGCCAGACCCATGCGGCGGCGCAGAACGCCTCCTGGGCACCCACCCCCTATGACTGGTTCTTCCGCGTGCTCGACTGCCTGGGCGGCGTGGAGTTCGAGAACGTGATGCTCTCGGGGATCAACCGGGGCATCCAGGTCAAGAACTCCGGCCGCACCGACATCCGTCGCCTGCGCGGGCAGGTGTTCACGGCGGGCGTGGACTTCGACGAGATCTACGACGTCGTGCGCATCGCCAACCTGCATTTCTGGCCCTTCTGGTCGGCCAACGACCATGTGGTGCGCTGGCAGCAGGCCAACGGCGATGCGATGATCTTCCGCCGGGTGGACGGCGTCTTCGTGGACCAGTCCTTCGTGCTCGGCCACCGCACGATGTTCCGCTTCTCCTCCTCGGCCGCGGGGTACACGCAGAAGTTCTCGATCGGCCAGGCCTATGCCGATTTCGTGAAGCACGGCGTGCTGATCGAGGCGGCCGGCACCGACGGGCAGATCGACTCGATGACGGTGCAGTGCGAGATCTTCAACGCGGGCGGCGCGCCCGTGCCGGGCTCCGTCGGGCTCTACGTGAACGCCCACTCCTCCCGCGTGCAGATCGGCAGCCTTCGCGTCGACGATGCCGAGGACAACGCGATCCGCATCGAGCAGCACTCCAACCGGCTCGACATCGGCGCGCTGCGCATCGTCAACTTCAACCTGCGCAGCAACGGCGCCGCCGCCATCCACGTGGCGAACGCCGCCTCGGGCGAGCCGAACAGGGTGAATCTCGGCAGCAAGCCGCTGCTTGAGACGCCGGTGATGGGGCCGCTCGTCAATGCCGGGACCAACGGCTCGGTCGGCGTGCTCGCCCCCGCGGGCGAGGCGGCGCGGCCGGGCCTTGCGGTGGGCGCGGCGGAGACCGGCTTCTTCCAGCCCGCCGCGAACACCCTGGCCGCCAGCGTCGGGGGGGCCGAGGTGCTGCGCGCCGGTGCCGGCAGCCTGTCGCTGGGCGGCGCCCAGGGCGCCCACGGCTTCGAGGTGATCACCCCCGGCGGCAGCCTCAACCGCATGGTGGCCATCGGCGGGCTGACCGGCACCCCGGGCCGGGCAGGGTGGGCGGTCTCCGGCGGGGACGCGAACATCGACGCGGTGATCGGCCAGCCCAAGGGGACCGGGGCGCTGATCGCGCAGTTCCCAGACAATGCCGTCGGCGGCGGCGCCGCGCGCGGTGCGAATGCCGTGGACCTGCAGACGACCCGCACCGCCGCGACGCAGGTGGCCTCCGGGGCCAATGCCGTGATCGCGGGCGGCAGCGGCAACACGGCTTCGGGTTCCGGCGCCATCGTGGTGGGCGGCACCACCAACACCGCCTCCAACACCAACTCCGTTGTGGTGGGCGGGCAGAGCAACACGGCCTCCGGCCTGCGCGCCGTCGTGGTGGGCGGGCAGAGCAACACCGCCGGCGGCAACGACAGCTGGTGCCCGGGCGGCTTCTGGGGCACGGCGCGCGGCCTCTACGGCCGGGGCTTCTGGGCCGCCAACCGCTTCTCCACGGCCGGCGACGCGCAGGCCGGCGAGTTCCTCGCGCGCATCCAGACCACGGACGCCACGCCGGCGCGCCTGACGCAGGATGCCGGGGCGCCGGCGACGAACAACACCTTGAACCTGCCCAACAACGGCACCTACCGCCTCAAGCTTCTGGTGGTGGCGCAGCAGACCGGCGGCAGCGCCGGAACCGTGGGCGACTGCGCCTCCTGGGAATGCGACGTGCTGATCAAGCGGGGCGCAAGCGCCTCCGCCACCGCCCTGGTGGGCGGGCGGACCGTCAACAACACCCCCGCCATCGCCGCCATCACCGCCGGCACGCCCTTCGCGCCCGGCATGCGCGATGCCGGCGCGGCAGGGTGGACGCTGACGCTGGCGGCCGACACCACGAATGGCGGCCTCGCCATCACCGGCACCGGCGAGGCGAACAAGACCATCCGCTGGGTGGCGCGGGCGATGAGCATCGAAGTCACCGCCTGATCCCTCTCCCTCCCCCGATCCACGGAGCAGACCATGGCCCTCCTCAAGCCCATCGAGATGCGCGAGACCGGCATCACCGTCGCCTACTGGCGCCTCACCCACCTGCAGATGGACTGCGTCGCGCGCACGCTCGAGGCGCAGCTCCACGGCTACCGCGACGAGGCAGCGCGCCGGGCGGGGCTGAACCCCATCCACCGCCTGGCCTTCCGCTTCCCCACCACCGGCTTCCCCGAGCCGGGGGCGATCGCGCTGGCCGAGGTGTACACCGCCATCCGCACCGCCCCGGACGGCGTGGACGAGAACGGGACGCCGCGCCCGCCGCTTTTCGCCGACGCCGCCGACATCTGACCCGACCCCGTCTGCTGGACTTCCAGGAAAGGACCCGCCTCCCATGAGCTCCCTCACCGACCACGGCCGCAACATCCTCGCCCGTGCCCTGTGCGGCCGGCTGCCCGCCCTGCCCAATGCCGTGTTCCTCGGCCTCGGCACCGGCGGCAGCGTGGCCACCGGCCTCTCGGGCGAGCCGGTGGGCAACGGCTATGCGCGCCAGCGCGTGGTGTTCACCGGCACCGGCGTGCAGCAGAACGCCGAGGCGGTGCGCTTCACCTTCACCGGCGCCGTCGGCACGCTGACGCATGTCGGTCTCTTCGACGCGGCGACGGGCGGCAACCCGCTCACCTGGTCGGCGCTGACGCAGAGCGCCACGGTGAACGGGCCGGGCACCGTCACCATCAACCCCGGGGCCCTCACGATCACGGGGAGCTGACTCCGTCCGGGCCCGCCTCGCCCGCGGGGCGGGCCCAGTCCGCCGGGGCATGACAGGCACGGGTGTCAGCCCCGCCTTTCGCCGAGGTTGAAACTTCAGGAAGCCTGGGCCTATCCTCTTCCCATTACGGGAGGCTCTGGTTCCATGAACCCATTGGACACCGCGCGCTGGGCCACGAGCCACCCCCGCCCGCAGGACGCCTGCGTGGGCTGCTCCAGCCGGCGCTTCGGCATTTGCCTGCCCCTGGATGCCCAGGCACTCGACGATCTCTCCAACGACTCGGACCGTCACACCTTGCCCGCCAAGGCGGTGCTGTTCCGCGAGGGCGACCCCGCGACCCGGGCCTTCAGCCTGCTCGAGGGCACGGTGAAGCTCTCGCGCCTGCTGCCCGACGGGCGGCAGCAGGTGGTCGGCTTCCGCTTCAAGGGAGATCTTGTGGGCTACAGCGCCGGCAAGACCTATCCCTTCGATGCCGAACTCCTCACCCCGGGACAGTTCTGCCGCGTCGAGCGCCGCCGGCTCGATGCGCTGCTGCGCCGCTATCCGGCGCTGGAGCGGCGGGTCCTCGACATGTGCCTGGGCGAGCTCGCCGCCACCCAGGAGCACCTCGTCACCGTCGCCCGCCGCTCGGCCGAGGCGCGGGTGGCCGCCTTCCTCATCGGCCTTGCGGAGGCGCACCGGCGGCGCGGGCTGCTGGGCGAAGACCTGCCGATGCCGATGACCCGCAGCGACATCGGCGACTTCCTCGGCCTGACACTGGAAACCGTGAGCCGCACCTTCACCGCCTTCAAGCGCCATGGCTGGATCGCCGAGCCCGGCGGGCAGAAGCTTCGCCTGCTCGACCTCCCGGCGCTGCAGCAGCTCTGCGCCGGCGAGCACGAGGCGCTCTGACCCCGGCCGGCGCCGCCCCTCCCGCTTGACCGCACGGCGCGCCCCGCGCCATGACGTGCGCCCGCCCCGTCGCGGGACGGCGGGGCCGGCGAGGAGAGGCGATCATCATCATGCGGCGCGGTGCCACAGGGCCGGAGCGGCCCGGCAGCGCCCGGCGGGGCCGGGCGTGAACGGCCTCAAGCCCGTGCTCGCGCGCCTCGCCGACGGCGCACGCCTCGCCGAGAGCGAGGCGGAGGCAGCCTTCAACATCATCATGGCCGGCGAGGCCACGCCCGCGCAGATCGCGGGGCTGCTTATGGCCATGCGCGTGCGCGGCGAGACGGTGGCCGAACTCACCGGCGCCGTGCGCGCGCTGCGCGCGCACATGACCGCGGTGGAGGCGCCCGCGGGCGCGATCGACATCGTGGGCACCGGCGGCGACGCCTCGGGCAGCCTCAACATCTCCACCGCCGCGGCGCTGGTGGTCGCCGGCTGCGGCGTGCCCGTGGCCAAGCACGGCAACCGCGCACTCTCTTCGAAATCCGGCGCGGCGGATGCGCTGGCCGCCCTCGGCGTGAACCTCGATGTGCCCATCGAGCGGCTGCCCGAGGTGATCCGCAGCGCCGGCATCTGCTTCCTGCTCGCCCCCCGCCACCACCCGGCGCTGCGCCATGCCGGCGGCGCGCGCATGGAGCTCGGCACCCGCACTCTGTTCAACCTGCTCGGCCCGCTCGCCAATCCGGCCCGGGTGACGCGCCAGATGACGGGCGCCTTCTCCGCCCAGTGGCTGCGCCCCATGGCCGAGGCGCTGGCGCGGCTGGGCACCGAGCGCGCCTGGGTGGTGCATGGCCAGGGGCTCGACGAGATCGCCCTCTCCGGCCCCACCCGCGTGGTGGAGCTGAACGCCGGCGCCATCCGGGAGTTCAGCATCTCGCCCGCCGATGCCGGCCTGCCCGAGGCGCCCCCCGAGGCGATCCGCGGCGGGGATCCGGCCGAGAACGCACTGGCGCTCCGCGCCCTGCTGGAGGGCGCCCCCGGCCCCTACCGCGACATCGTCCTGCTCAACGCCGCCGCCGCCCTGGTGGTGGCCGGCCGCGCGGCCGATCTGCGCGAGGGCGCGGCCATGGCCGCCCGCGCCCTCGACGAGGGCCGCGCCAAGGCGGCGCTCGAAGCGCTCGTGCGCGCCACCACCCTTCCTCCCGCCTGAACCGGCCCGCCCATGGACAACCCCGCCCCGCCCGACGTGCTGGCCCGCATCCTCGCCGACAAGGCCGCGGAGGTGCAGGCGCGCATGGAGGAGACCCCGCTGCCCGAGATGGAGCGGGCGGCCCGTCACGCCTCGCCGCCGCGCGATTTCGTCGGCGCCCTCTGCGCCGCCGTGGCCGAGGGCCGCACCGGGCTGATCGCCGAGATCAAGCGCGCCTCGCCCTCGGGCGGGCTGATCCGCGACCCCTTCGACCCCGCCGCCCTGGCGCGCGCCTATGAATCGGCCGGCGCCTCCTGCCTCTCGGTGCTGACCGACGCGCCGCATTTCCAGGGTTCGCCCGAGCATCTGAAGGCCGCCCGCGCCGCCTGCGCCCTGCCCGTGCTGCGCAAGGACTTCATGATCCACCCCTTCCAGGTCTTCGAGGCCCGCGCCATGGGGGCGGACGCCATCCTGCTGATCATGGCCGCCCTCTCCGACGCCCAGGCCGTCGAGCTCGAGGGGCTCGCGCAGTCCCTCGACATGGCGGTGCTGGCCGAGGTGCACGACGCGGCCGAGCTCGAGCGCGCGCTCGGCCTGCGCACGCGGCTCATCGGCGTGAACAACCGCGACCTGCGCAGCCTGGTGACCGACCTCGCCACCTCCGAGCGGCTCATCCCCCTGATCCCTCCCGACCGCATCCCCGTGGCCGAGAGCGGCATCCGCACCCCGGCCGATGTGCGGCGCATGGCGGCGGCCGGGGCCAACTGCATCCTGGTGGGCGAGCATCTGATGCGCCAGCCCGATGTGGCGGCCGCCACCCGCGCGCTGCTCGGCGCCTGAGGGGGCGGGCATGAGCGGGCTGACGCATTTCGACGCGGCCGGGAACGCCGCGATGGTGGATGTCTCGGGGAAGGCGGAGACGGCGCGCGTCGCCCGCGCCCGCGCGCGCATCGTCATGAAGCCCGAGACGCTGGCGCTGATCCGGGAGGGCCGGGCCGGCAAGGGCGATGTGCTCGGGGTCGCGCGCATCGCCGGCATCATGGCGGCCAAGCGCACCCATGAGCTGATCCCGCTCTGCCACCCGCTGCCGATCAGCAAGGTGGCCGTGGAGTTCGAGATCGCGCCCCCCGACGCCATCGAGATCGAGGCCAGCGTCTCGCTCACCGGCCGGACGGGCGTGGAGATGGAGGCGCTGACCGCCGCCTCCGTCGCCGCGCTCACCATCTACGACATGGTGAAGGCGGTGGACCGCGGCATGCGCATCGAGGCGCTGCGCGTGGTGCACAAGGCGGGCGGCAAGTCCGGCACCTACAGCGAGGAGAGGGCGTGATCCCGGTCGCGGAGGCGCGGGCCCGCATCCTGGCCGGCGTCGCGCCGGTCTCGGCCGAGACGGTGCCGCTCGCCGCCGCGGCGGGGCGGGTGCTGGCCGCGCCGCTGCGCGCGCGCGTCACC
>JAOAIK010000035.1 GCA_026414745.1 Roseococcus sp.
GTCGCACACGCAAAGCCGAATCCGCAGCCCGCAGCCGGCGGCGCGACAGACCGAACAGCCTGTTGCGGCGGCGGAAAGCCCGCGCCGCTATTCCGCCGCCTGGCGCGGGTAGCGCCGCGCCGCCCAGGCCGCGCAGGCCGCCCCGAAGGCCTCGAAGATGCGGCGGCTGAAGCCATCCCGCTCCCAGTCGTATTCCGGGTGCCACTGCACGCCCCAGGCGAAGCCGGGCGCGCCGCGCACCTGCACCGCTTCGATGGTGCCGTCGGGCGCCCAGCCCATCGCCTCCAGCCGTGGGGCGAGGCGCTGCACACCCTGGTTGTGCAGGGAGTTCACCGGCACCTCCTCGGCCCCCGCCAGCTCGCGCAGCAGGCCGTGGGGCGCGAGGCGCACGGCATGGGCCTTGCCCGTCCGCACCAGCGGAATGGGCTGGTCGCTCGGGGTGGAGTGGTCCATCCGCCCCGGCAGATCCTGGATGCGCTGGTCGAGGCTGCCGCCCAGCGCCACGTTCAGCTCCTGCATGCCGCGGCAGATCGCGAGCAGCGGCAGCCCGGCCTGGATCGCGGCGCGGATCAGCGGCAGGGTGGTGGCGTCGCGCTGGAGATCCTCGGGCGTGCCCTCGGCATGGGCGGGGCCGTCATAATGGCCCGGCCAGACATTGGAGCGGCTGCCGGTCAGCAGCAGCCCGTCGAGTCGCGGCAAGATCTCGGGCACCAGCGCCTCGCCGGCCGCGGGCAGCAGCACCGGCACGCCCCGCACCGGGCCGAGCACGACGCGCACATAGTGATCGGAGGCGGCGTGATTCGGGGTCTGGAAGAGCCCGAACGGCTTCACGCAGCAGGAGATGCCCACCATCGGTCGCATTCCCGCAACAAAACGCCCGTTCGCGGCGCTTTCAAGGCGGAAAAGGCGCCACGCCGCGCCTTTTTCAGCGCCGCTGCTCGAGTTCTTCGCGGAACCGGGGGTCGTTGAAGGCAAACAGGAAGGGATCGAAGCGCTCCCCGGTGCGGATCTCGGAGAGGGCGACGCGGGTGGTGAGGCCCTGCGCGTCCACCACCGCCCATTGCCGCAGCGCGAGCGGCTCCTCGCTGAGGGCGAGCTGGATGCGCCCCTCCGCCGCCCGCCCGGTGCGGTGGACGGTGACGCGCAGGAAGCCGCCCGAGCGCTCCACCCCCGCCACGGTCAGCTCGCCCGCAAGGCGCAGCGGGTTCTGCAGCAGCACGCCGAGCGGGGTGGAGGAGAGCGGCACGATGCTGGGCTGGCGCAGCTCCCGGTCGTAATGGAAGAACTGCCCGTCGGCGGCGATCAGAAGGGTGGGCTCGGGCGGATCATACTCGAAGCGCATGCGCGAGGGCCGCCAGATCCAGGCCGTGCCCTGGGCGCTGGCACCGTTCTGCGCGGTCTGCAGGAAGCGGGCGCGCAGCGTGGTCAGGCCGTTGAAATAGGCCTCGACCCGGGCGATGGCGGCGGCGCGCTCCGGCTCCGGCAGGGGTTGCGCGCGGGCCGGGAGGGCGACGAGCACGGGTGTGGCGAGCAGGGCGCGACGGAACATGCCCCCCTTGTGGGGTGTGCCGGGGCGCGGGGGAAGGGGCTACTCGCCGATGCTGAGCAGTGCGCCCCGCAGCCGCGCCGCGCGCAGCTGCGCCAGGAACAGCGCCGCCATGCCCGCGATCCAGGCCGCGTTCAGCGCCCAGGCGGCGGCGAGATGCCCCGAGGCCGTGCGCCCCTCGATCAGCGCCGCGCGCATCCCCTCGAACACATGCGCCGCGGGCAGCAGCAGCGCCACCGGCTGCAGCCAGCCGGGCAGCACGCTCACCGGGTAGAACACGCAGGCGAAGGGGGTGAGGCCGAACAGCACCGACCAGGCGAGCGCCTCCGCCCCCGCGCCCCAGCGCAGGATCATGGAGGTGACGCCCAGCGCCACCGCCCAGCCCATCACGATCAGCGCCGCGAAGAACAGCACCAGCACCGGGCCGATGGCGAGGATGTTGAAGGCGTAGAGCAGGAAGGCCAGCCCCATGGCCGGCAGCACCCCTACCAGGGTGCGGATCAGGCTCATCGCCATCAGCGCCGCCACCAGCTCCGCCGGCCGGATGGGCGAGACGAGCAGATGCCCGAGGTTGCGCGACCAGATCTCCTCGAGGAAGGAGAGCGAGAAGCCCATCTGGCTGCGCAGCGCCGCCTCCCACAGCAGCACGCCGCCCAGCAGCACGCCCGCGGCCGCGCTCGCCACGTTGTTCTGCAGCCCCGCGAGATAGGCGGTGACGAAGCCCCACACCACCATCTGCAGGATGGGCCAGTACATCAGCTCGATGACGCGCGGCGGCGAGCGGCGATAGAGGGCGAGATGGCGGAAGCACAGGCCCCAGACGCGCTCGGCCGCGGCGAGCAGCGGGCTCATGCCACGCCCTCCGCCCGCGTGCCGCGCGCGATGTCGAGGAACACCTGCTCCAGATCCTCGCGCCCGTAGCGCGCGACGAGGCGCGCCGGCGCGCCCTGATCCACCACCCGCCCCTGCTTGAGCATCAGCACATGGCCGCAGAGGCGCTCCACCTCCGCCATGTTGTGGCTGGCCAGCAGGATGGCGCAGCCCGTCTCCTCCCGATAGGCCTCGAGGCGCGTGCGCACCCAGTCCGCCGTGTCGGGGTCGAGGCTCGCGGTCGGCTCGTCGAGCAGCAGCAGCTCGGGCGTGTTGATCAGCGCCTTGGCCAGCGCCACGCGCGTCTTCTGCCCGGCGGAGAGCTCGCCCGCGGGGCGGTCGAGGAACTCGGTCAGCTGCAGCTCCTCGGCCAGCCGCGCGATGCGCGCGGACAGCCCCCGCACGTTGTAGAGATGGCCATAGACCTGCAGGTTCTCGCGCACCGAGATGCGGTGCGGCAGCGCGATGTAGGGCGAGGAGAAGTTCATCCGCGCCAGCGCGGCGAAGCGGTCGGTCGCCATGTCATGGCCCAGCGCCAGGATGCGCCCCGATGTGGGCAGCAGCAGGCCGAGCAGCATGGCGATGGTGGTGGTCTTGCCCGCCCCGTTGCCGCCGAGCAGCCCGAGCGTCGCGCCGCGGGGCAGGGAGAAGGAAAGCCCCTCCACCGCCGGCGGACGGTCGGGGCGGTAGCGCTTGGTCAGGTTCTCGACGAGCAGCGCGGTCATGCCCGCTCGATAGGCCGGCGCGGGCCGCGCGGCCAGCGCCCTGCGTCCGCGCCCGTCAGGGGGCGGGCCTGCGCGCGGGGAAGGCCAGCGAGATCAGCCAGCAGACCAGCAGCATCGCCGCCGCGCCCAGAAGGCAGGCCAGAAGCCCCCCCCAGAGGGCGAGCAGCCCCGACAGCAGCGTGCCGAGGAAGCGCCCCGCCGCGTTGGCCGCGTAGTAGAAGCCCACATCCTCGGCCGCCTTCTCGCTGCCCGCATAGGCGAGCACGAGATAGGAATGCACCGAGGAGTTCACCGCGAAGAGAACCCCGAAGACGCAGAGCCCGAGCGGCACGTAGAGATCGGGCCGCGGCACGCCGCCCAGCATCAGCCCCGCCAGGGCGAGGGGCACCAGCGCCAGCGCCAGCGACCAGGCGCGCGCCGCCGGCACCTCGCTGGCCAGCCCGTCCGCGCTGCGGCGCACCAGCGCCGGGGCGCTGGCCTGGATCACGCCATAGCCGATGGTCCAGAGGGCGAGGAAGCCGCCGACCAGGGTGAAGCTCCAGCCGCTCGCATAGAGAAAGACAGGCAGCCCCACCACGAACCACACGTCGCGCGCGCCGAAGAGGAACACCCGCGCCCCCGCCAGCAGGTTGATGCCGGCGTTCTTGGCGAAGAGTTCCCGCGCCGAGCGCGAGGCGCGCGCCTTGCCCATCAGCGGCGGCAGGGAGAGCAGCACGCCGGCCAGCACCAGCCCCAGCGCCGCCGCCATGAGCCAGAGCGCGGCGCGGAAGCCGAAGGCCTCGAGCAGCAGCCCGCCCAGGAAGAACCCCGCCCCCTTCATGGCGTTCTTCGAGCCGGTGAAGAAGGCGACCCACTGGAAGAGCCGCCCCGCGCCCTCGCCGGAGGCGGCGCCGGCGAAGGCCGCGTCATGCGTCAGCTTGATGGCGGATTTCGAGGCGGTCTTGGTCAGATCCTTCGCCACGCCGCAGATGCCCTGCGCCACCACCACCCAGGCGATCGACAGCGCCGCGCCCCAGCCCGGCGAGACGGCCGAGAGCAGCAGGAAGCCCAGGATCTGCGTGGACAGCCCGACGGCCAGCATGCGCGCGATGCCGAAGCGCACCGCCAGCCAGCCGCCGATGAGGTTCGCCGCGATCCCCGCCGCCTCGTAGAGCAGGAAGAGCAGGGCGAGGGTGAAGGGCGAGAAGCCGAGCCGGTAGAAATGCAGCAGCACCAGCATGCGCAGCGCGCCGTCGGTCAGCGTGAAGCCCCAGTAGGCCAGCGTCACGATCAGGTAGTTGCGCGCGCCCGCGGCGGCGGGAAGGGTGCTGCTGCTCATCGCCTCACAGCCCCACGGCGCGCATGTGGCAGGCGAGGTCCACCATGCGGCAGGCGTAGCCCATCTCGTTGTCGTACCACGCATAGACCTTGAGCAGCGTGCCGTCGGTCACCATGGTCGAGGGCCCGTCCACGATGGAGCTGCGCGTGTCCTGCGCGTAGTCGCAGGAGACGAGCGGCCGCGACTCGAAGCCCAGGATGCCGGCGAGCGGCCCCGCCGCCGCGGCGGCGAAGAGGCCGTTCACCTCCTCCACGCTCGTCTCGCGGGAGAGCTCGAACACGCAGTCGGTGAGCGAGGCGTTGAGGATGGGCGCGCGCACGGCATGGCCGTTCAGCTTGCCCTTCAGCTCCGGATAGATCAGCGCGATGGCGGTGGCGCTGCCCGTGGTGGTCGGCTGCAGCGAGAGCATGGCCGAGCGCGCGCGGCGCAGGTCCTTGTGCGGCGCGTCCACCACGACATTGGTGTTGGTGGGCGCGTGGATGGTGGTGATCTGCCCGTGGCGGATGCCGATGCCCTCATGCACCACCTTCACCACTGGCGCGAGGCAGTTGGTGGTGCAGGAGGCGGCGGTGACGATCGGGTGCCGCGCCGGGTCGTAGAGCTGCTCGTTCACCCCCACCACCACGTTCAGCACGGACTCGAACTTGACCGGCGCGGCCACGATCACGCGCTTCGCCCCGCGCGCAAGATGGCCGCCCAGAGTCTCGGGGTCGAGGAACTTGCCGGTGCACTCCAGCACCACATCAACGCCGAGATCGCCCCAGGGGATGAGATCGGGGCGCGCATGCTCGGAGAAGCCGAGCCGCGCGGCGCCGATGCGCAGCGCGTCCTTCCCCTCGGCGGCGATGCTCTCGCGCCAGCGGCCCTGCACGCTGTCGAACTCGAGCAGATGCGCGGTGGCCGCCGCCCCGCCCTTGATCTCGTTCAGGTGGACGACCTCGAGGCGGTTGCCCGCGCGCGGATCCTCCGCCGGGCGATGCGCCCCGCCCAGGGCGGCCCTCAGCGCGAGCCGCCCGATCCGCCCCATTCCGTTGATTCCGACCCTCATCTCTCTCCTTGGCCTCAGGCGCGTTGCAGGTGGGGGTTCGCCAACTCGTCCAGCCGCGCCTTGAGGGCCATGCGGTCGAGCGAGGCGAAGGGCAGGCTCACGAAGATGCCGATGCGCCGGTGCAGCCCGGCATAGAGCTCGTTGAGCAGGGTGGCGCGCTCGGCCGGGCTGCCGGTGAACTTCGCGGGGTCCGGCAGGGGCCAGCCGGCGGTCACCACCGTCTCGCCGAAATCGGGGCAGGTCTGGCCCGCCAGCACGTCGCAGAGGGTGATGACGAAGTCCATCTTCGGCGCGCCCGGCTCCATGAACAGGCTCCAGGACTTGCTGCTCAAGCTCGAGACATCGTGCCCGAGCGCCTTGAGCTGGGCCAGCACCTCCGGCATCGGCCCCTCGGGGGCGGGATCGGAGCCGGCGGAGAAGGCGCGGAAGCGCCCGCCGCCGAGCTTGTTCAGGATCGCCTCCGCCATGATGGAGCGGGCGGAGTTGCGCGTGCAGAGGAACAGCACGTTGAAGGCGGGCTCGGACATGACGCTTGCCTCTCTCTCTGTGTTGTTGTCGAACGCGGTGTCGAGGAGCCGCGCGAGATCGCCGCAGCGGGCGGGTTGGCCGCCGCAGCAGACCTCGGCGAGATGGGCGAACAGCGCGCGCAGCCGCGCGATCTGCGGCGCATAGACCAGCTGCCGGCCCTGGCGGGTGGGGGCGATGAGCCCCGCCTGCTCCAGGGCGCGCAGATGGAAGGAGAGGGTGGAGGGCGCGACGCAGAGGCGCTGCGCGATCGCACCGGCCGGCAGGCCGTTCGGCCCCTGCGCGAGCAGCAGCCGCAGCAGCCCGAGCCGGGTGGGCTGGCCCAGGGCAGAGAAGGCGGCGGCGGCCTCATCGCTTTCCATGTTTCCAGAATAATGGAAGCAGGCGCGCCGCGCCCGTGAAACTTCCGTGACCGGGCTATTCCGCCGCGAGCCCGGGACGCGCCAGCCGCGCCGGGTCCAGCTCCACCTGCTTCACGTCATAGGCGCGCAGCTCAGCATAGAGGCGCGGCATCTCCTGCGCGAAGAGGCCGCGCGTCACCCCCGCCGCCAGCCGCGGCGCGCTGATCGCCATGGCGTTGATGGAGCTGCCCGAGGGGCCGAAGCTCATCGTCGTGCCGATGCCGAAGAGGTGGATGTCCGCGATCCAGGGCGTCTCGCCCGGGCGCTTCTCGGTGAAGGCGCTGTTCTGGTCGAGATAGGGGAACAGGCCGAGGCGCGGGTTCGCCTCCTCGGGCGGCGGCGTGTAGCGGTCCTGCCACTGCGCGATGTTGTGCGCGCAGTGGGCGAGTTCGGGCCGCGCGGCGGGGTCCATGCGCACGCCCGTGCCGATGATGAGGTAATCCGCGCGGAACTCGCCCGCGGGCGTGCCCAGCACCACGCGCCCCTCCTCGATGCGCGCGCTCTCCCAGGGGCGGCCGAGATGCATGGTGAAGTTGGCGTGCTTCATCACGCGGTCGTAGTGGTCCTGCGCGAAGCCCTCGCGCAAGCCGAGGATGTAGGACATGAAGCGCCAGCGCCATTCATCGGGCATCTCGCCCAGGTGGCGCAGGAAGCCCGCGAAGGTCAGCCAGCGATAGGGCTGCACCACCATGGGCTCGGCGCGGCGGCAGAAGAGGTGGACCTCCGCCGCGCCCTCCTCCAGCGCCACGGCGGCATTGTCCATCGCCGAGGCGCCGGCGCCCAGCACCGCCACCACCTTGCCGCGCAGGGCGCGGAAATCGATGTCATCGGCGGTGTGCGCGCGGAAGGCGGGGGGCAGGGCGGCCAGGTGCTCGGGCATCCACCAGTGGCCCACGCCTTCCTGGCCGGTGGCGAGCACCACCTTGCGGGCGTGCAGGGGCCCCGCGCTGGTCTCCACGCGCAGGGCGGGCAGCCCGGCATCGGTGCGGGCGGGCGAGATGGCGCCGGCCTCCACCTCGTTGCGCACGGGGATGCGCGTGACGCGGCGGAACCAGAGCAGGTAGTCGTTCCACAGCTCCTTCGGGATCCAGCGCATCCGCTCCCAGTCCTCGCGGCCGAAGGCGGCCTCATGCCAAGCCTGGTAGGTGAGCGAGGGCAGCCGCAGGTCGGGACCGGTCTGGTCCTTCAGGCTGCGCAGCGCCTTCATGCGGCCGTAGGTGGTCCAGGGGCCCTCGCGGCCATGGGCCGCGCGGTCGATCACGAGGAGGTTGTCCACCCGGTCGCGCTTCAGCGCATGCGCGACGGCAAGGCCGCATTGCCCGCCGCCGATGATCAGCACGTCCAGGATGGGCGCGCCGGCGATGGTCTGCGGCGGCAGCCAGGGCTCGCGCGGGTGGGCGGTGAGGGCGAGGTCGCGAAGCACGTCGGCTTCGAGTTCGGCGAGGCTGCGGGGCGCGGGCATGGGTGCAGTGTGGCGATCCTCTGCCGCGGCGCAACATTCCTTGCGCGGGCGGGGCGGGCGGACCATGTCCCCGCCATGGTCACGCTGCGTCCCTCCCTCTCCCGCAAGGTGGTGGGCTTCGGCGCGCTGGCGCTGGGGCCGGTGGGGCTGCTCCTGCCGCTGATGCCGGGGCTGCCCCTCCTCGCCCTCGGCGTGTGGGTGCTGCGCGACCAGTATGTGTGGGCGCATCGCGGCGTGGACGCCATCCGCCGCCGCTGGCCGCAGGCCATCCCGGCCATCGAGGCGCGCGAGCAGCGTGCGCTCGACTGGTTCGCGCGCAGGATGGCGCCGCTCAGGCGGGTGTTCCGGCGGGGGTAGCTACCCCTTGAACTGCCCCCCGCCGTCGATGTCCACCACCGTCCCGGCGAGGTAGCCCGCGCGCGGCGAGGCGCCGAACACCGCCATGGCCGCGATCTCGGCCGGCTCGATGGGCCGGTCGAAGGGCAGGCCGGTCAGCATCTCGCGCCAGCGTTCGGCATCGCCCAGCGCCTGGGCGGCGCGGAAGCGGGCCTGGGTCTCCATGCGCTCGGTGCGCGTCACTGCCGGGTTGATGCCGAAGACGCGCACGCCGTCCTTCTGCGCCTCCGCCCCCACCGCGCAGGTGAAGGCGATCAGCGCGGCATTGCCCGCGGTGCCGGCGATGTAGCCGGGCTTCCAGGCCCGCCCCGCCATGCCGATGATGTTCACGATCACGCCCGATTTGCGGGCGCGCATCTCCGCCAGGAACATCTGCGTCAGGTGGAAGTAGCCGAAGACCTTGAGCTGCCACGCCTCCATCCAGCGCGCCATGGTGATGTCGGCGATGCCGCCCGAGGGGATGGCGCCGGCGTTGTTCACCAGGATGTCGGCCCCCGTGGCGGCGGCATGGAGCTTCTCGCGCTCCTCGGGGCGCGAGAGATCGGCCGCGAGCGCCTGGATGGGCACCTGATACTGCGCGCGCAGCCGCTCGGCCGCGGCCTCGGGCGCGCGGGCGCAGAGCAGCACCGCGCAGCCCTCGGCGGCGAAGGCCTCCGCGCAGGCGTAGCCGATGCCCTTGGAGGCGCCGGTCACCACCACGCGCTTGCCGGCCAGGTGCAGGTCCATCGCTCACTCTCCCCCTTGCACGCCGCGCATCGCGGCCGCCAGTTCCGCCGCCTCGGGCCCCAGCCCGGCCAGCGCGCCCGCCTGGTCGGCCGCGCTGCGGTTCTGCGACAGCTTCCGCTTGCCCGTCAGCCGCTCGATGGTCAGCACCACGCCGAGGATGCCCTTGAGCTGCCCGGCGATGAAGGGCTCCGGCGCGTCCTCCACGCGCCAGGGCGCGGGGCGGGTGGCCTCGTGGTGATCGGTCAGGCGGCTCACGAGGTCGTGCAGCCGGGCCGCGTCCTCCACCACCTCGACCGGGCCCTCGGCGTGCACGGCCTCGTAGTTCCAGGTGGGGACGACGCGGTGGTGCTCGGCCTTGGAGGGGTAGCTGGAGGGCGAGATGTAGCCCTCCGCCCCCTGGAACACCGCGATGGCGCGGCCGGCGGCGCGCAGCGCGGCGGCCTGCGGGTTGGCGCGCGCGAGGTGGCCGAGGATCACCCGCCCATCGGTGAGCAGCGGCAGCAGCGTGACGAGCGGCACGCCCTCCGGCCCGTGGCAGGCCAGCAGCGCGAGGCGCGGGGCGCGCATGATGGGCAGAAGGCGCTCCAGGCGGTCTTCGCGGAAGGCGGGCGGCGTGTACATGCGGCGCAGCCTGCCAAGCGCGAGAGGGCGCGCAAAGGGGCAGGGAGTGCCCGCCCCGCCCCTTCCCGGCCGGCCCGGCCAGGGTGGCGGCGCCGAGAGAGGGCGGCCGCCGCCGCCGGCAGAGGGCGGAATGGCCGCACCAGCCGCCTCAGACGCCCTCGTTCGGGATGTTCAGCAGCGCCCCGCAGGCCTTGCAGTGCACCGCATCGGGCTCATGCCGCTGCAGCCCGCAGGCCTGGCAGGGGTGGCGCAGCTTCTGCGGGCGGAACAGCGCCTGGGCGAGGCGCAGGAACAGCGTCACCCCCGCCAGCATGATGAACACCGCGAGCAGCCGGCCCGCCGTGTCCGTCGGCGTGAAGTCGCCGAAGCCCGTGGTGGTCAGCGCGGTGATGGTGACATAGAGCGCATCGCCGTAGTTCTCGATCTCCGGCCGGAACAGCGCACGCGCCTCATAGACCGTGCCGGTCATCACGAACATGAAGACGAGCAGCTGCGCACCGGCCAGCATCGCGTCCTCGTTGCGGCGGAACAGGCGCCAGTCCTCGCGCAGGCTGGCGGCGAGCCGCGCCGAGTTGAACAGGCGCAGCGCCCGCAGCACCCGCAGGAAGCCGAGCACATGCTCGAGCAGCGGCGAGAGCAGCAGGGTGAGGATGGCGAGCAGGTCCGCCACCTCCAGCGGCCGGGTGGCGCTGCGCAGCGGATGGTCGCGGATCCAGTGGCGCGCGGCGAACTCCGCCATCAGCACCGCGCCCAGCACCACATCCACCACCACCACCAGCCCGCGCGAAGGCAGGAAGGAGGCCAGCACGATCCAGAGCACGCTCAGCAGATCGAGCGCGAGCAGCCCGTAGCGGAAGCGCCGGCCCGCCCCGCCGCGGCCCGTGTAGAGAAGGCGCAGCCGCGCCCGCAGCCCGTGCGAATGCTCCATGCACCCCAGCGTGGCGCGACGGCGCGCGGGTGGCCAGGGGGGCTGCGCCGGAGAGGGGCGC
Source organism: Roseococcus sp. (assembly GCA_026414745.1). Lineage (GTDB taxonomy): Bacteria > Pseudomonadota > Alphaproteobacteria > Acetobacterales > Acetobacteraceae > Roseococcus. The sequence continues at coordinate 10,628 of JAOAIK010000035.1, forward strand.
CGCCCCTCTCCGGATCTCTCCCCGCCAGGAGCCAGTGGGCTCCTGGACCTCGAGCCATGGGGCGGGCTTGGCGGGAGGGGGCGGGAGGGCGTTCCGGGCGGCGCAGTCCCGTGGCCCCCTCCCGCCAAGCCCGACACGGTTCCGGGTTCCGAGGGGCCACTGCCCCTCGGCGGGTGGGGTTCGGGGAGGGCGGCGCCCTCCCCGGCCTCAGCCCCTCACAGCGCCCCGCCGCGGCGGCCGGCCATGGCGCCGAGGCGCAAGCGCAGCGCGTTGAGCTTGATGAAACCCTGGGCGTCGAACTGGTCGTAGGCGCCCTGGTCGTCCTCGAAGGTGACGTGCTTCATCGAGTAGAGCGAGTGGGGCGAGCGCCGGCCGGTCACGATCACATTGCCCTTGTAGAGGGTGAGGCGCACCTCGCCCTCCACATGCGCCTGGCTGGTGTCGATCAGCGCCTGCAGCATCCGCCGTTCGGGGCTGAACCAGAAGCCGTTGTAGATCAGCTCCGCATAGCGGGGCATCAGCGAGTCCTTCAGGTGCGCGGCCTCGCGGTCGAGGGTGATGCTCTCCATGGCGCGGTGCGCGACGTGCAGGATGGTGCCGCCCGGCGTCTCGTAGCAGCCGCGGGACTTCATCCCGACGAAGCGGTTCTCCACCAGATCGAGCCGGCCGATGCCGTTGGCCCTGCCGAGCGCATTGAGCTTCGTCAGCAGCGCGGCGGGCGAGAGCGCCTCGCCGTTGATGGCCACGGGGTCGCCGGCCTTGAAGGCGATGACGATCTCGGTGGGCTGATCGGGCGCGGCCATGGGGCTCAGGGTGCGCTGCCAGACCATCTCGTCCGGCGCCTCCCAGGGCTCCTCCAGGATTTTTCCCTCGCTGCTGCTGTGCAGCAGGTTGGCGTCCACGCTGAAGGGGGCCTCGCCGCGCTTGTCCTTGGCGATGGGGATCTGATGGGTCTCGGCGAACTCGATGAGCTTGGTGCGGCTGGTGAGGTCCCACTCGCGCCAGGGGGCGATGATCTTGATGTCGGGCTTCAGCGCGTAATAGCTGAGCTCGAAGCGCACCTGGTCATTGCCCTTGCCGGTGGCGCCGTGGGAGACGGCGTCGGCGCCCACCTGCTCGGCGATCTCGATCTGGCGCTGGGCGATGAGCGGGCGGGCGATGGAGGTGCCGAGAAGGTACATCCCCTCATAGAGCGCGTTGGCGCGGAACATGGGGAAGACGAAGTCCTTCACGAAGGTCTCGCGCAGGTCGTCCATGAAGATGTTCTCGGGCTTGATGCCGAGCATCAGCGCCTTCTCGCGCGCCGGGCCGAGCTCCTCGCCCTGGCCGAGATCGGCGGTGAAGGTGACCACCTCGCAGCGGTAGGTGGTCTGGAGCCACTTGAGGATGACGGAGGTGTCGAGCCCGCCGGAGTAGGCGAGGACGACTTTCTTGATGTTGGCGACGGACATTCCGTGAGGATCCTGAGCGACGAGGATGGCGGCGGGCGCCCGCCGGTTCATGGCACAGTTCGTTGTGCCAGGCGAGGTGGCGGCCCAGGGACGGAACGCGGGATCAGCGGCCCCACTCCTCCACCGCGAGCCCCTCGATCCGCCCGCACTCCTTGCCGTTTGCGGAAACCAGGACGAGGCGGCGCGCCAAGGCCTGCCCGCGCCATTCCCGCGGCCCGCGCATCCTTCCGACGGAACTCCAGCACGCCGCAGCGCAGCCGCACCACCACCGGCAGGTTCCGCTCCACCCGCGCGCGCTCGACCGCAGCGGAGAACGGCGCGTGCAGCACGAGAGGGGGGGGAGGATGACCACCTCGCCGGAGCCCCGCGCCCCGCGCGAGTCCGCCTGCGCGTCCGGCTCTCCGCCATGGCAGAGAGCCAGCCCGTTTCCCCGGCACGGGTTCCAGCATCATCCCCACCCGGCCGCGTCGCCGGGTTCGGTCTCCCCCTCACCCCCGCGCCCACCAGGCCAACCCCGCCACCCCCGCCGCCGCCAGCAAGAACGCCATCCGGTAATCCGCCACCCCGATCAGCGTCCCGAACAGCAGCGCCCCCAGCGTCTGGCCCAGGAACAGCGCCATCGCGAAGGCGCTTACGGCCGTGCCCCGCGCCTCGGGCAGCGCCTCCGTCGCGCGCGCCTGCAGCACCCCGTGGAACATGAAGAAGGCGAGGCCGATGCAGAGCTGCGCCAGCAGCACCACCCACCACGCCCAGGCCAGGGCGATCAGCCCCAGAAGCCCCGCCAGCGCCGCGCCGCCGAGCCCGAGCAGCCCGCGCTCGCCGAAGCGCCGCACCAGCCGCCGGGCCAGCCGCGTGTAGGCGAAGGCCCCCACGCCGAAGCCCGCCATCACCAGCCCCGCCTCGCCCGCGCTCAGGCCGAAGCGCTCGATCAGATAGCTCGCCACGAAGGGAAAGGCGCCACCGAAGAGCAGCGCGCCGTCGAGGGCGGCCAGCGCCAGCAGCCGCCGCCCCGCCGGCGCACGCAGCAGCGCCGCATAGCCCGCGAAGGGCCCGCCCGCAGCGCGCCGCCGCAGCTCGGCGCGCCCGCCGGTCAAGGCCAGCGCCACCCCCGACGCGACAGCGATGGCCCCCGCCGCGAGAAAACTCGCCCGCCAGCCGAAATGCTGCCCGAGCACCCCCGAGAGCGGCCCCGCGAGCAGCTGCGCGAACACCATGCCCGTCAGGAAGCGGCCGATGGCCGCCTGGCGCTCGGCATAGGGCACGCTGTCGCCGATCTGCGCCATCAGCAGCGGGATCACCGCCCCCGCCGCCAGCCCCGCCAGCGCCCGCGCCCAGGTCAGCTCCGACAGCCCCTGCGCCAGCGCCGAGGCCATGGTGATCAGCCCGTAGAGCATCAGCGCGCCGGCCGCCACGCGCAGCTTGCCCAGCCTGTCGCCCAGCGGCCCGGTGGCGATCTGCCCCACGCCATAGGGCAGCATGAAGGCCGCCACCAGGATGGCCGCGGCCGAGACCGAGGTGCCGAAGCCCAGCGCGATCATCGGCAGCAGCGGGTCGAGCAGCCGCATCCCCACCCCCGAGGCGAAGCCGCCCAGGGCCATCAGCCCCAGCGGCAGGGGGCTGGGGGGCGGGGCGCTCACGCCCGCCGCGCCCGCTCGCTCTCGGTCTTGAGCTGGCCGCAGGCGGCCAGGATGTCCCGCCCGCGCGGCCGGCGGATGGGCGAGGAATAGCCCGCCGCGTTCACGATCTCGGCGAAGCGGCGCAGCGCCTCGGGGGTGGAGGTGCGGTAGGCGCTGCCCGGCCAGGGGTTGAAGGGGATCAGGTTCACCTTGGCCGGGATGCCGCGCAGCAGCCGCACCAGTTCGCGCGCATCGGCCTCGCTGTCGTTCACGCCGCGCAGCATCACGTATTCGAAGGTGATGCGCCGCGCATTGGAGGCGCCGGGATAGCGCCGGCAGGCCGCCAGCAGCTCCGCGATCGGGTATTTGCGGTTCAGCGGCACCAGCTCGTCGCGCAGATCGTCCGTCACCGCATGCAGCGAGACGGCGAGGTTGACGCCCAGCTCCGCCCCGCACTTGTCCATCATCGGCACCACGCCCGAGGTGGAGAGGGTGATGCGCCGGCGCGACAGCCCGATGCCCTCATGGTCCATGATGATGGTGAGCGCCTTGGCGACGTTCTCGTAGTTGTAGAGCGGCTCGCCCATGCCCATGACGACGATGTTGGACAGCAGCCGCCCCTCGCCGCCGGCATCCTTGTTCCCCGACCCGCCCTTGGGTGTCGGCCATTCGCCGTAGGCATCGCGCGCCGCCATGAACTGGCCGACGATCTCGGCCGCGCCGAGGTTGCGCACCAGCTTCTGCGTGCCCGTGTGGCAGAAGCGGCAGGAGAGGGTGCAGCCCACCTGGGTGGAGATGCACACCGCGCCGCGGTCCTCCTCCGGGATGAACACCGTCTCCACCTGCTGCCCGTCGCGCCAGGAGAACAGCCATTTGCGCGTGCCGTCCTGGCTGGTCTGCTCGGCGGCGATGGCGGGGCGGCCGATCACGAAGCGCTCGGCGAGCTTGGCCTGGGTGGGCCGCGCGATGGTGCTCATCCGCGCGAAGTCGCGCTCGCCCTGGTGATAGATCCAGTGCCAGAGCTGCCTCGCACGGAAGGGCTTCTCGCCCAGCGCCACCATCTCGGCCTCGAGCTCGGCGCGCGAGAGGCCGAGCAGATCGCGCCGCCCGTCGGCATCGACCATGGGCGGGGGCGGGAAGAGGGCGGCCTTGGCCAGGATGCGCGCGCGTTCCGCCTCGGTCATCCCGTCGGCGGGGGGCAGGCTGCGCTGGTGCGGGGGGAAGGCGTTCATGGCCGCTCAGCGCCGCGCCGGCGCGGGACATTCGCGCGAGATGGCGTCATAGGCGGCCGAGAAGCCGGCCAGGGGGAAGATGTCTGCGGTCTGGCCGCGGTTGTTGGGCCCGGGCCCGCGCGCGAGCGCCTCGCGCCCGGCACGCAGCGCCTGCACCGTGGCGCGCCCGTCGCGGGCGAAGGCGGTGTCCTGGGCGGTGAAGAAGGGCAGCTCCGTCTGGCCCACGATGAGCCGCGCCTCCGCCCCGCGGGGGAAGCTGTAGCCGGCGCGCACCGCCACCTGGTCGCGCGAGTGCGGGCGATGGGTGACGAGCAGCATCACGTTCTGCGCCTCGCGCCCCGGCACCCCGTCGATGCTGCGGGCGCGGACGAAGGCATAGCAGATCTTCTGGCCCTGCTCGATGTGGGTGGCCGCGGTCCAGGCCTGGAACTCGCCCAGCCGGGCCGGGCCGCCGCGCTGCTGCGCCGCCGCGCCGAGGCAGACCAGCAGCGGCGGGAGGAGCGCGGCCAGGATCGGGAGGCGTCGCATGGCGCCGTTGCATAGGCCCGCGCGCCGCCGGGGGCAATGCGCGCGAGGCACGGGCGGGCCGGGCGGGCCTCAGCCCTCCTCGTCGCGGTCGCCCTCGACCTCGATCTCCTCGCCGATCGCCTCGTCCTCGTCCTCGAGCTCGTCGGCGTCCTCCAGCGCGGCGTCCGCCTCCACGTCCACCAGCTCCACCTCGTCGGCCTCCATCTCCGGGCCGGCGCCGGCGCGCTTCTTGAGCTTCTCGTCGGCCGGGGCCGCGGCGCGGCGCAGGCGCGGCTGCTCGGCGGGCTGTTCGGCGCCGCACTTCGGGCAGATCGCGGGCTGGCGCATCAGGTCGTAGAACTTCGCGCCGCAGGAGACGCAGACGCGCTTCAGTCCGAGTTCCGGCTTGGCCATGGAGCCTTCATTCCTCTGCGCGGCCAGGGGGCCGCGGGCGGCGCGCATTGCCATGGGCCGCGCATCGGTGTCAAACCCGCGGCCATGCCGCACGACTCCGCGCCCCAGCCGCTCCGCGCCCGCGCCGCCCCGGCCCCCCTCTCCGGCCGGCTGCGCGTGCCGGGCGACAAGTCCATCAGCCACCGCGCGCTGATGTTCGGCGCGCTGGCCGTGGGCACGACGCGCATCGAGGGGCTGCTGGAGGGCGAGGACGTGCTGCGCACCGCCGCCGCCATGCGCCTGCTGGGCGCGGAGGTGGAGCGGCTCGGCGAGGGATCCTGGCGCGTGGCCGGGCGCGGCATCGGCGGCCTGACCGAGCCCTCGGACGTGCTCGACATGGGCAATTCCGGCACCGCTGCCCGGCTCCTCTGCGGGGTGCTCGCCGGCCACCCGCTCTTCGCGGTGATGACCGGCGACGCCTCGCTGCGCCGCCGCCCGATGCGGCGCGTGACCGAGCCGCTCGCCGCCACCGGCGCGCGCTTCACCACCCGCGCGGGCGGGCTGCTGCCGCTCGCGGTGGAGGGGGCGCGCGAGCCGCTGCCGCTCGACTACCGCCTGCCCGTCGCCTCCGCCCAGGTGAAGAGCGCCTGCCTGCTGGCCGGGCTCTGCGCCCCCGGCGTCACCCGCGTCATCGAGCCGGAGGCCACGCGCGACCACAGCGAGAACATGCTGCGCCATTTCGGCGCGGAGGTGCGCGTCGCGCCGGAGGGGACGGGGCGCGTCATCGAGCTCACCGGCCAGCCGGAGCTGCGCGCCGCGCCGGTGACGGTGCCGGGCGACCCCTCCTCGGCCGCCTTCTTCGCCGTGGCGGCGCTGGTGGTGCCCGGCTCGCGCCTCGTCGTCGAGAATGTGGGGCTCAATCCGCTGCGGACCGGCCTGTTCGAGACGCTGCGCGAGATGGGCGCGGCGCTGACCGTCTCCAACGCCCGCACCGAGGGGGGCGAGCCGGTGGGCGATCTCGTCGTCCGCCAGGGGGAGCTGCGCGCGGTGGAGGTGCCCGCCGCCCGCGCGCCCGCGATGATCGACGAATACCCGGTGCTGGCCGTGGCCGCCGCTTTCGCCCGGGGCGTCAGCCGCTTCCGCGGCCTGGCGGAGCTGCGGGTGAAGGAGAGCGACCGCCTCGCCGGCACCGCCGCGCTGCTCTCGGCCAACGGGGTGAAGGCGGAGGTGGAGGGCGATGACCTGATCGTGCACGGCACGGGCGGCGCGGTGCCCGGCGGCGGGGTTGTGGCGACGCGGATGGACCATCGGCTGGCCATGTCGGCGCTGGTGATGGGCCTCGCCGCGCGGGCCCCCGTGGCGGTGGACGATGGCGCCTTCATCGCCACGAGCTTCCCGGGCTTCGTCGGTCTCATGAACCGCGCCGCGGGCGGCGAGGCGATCGGCCCGGCATGAGCGCCCCGCTGATCATCGCGGTGGACGGGCCCGCGGCCGCCGGCAAGGGCACGCTGGCGCGGCGGCTCGCGGCGCATCTCGGCCTGCCCTACCTGGATACCGGGCTGCTCTACCGCGCCACCGGCCGGCGCGTGCTGGACGCGGGCGGCGACCCGGCCGATCCCGCGGCCGCCGAAGCCGCCGCCCGCGCGCTGACCGAGGCGGACATGGCGCGGCCCGACCTGCGCGGCCCCGAGGCCGATGCGGCGGCGAGCAAGGTGGCCGCCATCCCCGCCGTGCGCGCCGCCCTGCTCGACTTCCAGCGCCGCTTCGGCGCGGCCCGCGGCGCCGTGCTGGACGGGCGCGATATCGGGACCGTGGTCTTCCCCGAGGCGCCGGTGAAGCTCTTCGTCACCGCAAGCCCCGAGGTGCGCGCCGCCCGCCGGCACGCGGAGCTGCGGGGCAAGGGGGTGGCCGCCCGGCTCGAGGAGGTGGCGGCCGAGATGGCCGAGCGCGACGCCCGGGACTCCGCGCGCGGCGTGGCCCCGCTGCGCCCGGCGGAGGATGCGCTGATCCTCGACACCAGCGCCCTCGACGCCGAGGCCGCCTTCGCCGCCGCCCTCGCCCTCGTGGACTCCGCCCGGGCGCGCCGGGAATCCGCAGCAGGCTGACGCTTTTCCCTTGACCTGCCGCGCGAGTCGGCGGATGAAGCGCGGGCCATGCGAGGGCATGGTCGGCATCGGGGTGCGCCGCAAGCGCCCCATCCACCAGGCCGCCCCAGCTTCCTCGGCACGAGGCCGAGCCTCTCGGGCGTGCAAGCCGTGACGGCCCCGCCGGGCGCCGTGGCGCAGGACCGGACCACCGGGGCCATCGGCCCCGACGCTGACCCAGGAACCACCCTCTACATGGCCAATGCCAACGCCCCCGCCACGCGCGCGGGCACCGAAGATTTCGCCGCCCTGCTCGACCAGATGCTGGGCGCCAACACCGGCTTTGCCGGCTCCGTCGTGACCGGCAAGGTGATCCGCATCGACGACGACGTCGCGGTGGTGGATGTGGGCCTCAAGAGCGAAGGCCGCGTGCCGCTGAAGGAGTTCGCCCCGCCCGGGCAGAAGCCCGAGGTGAAGGTGGGCGACGTGTTCGACCTCTTCGTCGAGCGCTACGAGGACAAGGACGGCTCGATCGTGCTTTCGCGCGAGAAGGCGCGGCGCGAGGAGGCCTGGACCAATCTCGAGAAGGCCTTCCAGGCCAACCAGCGGGTGAACGGGGTGATCTTCGGCCGAGTGAAGGGCGGCTTCACCGTCGATCTCGGCGGTGCGGTGGCCTTCCTGCCGGGCTCGCAGGTGGACATCCGGCCGGTGCGCGACGTCGCGCCGCTCATGGGCCAGTCCCAGCCCTTCCAGATCCTCAAGATGGACCGTGCGCGCGGCAACATCGTCGTCTCCCGCCGCGCGGTGCTGGAGGAGACGCGCGCCGAGCAGCGCGCCGAACTCGTCCAGGGCCTGAAGGAGGGCATGGTGCTGGACGGCGTGGTGAAGAACATCACCGACTACGGCGCCTTCGTGGACCTGGGCGGCGTGGACGGGCTGCTGCATGTCACCGACATCGCCTGGCGGCGGATCAACCACCCCTCGGAGGCGCTGAGCATCGGCCAGCACGTGAAGGTGCAGGTGATCCGCTTCAACCAGGACACCCAGCGCATCAGCCTCGGCATGAAGCAGCTCATGTCCGACCCCTGGGACGGCGTGGCGCTGAAGTATCCGGTGGGCGCGCGCTTCTCCGGCCGGGTCACCAACATCACCGACTACGGCGCCTTCGTGGAGCTCGAGCCGGGTGTGGAGGGCCTCGTGCACGTCTCCGAGATGTCCTGGACGAAGAAGAACGTGCACCCGGGCAAGATCGTCTCCACCTCCGAGCAGGTGGACGTGATGATCCTCGACGTGGACGAGCCGAAGCGGCGCATCTCGCTCGGCCTCAAGCAGGCGCAGGGCAACCCCTGGGAGCTGTTCCTGCAGGCGCATCCGCTCGGCAGCGTGGTGGAGGGCGAGATCCGCAACATCACCGAGTTCGGGCTGTTCATCGGCGTGGGCCCGGACATCGACGGGATGGTGCACCTGTCCGACCTCTCCTGGGACGAGCCGGGCGAGGTGGCGATCCAGCGCTACAAGAAGGGCGACGTGGTCAAGGCCAAGGTGCTGGACGTGGATGTGGAGAAGGAGCGCATCTCGCTCGGCATCAAGCAGCTCGAGGCCGATCCGGCCGCCGAGGTGCTGGACCGCGTGCGCAAGGGCGACATCGTGACCTGCGTGGTGACGAAGATCGAGCCCAACGGCATCGAGGTGAAGGTGGAGGATGTGCTCACTGGCTTCATCCGCCGCTCGGAGCTGGCGCGCGACCGGCAGGACCAGCGGCCGGACCGCTTCGCCGTGGGCGAGAAGGTGGACGCGAAGGTGACGGCGGTGGACCGCGCCGCCCGCCGCCTGTCGCTCACCATCAAGGGCAAGGAGATCGAGGAGGAGCGCGAGGCCGTGCGCGAGTTCGGCAGTTCCGACAGCGGCGCCTCGCTTGGCGACATCCTCGGCGCGGCCATCCGCCGCCGGCGCGAAATGGCCGGGGAGGAGTGAGCTCTTTCCGCCTCCGGGAGGCGGGATGGCAGCAGGGGGCGCGCCGGCGAGGCGCGCCCCTTTTCCTTGCCGGGCCCCCAGGGACGTCTCTTTTTGCCCGGCAATCGCGCGTCGAGCGGGATAGACCCGCCTTTCTCCTCAAACGACGCGACAAGCTCGCCGCATGATCCTTCTCGGCGATCCTTGCCACAGGGTTTCTCTCCTCCGGGGGCGTTAACGCTTCTTTATTGACGAATATCTTTTTAAATACACAAAAATCGGCAAATCGTCCTTGGCCTGGACACGCGCAGGTGGTATCACCCGCACACGCAAAACGTGTGGAGAGTGAGCAATGCGCATCCTTCTGGTGGAAGATGACCGCTCGGCTGCCCGCGGCATCGCCTTCCAGCTTCAGCAGCACCGGATGGTCGTGGACGTCGCCGATTGCGGCGCCGAGGCGCTGGAACTGGCCCGCCTCTACGACTATGACGCGGCCATCGTCGACCTCATGCTGCCCGACATGGAGGGCTACGAGGTCGTCTCCAAGTTCCGTGCCGCCCGCATCGAGGCGCCGGTCCTCATGCTCTCTGCCAATGGCCGGACCCAGGCCAAGGTGCGCGGCCTCTCCGTCGGCGCCGACGACTATCTCGCCAAGCCCTTCGAGCCTGACGAGCTGGTGGCCCGCCTGCAGGCGATGATCCGCCGCTCCAAGGGGCTCAGCCAGCCGCGCATCCAGCTCGGCCCCCTCTCGCTCGACCTCGCCGCGAAGGAGGTCACGGTGCAGGGCCGCCCGGTGCACCTCACCACCAAGGAATACGCCATTCTCGAGCTGCTGCTGATGCGCCGCGGCACGGTGCTCTCGAAGGAGAACTTCCTCGATCACCTCTATGGCGGCATGGACGAGCCGGACGCGAAGATCATCGACGTCTTCGTCTGCAAGCTGCGCAAGAAGCTGCAGCAGGCGGGCGCGGCCAACGTCATCGGCACGGTCTGGGGTCGCGGCTACATCGTGCGCGACACCGCGGGGCCCGGGATGCCCCCGGCCTTCCGTCAGCCGCTCCCGGAATCCCGGCCCGCTGCCTGATCTCCCCGCCCATGTTGCGCCGCACAGTGACGCGGCGCCGCAACATGGGAAGTGGTTGCACCCGCCGCGTGCCGGGGCCCAAGCTGGGCGGGCTGCGATCCGCCGGGAGGGAGGGCGTCGACATGCTGATCAGTCAGGTGCTCAAGGCCAAGGGAACCCAGGTCATCTCCGTCCGGCCCGGGGATGGCATCGCCTCCATCACGCGCACCCTGGCCCAGCACCGCATCGGCGCGGTGCTGGTGGTGGAGGGGGATGGCACGGTGCTCGGCATCGTCAGCGAGCGCGACATCGTCCGCGCCCTGGCCGGCATGGGCGAGGCGGTGATGCGCATGACCGCCGGCCAGCTGATGACGCGGGTGCTCTTCACCGTCACCCCGGCGAGCCTGGTGCAGGACGCGCTGCAGCTCATGACCGACCGCCGCGTGCGCCACCTGCCCGTGCTGAAGGAGGACGGCACCCTCGCCGGCCTCGTCTCCATCGGCGACCTCGTGAAGGCGCGCATCGCCGAGGCCGAGCAGGAGGCGGAGGAGCTCAAGGCCTACGTGGCCACCGCGGGCTGAGGGGCGCCTCGGCCAAGGGGGGATCTCCCGGCCCCCGGTGCGGCCGTGGCCGGCGACGGAACGGCCCGTTATCCCCGCACCTGCCCCGTGCCGATGACGCGGTAGCGGAAGGTGCAGAGCTGTTCGAGCCCCACCGGCCCCCGCGCGTGCAGGCGGCCGGTGGCGATGCCGATCTCCGCGCCGAACCCGAACTCCCCGCCGTCGCAGAACTGGGTGCTGGCGTTCCACATGCCCACCGCCGAGTCGAGCCCGTCCAGGAAGGCCTCGGCCGCCGCGGCATCCTCGGTGATGATCGCCTCGGTGTGCTCGCTGCCGTAGCGGCGGATATGCGCGAGCGCCGCCTCCACCCCGTCCACCACCGCGATGTTCAGCACCGCATCCAGCCATTCCGTGGCGAAATCCTGCTCGGTGGCGGCGGGCAGCTCCGGGCAGATGGCGCGGGCGCGCGCGTCGGCGCGGAAGGCGCAGCCCCGGGCCGCGAGGTCCTGCACCAGCAGCGGCAGCAGGGCCGGGGCGATGGCGGCGTCGATCAGCAGGGTCTCGGTGGCGCCGCAGATGCCGGTGCGGCGCAGCTTCGCGTCCAGCAGCACGCGGCGCGCCATGGCGAACTCCGCCGCCGCATGGATATAGGTGTGGCAGAGCCCCTCGGCATGGGCCAGAACCGGCACCCGCGCCTCCTCCAGCACGCGCGTCACCAGCCCCTTGCCGCCGCGCGGGATGATCAGGTCGATCAGCCCCGCCGCGCGCAGCATGGCGCCGACAAAGCCCCGGTCCTGCGTGGGGGCGAGCTGGATGGCCGCCTCGGGCAGCCCCGCCTCGGCCAGCCCGGCGCGCAGGCAGGCGGCGATGGCGGCGGAGGAGCGCGCGCCCTCGCTGCCGCCGCGCAGGATCACCGCGCTGCCGGCCTTGAGGCAGAGCGCCCCGGCATCGGCCGTCACGTTCGGGCGGCTTTCGAAGATCATGCCGATGACGCCGAGCGGCTGCGCCACGCGCTGGATCCGCAGACCGTTGGGCCGGGTCCACTCGCTGAGCAGCCGTCCCACCGGGTCGGGCAGGGCGGCGATGTCCTCCAGCCCCCGGGCCATCGCCTCCACCCGCGCGGAGGTCAGCGTCAGCCGGTCGCGGAAGGCAGGGGTGAGGCCGGGGGCGGCGGCGAGGTCGGCCGCATTGGCGGCGAGGATCTCCGCCTCCCGCGCGCGCAGCAGGGCCGCGGCGGAGAGCAGGGCGGAATCCTTCGCTGCGCGCGGGGCGCGCGCCAGCCTCTGGGCGGCGGCACGGGCCGCGCGGGCGGCCTGCTCCAGCAGGCGGGCGGTGTCGTCGGTGATCGCATTCACGGCGGCGGTCCTCGAAGGCGGAGGCTGGGGCTCAGATCCCCTCCAGCCGGCGCAGCCGCGGCCGCGCCTCGGCGGTCACGGCCACGCGGTCGCCCACGCGCAGCCCGGGGTCGGCCTCGACGAGCAGGGCGAGGTCACGCCCCGTGCGCTCCAGCCGCACCAGCACCTCCAGCATCGGCGGCGACGGGCCGGAGTCCGGTCCGTGGGCGACGCGCAGAAGCTGCGCGGCGAGCCGCTCCCGCCCCGCATCAGGGGGAGGCAGCGGGCGCAGGGCCAGGACCCGGCCGGTGTCCGGCACCGGCCTCGCCGTCAGGGCGGGCGCGTCCGGCACGCCCTCGCCCGGCGGGGAGGGTGCGGCGCAGGCCGTGAGCAGGACCGCAGCCAGGAGCAAAGAGCGACGCATTTGCAAAATCCTAAGGCAAAGCCGCCACACCCCCAAGTGGCAGCGCCGCCTTCAGCCGAGTTCGCTTGCCTTGACACCGGGGCCGGGCCTAGGGTGGGGACGGTGATGCTCCGGCTTGCCGGGGGCGTCGCTGTTGCCGTTCGCGGCCGAGGCCATGGGGGTGGCCCAGGCCCCGAGGGTCGGCGTGCGAATGGCCGGCCCGGCGGCAAGCCAGGGGGAGTGTATCGGGGATGTTCCTTCTTCCCGTCCCGCGCGCGCGCGGCCTCGCGCCGCTGCTCATGGCCGTGCTGGCACTGGCGCTGCTCTCGGCCTGTGCCCAGGCGCCGCAGCGGGGCGCCAGCGCGCCGCAGCCGCGCAGCTACGCCCCGCCCGGCCCGCCGCACGATCCCTGGGGCCCCTGGATCCGCGAGGCCTCGCGCCGCTTCGACGTGCCCGAGCGCTGGATCCGCGAGGTGATGCGCCAGGAATCCGGCGGCCGTGCCACCGCCACCTCGCCCGTGGGCGCCATGGGCCTGATGCAGGTGATGCCCGGCACCTATCGCGAGTTGCAGCGCCGCTACGACCTGGGGGACGACCCCTACCACCCCTACGACAACATCATGGCGGGCACGGCCTATATCCGCGAGATGTACGATCTCTACGGCTCGCCCGCCTTCCTTGCGGCCTACAATGCGGGGCCGCGCCGCCTCGAGGACTATCTCTACAACAACCGCGGCCTGCCGGCCGAGACGCGCAACTACGTCGCGCGGGTGGGGCCGGGTGTGATCCGGGCCAGCCCGGTGCGGCGTGCCCCGCCCGAGGTCTATGCGGCGGCGGAAATCCCGCTGAACATCCCTCCGGGACCGCGGCGGATGGACCGGGCCACCCAGCTCGCGCTCGCCGAGCAGCGCAGCATCCGCGAGCAGAACGCCCGCTCGGCCAGCCCGGCCCCGGCCGAGCCCACGCCCGCGCCGACGCGTCTCGCCGCTGCCCCCGCCTCCAACCCGGTGGTGGGCGGCTCCATCCTGCGCGCGGGCGGGGTCGTGGCCATGGCGCCCATCCCCGACGGCGCCACCCCGGAGGGTGCGGCGCGCCTCGCGGAGGCGGAGGCCCGGGCGGCCGGCGGCGCGGCCCCGCCGGCCGGCGGCGAGCTCTTGCCCGATGGCCGGATCATCGTGGCGCGCATGGACCCCATCCCCGACGGCGCCACCCCGGAGGGCGCGGCGCGCTTGGCGGAGGCGGAAGCCCGGGCGGCGGGCGGCGCGCCCATCACCGGCGCGCCCCCCGCGCGCGATCCGTCCGGCATGACCGACCGGCGCGACCTCACGGGCCGGCCCGGCGAGCGCGACATCGCGGCGGCGCGGCTGGTTCCCCTCCCCCCGCCGCCGGTCGCGGCCCGGCCGGAAGGGCGGCGCCTCGGTCTCATCGGCGCGGCCCAGGCCAGCACCCTGCCGGCCGGCTTCCGCCCCGCCTCCGCCCCGGCGGGCGGCCAGTGGGCCATCCAGGTGGGCGCCTTCGGCTCGCCCGAACAGGCGCGGCAGGCGGCCCAGGCGGCGGCTCATGCCAGCGGCGGGCGGGTGCAGGTGACTCCGGTCCAGGCCGGCCGCGCCACCCTGTTCCGCGCCCGCGTGGTCGGCCTCAGCCAGTCCGGCGCGCAGCAGGCCTGCCAGCGCATGCGCGGCCCGTGCAACGTCCTCGCGCCGGGAGCCCAGGGCTAGCGCGCCATCAACTACCGCCACGCCTTCCACGCCGGGAACTTCGCCGACTGCGTGAAGCACGCGCTGCTCGTGTGGCTGCTGCGCGCGCTGCTGCGCAAGTCCGCGCCGCTGCGCGTGCTGGACACCCATGCCGGCATCGGCCGCTACGACCTCGCGGGCCCCGAGGCCGCGCGCACCGGCGAGGCCGCCCGCGGCATCGCCCGGCTGATGGACATCTCCGAGGGTCCGCTCGCCGATTATGTGGCGCTGGTGCGCGCCGATGGCGGCTATCCCGGCTCGCCGGCCCTGGCCGCCGCCCTGCTCCGCCCGCAGGACCGGCTGGTTCTGGTGGAGCTCCACGAGGAGGATCACGCCCGGCTGCGCGCCCTGTTCCGCGCCGACCCGCGCGTCGCCGTGCACCGGCGCGACGGCTGGGAGGCGGTGCGCGCCCTCACCCCCTTCCCCGAACGGCGCGGCCTGCTGTTCATGGATCCTCCCTTCGAACAGCCCGGGGAGTTCGAACGCATGGCGGCCGCGATCAAGGAGGCCAATCGCCGCGCCCGCGGCCTCGTGCAGGCCGCCTGGTATCCGGTGAAGGGCCGCGCCCCGGTGCGCGCCTTCCACGCCGCGCTGCGGGACTCGGGTGTGCGCGACATCCTGGCCGCCGAGCTGCATCTGCGCGAGCCGACGGATGCGGCGCGCCTCAACGGCTGCGGCCTGATCGTGGTGAACCCGCCCTTCGGCTTCGCCCCGGCGGCGGAGGCCATCCTCGCCGCCCTGCACGCCCGGCTGGCGGAGGGCGAGCCCGGCGCGGGCTGGGCGCTGACGCGGCTGGCCGATGAGTGACCTCGCCATCCTCGGCGCCGGGGCCTGGGGCACCGCGCTCGCCATCCACGCGGCGCGGGCGGGGCGGCGCGTCACGCTCTGGGCGCGTGACCCCGCGCTGGCGGCGGAGATGGCGGCCGTGCGCGAGAACCGGCGCCGTCTGCCCGGCGCCCCCTTCCCCCCCGGGCTTTCGGTCACTGCCGAGGCGGCGGCGGCGCTGGCCGCGCCGATGGCGCTGCTCGCCTCTCCCATGCAGCCGCTGCGCGCCCTGCTCGGCGCCCTGCCCGCCGCGCTGCCGCCGGTGATCCTCGCCTGCAAGGGGATGGAGGCCGAGACCGCTCTGCTGCCGCTCGAGGTGCTCGCCGAGGCGCGGCCGGGCCTCCCGGCGGCCGTGCTCTCCGGCCCGAATTTCGCGCATGAGGTGGCGGCCGGCCTGCCGGCGGCCAGCGTGGTGGCGAGCAGCGACGGCGCCCTCTGCGCCGCCGCGCAATCCCTGCTCGCGGGCCCGGCGCTGCGCCTCTATGCGAGCGAGGACGTGGTGGGCGTGCAGCTCGGCGGCGCGGCGAAGAATGTGCTGGCCATCGCCGCGGGCGTGGCCATGGGCGCGGGGCTCGGCGAGAACGCCCGCGCCGCGCTGGTCACGCGCGGACTGGCCGAGCTCTCGCGCCTCGTGGTCGGCCTGGGCGGGCGGGCGGAGACGGCGGCGGGGCTGTCGGGCCTCGGCGATCTGCTGCTGACGGCGACGGGGCCCGGGAGCCGCAACACCTCGCTCGGCCTCGCCCTGGGCCGGGGCGAGCGACTCGCCGACATCCTGGCCGGGCGCAGCGCGGTGACCGAGGGCGTGAGCACCGCCGCGCCGCTGCTGCGCCGCGCGGCGGCGGCGGGGGTGGAGCTGCCCATCTGCGCCGCCGTGGCCGGGCTGCTGGAGGGGCGGCTGGACGTGCCCGGCGCGGTGCGGGCCCTGCTCGAGCGCCCGCTGCGGCGCGAGTGATCAGCCCGCCTCGGCCGCGGTCAGCCTCTCGCGCAGCGACTGCCAGCGCGGATCCGCCGCGCCGCCGGTGGATTCCCAGCCCGAGAGCTCGAGCCGCGCGCGGATCAGGTGGCGGGCCGCCAGCGCCGCCTCGGTGCGGAGCACCCGGCTTTCCGGGTGCGTCACGGTGCTGCGCGTCAACTCGTCCACGAGGCGCAGCCGCAGCAGGGGGTCGGACTCCCCCTCCAGGTAACGCGCGGCGATCTCGGGGGAAGGGCCGGCCTCCCAGGCCCGGGCCAGCGCCGCGCGATCGGGCGCCGGCGGGGCGAGCGCGGCGGCAGGGGAGTCACCGGTGGCGGCCTCGGCGGCGAGGGCGGCGGCCCGCTCGGCATCGCCCCTGGCCTCGGCCAGCCGCCGCAGCCCCTCGAGCCCGAGGAGGCGCGCCTCCGGCAGGGCGGCCAGCGCCTCATAGGCGCGGGCGGCGGCAGCCTCATCCCCGGCGGCGCGGGCGGCCTCGGCCTCCAGGTGCAGGGCCAGCGGGCTGTCCCCGGCGTGGCGGCGGGCGCGGGCCGCCTCCTCGCGCGCCACCGCCGCCTCGCCGGTGGCCAGCGCCACCAGGGCACGGGTCATCGCCAACTCGGCCATGGCGCGCTCGTCGAGCGCCACGCGCAGCCGCCGCCGCTCCGGCGTCGCGACCACCCAGCCATAGAGGCGCAGCCCGAGATGGAAGAGGAGGAAGGCCAGCGCGCCCAGGCCCACCGCGGCGGCGAGCGACAGGCCGATCCAGTAGTCCCCCGTGCGGATTTCGACATAGCCGCGAAGGCCGGCCACCCAGGCGGCGAAGGCCGCGGCGGCGGCCAGCGCGATGCCGGCGTTGACGAGCGCGCGCATCGCCTCAGCCCCCCCAGAGGGCGCGCAACGCCGCGCGGGCGGCGATGAGCGCCTCGGCCTCGCTCGTCCAGGCGGCGAAGGCGGCGCGGTGCGCCTCCGGCAGCTCGCGGAGCTGCGCCAGGGCGGAGGCGAGGTCGCCCGCCTCGAGGGCGCGGCGGGCGCGCTCCAGCGTGGCTTCGGCGGCGTCGCCCCAGAGCACCTGGTCGCCGCGGCGGATGGTGAAGAGGCTGCCGAGCCCCGGCGGGCGCGCCTCGGCCGCGCGGGCGCGGGCCTCGCGCAGCGCCGCCTCGAAGGCGAGGCGCAGCGCGGCCTCGGTGGGCGCACCGGCGTCGCGGAAGCGGGCCAGCGCGGGCGGGGCCTCGGCGCCGAGCCGGGCGAGGGCGGGGGCCAGAGGCGCGCCCGCCTCCAGCCGGCCGCGCAGCGCCTCCAGCGCAGCCAGGCGCTCGGTGCGCGCCTCGGCGGCGGAGAGGCGCTGGGTGAGGGCGGCCAGCTCGCTCTGGCGCTGGGCGGCGGCACGCTCGGCGGCCTCCAGGCGGGACTGCAGCGCCGCCACAACCTCGGCCGGCACGCCGGGGGCCGGGGCCGCGACCGGGGCCTGGGTCGGGGCCGGCGCGGCGGGCTGGGCGGGCGCGGCCGGGGCCGCCGCCATGGGCGGGGGCGCGGGCGGCGCCTCGCTGCGCATCATGGAGAGCCCGGTGCCCACGAGCACCGCCCCCGCCACCCCGATGGCGAGCCAGGCGGGGTCGAAGGGAAGCTTGTCCAGCGCGTTCTCGCTCATGGGGTGTCCAGCAGCTCCAGCAGATGGTCCTGATCCGGGCAGGGCGCGACGCGGATCGCCTTCCAGGGCAGTTCCGCCAGCGCGGCGGCCACGCGCGGGCTGATCGCGAGCGCGGTCATGCCCCGCGCCTGCCCGCCCAGCCCCGCCTCGCGGATGAGGCGGACGCTACACGCCGCGCTGCGCGGGGAAAAGAAGAGCGCATGTGACGTTTCCGATGCCTGAAGCGCGGCGCGGGCGTCGGGCGGCAGGGCCTCGGCCTCGCGCGCCACATAGACCACGCGGCGGATCACGCGGAAGCCGCGCGCCCGCAGCCGTGCCGCGAGCTCGAGCGAATAGCCCCGCCCGACGGCGAGCAGCAGCGCTCCCGCCGCGGGGTCGAGCCGCGCTGCGCAGAGCGCGGCGAGGGCGGCGGCATCCCCCCCGGCCGCCTCGACCCTGGCGAAGCCGCGAGCGCGCGCGGCCTCGGCCGTCGCCTCGCCGACCGCGAAGACCGGCAGCGGCAGGGGCGGCAGGGCGCGGGCGGCGGCGCGGCTGGCGAGCAGAAGGGCCTGGGCGCGCGGCGGCGCGGCGAAGGGGCGCGGGGCGAGCAGCAGCGCTGGCGCCAGCACCGCCCGCCAGCCGCGCTCGGCCAGCCGGGCGGCGGTCTCCTGTGCCCCGGGCTCGGGGCGCGTCACCAGCACCGCACCGCGGAGGGGGCCGCGCGAGGGGCCGGAGGCCGCCATGGATCAGCCGAAGATGTCGGCAGGGCTGTCGGCGCGCAGCTCCTCGCCCAGCGCGCGGCCGATGCGCGCCGCCTCGGCGGCGGGGCCGCGCAGCTCCCGCCGCAGCAGGAAGCTGCCATCGGGCCGGGCGACGAGGCCGGTGAGGTGCAGCTCGCCCCCCGGCAGCAGCCGCGCATGGCCGCCGATGGGCGTGCGGCAGGAGCCGTCGAGCGCGGCCAGCAGCGCGCGTTCGGCCTTGGAGACGGCGGCCGCCGCCCGGTCCTCGATGCCGGAAAGGAGTTCGAGCAGCTCCACATCGTCCGCCCGCACGGTGACGCCGACGATGCCCTGGCAGGCGGCGGGCAGCATGGTGTCCGTCTCCAGCACCAGGGCGGCCTGCCCCTCCAGCCCGAGCCGCCTCAGCCCGGCGAGCGCGAGCAGGCTGCCCGCCACCTCGCCGCCGGCCACCTTGGCCAGCCGCGTCTGCACATTGCCGCGCAGCGTCACCACCCGCAGGTCGGGGCGGGCGGCGAGAAGCTGCGCCTGCCGCCGCAGCGAGGCGGTGCCGATCACCGCCCCGGGCGGCAGGCAGGCATAAGGATGGGCCGGATCGGGCGGGGCGGCGCCGGGGGAAAGGATCAGCGCATCCCGCGCATCCTCGCGCGCCAGGGTGCAGGCGAGCACGATGCCGGGCGGCAGCTCCGTCTCCAGGTCCTTCAGCGAATGCACGGCGAAATCCACCCGCCCGTCGAGCAGCGCCTCGTGGATTTCCTTCGCGAACAGGCCCTTGCCGCCGATCTCGGCGAGGCGGCGGTCCTGGATGGCGTCGCCCGAGGTGGTGATGGCGTGCTCCTCGAAAGCGTTCATCCCCCGCAGCACCGGACAGAAGCCGGTCAGGATGTCGAGGAAATGCCGCGTCTGCCACAGCGCGAGCGGCGAGCCGCGCGTGCCGACGCGCAGCGGAAGGGGGCGCATCCGGCCATGGGCGGGCTGCGCCGGGGTGGCGGTGGCGGAGGACATCGGCGCGTCATATAGGCGCATCGCGATGAACGAAACCCGACCGCCCGCATGCCCGATGCGCCCGTCCTGCTGAAACCCGTCCTCGGGATCGAGACGAGCTGCGACGAGACGGCGGCCGCCGTGCTCGACGGGGCGGGCCATGTGCTGGCCGAGGCCGTCTTCACCCAGGCCGAGGAGCATGC
Source organism: Roseococcus sp. (assembly GCA_026414745.1). Lineage (GTDB taxonomy): Bacteria > Pseudomonadota > Alphaproteobacteria > Acetobacterales > Acetobacteraceae > Roseococcus. The sequence goes on from JAOAIK010000035.1 coordinate 30,288, forward strand.
CCGCTTCGGCGGCGTGGTGCCCGAGATCGCCGCGCGCGCGCATCTCCAGCGCCTGCCCGCCCTGGTGGCGCGGGTGCTGGACGAGGCGGGGCTCGGCCTGGGCGAACTGGGCGGCGTGGCGGCGACGGCGGGGCCGGGGCTGATCGGCGGGCTGATCGTGGGCGCGAGCCTGGCCAAGGGCCTCGCGCTCGGGGCCGGGCTGCCCTTCCTGGCGGTGAACCACCTGGAGGCGCATGCGCTGACCGCGCGGCTGCCCGGGCTGTTCCCTGCGCCGCCCCCCTTTCCCTATCTGCTGCTGCTGCTCTCGGGCGGGCATTGCCAATGCGTCGCGGTGGAGGGGCTGGGGCGCTATCGCCGCCTCGGCACCACGCTGGACGACGCGGTGGGCGAGGCCTTCGACAAGGCGGCGAAGCTGATGGGCCTGCCCTGGCCGGGCGGGCCACATCTGGAGCGGCTGGCGGCGGGCGGCGATGCGCGCGCGGTGGCGCTGCCGCGCCCACTGCTCGGCCGGCCGGGCTGCGACTTCTCCTTCTCCGGGCTCAAGACGGCGGTGGCCCAGGCGGTGGCGAAGGGCCTGCCGCACGCCGACATCGCCGCCGCCTTCCAGGCCAGCGTGGCCGCCGTGCTGGCCGACCGCGCGCGCCACGCCCATGCCCTGCTGCCCGAGGCGACGGCGCTGGTCGTGGCGGGCGGGGTGGCCGCGAACCGGGCGCTGCGCGCCGCCCTGGCCGAGGCCACGCCGCTGCCGCTGCTCGCGCCGCCCCAGCGCCTGTGCACCGACAACGCGGTGATGGTGGCCTTCGCGGGGCTGCTGCGCCTCGCCGCGGGCGAGCGCCACGGCATGGAGGTCGCCCCGCGCCCGCGCTGGCCGCTCGAGGAGTTGGCCCCACCCGGATGACCTCCCCGCCCCCTCGCGCGCGGATGCATTGACCGCCCGCGCCACCGCGGCCAGTGTCGGCGGATGCGCGACGCGGCCCTCACCCCCCGGCGGGACTGGCAGATCTGCGGCCTGATCGGCACGGGGCACTTCCTCAGCCATTTCTACATGCTCTGCCTGCCGCCGCTGTTCCTGGTTTGGCGGGAGGAGTTCGGCGTCTCCTTCGCCATGCTCGGCCTGGCGGTGGCGCTGATGAGCGGCGTGACCGCCGCGCTGCAGACACCGGTGGGCTTCCTGGTGGACCGCTACGGCGCGCGGCCCTTCCTGGTGGGCGGCACGCTGCTGATGGCGCTCTCCATCAGCGCCATGGCCTTCGTGCAGGACTACCGGCTCATCCTGCTGCTCTGCGTGCTCTCGGGCATCGGCAACTCGGTGATCCACCCGGCGGACTACGCGATCCTCGCCGGCTCGGTGCGCAAGGAGTTCATGGGGCGCGCCTTCGCGCTGCACACCTTCACCGGCAATCTCGGCTTCGCGCTGGCGCCGCCGGTGGTGGCGCTGCTGCTGCTGGCGATGGACTGGCGCATGGCGCTGCTCCTCCTCGGGCTGCTCGGCGTGCCGGTGGTGGGGGCGATCCTGTGGCAGTCGCGCGTGCTGGCCGACCAGCCGCGGGCACGCAAGGCCGAGGGCGCGGCGGGCGGGGCGCGGCTGCTGCTCTCCCGGCCCATCCTGGCCTTCTTCGCCTTCTTCCTGCTCTCGGCCATGGCGGGCTCGGGCGTCTCGGCCTTCCTCATCACCGTGCTCGGCAAGCTGTGGGACACGCCGGTGGCCGTCGCCTCCATGGCGCTGACGGGCTACATGGCCGGCGCCACCGGGGGCACGCTGATCGGCGGCTGGTGGGCGGACAAGCGCGGCGGCAACCTGCTCGGCATGGTGGTGGCGCTGACGGGCGTGTCCATCGCGCTGATCCTCTCGCTCGGCCTCTATCCCTGGGGCGAGTGGCTGCTGCCCTCTGTGGCGCTGCTCGCCGGGCTGTGCCTCGGCGCCTCGCGCACCCCGCGCGACGTGATGCTGAAGGAGGCCTGCCCGCCCGGCGAGGTGGGCAAGGTGTTCGGCTTCGTCAGCGCGGGGCTGCCGCTCGGCTCGGCGGTGGTGCCGGTGCCGATGGGGCTGCTGATCGACCTCGGCCAGCCCGGCTTGGTGCTGCCCGCCGTGGCGCTGCTGCTCGCGCTGTCGCTGCTCTGCGCCGGCGCGGCGCGCGGGATGACGGCGCCGGCCGCGGCGCGCGCCCAGCCCGCGGAGTAGCGCGTGGAGGCGCTGGACGCCTGGCTGCGCGCCGTGGATGTGCTGGCGATCGCGGCCTTCGCCGCCTCGGGGGCGCTGGTGGCGGCGCGCAAGCGGCTCGACCCCGTGGGGTTCATCCTCATCGGCTGCGCCACCGGCTTCGGCGGCGGCACGGTGCGCGACCTGCTGATCGGCCGCACCCCCGTGTTCTGGCTGTCCGAGCCGCTGCTGATGGGGGTGGGGGTGGGCGCCTCGGTGCTCGTCTTCTTCCTCGCCCCCCTGGTGCAGAACCAGTATCGCGCGCTGCTCTGGGCCGATGCGGCGGGCATGGCGATCTACGCGGTGCTGGGCACGGAGATCGCGCTGCGCATGGGCGCGGAGGCCTGGGCGGCGGTGCTGATGGGCGTGGTCACCGCGAGTTTCGGCGGCGTGCTGCGCGACGTGATCTGCAACGACATCCCCCTGATCCTGCGCCAGGAGATCTACGCCACCGCGGCCGCGGCGGGGGCGGCGGCCTTCGCCCTGCTGCTCTGGCAGGGCGCGCCGCGCGAGCCCGCCTTCCTGGCCGGGGTGGCGGTGGCCTTCGCCATCCGCGCCGCCGGCATCCTCAGGGGCTGGAGCCTGCCGGTCTACGGCGCCCGGCCCGGCCAGGGGCGCGAGCATCGCGACAGGTGATGGCCGCCCTGCACGCGGACGGCCTTGGAGAAGGCTTGCGCCGCGCCGATCTCTGCGCCGATGATTCACCCACAGCCGCGCCCGCGCGCCCCGAGTCGGCGCCCCCGGCCCCGGGGCGCGGCGCGCAGGGAAGACGCCGCGACCTCCATGCCCTCCTCCTTCTCCCGCCTCTCGCGCCGCCATGCGCTACTCGCGGGGCTCGCCGTGCCGGGCGTGCTCGCCGGCTGCGGCGGCGGCCCGGCCAGCGCCCAGCGCGGCCTGCTGCCCGATTTCGCCGATCTCGCGGAGCGCGTCCTGCCCGCCGTGGTCAACATCGCCGTGATCGGCGAGCAGACCATCCTGCCCCCGCCCGAGTTCCGCGGCACGCCCTTCGAACGCTATTTCCGCGGCCGGCGCGAGCGCATCCAGGGCGCAGGCTCGGGCTTCATCACCGACGCCGCGGGCTTCATCGTCACCAACAATCACGTGATCGGCCAGGCGCAGCGCGTCACCGTCTCGCTGCACACCGGGCAGGAGCTGCCGGCCCGGGTGGTGGGCAGCGACGAGCTGACCGACCTTGCGCTGCTGCGCATCGATCCGCGCCCCGGCCTCGTCGCCGTGCCCTGGGGCTCCTCGGCCGCGGTGCGGGTGGGGAGCTGGGTGCTGGCGGCGGGCAACCCCTTCGGCCTCGGCGGCAGCGTCACCTCCGGCATCGTCTCGGCGCGCGGGCGCGACATCAACGTGGGGCCCTTCGACGACTTCATCCAGACCGACGCGGCGATCAACCCGGGCAACTCGGGCGGCCCGCTGTTCAACCTCGCGGGCGAGGTGATCGGCGTGAACACGGCCATCTACTCGCCCTCCGGCGCCAATGCGGGCATCGGCTTCGCCACGCCCTCCGATCTCGCGCGGCCGGTGATCGAGACGCTGCGGCGCGAGGGACGGGTGGAGCGCGGCTGGCTCGGCGTGCAGGTGCAGGACGTGATCGCCGAGGATGCGCGCGCGCCGCGCCGCGCCGTGCTGATCGCGGGGGTGGAGCGCGGCGGGCCCGCGGCGCGCAGCGGGCTGCGCCCGGGCGATCTCGTCACCGCCATCAACGGCGAGCGGGTGGAGAGCTCGCGCAGCCTGGTGCGCGCCATCGCGGCGATCGCGCCCGGCCAGTCCGTGCGGCTCACCATCCAGCGCGAGGGCCGCACCAGCGAGGTGAGCCTGCAGGTGGGGCGCCGCCCCGCCGGGCCGGGTTGAGGAACAACGGGGAAAGGCACAGACACGACGATGCGCATCCTGCTGGTCGAGGACGACGTGGAGGTGGCCCGCTTCGTGAAGAAGGGGCTGCAGGAGGCCGGGCACAATGTCGAGCAGGCGAACAACGGGCGCGACGGCCTGTTCCTCGCCGCCTCGGAGAGCTTCGACCTTCTCGTGCTCGACCGCATGCTGCCCGGGGGCGTGGACGGGGTGCGCATCGTCGAAACCCTGCGCCAGCAGGGCAACCGCACGCCGGTGCTGTTCCTCTCCGCCCTCTCGGGCGTGGACGAGCGGGTGCGCGGCCTCAAGGCCGGCGGCGACGACTATCTCGTGAAGCCCTTCGCCTTCGCCGAACTCCTGGCGCGCGTCGAGGCGCTGGGCCGCCGCCCCTCCTCCGAGGCGCCGGTGACGAAGCTGAAGGTGGCGGATCTCGAGCTCGACCTGCTCTCGCGCACCGTCACGCGCGCGGGCAGGAAGATCGACGTGCAGCCGCGCGAGTTCCGCCTGCTCGAGCACCTGATGCGCCACGCCGGCCAGGTGGTGACGCGCACCATGCTGCTCGAGAAGGTGTGGGACTACCACTTCGACCCGCAGACCAACGTGATCGACGTGCATGTGAGCCGGCTGCGCCAGAAGCTCGACAAGGGCTTCGACAGGCCGCTGATCCACACGGTGCGCAACGCCGGCTACATGATCCGGGCCGAGGGCTGAGCGCCGGGCCCCGGCCGTGCATGCCCGCCCTCCCCGGGGCCGCGCCGGCCCGCCGCGCCTGCTGCGCTCGGCCGCCTTCCGCATCGCCCTGCTGTTCATGGCGGTGTTCTCGATGGCGGCGGGCTTCCTCGTCGCCGTGCTGTGGTGGGCGACCGCCGGCGCGCTGGACCGCCAGACCATCGCCGCCATCCGCGCCGACAGCGCGGCCCTGGTGGAGCGCTACCGCGACGCCGGCGCGCAGGGGCTGATCGAGGCGATCGAGGAGCGCCTCGCCCTCGATGTCTCTGCCGAGAGCATCTACCTGCTCGTCGATGCGCAGGGGCGCAAGCTGGCCGGCAACCTCGACGCCTGGCCCGCCGCGCTGCGCGAGGAGGGGGCCTGGTTCCGCGCCCGCATCCAGCATGACGGGGCGGTGGCCGAGGCGCGCGTGCACCGGCGCGACCTGCCGGGGCTGCGCCTGCTGGTGGGCCGCGACGAGAGCGAGCGCGTGCAGCTTCGCCTGCTGCTGACCGAGGGGGTGGTGTGGTCGCTCGGCGCGGTCTTCGTCTTCGCGGTGATGGGCGCGGCGGTGATGCGCCGCGCCATCGAGCGGCGGATGCGCCCGGCGATGGTGACGGCGCAGACCATCGCCACCGGCGATCTCTCGCACCGCGTCCCCCTCTCGGAGCAGGACGACGAGTTCGACCGGCTGGGCCGCACCATGAACGCGATGCTCGACCGCATCGCCACGCTGATGGCGGCGGTGCGCGGCGTCTCGGACGCCATCGCGCACGATCTGCGCACGCCCATCGCCCGCGCCCGCGGCAAGCTCGAGGAGAGCCTGGCCACCGCCGCGACGGAGGAGGAGCTGCGCGCCGCCGTCGAGCAGGGCATCCAGGACCTCGACAACATCAGCCGGATCTTCCAGGCCCTGCTGCGCATCGCCGAGGCCGAGGCGGGCGCGCGCCGCGCCGCCTTCGCGCCGCTCGACCTCACGCCCCTGCTGCGCGACGCGGCCGAGTTCTACGAAGCCATGGCGGAAGCGCGCGAGCAGCGCCTGGAGACGGACCTGCCAGAGACGCTGCCCATGGTGGGGGATCGCGACCTGCTGCTCCAGGCGGTGGCGAACCTGCTGGACAACGCGATCAAGTTCACCCCGCCGGGCGGGCTCGTGCGGCTCTCGGCGCGCGAGGAGGAGGAGGGCGGGATCGAGATCGCCGTCAGCGATTCCGGCCCGGGCATGCCGCCCGCGGACCGCGCCCGGGCGCTCGAGCCCTTCTTCCGCGCCGATTCCTCGCGCGGCACGCCGGGCTCGGGGCTCGGCCTCTCGCTGGTGCGCGCGGTGGCGCAGCTCCATGGCGGGGAGGTGGAGCTCTCGGACGCCATGCCGGGCGCCGATCCGCCGGGGCTGCGCGTCGCGCTGCACCTGCGCCCCGAGAGGGGGTAGGGGCGCGGCGGATCACCCGCCCGGCGGCTGCAGCACCTTGTCGCGGTAGTTGCAGTGGGCGCGGGCGGCGCAGCGCCAGCACTCCGGCGCGCGCGCCTTGCACACGTAGCGCCCGTGCAGGATCAGCCAGTGATGCGCATCGCGCAGCAGCTCGGGCGGGATGCGCTTGACCAGCGCCTCCTCCACCGCGCGCGGCGTCCTGCCGGGCGCGAGGCCGGTGCGGTTGCCGAGGCGGAAGATGTGCGTGTCCACCGCCATGGTCGGCTCGCCGAAGGCCACGTTGAGCACGACATTCGCCGTCTTGCGCCCGACGCCGGGCAGCGCCTCCAGCGCCGCCCGGTCGCGCGGGACGGCGCCGCCATGCTTCTCGACGAGCTGCGCGGCCAGGGCGGCGAGGTGGCGCGCCTTGGCCTGCCACAGCCCGATGCGGCGGATGTGCGCGCCGATGCCCTCTGCCCCCAGCGCGGCCATGGCGGCCGGGGTGGGCGCGGCGGCGAAGAGGCCGGGCGTGACCTTGTTCACCATCGCGTCCGTGGTCTGCGCCGAGAGCACCACGGCCACCAGCAGGGTGAAGGGATCGCGATAGTGGAGCTCCGTGCGCGGCGCCGGGTTCGCCTCGGCCAGGGCGCGCAGGAAGGCGGCGGCCTGGTCGCGCGACATGAGCCGGGCGCGGCGGGGCGCGGCGGCGCTGCCGTGCAGGGGGCGAGGGGTTTTCACGGCCGCCGACATTCTATCTGATGGAGGGATGGTCAAGGCCCGTACCCTCTTCGTGGCGCGCTCCGCCCCGCTCGACAGCCTCGGGCCGCGCGGCTTCCGCACCCTGGCCTGGCTGATCGGGGCGCTGCTCGCCGGCACGGGGCTCGTCTTCACGCTGATGGGCGCCTGGCCGGTGATGCTGTTCCTGGGCGCCGAGGCGCTGCTGGTGCTGGTGCTCATGGCCGCCTACCGCAGCACGGCGGCGCGCAGCAGCGAGTGCATCACCCTGACCGAGGAGGCGATCACGGTGCGGCGCCGCGAGGGCGCGCGCGTGAGCGAGGCGCGCTTCGAGCCCTTCTGGGTGCGGCTGGTGTGGGAGGGGGGGCGGCTCCGCCTCGTCCATCGCGGGCGGGAGATGGAGATCGGCCTCTTCCTCGGCCCCGAGGAGCGCGAGGCGCTGGCCGAGGCGCTCGGCCGCGCGCTGCACGCCCTGCGCCACCCGGTCTTCGACAACCCGCAGCTGCGCGAGCCGGGATAGTGGTTGTGCGCGCGCGACGTGATGACACCTCGGCGCGTCATCCGACCCTCCGGCACGGGACGATGGATGGCGCGCTTGTTCCGGCCGGGTGCGTGACGGCCGCGTGATGGGGACATGGTCGCGCCCGCCCGCCGCGACCGTCATGCCGGCGGCCGGGCGACCCCGCGTCTTGGCCCGCTCGCCCCCGGGCCAGCGCCGGAGCGGTGCGCGCACGCGCGGGTCGTGCCGGGACGGCGGCGCGACGAGGGCGTGGAGCTCCTCTGCCGCGAACTCGCCGTCCCCGTCTTGACGCTCGCGCAGTGGCGCGAGAAGGCGGACGCCGCCCTCGAGGGCGCGCTCAAGGCGCGCGAGGCGGTGCCGCCGGCATCGAGCAGCTCGACGCCGCCATGAGGCGCATCGGCGCGCCCAGCATGGGAAACGAGCTGCTGTGCGCCCGCATCGAGCGCCCCGGCCCTCTGGTCCGGGACCGCCGGATCGTCACCCCGCGCCGGACATCATGCGGGCGACCGACGCCACACAGGTCACCATCGCTCAGGATGGCGAGGTCGGCCGGTCCGGCGTCGCCGAGCGCTGGCATGCCGAACCTCTCGGCGGGCATGTGGCGAAGCGCAGCGCCCGGTTCGAGGCAACCCAGGCGCGCGCATGGCCGTCTGTCGGCAGTTCGGCGATCTGCGGCCGGGCGGCGCCCGGGGCGGGCGGGCGCATATCCCCACCCAGCGCGACCGGAAGGTGCAAGGCTCGGTCCCTCTCGAGCTCTGCCAGACTCGCCGGACGCCACCTCGCCGCCGCTCGCCTCCGGACACGCGCTTATGCGGTCCACAACCCAGCGGAACATCCTAGCGGAACATCGCGCGGATCGCCGCGTGGTCGACCTCCTCGAGGGTGGGCGGCGTCCAGCGCGGGCTGCCGTCCTTGTCCACGAGCACGCTGCGCACCCCCTCGCGGAAATCCGGGTGGTCGTTCACCACCGTGCGCGTCAGCCTCAGCTCCTCGTCGAGGCAGCCGCGCAGGTCGAGCGCCGCGCCGCGCTTGAGGAGTTCGAGCGAGACGCAGAGGCTGGTCGGCGACATGCGGCGCAGCACGCGCACCTGCTCACCCGCCCATTCCGTGCCCTCGCGCTCCAGCGCGGCGATCATGTCGAGCACCGAGGGCTGGCTGAAGCAGCGGTCGATCGCGGCGCGATGCGGCGCGAAGGAGGGGGCGGGCGGTGCTTCGGCGAAGCGCTCCACCGCCGCGGCGTCGCCCGTCTCCACCAGGGCGGCGCGCAGCGCGGGCAGGCGCGCGCGCGGCACGAAGTGGGTGGCGAGGCCGGCATGCACGCAGTCCCCCCCCTTGAGCCGCGCCCCGGTCAGGGCGAGCCAGGTCCCGAGCGCCCCGGGCAGGCGCGGCAGCACGTAGGAGGTGCCGACATCGGGGAAGAGCGCGATGGCCGTCTCGGGCATGGCGAGCAGCGCGTGCTCGGTCACCACGCGCGGGCCGTTGTGCACGGCAAGACCGATGCCGCCGCCCATGCAGATGCCGTCGATGAGCGAGACCCAGGGCTTGCCGAAGCGCGCGATGCCCTCGTTCACCGCGTATTCCTCGCTGAAGAAGGCCTCCACCGCCGCGCGGTCGCCGGCGATGGCGGCCTCCCGCACCGCGCGCACGTCGCCGCCCGCGCAGAAGGCCTTGCCGCCCGCCCCCTCGAGGATGACGAGCTTCACCTCCGGGTTGTTGCGCCACTGGCCGATGGCGTGCGCGAAATCGCGGATCATCGCCAGATCCAGCGCGTTGAGCGCCTTGGGGCGGTTCATCAGGATGGTGCCGGCATGGCCCTCGCGGGCGAGGATCAGGCTCGGTTCGCTCATGGGCTTCCTCCGTCGTGCCGGGGGGCGGTAACCCGCGCCCCCGGCCCTGTCCAGGAGCCTTGCGGAACGGCCGGCGCTTCATCAGCTTAGCGGGCGGAAACACCCGCACGGGAGAGAGCCATGTCCATGCTGCATCGCCGCGCCCTTCTGCTCGGCGGGGGCGCCGCCCTCGCCGCCGGCCTTGCCCGCCCGGCCGCCGCGCAGGCGCCCCAGGGCCCGCACAGCCTGCCCCAGCTGCCCTACGCCTTCGACGCCAACGAGGCGGCGATCGACGCGCGCACCATGGAAATCCACTGGCGCTTCCACCATGGCGCGCAGGTGAACGGGCTCAACGCCGCCCTGCAAGGGCAGGAGGCGCTGGCGCGCCTGCCGCTGGACGAGCTGCTGATGAACCTCTCGCGCGTGCCGGAGAACATCCGCACCGCGGTGCGCAACAATGGCGGCGGCCACGCCAACCACAGCATGTTCTGGGAGATCATGGGCGGGCGCGGCGGCGAGCCGGAAGGCGCGCTGGCGGCGGCCATCAACCGCGATCTCGGCGGCTCCTTCGGCGAGTTCCGCAACCGCTTCAACGCGGCGAGCATGAGCGTCTTCGGCTCGGGCTGGGCCTTCGTCACCGTCACCCCCGCCGGCACGCTCGCCATCACCACCCGGCCCAACCAGGACAACCCGCTGATGAACGGCGAGCGCGTGCTGATGGGCAACGACCTGTGGGAGCACGCCTACTACCTGCGCTACCAGAACCGCCGGGCCGAGTATGTGGGCAACTGGTGGAACGTGCTGAACTGGACGCGCATCGCCGAGCGCTACGCGGCCGCGATGGGCGGCACGCTGCGGGTCTGACCCCGCCCCGCCGGGCGCGTCCCTGGCGCGCCCGGCCCCCCTGCGCTTGGCCCCTGCGTCCGGCCCCCTGCGGCGGGCCGCCCCGCCGGGCTATGATGGTCGCATGGACACCGCCGCCCCCCCGCCCGTCCGCTACGTCGCCAAGAACATGCGCCTCGACCTCCGCCTCATCGCGGAGATGATCCCCGAGCGCGCGCGGGTGCTCGACATCGGCTGCGGCGACGGCGCACTGATGGCCCATCTCGCCGCCGAGAAGGGTGTGGACGCGCGCGGCATCGAGATCGACATGCAGGCCGCGACCGAGGCGGTGGCGCAGGGCCTCGCCGTCATCCACGGCGATGCGGACAGCGACCTCGCCTTCTACCCGGACGACGCCTTCGACTACGTGGTGCTGAGCCGCACGCTGCAGGCCGTGGAGCGCCCGCGCGAGGTGCTGCGCCAGATGCTGCGCATCGGCCGCCACGCCATCGTCAGCTTCCCGAACTTCGGGCACTGGGAGGTGCGCTGGAAGCTGCTGGTGACCGGCCGCATGCCCGACACCGAGACCTGGGACCGCCCCTGGTACGAGACGCCCAACATCCACCCCTGCACCATCCGCGACTTCTTCGACCTCGCCGACCGCGAGGGCTATGTGATCGAGCGCTGGCTGGCGGTGGACGAGAAGGGCCTGAAGGCACCCTGGCGGCGCTCCACCTGGCTCGCCAACCTCTTCGGCCAGCAGGGGCTGTTCCAGCTGCGCCGACGCTGAGCGGAAAAATGCTTGGCGACGCGGGCCGCCGGGCAAGTGCTGGGAGGAAACGCTCAAGGGAGAGGCCGTCACGGCAGGACGCCGTGACATGCACAAGGATGCGCGCCCGCGCGGCTTTGCGCCTTGATCCGCCGCAAACCGCAAAACACTTGCGGAAACGGCACATTGCGGCTTTGGATGGGATGGTCCGGCACTCGGGAGGGAGGCAGCAGCCATGGCACGTTTGGCGCTCGTCACGGGCGGGCAGCGCGGGATCGGCGCGGCCATCAGCGAGGCCTTGCTGGCGGCGGGGCGGCGCGTGGTGGCAAGCTATGCCGGCAACGACGCGGCCGCGGCCGAGTTCACCGCCCGCACCGGCATCCCCTGCGTGAAGTTCGACGTCTCGGATTTCGACGCCTGCCAGGCCGCCGTGGCCAGGATCGAGGCCGAGCACGGGCCGATCGAGATCCTCGTCAACAACGCCGGCATCACCCGCGACGCCATGATGCGCAAGCAGACGCGCGAGATGTGGGACGCGGTGATCGACACCAACCTCGGCTCCTGCTTCAACATGTGCAAGGCGGTGTGGGAGGGTATGATCGAGCGCAAGTTCGGGCGCATCGTGAACATCGGCTCGATCAACGGCCAGGCGGGGCAGCTCGGCCAGGTGAACTATGCGGCCGCGAAATCGGGCATCCACGGATTCACCAAGGCGCTGGCGCTCGAGGGGGCGCGCTATTCCATCACCGTGAACGCCGTGGCCCCGGGCTATGTGGACACGGAGATGGTGCGCGCCGTGCCGGCCGATGTGCTGGAGAAGATCGTCGCGCGCATCCCGCGCGGGCGGCTGGGCACCGCGCAGGACATCGCGCGCGGCGTGGTGTTCCTCACCGCCGACGAGGCCGACTTCATCACCGGCAGCACCCTCTCGATCAACGGCGGGCAGCACATGTATTGACGCGGGCGGCGGGGCTCACCGCCCCGCCAGCCACGCCCGCCCCGCCGCCTCGCGCGGGCGGGGCGCGGCAGGGTCGGCGAGGAAGCCCAGGATGTCCTCCACCACCTCGCCGCGCACCTCGTCGCGCAGCAGCAGATGCCAGCCCGAGGGGTAGAAGATCACGCGCGGCACGCCGGCCTCGCGCAGGGCGCGGCGCGCGGCGCGCGTCGGGATCACCTGGTCGCGCCCGCCGAACAGCACGAGGGTGGGCACGGCGCGGCAGCAGCCGGGCAGCGCGGCCACCGCCGCGTCCATGGTGGCCACCACGCCGCGCAGCAGGTCGAGCCGCACCTCGCGCAGCGTCAGCGGGTCGCGCGCGAAGCGCTCCAGCGCGGCGCGGTTGTCCGAGGCGGCGAGCGGCCCCGCGCTCGCCTCCACCGCGAGCGGCCCGAGCAGCGAGGAGCCGAGGCGCAGCGCCGGGCGGAACAGCGCCGGCAGATAGGGCCCGCCCCAGATGGCGGGCGAGGAGAGGATGAGGCCCGAGACGCCCTCGGGCGCGGCGAGCAGCGCCACCGCCCCGCCCAGGCTCTCGCCCAGCAGGAAGACGGGCAGGCCGGGATGGCGCGCCGCGAGCAGCCGCACGGCGGTGCGCGCATCCTCCACCAGCGCCTCCAGCCCGGGCCAGAGGCCGCGATGCGCCGTCCAGCCGAAGCCGCGCTGGTCGTAGCTGTAGAGCAGCACGCCGCCGGCGGCCAGCGCGGGACCGCTCTCCACCAGGAAGGTGCCGCCGTGATCGCCCATGCCGTGCAGCGCCAGCAGCACGGCGCGCGGTGCGCCCTCCGGCCGCCAGGCGCGCAGCGGCAGGCGCATGCCGTCGGCCATCACGAGGTCGGCCTCGGGCGTGGGCCCGGCAGGGCGCGGGGCGGACGGCGGCGGGCCGAAGGCGGTGGTGGGCAGCACGGTGCGCGGCAGCGGCCCCGGCGCGAAGCCCTCGATGGCGGGGGCCCGGATGGCCGGGCCCGGCGGCCGCTCCACCGGCCCGCAGGCCGCCAGCAGCAGAAGCAGCAGGATCAGCGCGCGCGGCATGGGGGCCATATGGCCCATCCCCGCCCCGGGCGGTATCCTGCGCGCGATCAGCGCCAGGACACCCACCCGCGATGCGCGACCCGCAGCTCACCGGCTATGGCCCCAAGCTCACCCCGGGCGTGACGCCCGAGGAGGTGATCCCCGTCGAGACGCGCACGGTGCGCTGCGACGGGACCCCAGCCGCGGCGCAGCGCGGCGCGGCAGGGAACCCGGACGGGGGCGGCGGGGCGCTCGGCCACCCCGCCATCTACATGCGCATCGAGGACCGGCAGATCACCTGCCCCTACTGTTCGCGCACCTACCGCCTGAAGGAAGGCGCGGGTGACGACCCCCACCACTGAGGCCGCCGGAACGGCGGAGAAGCACCTCATCCTGGTGGACGGCTCGGGCTACATCTTCCGCGCCTTCCACGCCCTGCCGCCGATGACGCGCCCGGACGGCACGCCGGTGAACGCCGTCTTCGGCTTCGCGCAGATGCTGGAGAAGTTCCTCACCCAGCACGCGGCGACGCACCTCGCCGTGGTCTTCGACAGCGCGCGCGAGACCTTCCGCAACCAGATCTACCCCGCCTACAAGGCCCACCGCCCCGAGCCGCCGGAGGAGCTGGTTCCCCAGTTCGCCCTGATCCGCGAGGCGACGGATGCGTTCGGGGTGTGCCGCGTCGAGCAGCCCGGCTGGGAGGCCGACGACCTGATCGCGAGCTATGCGCGCGCCTTCGAGGCCGAGGGCGGGCGCGTCACCATCGTCTCCTCGGACAAGGATCTGATGCAGCTCATCCGCGAGCGGGTGATCATGCTCGATCCCATCAAGCAGAAGCCCATCCGCGAGCCGGAGGTGATCGAGAAGTTCGGCGTGCCGCCCGCCAAGGTGGTGGAGGTGCAGGCGCTCGCCGGCGACTCCACCGACAATGTGCCCGGCATCCCGGGCATCGGCGTCAAGACCGCGGCGCAGCTCATCACCGAGTACGGCGACCTCGAGACGCTGCTCCAGAACGCCGGCGAGATCAGGCAGCCCAGGCGGCGCGAACTGCTGCTGACCCACGCGGATTCCGCGCGCCTCTCGAAGCGGCTCGTCGCGCTGGACGACCACGCGCCGCTGCCCGTGCCGATCGCGGCGCTCGAGGCGAAGCCGCCCGATCCCGCGCGGCTCATGGCCTTCCTGCGCGAGAACAACTTCCGCTCCATCCTCGCGCGCATGGGGGGCGGCGATGGCGGGGCGCCGCAGCGCCCGCGCCCCGCGCCCGACCACGCCCCCGCCCCGCCCCCGCAGGAGGCGCCCTTCGGCCCCTATGCCTGCATCCAGGACATGGCCGCGCTGCGGGCCTGGATCGAGGAGGCGCGCACCGCCGGCGTGATCGGCCTCGACACCGAGACGGACAGCCTCGATGCGCTGAACGCCCGGCTGGTGGGCGTCTCGCTCGCCGTCGCGCCGGGCCGCGCGGCCTACATCCCGCTGCGCCACGCCGCCCCGGACATGCTGGCCGCGGCGCCGGTGCAGATCCCGCTCGAGGAGGCGATGGCCGCGCTGCGCCCGCTGCTGGCCGACCCCTGCGTGCTCAAGGTGCTGCACAACGCGAAATACGACCTCGAGGTGCTGGCGAACCCGGCGAATGGCGGCCTCGAGGTCGCGCCGGTGGACGACAGCATGATGATCTCCTACGCGATGGAGGCGGGCGCGCACGGCCATGGGCTGGACGAGTTGGCGAAGCTGCACCTCGGCCACGACACCATCCCCTATGACGCGGTGACGGGGACGGGCAAGGCGCGCATCCCCTTCGCCCAGGCGCCGCTCGAGCGCGCCGCCGCCTATGCCGCCGAGGATGCGGACGTGGCGCTGCGCCTGTGGCACCTCCTCAGGCCGCGGCTGCGCCCGGCCCGCGCGCTCGCGCTCTACGAGCAGGTGGAGCGGCGGATGGTGCGCGTGCTGGCCGGGATGGAGCAGGCGGGCATCAGGGTGGACGCGGCGGAACTCGCGCGCATCGGCGAGGATTTCGCGCAGCGCCTCGTGCTGCGGGAGGCGGAGTGCCACCGCCTCGCCGGGCGCGCCTTCAACGTCGGCAGCCCGAAGCAGCTCGGCGAGATCCTGTTCGAGGAGATGGGCCTCAAGGGCGGGAAGAAGGGCAAGTCCGGCGCCTATTCCACCGACGCCGCGGTGCTCGAGGAACTCGCCGCGCAGGGGGTGGAGCTGGCGCGCGCCGTGCTGGACTGGCGGCAGATCGCCAAGCTCAAGTCCACCTATGTCGAGGGGCTGGCGCAGCGCATCGCCGCCGACGGCCGCGTGCACACGGATTTCTCGATGGCGGTGACCAGCACGGGCCGGCTCTCCTCCACCGAGCCCAACCTGCAGAACATCCCCGTCCGCACCGAGGAGGGGGCGCGCATCCGCCGCGCCTTCGTGGCCGAGCCGGGGCATGTGCTGGTCAGCGCCGATTACAGCCAGATCGAGCTCAGGCTGCTCGCGCACATGGCCGAGGTGCCCACGCTGCGCGAGGCCTTCGCCCGCGGCGAGGACATCCATGCCCGCACCGCGGCGGAGATCTTCGGCCTCGATCCGAAGCATGTGGACAAGGAGGCGCGGCGCCGCGCCAAGACCATCAACTTCGGCATCATCTACGGCATGAGCGCCTACGGCCTCGCCGCCCGGCTCGGCATCCCGCCGGCCGAGGGGCGGGCCATCATCGAGGCCTATTTCGCGCAGTATCCCGGCATCCGCGCCGAGATGGAGCGGGTGAAGGAGGAGGCGCGGGTGAACGGCTACGTCCTCTCGCCCTTCGGCCGGCGCCTCTGGATCCCCGACATCGCGGCGAAGGACCCCGTGCGCCGCGCAGCGGCCGAGCGCCAGGCGATCAACGCCCCCTTCCAGGGCGGCGCGGCCGAGGTGATCAAGCGCGCCATGGTGCGCCTGCCCGGGGCGCTGCGCGAGGCGGGGCTGCGCGCGCGGATGCTGCTGCAGGTGCATGACGAGCTGGTGCTCGAGGCACCCGAGGCCGAGGCGGAGGCCACCGGCGCGCTGCTGCGCCAGGTGATGGAGGGGGTGGCCAGCCTGCGCGTGCCGCTGCGCGTGCAGGTGGGCCATGGACGATCCTGGGCGGAGGCGCATTGAGATGAGCGGCTTCACGGGCGCCGAGCGCCGCACTCTGGCCGCCATCTCCGGCGCGCATTTCGTCAGCCACCTGCACATCCTCGCCCTGCCGCCGCTGTTTCCGCTGCTGCGCGAGGAGATGGGGGTGAGCTTCGTGGAGCTGGGCCTCGCGCTCACGCTGTTCAACGTGGTCTCGGCGCTGACCCAGGCGCCGGTGGGCTTCCTGGTGGACCGCTGGGGGCCGCACCGCGTGCTGGTGGCGGGGATGGCGCTGGGCGGCCTCGCCCTGGCGGCGGCGGGGCTGGGCGGCGGCTATGTCACGCTGCTGGTGGCGGCGGCGCTGCTCGGCCTCGCCAACAGCGTCTATCACCCGGCCGACTACGCCATCCTCGGCCGCGACATCGGCGAGGGGCATGTGGGGCGCGCCTTCTCCATCCACACCTTCGCGGGCTATCTGGGCGGGGCGGTGGCGCCCGCCTTCATGCTGGGCAGCGCCTGGGCCTTCGGGCTGGGGGGCGCGCTGGTGGCGGCGGGGCTGCTGGGCCCGCTGCTGGCGCTGCCGCTGCTGCGCCCGGCCCTGGCCGAGCGCCCTGCCCCGCCGCGCCCGCCCAAGGCGGCCGGCGCGCCGCGGCTGATCTCGCCCACCGTGCTGGTGCTGACGGGCTTCTTCATCCTCATCGCGCTCTCGGCCGGGGCGGTGCAGGGTTTCGGCGTCTCGGCCTGGGCGGCCTGGCGCGATCTGCCGCTGGCCACCGCCAACATCGCGCTGACCGCCTGGCTCGCGCTGAGCGCGGCCGGGGTGCTGCTGGGCGGCGTCATCGCCGACCGCACGCGGCGGCACGGCCTCGTCGCCGCCCTGGGCTTCGGCGCGGCGGGGGGGCTGATCCTGCTCGCGGGGACGGTGCCCATGGGCGCGGTGGCGCTGGTCGGGGTGATGGGGCTGGCGGGGCTGCTCTCGGGCATGATCATGCCCTCGCGCGACATGCTGGTGCGCGCGGCCGCGCCGCCGGGCCAGGCGGGGGCGGTGTTCGGCCTGGTCAGCACCGGCTTCAACATCGGCGGCATCGCGGGGCCGGTGCTGTTCGGCGCGCTGCTCGATCACGGGCAGCCGCAGGCGGTGTTCCTGCTCTCGGCCGGCTTCATGGCGCTGGCGGTGGCGGTGACGCTCTGGCAGGACCGGCGCGCCGCGCGGGCGCGGCTGGCGGCGGCGGAGTAGCGCCGCGCCTCACCACGCGAAGGCGCGGAACCCCCGGCGCAGCGCGGCCTCGCGCCCCTCGCGCGTCGCCTCCCACAGCGGGTTGTCCACCGCCAGGCGCTGCCCGCCGTCGCGCTGCACGGGGCGGATGTTGAGCGAGGCGCGCGACCGGGTCTCCAGCCCCAGGAAGTCGAAGGGCACGCGCACGTAGATGCCCTTGTCGAAGCTGCCCTCGCCGAAGCGCCGGAAGGGCACGTTGGTGAAGGTGGCGAAGCCGCCCACCTCGATGCCGGAATCGAAGCGCCGGCCCAGCTCGACGGTCCCGCCCCAGTCGCCCGCCAGGTAGCGCCCGCCGCGCAGCACCGCGTAGAGGTTCCACACCGGCAGGTCGGCGTAGAGGGAGAGGTGCCCGGTGGTGACGCTGTAGCCCAGCGCGCCGAACATCCCGTCATAGGCGCGCTGGACGACGTGGTTGAGGTCGAGCCCGATGGCGAAGCCGCGCCCCGCCGGCCGCCACAGAACCTCGCCCGAGACGCCGGCGAACATCGGCTCCAGATAGCCGGCGGTGACGCGGCCGAAGAGGTCGGGCGCCAGGGTCCACATCCCCTCGGCGTAGAGGGCGGGGATGGAGGTGCGCCCCTCGCGCGCGTAGCGGGCATAGTCGCTGCGCACGCGCGGCAGCACGGAATCGCTCGGCAGCCCCCCGTCGAGGTTGCCGGCCAGCGCCCGCTGCACCGCCCCAGCGAGGGCGAGCCCGCCGCCCAGCTCCAGCCGCCCGCCCGCCGCCAGCCCCGCCTGCCAGCGCACCGAGGCCTGCGGGTCGCCCACCTGCAGGGTCAGCCGCGGCTCGATGCCCCAGGAGAGGCGCGGCGGCGCGAGGCGCGCCGCGCTGCCCGGCGGCTCGCCCAGGGCGGGCAGCAGATGGGTGGCGGCCAGCACCTCCTCCGCGCTGCCCTGGCCGCGCGCCAGCGCCTCATGCGCCTCGCGCAGCGTGACGAGGCGCGCGATCACGGCGCCGTCGCGCTCCCACAGCAGGCGGATGCGCTCCACCCGGGCGGGCAGATGCGGCTGGGCGGCGCGCACCACCCGCGCCGTGGTCTGCGCGAGCGTGCGGTGCCGCCCGCCGGAGACGGTGATGCGCGCCTCCTCGCCGCGGATGTCGAGGGCGATGGGGGTGAAGCCCGCCTCGCGCAGCGCGGCGAAAAGGGCCGGGGCGAGGGCGATGTTCTCCTCCGCCGCGCCCTCCTCCTCCGGCGCGCCGGCGCGCAGCGTGCCGCCGAGCCCGGCCGTCAGCGCCGTGGCCGCGCGCCGCCGCCAGGAGGGCTCCCAGCCCGGCGGCACGGGCGGCGCGCCGGGCGCCGCCTCGCCCACCGGCGGCGGGCGCGGCACCATGGGCGGCGGGGGCTGGCGCGGCAGCGCGGGCGGCGCGTCGGGCTCGAGGCGCAGCGAGGCGCGCAGCAGCAGATCCGTGCCGTGCAGGAAGGAGAGGCCGAGGTCGAGGTGCCGGTTCGGCTGCCACTGCAGCCCGGCATTGAGGCGCGAGGCCGCCTGGCCGCGCAGGTTCCTGGTGCGCGCGGGATAGCCGCCGCGCTCGTCGCGCAGCGCGTCGGCGCTGTATTCCAGCTTGGCGCGCAGCCCCTCGATGGGGCCGAGCGGCGTCTCGAAGGCGGGCACCGACCATTCCAGCCCGGCGAAGACCCCCGTGTGCGGCCCGCGGAAGAAGGAGGTGAAGGCCACCGTGCCGCCCGCCCCCACATTGCGCGGGCGGAGGTTGAATCGCTGGCTGATCTCGCCCAGCGGGTTGGGCAGATCGCGCCCCGTGGCCAGCCGCCCCCAGCCCATGCCCAGCGTCGCGTCCAGCGACCAGAAGCGCTTGGAGGCGACGATGTATTCGCCCTGGTAGATGCCGGTGCCGATCAGGTCCTGGAAGCCGAGGGCGAGGGCGGGCCGCCAGTCGTTCTCGGTCCAGAGCTGCAGCTTGACGTCGAAGGCGCGGTCGGTGGTGCGGCCGCGGCCGAGCGTGCCGTTCAGCCGGTCGGTCAGGCGGAAGCTCGTCTCCAGGAAGGGCAGGGCCTGGAAGTTCACGAACCAGAAGCTGCGCTGGCGGCGGATGGCCACCCCCGTCTCGATGGCGCCATCGGGGCGGAAGCGGGCGTTGGGCATCTCGAGCAGCCCGACCCGGCCGAAGTTGGAGCCGCTGGGGGCGAAGCCGGGGTCGAACTCCTGCGCGCCGAGGGGAGCCGTCGCCGCGCCGAGCGCGCAGCACAGGCCGAGCAGCGCGCGCCTCAGCCCGGCCACCTCACCGCCCGCTGCCGCGCGCGATCACCGCCAGCGCGGCGGCCGAGATGGCCACCTGGCTGGCCACCTGGGTGATGTCGCGCAGGAAGCCCCAGTTCTCGAAGGGCGAGGGGTCATTGGGCACGATGACGAGGCTGCCCGGCGGCACCGGCGGCCCGCCCTGCTGCCAGGCGCCCAGCCCCGCCGCGACCGACTGCCCGTTCGGCAGCACGATGAAGGCGCGCGAGGGGTCGGCGAAGCGCTGCGCGCCGCCGGCCGCGGCCACATACTGCGCCGCGCGCCAGCCGCTCACGAACTGCAGCGAGCCCGGGTTCTGCACCGCGCCGACCACCGTCACCTCGTTCGGCCGCTTGGGCATCACGATGAGGTCGCCCGGCTCGAGCAGCACGTCGAGCTCGGGGCGGCCGGCGAGCACCACCGGGTTCGCCTCCACCACCATGCGCCCGGCCGCGCGCGCCTCGCGCAGCGCGGCGGCCATCTCGCGCCCCGCCGCGATGGCGCCCGCGATGTCGGTGCGCGCGCCGCTGCCGATCACCGCCTGCCCGGCGGCCATCTGCAGCAGCCCCTGCTCCATCTCGCGCGCCGTGCGCTGGAACCCCTCCTGCTGGCGGATCCGCACGCTCTCGCGCGTGAACACGGCGCCATAGGGATAGGCCTGGGGCGTGAGGCCGCCGGCGCGCGCGATCACCTCCGAGAGGCGCTCGCCGCGGCGGATGTCGTAGACGCCGGGGCGCAGGAACTCGCCGAGCAGGGTGACGGGCCCGCTGTCGCGGTCGCCGAAGCCGCGCGGGATGCGGATGCCGTCCCGCGGCGAGAGGCGCACGGCCGCGAAGTTGCGGCTGCGCAGGTCGAGCACGCTGCGCGCGAGGGGGATGGCGCTGGTCTGGTCCGCCGGCTCGCGCGCCAGCTCCACCGAAGAGAGGTCGGCCGTGTCGGTCACGCCGCCGGCCATGGCCAGCACCGCATCCAGGCCGGTGTTGTCGGTGATGGGATAGAGGCCGGGCAGCCGCACCTCGCCCGTCAGCAGCACGGTCTGGTCGAGCAGGAAGGGCAGCAGCATCGGGTGCTCGACGAACACCGGCGGGCAGGGCGTCGCGCCGATCTCGGGGAAGCCCGCCACCCGCGCATGGGCGAAGCGCTGCGGGCTGGAGCGCGCCGCGACCGCGAGCTGCGTCAGCGCGAGGCAGTCGAGCCCCGGCGGGGCGCCGCCCGGGGCGCTCGTCGGCACCTGGGCCGCTGGTGGCTGGGCAGGGGCGAAGCCTGGCGGGGTGGCGGCCATGGGCGTGGCCGAGGGCATGGCCATGGGGGGCGCGGCCGCCCCGCGCGGCTGCGGCTGGGCCGCCGGCAGGCCGGGCGGGGGCGGCGCGCCCTCCGCCTCGCCGCGCAGGGCCCGCTGCACGGAGGGGCTGGCGAGCCAGGCGATGTCGCTCATCGCCAGGATGATCACCTCATCGCCCTCGGCGAGGGCGAGGTCCGCGCGCCCCTGCAGCACGGCGGCGAGGTCGAAGGGCTGGATGCGCCGCCCGCGGGTGCGCGGATCGAGCCGCAGCACCACGCCCATGCGGGCGTAGGGGTCGGGCCGGACGAGGCGCGGGTCGGCGAGCAGCCCGCGCAGGGTGGAGCCGCGTCCGCCCAGCGCCCGGGTGGTGGGCTGCGCCACATGCCCCGAGAGGCGGATCTGGCGCGAGACCACGTCGCTGCCCGGCTGCACCAGCAGCGCATCCCCGCGCCGGATCAGATTGGCCGGCGAGATTTCGCGGAAGGCGCGGCGGCCCGCGGAATCCGTGGTTTCCAGCAGGTAGCGGTTGCCCTCGGGGCGCAGCGCGTCGCCGGCGAGGCGCAGCATCTCGGCCAGCGGCGCGCCCGGTTGGCCGGGCGGCAGCTCGTAGATGGCGGGCCGCGCCACCTCGCCGCCCAGCGCCACCACGCCGCCGATGGGCGGCACCAGGATGCGCTCGCCCTCGCGCAGCGAGAGGTCGGGCGGCGCGCCCTCGCCGGCCAGCACGGGGTAGAGGTCGAGGCTGCGCCGGCCCTGGGGCCCCTCCACCCGCACGGCGCGCAGCGTGCCGGATTTCCGCACGCCGCCGGCCGCCACCAGCGCATCGAGCACGGTGGCGAGCGGCGAGAGGCTGACCGCGCCGGGCCGCGCCACCTCGCCGCCCACGAAGACGCTGACCTGCCGCAACTGGCCCAGGGTGACGAAGACCTCGCTGCCCGCCAGCTCCCGCGCCGCGCGGGATTCCAGCTCCGCGCGCAGGTCGCGCAGGGTGCGGCCGGCGGCGGGGATGGGCAAGAGGTCCGGCAGAACCAGCATGCCCTCGCGCGTCACGCGCAGGCTCAGCGTGCTGCGTGCCCGGCCGCGGAAGGCGACGATGACCTCGTCGTCGCGGCCGATCACATAGTCGTCGGGCACGGCGCCGAAGGCCGGCGCGGCCGGGGCGCCGGCGCGGAAGGTCTCGTAGCCGAACTGGCGCAGCGGCACGGTGAGCCGGGCGGCGAAGAACTGCTCGACGGGCGAGAGCGGCTCCTCGGCCGTCGGGGGCGGCGGGACGGGCTGCGGGGCGGCCGCCGCGGGGGGCGGGGGGAGGGCGGGGCTCGCGGGCGGGGCGGGG
>JAOAIK010000050.1 GCA_026414745.1 Roseococcus sp.
GAGGCGCTGACGCGCCAGGTGGCGGCGCTGCGCTTCCCGCTGCCGCGCGCTGCCTTCTCCCGATCGGCCTGGGTGCTGGAGCCGCCGCCCGTGCTGGCGCTGATGGCGAAGCTGCGGGAGGGCGGCGTGCCGCTCAAGGACGACGCGGCGGCCGAGCCCTATCGTGGTGTGCTGACCGGCTTCAACGAGGCCTTCGTGGTGGACCAGGCCGCGCGGGACCGGCTGGCGAAGGAGGATCCGCGCAGCGCCGAACTGCTCAAGCCCTTCCTGCGCGGCGAGGACATCGGGCGCTGGGCGGCGGAGTGGCAGGGGCGGTGGATGATCGTGATGCCCACCAGCGCCGATCATGCCTGGCCTTGGGCGCATATGGATCTGGATGCGGCGGAGGCCTGCTTCCAGGCAAGCTTTCCGGCCATCGCGCGGCATCTGGGGGCGCATCGCGCGACGCTGCGCGCCCGCGAGGATCAGGGTCGGTTCTGGTGGGAGCTGCGGCCTTGCGCCTATTACGCCGCCTTCGACGCGCCGAAGATCGTCTGGCAGGAAATCCAATATCACCCGGCCTTCGCGCGGGACGCGGCGGGCCTTTTCGTCAACAATAAGGCCTTCCTGCTTCCCTCCTCGGACCCCTTCCTTCTCGCCGCGCTGAACAGCCCCGCCCTCTGGTGGTTCAACTGGCGCCATCTCGCCCGCATGAAGGACGAGGCGCTGACGCCGCAAGCCTTTCGCATGGTCGAGGTCCCCATCCCCCGCCCCGATGCGGCCGCCGCCGACGAGGCGGCCACCCGCACCGAGGCCTGCGCCGCCATCACCCGCGAGCGCCTCGCCGCCGCCGCGCAACTGCGCGACTGGTACGCCGCCGCATGGGGGCTGGAGCGGCCGCCGCGTGCGCTGGCCGAACCCTGGGCGCTCGACGCGCAGGGCTTCCTCGACGCTCTCAAGGCCGCGCTGCCCGCGAAGCGCCGCGCCTTCACCTCCGCCCAGACCAGGGCCATCCGGGCGGAACACGCGGCCAGCATCGCGCCCATGCAGGCGCGCCTCGCCGCACTCGCCGCCCATGAGCGCGCGCTGTCGGCGCTGGTCAACCGGGCCTTCGGCCTCACCCCCGAGGAGGTGAAGCTGATGTGGAAGACGGCGCCGCCGCGCATGCCCATCGCGCCCGAGGCGTAGCGCCCGGCCGCGGGTCCGTCAGGCCCTGCCGCCCACGCCGGTGCGGGTGGTCGCCAGCATGATGGCCCGGCCGCCCAGGGCCGAGGCGCACGCCGCCGGACCCGCGCCGGAAGATCGAGCCCGCTGCCCGGCGGGACCCGGAGAAGCAGGCGTTGTTCCCGAACCTCCCGAGCGGCGGCGGCGAACCGCACCAGGCTGACGGGGCATGCCAGCCAGTGGGGCGACACCCGCGCGGGCGCGCTGCGCGGCGGGGCCATGCCGGGGCGCAGCGCGCTGGCGGCGCGAGGCGGCGCGCATCAGCGCTTCCTTTGGTCTTCCGGGCGCAGCCTCGCGCGCGCAACAGCCTGGAATCGCCCATGCGCTCGCTCTCCCTCGGCCGCCGCATCGCCGCGGCCTGCGCGCTCATCGCCCTGCTCGCCTGCGCCGGCTTCGGCGCCGTCGCGCACATCGAGAACGAGGCCGCGATCACCGCGGGGACGGAGGCGACGCTGGCGCGCGCCGAGGCGGGCTTCGCCGCCGTGCTGCAGGCCGAAACGCGCGAGGTGGTCGCGCTGGCCGAGACGCTGGCCGCCATGCCCGCTCTCGCGCAGGCGCTCGCGCGCGGGGACCGCGCGGGGCTGCTCGCGGCGCTGGAGCCGAGCCAGCGCGCCCTCGCCCCCAGCGGCAAACGCTTGAACATCCACCTGCCGCCGGCCACCGCCTTCCTTCGCCTCTGGCGGCCGGACCAGTTCGGGGACGACATTTCCGCCCGCCGCCGCACGGTGGTGGAGGCGAATCGCACCGGCCGGCTGCAATCGGGTCTCGAACTCCGGCTGCGTGACGTGAGCCTCTTCGGCGTGGCGCCGGTCCGGCAGGAGGGGCGGGTCCTGGGCGTGGTGGATGTCGCGGTCAACCTCACGCCGGAGATGCTGGCGCGCTTCCGCGAGTCGCTCGGCCTCGACCTCGCCATTCTGCGGGCGACCGAACAGGGCTTCGAGCCCATCGGCAGCACGCTGCAGGGGGCGCCGGGCGGCTTCCTGGACGAGGCGCGGCGCCGCGCCGTCATGGGCGGGCAGGGGCTGCGCGCAGAGGCCGAGGCGGCGGGTCGCAGCCTGGCCGTGGCCGCCTTCCCGCTGCGGGATGTCGCGGGCCAGCCCATCGGCGTGGTCGAGCTCGCCGCCGACATGGGCGCGGCTGCCGCGGCGCGGGCCGAGGCGCTGCGCTTCGTGCTGGTGACCGGCATCGGGCTGCTGCTGCTCGCCGCGCTGCTCGGGCTGCTGGTCGCGCGCTCGGTGGCGCGGCCGGTGCGCGCGCTGACGGCGCGCATGGAGGCGATGGCCGGCGGCGACCTGGCCACGGAGGTTCCCGGCGGCGCGCGCGGCGACGAGATCGGCGCCATGGCCCGCACGGTGGAGGTGTTCCGCCAGGGGCTCGCCGAGGCCGAGCGGCTGCGCGCCGAGGCCGCCGCGGCGGCGGCGCGCGAGCAGGACAACCGCCGCGCCGCGACCCTCGCCCTGGCCGGCGAGGTCGAGGCCTCGCTCGCGGGCATCGCGGGCGGGCTGGCCGGCGCGGCCGCGCGCCTGACCGAGGCGGGGGAGCGACTCTCCGCCGTCGCCGCGCGCAGCGGCGAGGCGGCGCGCGAGACCGCCAAGGGCGTGGAAGGCGCGGCGGGGAATGTGCGCACCGTCGCCTCCGCCACCGAGGAGCTGGCCGCCTCCACCACCGAGATCAGCCGCCAGGTGGCCGAGGCCGCGGCGGTGACCAACGAGGCCACCGAGCAGTCGCGCGCCATGGACGGCACGGTGCAGGAACTGGCCGAGGCCGCGAGCAGGATCGGCGACGTGGTGCGGCTGATGAGCGACATCGCGGGCCAGACCAACCTTCTCGCGCTCAATGCCACGATCGAGGCGGCGCGCGCGGGCGAGGCCGGCAAGGGCTTCGCGGTGGTGGCGAGCGAGGTGAAGAACCTCGCCGCGCAGACCGCCAAGGCCACGGAGGAGATCGCGGCCCAGATCGCCGCCATGCAGTCGGCCACCGGCGCCTCGGTGCAGGCGGTGCGGGCGATCGCGCAGACCATCCAGCGCCTGGACGGCGTGGCGACGACCATCGCCGCCGCGGTGGACCAGCAAGGCGCCGCCACGCGCGAGATCGCGCGCGCCGTGCAGGAGGCGGCCGAGCAGTCGCAGACCGCCTCGGCCGGCGCGGCGCGGGTGGTGGGCGATGTGGGCGAGACTCTGGCCGCCGCCCGCGGCGTCGGCGAGGACGCGGCCGAGGTCCGCCGCCAGGGCGAGGGCCTGCGCGACGAGCTGGGCCGGCTGATCGCGCGGCTGAGGGCGGGCTGAGGCGGGCCTGCCTCAGCTCACGTCACATAGCCCCAGGCGTGCAGGCTGCGGTGCCGCTCGGGCCCGCCGCGGGCGGCGTAGTCGCGCCGCAGCGCCGCGATGCCATCACCCTCCAGCGCCGCGCGCCGCGGCTCGACGCGATAGAGCCGCGCAGCATTGCCGCCGAGGATGGCCGATTTCAGCGGCCCGTCCTCGGGCCCCAGATCGGGCAGGCCGAAGCGCGCCTTGAGGTCCTCGGGCATGGTCAGCCGGCGCAGCGCCTCGATCTGCCATTGCGGGCTGCCATACCAGACGCTGTCCGTGCCCCAGAGCACCCGGTCCGCGCCGAGCCCCTTCACCAGCGTGCCGATCATCCCCGCCGCGAGGCGCGGGTGGCCGATCACGACGCTGGCGAACACGGCCCCGACATCGGCGTAGACGTTGCGCACCCCGTGGCGGTCCGGGATCTCCGCGAGGTCGGAGAGCCATTCCATCCGGCCTGTCGCCTCGAACAGGGCGGCTGCCTCGTTGGGCGGGGCGTTGCGGTAGGCGGCGTGGTAGATGAGGAAGTCGATGTCCGGCCAGTCGCGCGCGGCGCGCGCCACGTCGGCCACGCCGGCATACGGCGTCAGCCGCGGGTTGCGCGCGGCCGCCGCGGGCGGGAACAGCCCCTTGTGGATGGCCACCGTGGTCAGCCCCGCGCGGCGGATGCGCTCGTAGAAGGGATACATCAGCCGCTCGTCGTCCAGGCGCCAGGGGAAGCGGCTCTCGTCCTGGTGGGTGTTGTCGCCGATGGTGTATCCCTTCCAGGCATCGGGCGCGTCCTCGGCGATGCTGCGCTCGACCTCCTCCATCCAGCCCGGCTGGCCGGGGGTGAACACCGACTGGGTCAGCAGCCGCCGCGTGCCCGCGAGGCCGTTGATGCGCGCCCGCGCGTCGCGCTTCATCTGGTTGGTGAGGAACCAGTCCTCCGGTCGGTCGGAGGGCGCGCCGGAGAGCACCGCCACGGCGGTGTCGGAATCGAGGAAGATCTCCTTCACGTAGTTGTCGAACTTGAGGTCCATCTCCGTCGCCTCGCGCCCGGCGAGGTCGGGGTTCCAGCGCTGCCGCGCGGCCAGGTTGCGCAGGTTGAGGAAGCGGCGCAGCGCGGGCGGCAGCGGGTCGCGCAGGAAATGCGTGTGCACGTCCATCACGAACTGGCCGGCGAGGCGGGCGGCGCGCGCCGCGTGCAGGTCGGGCGTGGCGGCCTCGGCGCGGCTGACGGCGAAGACCTCGCCATGGACCTCGTTCAGCGCGAGGAAGGCGGCGGCCAGCCCCGCGCCGCTGCGCAGGAAGCCGCGGCGCGAGAGGCCCTGGCGCGGCGCCTCCTCGGCGGCGATCTCCTGCACGCGGCGGGCCACACGGCGCTGCCGTCCCGTGGCCGGGGCGGGCACGAACTCGCCATTGGAGATGACCTGCATGGGGATGGGCAACGCCGGCAGCGCCTCGGCCGGGCGCATGGCGGCGATCTCGTCCTCGGTGAGCAGCAGCGACATGGGGGCCAGCCTTTCGCCCCGGCGGGGGAAGCCTAGCCCGCGCCCCACCCCTCGCCGCAAGCCTATTCGGGGGGGGGCTCCGCCGCCGCCAGCATGCGCCCCAGCGCCTCGCCGCGCCCCAACGCCTCCAGCGTGACGTCGATGGGTGGCGAGGTGGTGCTCCCCGTCAGCGCCGCGCGCAGCGGCTGCGCCACCTCCTTCAACGTCACGCCCTTCACCTCGGCATAGTCGCGCAGCCAGTGCTCGAGGTCGGCCCGGTTCCAGTCGGGCAGGGCGGAGAGGAACTCCGCAAGGTCCGCGAGCCGCGCCCGTGCCTCGGGCGTCAGCAGCGCGGCGGCCTTGGCGTCGGGGGCGGGGGCGCCATCCGTCACGGCGAAGGCGGCGCTCTCGGCCAGCTCGGCCAGGGTCTTCGCGCGCTCCTGCAGCGCCGGCAGCAGGGCGCGCACCCGGGCGGCCTTCTCCGTGCCGAAGGCGAGCCCGCCGCGCGCGAGGCGGCGCATCACCTCGGGCAGCAGCGCCTCCGGATCGGCGCGGCGGAGGTAAACGCCGTTGAGATGGGTCAGCTTCGCGTAGTCCATGCGCGCGGCAGCGCGGCCGACATCGGCGATGTCGAACAGGCGCTCGGCGCGCTCGCGGGAGATGATCTCCTCGTCGCCATGCCCCCAGCCGAGGCGCAGCAGGTAGTTGCACACCGCCTCGGGCAGGAAGCCCTGCTCGCGGAACTCGAGCACCGAGACGGCGCCGTGCCGCTTGGAGAGCTTCGCCCCGTCGGCGCCGTGGATCAGCGGGATGTGCGCGAAATGCGGCCGCCGCCAGCCCATCGCGTCGTAGATCACGCACTGGCGGAAGGTGTTGGTGAGATGGTCGTCGCCGCGGATCACATGGGTGATCCCCATGTCGTGGTCGTCCACCACCACGGCGTGCAGATAGGTGGGCGTGCCGTCGGAGCGCAGGATGATCATGTCGTCCAGCTCCGCGTTCTTCACGCGCACCGTGCCCTGGACGAGGTCCTCGACCACCGTCTCGCCCTCCAGCGGCGCCTTGATGCGGATGGCGAAGGGCTTGCCCGCCTCGGCGGGGCCGGGCTCGCGGTCGCGCCAATAGCCGTCGTAGCGGGGCGGGCGCTTCTCGGCCAGCGCCCGCTCGCGCATCGCGGCCAGCTCCTCGGGCGTCTCGTAGGCGCGATAGGCGCGGCCACGGGCCAGAAGCTC
Organism: Roseococcus sp.; assembly: GCA_026414745.1. GTDB lineage: Bacteria > Pseudomonadota > Alphaproteobacteria > Acetobacterales > Acetobacteraceae > Roseococcus. The sequence continues at coordinate 6,214 of JAOAIK010000050.1, forward strand.
CCGCGCCACCTCGGCGTGGCGCGCCGCGCGCTGCGACTGGAACACCGGCGGCTCGTCCGGCGAGAGGCCGAGCCAGGCGAGGCTTTCGAGGATCTGCTCCACCGCCTCCTGCGTGCTGCGCGCCTTGTCCGTGTCCTCGATGCGCAGCAGGTATTGCCCGCCATGGCGGCGGGCGAAGAGCTGGTTGAACAGCGCGGTGCGCGCGCCGCCGATGTGCAGGAACCCGGTGGGAGAGGGGGCGAAGCGGGTGCGGACGGACATGGCCCCCTCTAGCACGCGGCTTGCGCGCCGCGCAGGGGTGGGCCAGTTCCCGGGCGATGCAGCCGCCCGAGCCCTCCTGGATCGCGCGCCGCCTGGCGGCCGAGCAGGGCCGGCTCGCGCTCTGGCTGCCGGTGGCGATGGGGGTGGGCATCCTGCTCTACTTCCAGCTCCGCTTCGAGCCGCCGGCGTGGTGGGCGCTGCCGGCGCTGGCGCCGGTGCCGGCGGCGCTCTGGCTCGCGCGGCGCAGCCTGCTCGGCGGCTGGGCGCTGGGGCTGCTGGCGGCGGCGGGGGTCGGCTTCGCGCTGTGCCTCCTCCATGCCGCGCGCGCCGCGCCGCCGCTCGATGTGCCGCGCGGGGCGGTGGTGCTGACCGCGACGGTGACCGAGACCGACCTTCTGCCCGAGGGCGTGCGCCTCACCCTCTCCGGCGCGCGCTGGGGCGAGGCGATGGCGCCCAGCCCGCGGCTCATCCGCGTGCGGCTGCGCGCGAACGACCCCGCGCGGCCCCGGCCCGGGGATACGGTGCGGCTGCGCGCGCTGCTGCGCCCGCCCGCGGCCCCCGCCTATCCGGGCGCCTGGGATTTCCAGCGCGCCGCCTTCTTCGAGGGCCTGGGCGCCTCCGGCTTCGCGCTGGGCCCGGCCGAGATCGTCGGGCGCGAGGGGGCCGCGCCGCCGCTCGCCGGCTGGCGGGCGGAGATCGAGGCGCGCGTCATGGCGGCGGTGCCGGGCGGGGCGGGGGCCATCGCCGCGGCGCTGCTGACGGGCGGGCAGAGCGCCATCGCACCCGGCGACATGGCGGCGATGCGCGATTCGGGGCTGGTTCACCTGCTCTCCGTCTCGGGGCTGCACATCGCGATCGTGATGGGGGTGTGCTTCTTCGTGGTGCGCGCGGGGCTCGCGCTCTGGCCCGGATTCGCGCTGCGCTTCGGCACGAGGGCCCCGGCGGCGCTGGCGGCGCTGGCCGGGGGGGCCTTCTACATGGTGCTCACCGGCGCGCAGATCCCGATGCAGCGCAGCTTCGCCATGGCGGCGCTGGTCACGCTGGCGCTGCTCGCGGGGCGGCGCGCCTTCAGCCCGCGGGTCCTCGGCTTCGCCGCCGCGGCGGTGCTGGCGCTGCACCCCTTCGCCCTGGTCGGCCCCTCCTTCCAGATGAGCTTCGCCGCGGTGCTGGCGCTCGTCGCGGCCTGGGAGCGGCTGCGGCCCGTGCTGGCGCGCGGCGAATCCGCCCGGCCCTGGTGGTGGCTGCCGGTCGGGGCGGTGGTCGGCACGGCACTGACCTCGCTGGTCGCGGGGCTGGCCACCATGCCCTACGGGCTGCACCATTTCGGGCGGGTGCAGCTCTACGGCGTGGCGGCGAATGCGCTGGCCGTGCCGCTGACCTCCGTGCTGGTGATGCCCGCGGGGATGCTCGCGCTCGCGCTCATGCCGCTCGGGCTCGAGGCGCTGCCGCTGTGGGTGATGGGGCGCGGGGTGGAGGGCATCCTGCTCGTGGCGCGGGAGGTGGCGGCCTGGCCCGGGGCGGCGGCCTCGCTCGCGCCGTTGCCGGGCTGGGGGCTGGGGCTGGCCAGCCTGGGGCTGCTCTGGCTCTGCCTCTGGCGGACGGGCTGGCGGCTCTGGGGGCTGCCGCTGATCGGGGCGGGGCTGCTGGCCGCGCTGCTGGCGCGGCCGCCCGATGCGCTGGCCGCCGCCGACGGGCGGCTCTTCGCGCTCGCGGTGGAGGGCGAGCTCTTCGTCGAGCGCCGGCCCGGCGCCTCGCGCTTCACGCGCGAGCTGTGGCTGCGCGGCCAGGGCGACGAGGAGGGCGAGGCGCTGCCCGCCGAGGGCGAGGCCGCGGGCGGGCGCATCCGCTGCACCCGCGCCGCCTGCACCCTGCACGACGCGGCCGGGGCGGCGCGGGTGATTCTGCTGCGCCCCGCGCCGGCGCGCCGCGGCGAGCGCCCGCCGCCCCTGCGCGCGCCCCCGGAGGCGTGCGGGCAGGTGGCGGTGATCCTCGCCCCCGAGCCGCTGCGCGGCGCCTGCCCGGGCAGTGCCGTGGTGGACCGCTTCTCGCTCTGGCGCGACGGGGCGCACGCCGTCTGGCTGACGCGGGAGGGCGCGCGCGTGCTCTCCGACCGCGCGCATCGCGGCGACCGGCCCTGGGTGCCGCCGCGCCCGATCCCGCGCGGCGAGGCGGTGCTGCCGCCCGCGCTGACCGAGTGAGATCAAGCGCAGCGCTACTGGAAGCCCTGAACGAGGCTCGCCGCCAGCAGCGACCAGCCATCCACCAGCACGAAGAAGATCAGCTTGAAGGGCAGCGACACCACCGAGGGCGGCAGCATCATCATGCCGAGCGACATGAGGATGGAGGCCACCACCATGTCGATGACCAGGAAGGGCAGGAAGAGCAGGAAGCCGATCTCGAAGGCGCGGCGCAGCTCCGTCACCAGGAAGGCGGGCATCAGCGCGCGCCAGGGCGCCTCGGCCGGGGTGCTGGCGGGAAGCTGGGCGAGGTCGAGGAAGAGGGCGAGATCGCTCTCGCGCACATTGGCCGCCATGAAGCGGCGGAAGGGCTCGGCCGCGGCGGCGAGGCCCTCCATCTCGCCCATCCGCCCCTCGGTCATCGGCAGGATGCCCTGGGTCCAGGAGGCCTCGAAGACCGGCTGCATCACGAAGAAGGAGAGGAAGAGGGCGAGGCCGATCAGCACCGGGTTGGGCGGCACGCCCTGCGCGCCGATGGCGGTGCGCAGCAGCGCCAGCACGATGACGATGCGGGTGAAGGCGGTGGCCATCACCAGCAGCGAGGGCGCGAGCGAGAGCAGCCCGATCAGCGCGGTGAGCTGCACGAGCCGCGCCGTCGCCCCCGGCTGGCCGCTGGCGCCGAGGTCTATGGAGACGGATTGCGCCGCCGCCGGCCCCGCGGCCAGCAGCAGGGCGAGGAGAAGCCCGAGCGCCCTCATGGCCGGCCTCCCTCGGGCTCGGCTCCGTCACGCGGGGCGGCCTCGGGCAGCCAGCCCAGGAACTGCTCGCCCCCGGGGCCGGTGAGCAGCAGCGCCTCGCGCCCGTCGCAGCGGATCACGAGCAGGCGCCGGCGCGCATCGAGGGCGCAGGCGGCGGCGATGCCGAGCCGGGCGTTCGGGCGCAGCAGCGCGCCGCGCCGCTCGAGCAGCTTCGCCGCCCCCCAGAGCAGCAGCAGCACGGCGGCCAGCGCCGCGCCGGCCTCCAGCAGCCTCGGTGTGTCGAGCGGGGTCATGGCGAGGCCTCCTGCCGTCGCGTGGGGGAAAGGGGGGTCAGGCGGCGCGGAGCGTGGCGCTCAGCCGGTCGATCTCCTGCGTCAGCCCGTGCAGGGGGGCGCGCAGCCGCGCCCCCGCACCCTCGGGCAGGCAGGCGATGGCGGCGCAGAGGCGCTCCGCCTCCTGCTCGAGCCCCGCGAGCTCCACCCTGCGGCCGGCCTCGACCAGGGCGCGGGCCAGGGCGAGGGTGCCCTGCATGGAGTCGATGGCCGCGAGGGTGGCGAGGATCTCCAGATCGGGCGGGGCGGGGCGGGGCATGGGCAAATGCTGCCCGGCGCGGGGTTAACGCTTCCTCTGCGCGCCGGGGGGTCGCACCCGGCCGCCTCGGGCGGGGCGCGGCGGCTGCGGGGTCCTCGCCGGGCTTCACCTTTCCTTCACGACTCGCGACGAGACTGGGGTCATGGATGTGCTTGGCACCGGCCCGATCGCCCTCGCGGAACGCCGCCTTGCCTGGCTCGATGCCCGGCAGCGACTGCTCGCGCAGAACGTCGCCAATGCGGACACGCCGGGCTTCCGCCCGCGTGACCTGATGCCCTTCGCGGAGGTGCTGGCCCGTCGGCGCGCCGCCCCCGGGCTTGCGGTGACGGACGCGCGGCACATCACCCCCGCGGGGCTGGCGTCCGGGGAGGTGGCGGCCCGCATCCGCGAGCGCACGCCGGACGGGAACGCCGTGTCCATCGAGGAGCAGGCGCTGCGCATCGCCGAGACCGACCAGGCGCATGCCCTCGCGATGGGTCTGCACCGCAAGTATCTCGGGCTGTTCCGCACCGCGCTCGGCCGGCCGTGAGGAGGAGGAGAGGGATGGATCTCGATCGCGCGCTCGCCATTTCGGCCGCCGGGCTGTCGGCGCAGTCCGCGCGGCTGCGGATCATCGCCGAGAACATCGCCAACCGCGACAGCACGGGGCAGAGCCCGGGCGCCGACCCCTATCGGCGCAAGACGATCACCTTCCAGAACAGGCTCGACCGCGCGCTGGGCGTGGAGACGGTGCGCGTGGCGCGCATCGGCACCGATGACCGCCCCTTCCCCGAACGCTTCGAGCCCTCGCATCCCGCCGCGGATGCGCGCGGCTACGTCAAGACGCCCAATGTGGACAGCCTGGTGGAGAACATGGACATGCGCGAGGCCAACCGCAGCTACAACGCCAACCTCGCCGTGCTCGAGACCACGCGCGGCATGCTGATGCGCGCCATCGAGGCGCTGCGCTGATGGCCGCGCCGGTGCTCGCCGCGGCCGGGGCCGCGGCCGCCTATCGCGCCGCCCAGGGGCTGGGCGAGGCCGTCAGCCAGGGGGCGGGCTTCGGCGAGGCGCTGCAGCGCGCCATCCAGGGCGCCATCGGCGCGGGCCGGGCGGCGGATGCCGCCTCCCAGGCGGCGCTGGCCGGCCAGGGCGGCGTGACGGAGGTGGTGCTCGCCGTCTCCCGCGCCGAGATCGCCCTGCAGACCGCGACCGCGGTGCGCGACCGCGTGATCACCGCCTACCAGGACGTGATGCGCATGCCGATCTGACCGGGCGCCGCCCGGCCGGGTCCGCCGCGCCCCGCAAAACGCGAGGGAGCCGCCGATGATCGAGACCGCCACGGTGATGGCGATGCGCGAGGCGCTGTGGGTGGCGCTGCAGCTCGCCGGGCCGCCGCTGCTCGTGGTGCTGACGATCGGCCTCGCCGTCTCGCTGCTGCAGGCACTCACCCAGATCCAGGAGGCGACGCTCGCCTTCCTGCCCAAGCTCGCGGCCATGGTGGGCATCCTCGTGGTGCTCGGCCCCTTCATGGGGGGTGTGCTGCGCGGCTGGGCGGGGGTGCTGTTCGACCAGGTGGTGGCGGTGGGCGGCGCGCCGTGACGGCGGCGGACGAGGCGCTGCTGGCGGCGCTGCCCCCGCTCGCCTTCCACGCCGTGCTGGTGTTCTGCCGCATGGGGGCGGCGGTGATGCTGCTGCCCGGCCTCGGCGAGATGGAGATTCCGCCCACGCTGCGCCTCGCGCTCGGGCTGCTGGTCGCATTCCTGCTGCTCCCCGTGCTGGCCCCCGGCCTGCCGCCCATGCCCGCCGAGATCGCCCCGCTCGCCATGCTGGTGGGGGGGGAGCTGCTGCTCGGGCTCTGGATCGGGCTGCTCGCGCGCTTCCTGGCGCTGGCCCTCGCGCAGGCGGGGCAGGTGATCGCGCTGATGATCGGCCTCGCCTCGCCGCTGCAGGGCGATCAGCTCCAGGGTGCGACGGTGACGGCGCCGGCGCGGCTGCTCGGCCTCGCCACCGCCTCGCTGTTCCTCGCCACCGGCCTCTACGAGGTGCCGCTGCGCGCGCTGGCCGCGAGCTATGCCGTGCTGCCCGCGGGCGGCGGGCTGCCCGCGGGGCCGGCGGCGGAGGCGCTGGCCGCGGCCGCGGCGGCGCTGCTGCTGGTGGCCATGCAGCTCGCCGCGCCCTTCGTGGCGGCGGCCATCCTGTTCAACGCCGCGCTCGGGCTGATGGCGCGGCTCGCGCCGCAGGCGCAGGTCTTCGTGGTGGCCGCGCCGGCGCAGATCCTGGGCGGCTTCCTGCTGCTGATGGTGCTGCTGCCCTCGCTGCTCGCCGCCTGGTGGCGCGCGATGGGCGAGGGGCTGGCGCGGCTGCCCGGGGCGGGCTGAGCCATGGCCGAGGAGGCGGAGGAGGAGGGCGGCGGGGGCGAACGCACGGAACCCGCCTCGCCGCGCAAGATCGAGAAGGCGCGCAAGGAAGGCCAGGTCGCCCTCTCGCGCGAGGCGGTGGGCTTCGCCGCCCTGCTCTCGGCCCTGCTGGCGGCGGCGCTGGTGCTGCCCGGCGAGGGGCGGCGGCTCGCGGCCGCGCTCGCCGGCACCCTGTCGCAGGGCGCGCTGCGCGACCCTGTGCTGGTGCTGCGCGACTGGGCGGGGCTGTTCCTCGCCCTCGCCTGGCCGGTGGCGGGGGCAGCGGCGCTGGGGGCGGTGGCGGCGACGCTGCTGCAGACGCGCGGGGCCGTCAGCACCAGGGGGCTGACGCCCAGCCTTGCGAAGATCTCGCCCATGTCGGGCTTTTCGCGCCTCTTCGGTGCGGAAGGGCGGCTCGAGTTCCTGCGCACCCTGTTGAAGCTCCTCACCGTGGGGGCGGCGCTGTGGTTCGTGGCGCGCGACCTGCCCGGCCTCGCCGTGCTGATGGAGGCGCCGCCGGGGGCGCTGCTGGCCGCGGCGGGGCAGGGGGCGCTGCGGCTTGCCCTGGCCACGCTCGCGGTCTTCGCGCTGCTCGCGGGGCTCGATGTGCTGCTGGTGCGCTTCCGCTTCCTCCAGCGCCTGCGCATGACGCGCCAGGAGATCAAGGAGGAGATGAAGGAGACCGAGGGCGACCCCACCATCCGCGCCCGGCTGCGCCAGCTGCGCGAGGCGAAGGGCCGGCAGCGCATGATGGCGGCGGTGCCGCGCGCGGCGGTGGTGATCACCAACCCGACGCACTATGCCGTTGCGCTCGCCTACGAGCCGGGGCAATCGGCGGCGCCGAAGGTGGTGGCGAAGGGGGTGGACGCGATGGCGGCACGGATCCGCGAGGCGGCGCGCGAGGCGGGCGTGCCCATCGTCTCCGATCCGCCCCTGGCGCGCGCCCTGCACCGGCTCGATCTCGACACCGAAATCCCGCCCGAGCACTGGGAGGCGGTGGCGCGCATCATCGCCTTCGTCATGCGCCGCGGGGCTGCGCCATGAGCGCCCCGGGGGTGGAGGCGCTGCTCGCTGCCCTGCCGCAGCCCGCGGCGCTGCTCGATGCGGCGGGCGCGCTGGTCGCGGCCAATGCCGGGTTCCGGCGCGGGCTGGGCGGGGTGCGCCCCTGGCTGCCGGGCGAGGCGCTGCTCGCCCGGCTGCCGGAGGCCGAGGCCGCGCTCGCCGCCGCGCTCGCGGGGCAGGCCGGGCGCGTCCTGCCGCCCCAGGGCGGCGTGCTGACCCTGCGCCCCGCCCCGCCCGGCGTGCTGCTGCTGTGGCATCCCCCCGGGGTGGAGCAGGCCGAACGGCTCGCCACGCTCGGCCGGCTGGCCGGCGGCGTGGCGCATGACTTCAACAACCTGCTCGGCGTCATCCTCGGCGCGGCGGTGGCGCTGCGCCGGCTCGCGCCGGGCGAGGCGGCGCAGGAGGAGCTCGCCGCCATCGAGGCCGCGGCCGGGCGAGGGGCCGCGCTGGTGCGTCAGATGCTGGCCTTCGCGCGCCAGCAGGTGCTCGCCCCGCGGCGCGTGGCGCTGAACGAGACGGTGCGCGAGGCGCTGACGCTGCTGCCCCGCCTGCTCGGCCCCGGCATCGTGATCGAGACCGAGCTCGAGGAACCTGCCCGCCATGTGCGGGTGGACCCGAACGAGTGGTCGCGCGTCATCATCAACTTGGCGGTCAATGCGCGCGAGGCGATGGGCGGACGCGGGCGGCTGCGCCTGTCCACCGGCCGGGCGCTGCTGCTGGGCGGCGAGCCGGAGGGCCAGGGCCTGCCGCCGGGCCGTTACGTCACGCTCGAGGTGGCCGATGACGGTCCGGGCATCCCGCCCGAGATCCGCGACCGGATCTTCGAACCCTTCTTCACCACCCGCCTCGAGCAGGGCGGAACCGGGCTCGGCCTTGCCACGGTGCAGGGCATCGTCGGGCAGTTCGGGGGGGGCATCACCGTCCGCTGCCCGCCCGAGGGCGGCACCATCTTCCGCATCCTGCTGCCCCGCGACGAGGGGGAGGAGGCTGCGCCGGCCGCCCCCGCATCCTCGCCCGCGGCCGCCGCGCAGGCGCCGGCTGGCCCCCTGCTCCTGGTGGACGACGATCCGCTGCTGCTGCGCGTGGCGGCGCTGGCGCTGCGCCGCGCGGGCCACGAGGTGATCGCCTGCACCGAGGCCGAGGAGGCGCTGGAACGCCTGCGGGAGGGGTTGCGCCCCGCCCTGCTGGTCAGCGACGTGGCCATGCCGGGCCTTGATGGGCTCGATCTCGCCCGCGCGGCGCGGGAGATCCTCCCGGGCCTGCCCGTGCTGCTGCTCTCGGGCTATTCGGCGGCCGCCATCGCGGGCGCCCCGGCGCGCGAGGGGTTCCGGCTGCTGGCCAAGCCCTTCGCCCCCGAGGCGCTCTGCGCCGCCGTGACCGAGGCCCTCGCCGGCGGCTGACGCCGGCCGCGCCCGGGGGGCGCGCTTGCCACTCAACCCACGGTGGCACATAGTATCAGCACAACGCGCCGAAGGATTCGGGAGATGGAAAAGGGAAAGGCGCTCGAGGCCGCGCTCAGTCAGATCGAGCGCGCCTTCGGCAAGGGCTCCATCATGCGGATGGGGGCCAAGAGCCAGATCGAGGACATCGAGGTCATCTCCACCGGCTCGCTCGGCCTCGATCTCGCCCTCGGCATCGGCGGTCTCCCCAAGGGGCGCATCGTCGAGATCTACGGCCCCGAATCCTCGGGCAAGACCACGCTCGCCCTGCACGTCATCGCCGAAGCCCAGAAGAAGGGCGGCACCTGCGCCTTCATCGACGCCGAGCACGCGCTCGACCCGGCCTATGCCCGCAAGCTCGGCGTGGATGTGGACAACCTCCTGATCTCCCAGCCCGATGCGGGCGAGCAGGCGCTCGAGATCGCCGACACGCTGGTGCGCTCGGGCGCCATCGACGTGCTGGTGGTGGACAGCGTCGCCGCCCTCGTGCCCAAGGCGGAGCTGGAGGGCGAAATGGGCGACAGCCATGTCGGCCTGCACGCGCGCCTCATGTCGCAGGCGCTGCGCAAGCTGACGGGCACCGTCTCGCGCTCCAACTGCCTGCTGATCTTCCTCAACCAGATCCGCCTCAAGATCGGCGTGATGTTCGGCAACCCGGAAACCACCACCGGCGGCAACGCGCTCAAGTTCTACGCCTCGGTGCGGATGGAGATCCGCCGCATCGGCTCCATCAAGGAGCGCGAGGACACCATCGGCAACCAGACCCGCGTGAAGGTGGTGAAGAACAAGCTCGCGCCGCCCTTCCGCCAGGTGGAGTTCGACATCCTCTATGGCGAGGGCATCTCCAAGGTGGGCGAGCTGATCGACCTCGGGGTGAAGGCCGGCGTGGTGGAGAAGTCGGGCGCCTGGTTCTCCTGCGATGGCACGCGCATCGGCCAGGGGCGCGAGAACGCGAAGCAGTTCCTCCGCGACAATCCCGCCATGGCGGAGATGATCGAACGGCGCATCCGCGGCCAGGCGAGCGAGGTGGCGAGCGCCATGCTGGCGAGCGCCGAGGGAGGAGAGGACGAATAGCCCGGAGGGGCGCCGCGGCCGTGCTCGGCCTCGCCGTCAGCAGGAACTGGGGCATGGCTGGCCCCTCTTCGGGCTGGGCGGGATGACGCCGAACGGGGCGAGCTCCGCCCGGCCCGGATGCACGCCTGCGGAACGCGGCCTGCGGGCCCTCATTCCCCCCTGATCCCGGCCGCCTGCGCCACCGCGCGGAAGCGCGCGATGTCCGCCGCCAGCGTCGCCGCGAAGGCGTGCGGCGGGCCGGGCGCCGGCGTGGCGCCCTCGGTCTCGTAGAGCCGCGCGATGGCGGGATCGGCCAGTGCGGCCTGAACCGCCCCGTTCAGCGTGGCCAGGATCTCGGCCGGCAGGCCGCGCGGGGCGAGCAGTCCCCACCAGATCGCCGCCTCGTAGTCGAGGCCCGTCGCCTCGCGCAGCAACGGTGCGGCGGGGCTGCCGGGGGGCGCGCCCGGGCCGGTCCAGGCCAGCAGCCGCACGCGGTTCTCGCGCACCACGCCCGAGGCGCTGGCGATGGTGGTGATGAGAAGCTGGATGTGCCCCGCCACCAGATCCGTCACCGCCGGCCCCATGCCGCGATAGGGGATGTGGTTGAGCCGCAGCCCCGCGGCGAGGGCCAGCATCTCGGTCACGAAATGCCCGATGCTGCCGGCGCCGGAGCTGCCGTAATCCACCCGCCCCGGGTTCTCGCGCGCATAGGCGATGAGTTCCCGGATGTCGCGCGGCGGGAAGTTCAGGTGCGTCAGCACGATGAAGGGCGAGCGCGCGAGCAGCGCCACGGGGGTGAAATCCGTCAGCGCGTCATAGGGCGTGCGCTGCACCACCGCCGAGCCCGCGAAGGAGGAGGAGGTGACCATCAGCGTGTGCCCGTCGGCCGGCGCCTGCGCCACCTGGGCCGCGCCGATGGCGCCGCCCGCGCCGGGGCGGTTCTCCACCACGAAGGGCTGGCCGAAGCGCGCCTGCAGCTTCTCGGCCAGCGGGCGGGCCATCACGTCGTTCGATCCGCCGGGCGGGAAGGGGACGATGACGCGCACGGGGCGCTGCGGCCAGCCCTGCGCGCGCGCGCCGGCCGGCGCGAGGGCGGGGGCGAGCAGCAGCGCGGGAAGGTGGCGACGGCGCATGGACGGATCCTCCCTCCGCACTGTGCCAGCCGCCCGGGCAGGGCTCAATCAGCTCGCGGTGATCCCGGCCTGCCGCGCCAGCCCGCCCCAGCGCTCGGCGAAGTCCCGGATGAAGGCGGCATAGGCGGCACCCGTCACCGGCGGGTTGGGTGTGTAGTTGGCGAGTTGTTCGAGGCGCTGGGTGACGGCCGGGCTCGCCATGGCGGCCACCGCCGCCTCGGTCAGCCGCGCCGCGATCTCGGCGGGCAGGCCGCGCGGGGCCGAGAGCCCGGCCCAGGTGGTGTTGGTCAGCGGCGCGAAGCCCTGCTCGGCGAAGGTCGGGATCTCGGGGAAGGCGGGGATGCGGTTCGGGGTGGAGAGCGCCAGGACATGCACCTGGCGGTCGCGGATCATCTGGGTGTTGGTGGTGATGGGGTCGAACATGCTCTCGATCCGCCCGGCGAGCAGATCCTGCAGCGCCGGCGCGCTGCCGCGATAGGGGATGTGCTCGAGGTGGGGCAGGTTCGCGAGCCGCGCCAGATACTCGCCCATCAGGTGGGTGGCGCTGCCCACCCCGGAGGAGCCGAAGCGCACCGCCTGGCGCCGCGCCAGGGCGACATAGTCGGCGAGGGTGCGGATCGGGCTGTCGCCCTTCACCATCAGCAGGTTCGCGCTCTCGGCCAGCAGGGCGAGGTGGGTGAAATCCTCGACGACATTGTAGCCGAGGTTGGGATAGGTCCCCGCGGCGACGCCGAAAGGGGAGGAATGGCTCATCACCAGCATATAGCCGTCCGGCGCGGCCTGGGCGGCGGCCTGGGCGCCGATGGTGCCGCCCGCGCCCACCCGGTTCTCCACCACCACCGACTGGCCGATGCGCGGTGCGAGCTCGGCCGCGAGCAGCCGCGCCATGGTGTCGGCGAAGCCGCCCGGGGGGAAGGTGGAGATCAGCCGGATCGGGCCCCGAGTCGGCCAGGGGGCGCTCTGGGCGAGGGCGGGGGCGGCGGCCAGCGCGGCGGGCGCGGCGAGAAGCGTGCGGCGACGGAACATCGGGCGGTCTGCCTCCTCGCTGTGCCCCGGGCTTCGGCAGAAGGCGCCGGGCGGGGGCCAGTGTGGACTCTCGCCTCCAGGCGAAGCAATGCGCGTGCCGCCCTTGAGGGGGGTGTCGCGGCGCGGTAATGCCTCGCGATCATTCCCGCACCGAGCCTCGCATGAGCAGCAGCAACGACATCCGCGCGACCTTCCTCGGCTATTTCGCGCGCCAGGGGCACACCATCGTGGAGTCGAGCCCGCTCGTGCCGCGCAACGACCCCACGCTGATGTTCACCAACTCCGGCATGGTGCAGTTCAAGAACGTCTTCACCGGGTTGGAGCACCGCCCCTACAGCCGCGCGACCACCGCGCAGAAATGCGTGCGCGCCGGCGGCAAGCACAACGATCTCGACAATGTGGGCTATACGGCGCGGCATCACACCTTCTTCGAGATGCTCGGCAACTTCTCCTTCGGCGACTATTTCAAGGAGCAGGCCATCGCCTACGCCTGGGAGCTGATCACCAGGGACTTCGCGCTGCCCAAGGAGAGGCTGCTCGTCACCGTCTTCAGCGAGGACGAGGAGGCGGCCGGCTTCTGGCGCAAGATCGCGGGACTGCCGGAGGAGCGCATCATCCGCATCGCGACGGACGACAATTTCTGGCGGATGGGCGACACCGGCCCCTGCGGGCCATGTTCGGAGATCTTCTACGACCACGGCCCCGCCATCCCGGGCGGCCCGCCCGGCAGCGCCGATGCGGACGGGGACCGCTTCATCGAGATCTGGAACCTCGTCTTCATGCAGTTCCTGGAGGAGCCCAAGGGGGTGCGCCACCCGCTGCCCCGCCCCTCCATCGACACGGGCATGGGGCTCGAGCGCTTCGCCGCCATCCTGCAGGGCAAGCACGACAACTTCGACACGGACACCTTCCGCGCCATCATCCTCGAGAGCGCGCATCTGACCGGGCAGGAGCCCGACGGGCGCTTCCGCGCCAGCCACCGCGTGGTGGCCGACCACCTGCGCGCCGGCGCCTTCCTCATCGCCGATGGCGTGCTGCCCTCGAACGAGGGGCGCGGCTACGTGCTGCGCCGCATCCTGCGCCGGGCCATGCGGCATGCGCACATGATGGGCGCCGCCGAACCCTTGCTGCACCGGCTCTTCCCGGTGCTCGAGCGGCAGATGGCCGCGGCCTATCCGGAACTGGCGCGGGCCGCGGCGCTGATCACCGAGACCCTGAAGCTCGAGGAGACGCGCTTCCGCTCGCTGCTGGAACGCGGGCTGCATCTGCTGGAGCAGGAGACGGCGAAGCTCGGCAGCGGCGAGGCCCTGCCGGGCGAGGTGGCCTTCCGCCTCTACGACACCTACGGCTTCCCGCTCGATCTGACCCAGGACGCGCTGCGCGCCGAGGGCCGCGCAGTGGACGTGGAGGGCTTCGAGGCGGCGATGGCCGAACAGCGCCGCCGCGCCCGGGCCGCCTGGGCGGGATCGGGGGAGGCCGCGACCGAAAGCCTCTGGTTCGATCTGAGGGAGAAGCACGGCGCCACCGAGTTCCTCGGCTACACCACCGAACGCGCGGAGGGGACCATCCTCGCGATCGTCGCCGAGGGCGCGCCTGTGGCCAACGCCGCGCAGGGGCGCGAGGTGGCCCTCATCCTCAACCAGACGCCCTTCTACGGCGAAAGCGGCGGGCAGCTCGGCGACGCCGGCGTGATCCGCGCCGGCGAGGCGGTGATCCGCATCCGCGACACGCAGAAGAAGCTCGGCGACCTCTTCGTGCATCTGGGCGTGGTGGAACAGGGCGAGGTGGGCGTGGGCGCGGCCGTCGTGGCCGAGGTGGACCACGCCCGACGCGGGGCGATCCGGGCGCATCACTCCGCCACCCATCTCCTGCACGAGGCGCTTCGCCGGCGCCTTGGGCCGCATGTGGCACAGAAGGGCAGCCTGGTGGCGCCGGACCGGCTGCGCTTCGACGTCTCGCACCCCGCACCCATGACGCCCGAGGATCTCGCCTGGGTCGAGGCGGAGGTGAACGCCCGCATCCGCGAGAACGCCGAGGTGACCACGCGCCTGATGACGCCGGAGGCCGCCGTGGCGGAGGGCGCCATCGCGCTGTTCGGCGAGAAATACGGCGAGGAGGTGCGCGTCGTCGCCATGGGCCGCGACCCGGCGGCCACCGCCCGCGGCGGGCATTATTCCATCGAGCTCTGCGGCGGCACCCATGTGCGGCGCACCGGCGACATCGGGCTGTTCCGGCTGCTGAGCGAGGGCGCGGTGAGCGCCGGCGTGCGCCGCGTGGAGGCGGTGACCGGCGCGGCCGCGCTCGCCGTGGTGGAGGAAGAGGGCCGGCTGCTGCGCGAGGCCGCGGCCGCGCTGAAGGCGAGCCCGGCCGAGCTTCCCGCCCGCCTCGCCGCGCTGCTCGAGGAGCGCCGCCGGCTGGAGCGCGAACTGGCCGAGACGCGCCGCAGGCTCGCGACCGGCGGTGCGGCCGAGGTCGAGACGCTGGGCGGGCTGCGCGTGGCCCTGCGCGAGCTCGGCGAGGTGCCGGCGCGGGACCTCAAGGGCCTCGCCGAGGCCATCCTCAAGTCCGGCACGGCCGATGTGGCGGCGCTGGTGTCCACGGAGGGCGGCAAGGCGAGCATCGTGGTCGGCGTGGCCGAGGCGGCGAAGGGCCGGGCCGATGCCGTGGCACTGGTGCGCGCCGCCGCCGCGGCCGTGGGCGGCAAGGGCGGCGGCGGCCGGCCGGACATGGCCCAGGCCGGCGGGCCCGAGGCGGCGAAAGCGGCGGAGGCGCTGGCAGCGGTGCGGGCGGCGCTGGCGGGATGACCGGCCTGGCCAGCGCGACATCGGCAGGAATGTGTTGGTCGCTGATCCATGTTGGATTCGCTTGGCGGCCTTCGCGTGGCGCATGAGCGATCGGCTGGGTGCGGCCGATGATGTCGTGAGTCGGTGTGAGGGCGGGCTGGAGGGCTGATCTGGAGCGGCGGCGCGCGCCTGTCCCGCAGCGCGCAGCCACCGGGCGCGCCAGCGGATGTGTCCGGTCTCCCTTGCCGGGGTGATCGGGGCGGACAAGCGCAAAGAGCATTCAGCCGATGGCCGACCGGCTCGGGCTCGGCACACATGATCGGCTCTATCACTTCGTCTCGTCTGGCAAGCGGGACGCTGTGCCGCCGCTGGGGAACTGGCCCGCGAGGCCGAGGGGCTGCTCGGAGGCGAGGGTGCGGTGCTGGTGGTGGACGACACCGCACCGCGCGGGAAAGACAACGCCTCGGTCGGCGTTGCGGGCCATACGCCTCGGCGCTGGGCAGCAGGCCAACTGCCCGGCCCGGGCCTGGCTTACCCTGGCCCCCGGCGGGGTGCGCGTGATGGCGGGGCTGCGGCTGTTCCTGCCGGGGAATTGGACCGTGCGATCCCGAGCGCACGCAGCGCGCCTGTGTGCCTGGGGCGTTGCAGGCGGCGAGGATGAAGCCCTCGATCGCGATCGAGGAGACCGAGGAGCTCCGCGCAGCCCGGTCGCGCTTCGGTGCTGTGCTGGCCGGTGCCGACGATGGCCTGAGCGCGCTCTCGGCGAAGCGGCTAGAGGGGCCGACGTTGTTTTGACCCCCTGAAAAACGGGTCTGCTGCAAAACACGTGGGTGAGATGCTCCGGGCGGCGGGCCTCTGGTTTTGACCCCCTGAAAAACGGGTCTGCTGCAAAACGATCAAGGCCGGGGAGCGCAACGCCTACGGGGGTTTTGACCCCCTGAAAAACGGGTCTGCTGCAAAACTGGGCGTGGCATGACGATTACCCATGGGAAGTCCAAGTTTTGACCCCCTGAAAAACGGGTCTGCTGCAAAACGCATGCCGCGCGCGCGATCATCGCGGGCGAAGCGTTTTGACCCCCTGAAAAACGGGTCTGCTGCAAAACCGCGGACTACCGCGCCAAGTTCGGCGCCATCGCGCCGTTTTGACCCCCTGAAAAACGGGTCTGCTGCAAAACAGGCGAGGAGGCGCGCATACAGGAGCTTTACATATGTTTTGACCCCCTGAAAAACGGGTCTGCTGCAAAACCCACAACGGAAGGGCGCATTGCAATGTATGTGAGTTTTGACCCCCTGAAAAACGGGTCTGCTGCAAAACACGCACGGCATTGCCCGTGCTGCTGATCTGCTCGCGTTTTGACCCCCTGAAAAACGGGTCTGCTGCAAAACCTGTGCGCATGCACGAAGATGACTTGGAGCTGTTGTTTTGACCCCCTGAAAAACGGGTCTGCTGCAAAACGACAAGGCGTCCAGCGATGAGGGCCTCAAGGCCGCGCGTTTTGACCCCCTGAAAAACGGGTCTGCTGCAAAACGTGCGCGGTAGTGGTAGCATCTGCTTACCAGCAACAAGTTTTGACCCCCTGAAAAACGGGTCTGCTGCAAAACACCCCGCACGTGGATGCAGTTCAGCCCCGGTGAGTTTTGACCCCCTGAAAAACGGGTCTGCTGCAAAACAATGGAGGGAAAGATGTATCAGGTCAGCTATTAGTTTTGACCCCCTGAAAAACGGGTCTGCTGCAAAACGCCCTCTGCATGAGGAGTTTGACTGGGATGATGTTTTGACCCCATGAAAAACGGGTCTGCTGCAAAACCCACGCACGTGGATGCAGTTCGGCCCCAATGAATAGTTTTGACCCCCTGAAAAACGGGTCTGCTGCAAAACGGCGGCGGTCTACGCGCTGACCGCCGCGGACTTCGCGTTTTGACCCCCTGAAAAACGGGTCTGCTGCAAAACGGTCGAGATGCTCGAGCAGGCTCGAGCGTTGCTCGGTTTTGACCCCCTGAAAAACGGGTCTGCTACAAAACCATGATCGCGTGCAACCTGTCGGCACTGGACGTTTTGACCCCCTGAAAAACGGGTCTGCTGCAAAACCGATAAGCCGTGGGATGTGTATACAC
>JAOAIK010000054.1 GCA_026414745.1 Roseococcus sp.
GTTCCGGGCAAGCGGGATACGAACCAGCGCCCAGGTCGGCCGTCCCGAAGCCGGCCTGCAAACCGGGTTCTCGCGTTCCGTACTGGATCGTCCAAGTCAGCGGGTGCGGAGAGAAGCGGCCTTCGGAAAGAGACCTCTGGCGGGCTCGGCGCCGGGCCAGTCACCAGGTCGGCCCCGAAAACCCCAGTCAACCTGCCACTCAGCGCTGCGGTCAGCCTGTCGCAGATCGGCACGCCTCAGGGAACTGGCGGACAGGGTGGGATTCGAACCCACGGTCGGCTTGCACCGACTTCGGTTTTCGAGACCGACGCGATCGACCACTCCGCCACCTGTCCGCGGCAACATACCGTCTATCGGCACGGGCGCGGAGGCGCAAGACCACCGCCGCCGCCCGGCTACCCCAGCACCCGCCCCGCCACGGCATCGAGCTTCGCGAGCAGCGCCGGGTCGCGCTTCTCGGGCGCGGTGATCAGCGCATGGTCCAGCGCGCGGTCGCATCCCGCTGGGCAAGGCCCGCGCGGACGCCCGATCCGCGGCAGCAGCGCCTTGACGAGGGCGCGCGCCTTCTCAGCATTGCCGCTCAGCACCTTCACCACCTGCTCGACCGTCACGTGGTCGTGCTCAGGGTGCCAGCAGTCGTAATCCGTGACCATAGCGATGCTCGTGTAGCAAAGCTCCGCCTCGCGGGCGAGCTTGGCCTCGGGCATGTTGGTCATTCCGATCACATGGCAGCCCCAGGCGCGGTAGAGCTCGCTCTCGGCCTTGGTGGAAAACTGCGGCCCCTCCATGACGAGGTAGGTGCCGCCGCGCGTCATCGGCAGGTCGAGCTCCGCCCCCGCCGCCTCCACCGCGTCGCCAAGCCGCGGGCAGGTCGGCTGTGCGACCGAGACATGCGCCACGCAGCCCGGCCCGAAGAAGGATTTCTCGCGCGCGAAGGTGCGGTCGATGAACTGGTCCACGATCACAAAATGCCCGGGCGGCAGCTCCTCGCGCAGCGAGCCAACAGCGGAGAGCGAGATCACGTCCGTCACCCCCAGCCGCTTCAGCGCATCGATGTTGGCGCGGTAGTTAAGCGCCGAGGGCGGTAGCGGGTGCCCCTTGCCATGACGCGGCAGGAAGACGCAGCGCACGCCCGCAAGCCGCCCCGTCAGGATCTCGTCCGAGGGCTCGCCCCACGGAGTGAAGACGCGGCGCCAGGCGCGCTCCTCGAGTCCGTCGATGTCGTAGAGGCCCGATCCTCCAATGATGCCGATGACGGGCTCGATCATCGCGCTCACGCCATGCCCTACGGGTTGCGACACGCTCAGCCGCGCGCTTCGAGCGGCACGTAGTCGCGCCGTCCCGCTCCGATGTAGAGCTGCCGCGGCCGGCCGATGCGCTGGCCCGGATCCTCCACCATCTCCTTCCACTGGCTCACCCAGCCCACCGTTCGCGCCACCGCGAATATCGCGGTGAACATGGAGGTGGGGATCTCCATCGCCTTGAGGATGATGCCCGAGTAAAAGTCCACGTTGGGATAGAGCTTGCGAGAGATGAAGTAGTCGTCGGTCAAGGCGATGCGCTCCAGCTCGCGGGCGATGTCGAGCAGCGGCTCGTGCGTCACGCCGAGCGAGGCAAGCACCTCGTCGCAGCTCTCTTTCATGATCTTCGCGCGCGGGTCGAAGTTCTTGTAGACGCGATGGCCAAAGCCCATCAGCTTCGCATGGTTGTTCTTGTCCTTCACCTGCTCAATGAAGGCGGGGATATTCTTGGGATGGCCGATGTCCGAGAGCATCTTCAGCACCGCCTCGTTCGCACCGCCATGGGCAGGACCCCAGAGCGCGGCGATGCCGGCGGCGATGCAGGCAAATGGATTCGCGCCTGTCGAACCCGCGAGGCGCACGGTGGAGGTGGAGGCATTCTGCTCGTGGTCCGCGTGCAGGATGAGGATGCGGTCCATCGCTTTGGCCAGCACGTCCGGAACTTCGTATTCCTCCGAGGGCACCGATTTTAGCATGTGGATGAAGTTGCGCGCATAGCCCTGCGGGCTCTTCGAGAGCACGTTCTTCGGATAGACGAAGGGCTGGCCGAGCGAATACTTGTAGGCCATGGCCGCGATGGTCGGCACCTTGGCGATGAGGCGGAACGCCGCGATCTCGCGCTGACGCGGGTCGTTGATGTCCAGGTTGTCGTGGTAGAAGGCGGCCAGCGCGCCCACCACGCCGCACATCACCGCCATGGGGTGCGCGTCGCGACGGAACCCATCGAAGAAACGGCGAATCTGCTCGTGCACCATGGTGTGGTAGGTCACGCCGTCCCGGAACTGCGCGAGCTGCGCCGCGGTCGGCAGCTCCCCGTTCATCAGGAGGTAACAGACTTCGATGAAGTCGCTCTTCTCCGCGAGCTGCTCGATCGGATAGCCGCGGTACATCAGCACGCCCGCGTCGCCGTCGATGTAGGTGATCTTGCTTTCGCAGGAGGCGGTCTCGCCATAACCCGGATCGAAGGTGAAGAGGCCGAGCGAGGAGTACAGCTTGCGGATGTCCACCACTTGCGGCCCCATGCTTCCGGAAAGCAGGGGGAAACGCGCGCTCCGGTTGGAACCGTCGACAGTGATGGTGATCGAACCGTTGCTGGTCATGGTTCTCGGCCTTCCTGAAGGGGGGCAGCGCTGCCGCGGCGGGCCCCCGGTGTTGTGCGGCGCAGAATAGGCCAGGCCGCGCGCTTGTCCATCACGCCGCGCCCAGTCCCAGGATCTCCTGCCGGGCCAGGGCGACGCCGGCCGCGTCGGGGGCGCAGATCAGCCCGCCCTGCTGGCGCAGCGGCGAATAGGCCGCCCCGTCGAACTGTGCCGAGGCGCCGCCCGCCTCGGCGTGGATGAGCTGTCCCGCCGCGTGATCCCACGGCATCAGCCGGTTGTAGATAAGCAGATGGGCGCCCCCCGTGGCCGCGAGGCGATACTCGTGCGCCGCGCAGCGGAAGTTTACCACCGCGCCCAGCACCGGCAGCCGGGCCAGCACCGCCGCCTTGCGCTCAGGCGGCATGAAGGACCAGGACACCGCCCCTACCATCCGGCCGAGCGGCGCGGGGCCGGCGACGCGGCAGTCGCGCCTCGCCCCCTCGTGCGAGAGGCTCCAGGCCCCCTCGCCACGCAGGCCGATCAGCGTCTCCTTTCCGAGCGGGTCATGGATCCAGCCCGCGACAGTCTCGCCCGACACGAGGGCGGCCGCCATCACGCCGAAAAGGGGCACCCCGGCGGCGAAGTTGGCCGTGCCGTCCACCGGGTCCACCACGAAAGCGAGCGGGGCCGCGGCGAGGCGGCCGAGCAGCCCCGGGTCGGCCGCCGCCGCCTCCTCGCCCACGATCAGGGCGCCGGGAAAGCGGGCGGCGAGCTCCGCGGCAATGCGGCGCTCGGCCGCCTCGTCGGCCTCGGTCACCAGATCGAAGGGCCCGGACTTGGCGCGCACCTCGCCCGCAGCTAGGCGCCGGAACCGAGGCAGCACCTCGCGCGCCGCCGCCTCGCGCAGCAGCGCCGCCACTCCCTCGGCCTCACGCGCGGAGAGCCTCATCCGAGCTGCGCGAAGCGCGCCCGGTCGGCGGGGCTGAGCCGCACGGTGAGGCGCAGGCGCCCCTCCGCTTCCTCGCGTCCCACCACCTCGCCGTGGCGGTAGAGCCAGGCGATCCGCGCGCCATCGCTCGCCGGAACGTCGATGCACTCGGTGACCAAGTGCGCCCCGAGCCGCGCGTCCAGGGCGGCCCGCAGCGCATCCAGCCCCTCGCCCGTGAGGGCGGAGACGGCGAGCGCACCGGGGAAGCGCGCGACGATGGCCTCCGGCCCGCCGATGAGATCGGCCTTGTTCAGTACCTCGATGCAGCGCGCGCGCCAGCCCGCATCGAGCGATCCCTCGGGCCCCTCGGCCATGCCGTCCAGCACCGCGTGGACATCGGCCCGCTGCGCCGCGCTGTCGGGATGCGCCACATCGCGCACGTGCAGGATCACGTCGGCCGCCGCTACCTCCTCGAGCGTGGCGCGGAAGGCAGCGACGAGCTGCGTGGGAAGCTCGCTGATGAAGCCCACCGTGTCGGAGAGGATCGCCTCTCGCCCGGAAGGCAGGGTGATCTGACGCATGGTGGGGTCGAGGGTGGCGAAGAGCTGGTTCTGCGCGTAGACGCCCGCGCCGGTCAGCGCGTTGAACAGAGTAGATTTTCCCGCATTGGTGTAGCCGACCAGCGCGATGACGGGATAGGGCACGCGCTCGCGCGCGCGCCGGTGCAGGCCGCGGGTGCGGCGCACCTGCTCGAGCTCCTTCTTCAACTTCACGATGCGCTCGCCGATCAGGCGGCGGTCGAGCTCGATCTGGCTCTCGCCCGGGCCGCCGAGGAACCCGAAACCGCCGCGCTGGCGCTCGAGATGGGTCCAGGAACGCACGAGCCGGGTGCGCTGGTACTCGAGATGCGCAAGCTCCACCTGTAGCGCCCCCTCCCGGGTGCGCGCGCGCTCGCCGAAGATCTCGAGGATCAGCCCCGTGCGGTCTATGACCTTCACACCCCAGACACGTTCCAGGTTGCGCTGCTGCACGGGCGTAAGCCCCGCATCCACCACCACCAGCCCCGCCTGCTGCTCCCGCAGGGCCTGCCGGATCATCTCCACTTGGCCCTCGCCGAGCAGGGTGGAGGGGCGGCGGCCGCGCAGCGGGTGGATGGCTTGGTGCACGATGGTGACGCCGATGGAGGCGGCGAGCCCCACCGCCTCGGCAAGCCGCGCCTCCGCGGCGCGCGAGACACCCCCCTTCGGACCGAACTCGGCAAGGTTGCCGCGGGCGGGGCGCTCATAGGGCAGGATGACGGCGCAGCGCTCAGGCGGCGCCGCTGTGGTCTCAGTCGTTGCGGGCAGAAGCGGACTCCCGGCTCATGGTGAGCGTGGTCTCGCGCACCGGTGCGGACTGGGCGGCCGCCTGGCCCGCCGCAGCAGGGTCGAACAGCATGATGGGCGCGCCCGGCATCACCGTGCTGATCGCGTGCTTGTAGACGAGCTGCGTATGCCCGTCCCGGCGCAGCAGCACGGAGAAGTTGTCGAACCAGGTGATGATACCCTGGAGCTTCACGCCGTTGACTAGGAACACAGTCACAGGCGTCTTGCTCTTGCGGACGTGATTGAGGAACACGTCCTGCACGTTCTGCGACTTCTCGGCCATCCAGGCCTCCTTCCTCTCTTGGTCTTCTTGCGCGGCAGGCGCGGGCGGCTCAGCCAGCGAGACTGTCCTTCGTCTCGGCCGCCTTGTCCAGCGCGAGAAGGTGGCGCGCCAGGGCGTGCCCGTTGGCGAAAACGAGATCGGGCGCGCAGGCGACCACGCCCCCGTCATGCGCCGCATCGCCGAGCAGCACGGCCGTGCAGCCCGCCGCCCGGGCCGCCTGCATGTCGAGCGCCGTGTCGCCCACATACCAGACATCCCGCCCCGGGGGGGCCCCGAGCGCGGCAAGCGCCATGAAGAAGGGTGCGGGGTCGGGCTTGTCGGCGGCCGCGTCGCCCGCCCCGACCAGCGCTCCGAAGGCGTGGGCGATACCCAGATGCTCTGCCTCGCGCCGCAAGAGCGGGCCCTGCTTGTTGGAGACCACGCCGAGCGGCCAGGGTGCGGCCGCATCAAGCAGCGCTCCCGTGCCCGGAAGGGGGCGCACCACCTCGAGGTGCGAGGCCCGCACCACCGCGGTGAAGATGTCGCGCGCGCGCTCCCACTCCGCCCCGAAATGCTCGGGGAAGCTCTCGCGCAGCGAGCGCCGGACATTGGCCAGGACCTCGGCGCGCGTCCAGAGCGGCTTGCCGAAGGCGGCGAAGGCGGCGTTCAGCCCCGCCTCGATGGCCGCCCAGCCGTCCACCAGCGTATTGTCCCAGTCGAAGAGGAGGACGCGCGGCGCGCTCATGCCGTGCCCGAGGCGCGGTCCTCGGCCTGAACGCCGAGGAACTTCAGCTTGCGGTGCAGGGCGCTGCGCTCCATGCCCACGAAGTTCGCCGTACGGCTGATGTTTCCACCGAAACGCAGGAGCTGCGCCTCGAGATACTGGCGCTCGAACAGCTCGCGCGCCTCGCGCAGGGGCAGCGTCATGATCTCGGAGGAACGGTCGAGCCGGAGCATGGCCGGGGCGGCCGCGACAATCTCGGGCGGCAGCGCATCGGCGCGGATCGGCGCGCCGGCCTCGCCCGGGGCCATGATCAGCAGCCAGTCGATCAGGTTGCGCAGCTGACGCACATTCCCCGGCCAATCGTAGGTCTGCAGCGCGGCAATGGTGTCCTCCGCGAGCTCGCGCGGCGGCAGGCCCGAGGCCTCGACCGAACGAGCGACGAAGTGGCGCGCGAGGATCGGCACATCATCGCGCCGCTCCCGCAGCGCCGGCACCCGCAGCGGCACCACCGAGAGGCGGTAGAAGAGGTCCTCGCGGAAACGCCCGGCCGCGATCTCGGCCTGCAAGTCCTTGTTGCTGGTGGCGATCACCCGCACATCCACCTTCACGCGGGTGGCGCCGCCGATGCGCTCGAAGCCCTGTTCCTGCAGGGCGCGTACGATCTTGCCCTGCGTCTCGAGCGGCATGTCCGCCACCTCGTCGAGCAGCAGGGTGCCGCCATGGGCGCGCTCCAGCACCCCAGCCCGACGCGGGGCATCGCCCTGCGGCTCGACGCCGAACAGCTCCTCCTCGATGCGAGCGGGGTTAAGCGTGGCGCAGTTGAGCGCGACGAAGGCGCCTTCCGCCCGGCGCGATCGCGCATGCAGCATGCGCGCCGCCACCTCCTTGCCCGAGCCGGCCGGCCCGGTGATGAGAACGCGCGAGTTGGTCGGCGCCACCTTCTCGATCGCGTTGCGCAATTGCGTCACCGCGTTCGAGACGCCCAGGAGCTCGCTCTCCGCCCCGCCGCGCAGGCGCAGTTCGCTCACCTCGCGCCGGAGCCGCGCCGCCTCCAGCGCGCGCGCGACGACGAGCAGCAGCCGGTCGGCCTTGAAAGGCTTCTCGATGAAATCGTAGGCGCCCTGCTGGATGGCCTGCACCGCCGTCTCGATGGTGCCGTGGCCCGAGATCATCACGCAGGGCACCTGCGGCTCCTCGCGGTGCATCGTCTCGAGGATGCCAAGCCCGTCCAGGCGCGAGTTCTGCAGCCACACGTCGAGGATCACGAGCGAGGGCCGGCGCGCCCGGAAATGCGCGAGCGCCGTGTCGCTGTTGTGGGCCTGGCGCGTCTCGTAACCCTCGTCCGAGAGGATGCCATCGATGAGCGAGCGGATATCCGGCTCGTCGTCCACGATTAGGATGTCATGCGCCATGCCCGCGCTCCATCACCTCGTCCGCCGCCTCGGCCTCGATGACCGGCAGGAGGAGCTCGGCGCGCGCCCCTCG
Source organism: Roseococcus sp. (assembly GCA_026414745.1). Taxonomy (GTDB): domain Bacteria; phylum Pseudomonadota; class Alphaproteobacteria; order Acetobacterales; family Acetobacteraceae; genus Roseococcus. Next base: position 7,363 of record JAOAIK010000054.1, read on the forward strand.
CCCCTCCCGCGCGTCGGTCAGCACGATGCGTCCTCCATGGTCCTCCATGATCTTCTTGACAATGGCAAGACCGAGGCCGGTGCCCTTGGGCTTGTGGGTCACGTAGGGTTCCGTCAGGCGATCGCGCTCCTCGCCCGCCGGCAGGCCAAGGCCGTCATCTTCCACGCTTATCGCCCAGAACCCGCCCGCACGGCGCAGCGCGAGCACGATCCTGCCAATGGGTGGCGGGGGCTGCGCTCCCGCCTCGGCCTGCTGCTGGGCGCGCAGCGTGACCGAATCGAGCGCGTTCTGGATCAGGTTCGCGAGAGCTTGGCCGATCAGCCGCCGGTCGCACAGCGCGGGCGCGGGCCCCTCGGGCAGGTCCAGCCGCCAGGCGATGTCGGGGCGGGCGTTCTGCGGCAAGACCAGCGCCTCGCGCAGCACCCGCGCCAGATCCTCCTCGCGCATCACCGGCTGGGGCATGCGCGCGAAGGCGCTGAACTCGTCCACCATGCGGCCGATGTCCTCCACCTGGCGCACGATGGTGTCGGTGCAGAGCTTGAAGGTGTCCGGATCCTCCTGGATCTGCCTGAGGTAGCGACGCTTGAGCCGCTCGGCGCTGAGCTGGATGGGCGTGAGCGGGTTCTTGATCTCGTGCGCGATGCGCCGCGCCACATCCGCCCAGGCGGCTTGGCGCTGCGCCTGCACGAGCGCGGAGATGTCGTCGAAGGTCAGGACATAGCCGCGCCCCTCCAGCTCCGGCGAGAGGCGGGCCAGCAGCGTGCGCCGCTCGGTCGGAGGGCCGATGCGGATTTCGGCAGGGCGGCCGGAGGCAGGACGCGCCAGCAGGGGCGCGAACTCCGGCGCCACCTCGGCCAGCGGCCGGCCGATCTCGCGCTCCAGATCGACGCCCAGGAGCTGGCTCGCGCTGCGGTTCGGCAGGTTGATCCGCATGGCCTCGTCGAGGCCGATCACCCCGGCCGAGACGCCGCCCAGCACCGCCTCGGTGAAGCTCTGCCGGTCGGCGATCTGGCGATAGGCTTCCATGAGCTCGCTGCGCTGCGCAGCGAGCTGGTTGGTCATGCGGTTGAAGGCACGCGAGAGGCTGCCCACCTCGTCGTCAGCATCGCCCTCCTCCACCCGCACGCTGAGGTCGCCCCCGCGCACCCGCTCGGCCGCGGTGATCAGACGCGAGATGGGCCGTGCGAGCTGGTTGGCGAGAACGAGCCCGATCAGCACCGCTGCGAGCAGCACGAGCAGGGAGCCGATGGCGAAAATCATAATGAAGGTGATCTGCAGCCCGTCACGGTTGCGGTCCAGCTGCTGGTATGCCGTCACCGCCGCCTCGGTGCGCTGCATGTGCTCGAGCACCGAGGCGTCCACTGGCCGGCCGATCATCAGCATCAGCCCGGCAGTCGGGGTAAGCGCCACCACCGCGCGCACCCTCCCCTGCTCCTCGCCCGCGATGACCGCCACCTCGCCATTGCGGGCGAACTCCACCGCCCAGCCCGGGGGCGGCGACAGGAGGTAGCCCGAGGCGAAGCCTGCATGGGCGATGACGCGCCCGAGCAGCGGCTCGAACACCACCGCCTCCGTCAGGCCCCGCGCATTGGCCTGGGTGGCGAGCACGCGCGCGAAGGCGAGGCCCTGGTCGGGCAGCAGCACGATCGCTCGGTTGAGGTCGTTCGCCATGGCCAGCGCATCGGCGCGGATCGCGTTCTGGTGCTCCTCGAAATAGGCGCGGCTGGCGACGAGCGAGGCCTCCAGCGCCGTGCGCACGCGGTCGCTGAACCAGGCCTGGATGCCAAGGTTGAAGAACACCGTGGAGAAGCCCGCCAGCAGCATGGCCGGCACGATCGCCACCACCGAGAAGAGCAGCACGAGCCGGGTGTGCAGCCGCGATCCGGCCGAGCCGCGCCGGCGCTCCACCCACATCCGCACCACCCGCCCCGCGAGCGAGGCGAGCAGCAGCAGCACCACCGCCGTGTTGGCGAGGAAGAGCGCCACCACTTGGCCCGGCGAGGTCGGCCCGAAGGGCGAGCCGTCGGACAGGACCACGAAGGTCGCGATGCCCATGAAGAGGGCCGCAACCGCAAGCCCGAGCGTGACGCCGCGGCCAAGCAGCATGTCGGCGACGCGGCGCAGCAGCGACGGGCGGGGCTTCGGCGCCGCGGCCCGCGCGGCCGGGGCGGCCGCGCTCATGACCGCCCGCCGCGCATCACGAGAGCCCGCGCACCACGGGCAGGTCGAGGTCCCGCAGCTTCTTGCGCAGCGTGTTGCGGTTGAGGCCAAGCAGCGCGGCGGCTTTGATCTGGTTGCCTCGGGTGGCGCTGAGCGCGAGGCGGAGCAGCGGGCGCTCCACCTCGCTGATCACGCGCTCGTGCAGGTCACGGATGGGCATGCCGTCCTTGTGCGCGGCGAGGAAGACCTTGAGATGGCGTTCCACCGCCTGCTCCAGCGTCTCGGCGCTGCGCGGCGCGCCTTCCGCCGGGGCCTCGGCCTCCGCGAGCTCCGCCGCCACCGCCTCCTCGCCGATGACTTCCTGCGGGTAGAGGGCGGCGAGCCGGCGCATGAGGTTCTCGAGTTCGCGCGCATTGCCGGGCCAGGAGTGGCGCTTGAGCCGCTCGAGCGCCTCCGGCGAGAGCGTCTTGGCGGGCAGGCCCGCGGCGCGCGCGCGCTCGAGGAAGTGCCGGGCGAGCAGCGGGATGTCCTCGGTGCGTTCGCGCAGCGGTGGCAGGCGGATCGGCACGACGTTGAGGCGGTAGAACAGGTCTTCGCGGAAGAGCCCCGCGCGGATGGAGGCGCGCAGATCCCGGTGCGTGGCGGCGACGATGCGCACATTGGCCTTGATGGGGGTGCGCCCGCCCACCGTGGTGAACTCGCCCTCCTGCAGCACGCGCAGAAGGCGGGTCTGCGCCTCGGCCGGCATGTCGCCGATCTCGTCGAGGAAGAGGGTGCCGCCGGCCGCCTGCTCGAAACGGCCGATGCCGCGCGTCAGCGCGCCGGTGAAGGCGCCGCGCTCGTGGCCGAAGAGCTCGCTCTCGATCAGCTCGCGCGGGATGGCCGCCATGTTGATGGCCACGAAGGGCCCCTGGCGGCGCTTGCCGTAGTCGTGCAGCGCGCGCGCGATCAACTCCTTGCCGGTGCCGCTCTCGCCCGTGACCATCACCGTGAGGTCGGCGGTGGTGAGGCGCGCCACCGTGCGGTAGATCTCCTGCATGGCCGGGCTGCGCCCTATGAGCGGCAGGCGTTCGCCCGGCTCCGCCTCCTCCTCGGCCGGCGCGGTGGCGGGCCGGGCGAGCGCGCGCTCCACCACCGCCAGCAGCTCCTTCAGGTCGAAGGGCTTGGGAAGATACTCGAAGGCCCCGCGCTGGGCCGCTTTCACGGCGGTGGTGAAGGTGGACTGCGCGCTCATCACGACCACGCGCAGGTCGGGCCGTACGCGCCTCATGCGCGGCAGGAGGTCGAGCCCGTTCTCGTCGGGCATCACCACGTCGGTGATGACGAGATCGCCCTCCCCGTCCTCCACCCAGCGCCAGAGAGTGGATGCGGAAGAGGTGGCGCGCACGGTGTAGCCCGCGCGCGAAAGCGCCTGGGAGAGCACGGTGCGGATGGCGCGGTCGTCGTCAGCGATGAGGATGGAACGAGTCTCGCTCATTCTTCGGTCTCGGAGGGATCGGCGCCGGGTGGCGCGGCGGGAAGGGAGAGGCGGAAGACGGTGCGCCCTGGGCGGCTGTCGCACTCGATCAGCCCGCCATGGTTGGCGACGAGCTTCGCCACCAGCGCGAGACCGAGGCCCTGCCCGCCCTTCTTGGTGGTCACGAAGGGTTCGAAGAGCGTGGCGCGCACAGCCTCGGGGATGCCCGGGCCGTTGTCGCGCACGGTGACCGTGAGCGGCAGATGCACCCGCTCCGAGGAGCCGGGCACGGCAATGCGCACCCCGTGATGGTAGGCGGTGCCGAGCACGATCTCGCCCTCGCGCGGGTCCACCGCCTCCGCGGCGTTCTTGACCAAGTTGAGCAGGATCTGGATGAGCTGGTCGCGATCTCCCCATACCGGCGGCAGGGAGGGGTCATAGTCCTCGAGGAGGCGCAGATGGCAGGCGAAGCCCGTCTGCGCCACGCGCCGCACATGGTCTAGAACAGAGTGGATGTTGACGGGGCGCCGCTCGATCGGCCGGTCGGAGAACATCTCCATCCGGTCGACGAGCTTGCGGATGCGGTCCGCCTCCTCCTGGATCAGAGCGCAGAGCTCGCGATCCGCCTCGCTCGCCCCCTGCTCGAGCAGCTGCGCCGCACCGCGGATGCCCGAGAGCGGGTTCTTCACCTCGTGCGCCAGCATCGCCGCCATGGCGGTGGCGCCGCGCGCCGCGCCGAGGAAATGGAGCTGGCGGTCGAGCATCGCCGCCGTCGAGCCGTCCTGGAGGGTCAGCACCACCCCGCCCTCGAGCTCCGCAAGCGGCGCGCCATGGACCGAGACGCCATGGCGGCGCAGGCGGGGGCTTTCGAGCGAGAGGTCGTGGTCGGCCACAGGGCTGTCCAGGCGGCGAACCTGGGCGATCAGCGCGAAGAGGCGACTGTCTTGCGGCAGCAGTTCGGAGAGCGCGAGCCCCTGCAGCGATGCCTGGGAGAGCTGGAAGAAGAGTTCCGCCGCGGGATTGGCGAAGCGGAAGCGGTTCTCGGCATCCAGCACCACGGCGGGCAAGGGCAGCGCCGCGAGGATGGCCGACGCCTCGGGCGCGGCGGCCCCGCGAGGCCGCCGGGCGAAGGCCGCCACCTGCCCAATGATGCCGTTCACCGCGACGCCTCCCGCCGCGGCGCCGAGGCGAATCGGCGCAACGGAGAGGCGCCCCTCATGCCGCCTCGCGGTAGCTCTCGCGCACCGCCTCCACGCCGCGTTCAATCAGAGGCAGGTAAAAGGCGTCCACCAGCGCCTCGACCTCGGCAGGCGTCTCCGCCATGTTCACCCGGGCGCGGAACTCCGCGCTGCCGGGCAGACCGCGCGAATACCAGGCGACATGCTTGCGCGCCATGCGCACCCCCGCGGCCACGCCATGGTGCGCAAGGATGGCACGGTAGTGCCGCAGAAGCACCTCGCGCTGGTCGGCAAGGGCGGGGTCGTCCTCACGCACGCCCTCGCGCAGGAAGCGGGCCACCTGGCGCGGGAACCAGGGCCTGCCGTAGCAGCCGCGCCCGATCATCACGCCATCCGCGCCGGAGCGCCGCAGCGCCTCGGCCGCGTCCTCCACTGTCACGATGTCGCCATTGGCGATGACCGGAATCGACACGGCCTCCTTCACCCGCGCGATGAAATCCCAGTCGGCCCGACCGGTGTAGAGCTGCTGGCGAGTGCGGCCATGGATGGTGACCATGCGGATGCCGCACTCCTCGGCGATGCGCGCAAGCCGTGGGGCGTTCAGGCTCCGGTGGTCCCAGCCCATGCGCATCTTCAGCGTCACCGGCACGGAGACGGCCTTGACCACCGCCTCCAGGATGGCGGCGGCACGCGGTTCGTCGCGCATCAGCGCCGAGCCGGCGCTCTGCCCCACCGCCACCTTCTTCACCGGGCAGCCGAAGTTGATGTCCACGATGGCCGCGCCGCGGTCCACCACCAGCCTCGCCGCCTCGGCCATCACGGCCGGCTCGCAGCCGGCGAGCTGGACCGAGCTCGGCGCGCCGAACCCATCCACCTCGGCCATCTTCAAGCTCTGGCGGTTCTCGCGGATCATGGCGGCGGAGGCGATCATCTCGCTCACCACCAACCCCGCGCCCTCGGCCCGGGCAAGCCGGCGGAAGGGCAGGTCGGTGACGCCCGACATCGGGGCGAGGATCACAGGCGTCTCGATCACCACGTCACGGGCGAGACGGATCGGGCGCAGGGGGCTGCTCATCATTTGGGCAGCCATACGAAAATCCGTGCCCCTCGTCCACGGCGTGTGCAGCCCCCGCCCCAACTTTCCGCAAGGCACGGATGGGGCTATCCCCACCGCGCATGAGCATCGCGGCCCTTCTTCTTGCCGCCGGGCGCGGCGCGCGCTTCGGCGCTCCCGAGCCGAAGCAATATGCCCCTCTGCTTGGCCGCCCCGTGCTGCGCCACGCGGCCGAGGCGCTGCTGGAGGGCGGCGCGGTGCGCTGGCTGCAGCCGGTCTGTGCCGCGGGCGAGGAAGCGCGGGTCATGAGCCTGCTCGAGGGGCTTCCCGTCCTTCCCCCGGTGCCCGGCGGGGCGACTCGGCAGGAGAGCGTTCGCCGGGGCCTCGCCGCCTTGCATCCCCTCGCCCCCCGTCAGGTGCTGGTGCATGACGCGGCGCGCCCAGTGATCCCGCCGGGGACCATCGCCGCGCTGCTCGCCGCGCTGGAGGAGCACGCGGGCGCCATCCCGGCCCAGCCGGTCTCCGACACGCTGAAGCGCGCCGACCAGGGGCTCGTGCGCGCGACGGTGCCGCGTGCCGGGCTCTACCGCGCCCAGACCCCCCAGGCCTTCCGTTTCGGAGATCTCCTCGCCGCCCATGCGGCCGCGACGGAGGAGGCAACGGACGACGCGCAGCTCCTCGAATGGCGGGGGCTCTCGGTCGCCCTTCTGCCGGGCCACGAAAGCAACGTGAAGATCACCTTCCCGGAGGACCTCGCCCGCGTGGAAGCCTCGCTCCTCTCCCGCCTCGTGCCGCGCGTGGGCACGGGCTTCGACGTGCATCGGCTGGTGCCGGGCCGGCCGCTCATCCTCTGCGGCGTGGCGGTGCCGCACGAGCTGGGCCTCGATGGCCACTCGGATGCGGATGTGGGCATCCATGCGCTGTGCGATGCGATCTACGGCGCGCTGGCCGAAGGCGACATCGGCACGCATTTCCCGCCCTCGCAGATGCGCTGGAAGGATGCGGACAGCGCGCAGTTCCTGGTGCACGCCGCGGGGCGGATCGCCGCGCGCGGAGGGGTTCTGGCAAATGCGGACGTGACGCTGATCTGCGAGCGGCCGAAGATCGGCCCCCACGCCGGCGCCATGCGCGCCCGGCTGGCGGAGCTTCTGGGGGTGGAGGTGGGGCGCATCGGCGTGAAGGCCACCACCACCGAGCGGCTGGGCTTCACCGGCCGTGGCGAGGGCATCGCCTGCCAGGCGGCGGTGAGCCTGCTGCTGCCGCCCTGACCGGGCGAGGGTGCAGCGGACAAAAAAAGTGGGCCGCTCCCGAGGGAGCGGCGGACAAAAAAGTGGGCCGCTCCCGAGGGAGCGGCCCAAGGCAAGGTTGAGGAAGGCAAAGCTGCCGGAGCGCACAGCGCGTCCGACGCCATGGAGATAGAACCGATCTGGTCCGGTTCAACTCCCTTCCGGCCTCGCATCGCATGACAATGTGTTCACCTGTTGCCAAAGGGCCACAGCCTGGGTCGGCGGCCGCCCCTGGGCTAAGCTCCGCCCAGGAGGAACCGCCATGCCCGGACACACCCATGACGCCGCCATCATCGGCTGGGCGCACAGCCGCTTCGGCAAGCTGGAGGACTGCCCGGACGCCGAGACGCTGATCGGCCTCGTCGCGCGCCAGGCCATCGAGCATGCCGGCATCGCGCCCGAGGAGGTGGATGCCGTCTTCCTCGGCCAGTTCAACGGCGGCTTCGTGCCGCAGGAGTTCCCCGCCTCG
>JAOAIK010000026.1 GCA_026414745.1 Roseococcus sp.
GGGTGTGGGCGGGGCTGGGGTGGGCGAGGCCTCGGCCAGGGGGGGCGCGGGGGGCGCTGGCGGCGGCGGCGGGGCGGCGGGGGTGGGCGCCGGCGGCAGGGCCAGCGGCAGGGGGGGCGCGGGCGGGGCCTCGATGCCCTCGGGGGCGTCGGCCTCCGGCCGCTCCGCCCCGCCGCCCTCGAAGACGATGTCGAAGGCCGGGGGCGGCAGGGCCTCCGAGGGGCGGCCGCGCGGGTCGAGGTCGAGCAGGATGGGCAGCAGCAGCAGCCCGTGCAGCAGCAGCGAGGCCAGCACCCAGGGCCCCAGCGGCCGCCCCGGCCCCGGCCGGCCCCAGCGCAGCGGCAGCAGCAGCGCGCGCGGGCGCGACAGCCGCGGCTCGCGCCGGGGCGGCGCGGGGCGGCGGCGGCCGAAGCGCGGCAGGGGGCGCGCATCGGGGCGGGGAAGGGGGGCGCGGCTCACGCCGGGGGGCCTCGCATGGGAAGGGGGCAGATAGCGCGGCCCCGCCGCGGCGCGAAATGGGGCGCGGCGCGACCAAGCCTCCCTCGCCCCCTCTTCGGCGCCGGGCGGGCCGTCCCAGATGGAGGGGCATGCACGCTCGCCGCCGCGCCCTGCTCGCCGCCCCCGCCCTGCTCGCCGCCGCCCCGGCCATCGCGCAGGCCGAGATCATCGCCACCGGGCGCGGCCCCATGCGGCTCTCGGTCTTCGCCGAGGGGCTGGAGCGGCCCTGGGGCGGGGGCTTCCTGCCCGATGGGCGGCTCATCGTCAGCGAGCGGCCGGGCCGGGTGCGGCTGATCGCGCCCGATGGCCGCCTCTCCGCCCCGCTGGCCGGGGTGCCGCCGGTGGAGCCGGGCGGCCAGGGCGGGCTGCTCGACCTGCAGCCCGCGCCGGATGTCGCCCGCACGGGGGAGGTGTTCTTCGCCGCCTCGGCCCTGGTGGAGGGCGGGGCGCTGACCCGGCTCTGGCGCGCGCGCCTCGTGGGGGAGCGGCTGGAGGGCGCCGCTCCCGTGCTCGACGCCACCCCCGCCCAGGCGCGCGGGCGGCTGCATTACGGCGGACGCATCGCCTTCAGCCCCGATGGCCGGCACCTTTTCCTCACCACCGGCGACCGCAACGAGCAGCGCGAGCGCGCGCAGCGCGGCGAGGATCTGGCGGGCAAGATCATCCGCCTGACGCGCGAGGGGACCATCCCGCCGGACAACCCCTTCCTCGGTCGGCCCGGCTGGCGCGGCGAGATCTGGACGCTCGGCCACCGCAACCCGCAGGGCCTCGCCTTCCACCCGCTCACCGGCAGCCTGTTCTGCGCCGAGTTCGGCCCGCGCGGCGGGGACGAACTGAACCTGGTCGAGCCCGGCCGGAACTATGGCTGGCCTCTCGCCACCCATGGCCGCGAATACTGGGGCGGCGCCATCGCCGGTGGCCGCACCAGCGGCCCCGGCCTGACCGACCCCGTGCGGGTCTGGACGCCCTCCATCAGCCCCTCGGGCATCGCCTTCGCCCCGCCCGCCGGCCCCTGGCGAGGCGATCTCCTCCTCGCCTGCCTCAATCCGCCCGGCCTGTTGCGGCTGGAGATGGCGGGCGACCGGCCGGGGGCGGAGGAACGGCTGCTCTGGGGGCGGTCCCGGCTGCGGCAGGTGATCGTCGCGCCCGATGGCGCGCTGCTCGCCCTGACCGACGAGGCGCAGGGGCGCATCCTGCGCCTCGCGCCCGCCTGATGCGATCGGCGGTCGCGCGGCCTGTCCCCGGGCGAGGAAGGCGGCCGCCGGCATGATCCCCTTCCCTTTCCGCCCGATCTGCCCAATCTGCGCCGCATGAGCGACCTGCCCCCCGAACCCGGCGCTGATTCCGCCCTCCTTGCCGCCTTCTGGCGCGTGCTCGCCGGCACGGGCTGGGCAGGCCTGACGCTGCGCGCCGTGGCTGCCGAGGCCGGCGTGCCGCTGGCCGAGCTGCGCCGCCGCTTCCCGGGTCCGCTCGCCTTCCTGCGCGCGCACCTCGCCGCGGTGGAGCAGGAGGTGATCGCCGGCACGGTGGAGGACGCGACCTCGACGGCGCGGGACCGCCTGTTCGACGTGCTGATGCGCCGGCTGGACGCGATGCAGCCGCACCGCGCCGGCATCATCCGGCTGATGCGCGACCTGCCGCGCGACCCGGCCCTCGCCCTCTGGCTCGCCGCGCAGATGCCCGCCTCCATGGCCTGGATGCTGGAGGCAGCGGGGCTGGAGGCGGGCGGCCCGAAGGGCGCTGCGCGCGCGCATGGGTTGGCGGTGGTCTGGCTCGCCGCGCTGCGCGCCTGGGAGAAGGACGAGACGCAGGATCTCTCCCCCACCATGGCCGCGCTGGACCGGGCGCTGGACCGCGCCGACAAGGCCGCGCGCACCCTCGGCCTGGGGCGGGAGGAGGCGTCCAAAACCGACACGGCATTGAAACCGGAAGGGATTTGACCGGCCGCGTTCCGCGCGCGTAGTTTGTGCGGCGCACAATCGCGAGGGAATGACGTCGATGGCCGGTTCCCCCTTCACGCCCGAGGAGATGATGAAGCTGTTCGGCAGCATGAAGCTGCCCAGCGCCGAGCAGCTCCAGGCGCTTGCCGAGGCACAGAAGCGCAACCTCGAGGCGATGGTGGCGGCCAACCGTCTCGCCATGGAGGGCGCCCAGGCCCTGGCCCGGCGCAACCTGGATATCCTCCAGCAGGCCATGGCGGAGCTCACCCGCACCATGCAGACTCTCGCCTCGCTGGAGGGGAGCCCGGCGGAGAAGGCGCAGCAGCAGGCCGCCGCGCTCAAGGCCGCCTATGAGCGCGCGGTGGCGCACATGAAGGAGCTGGCGGACCTCATCCAGAAGTCCAACGGCGAGGCGATGGAGGTGCTGAACCGCCGCTTCTCCGAGGCATTGGACGAGTTGCGCGCGCTGATGGGCCAGGGGCGCTGAACCGCCCCTCCCCGCCTCATACCACGCGCAGGAAGGTGTCACCTTCGCGCCCCTCGGTCGGGCGCCCTTGGCGGCACGCCGCCATGCGTCCCGTCGCCGGGCGGCGGCCCTCCGGCCGCTTTGGCTTAGCGGCACAGGCCGCCGGCCGCATCCGCGGCCTCGGCCCTGCGGGCCGCAGGGTTGGGACGGCGTGCGCTTGGTATCAGGGCCGGCGCAGGTAGAGCACCGCCCCGACCAGCAGGGCCAGCGCGAAGCTGGCCAGCGCCGCCCCCGCACCGCCCGCCAGGGCGGCGAGGCCCGAAAGCGCCTGCAGCACCGCCGCGCCGCCGAAGAAGTACATGTTCTGGGCCGAGAGGGCGCGCCCCGCCTCCTCCGGCCGCACCAGGGCGCGCAGCCGCGCGAAGCACAGCACCTGGAAGGAGATGGCGAGGCCGAAGCCCAGCATCAGCGCCGCGTCCGCCACCGGCCCGGTGCCCAGCGGCCTGCCCGCCAGCAGCGCCAGGATGAAGCCCGCCGCCAGCACATGCCCCCCGGCCAGCAGCCAGGGCAGTCGGCCGAGCCGCGCCACCGCCAGCCCGGCCAGCGCCGGCCCGAGCACCAGCGCCAGCGTGCCGGCGAAGAGCACATGCCCCGCCTCGATGCGCGAGAGGCCCTTCACCTCCATCAGCCAGGGCCCGCCCCACAGACCGCGCACCCCCAGCACCGCCCCGAAGCTGACGAAGGCGATGGCGAACAGCCCGCGCAGCCGCGGCGCGCCCAGCAGCCGCACCACTTCCCGCGTGTCGGCAGCCAGCGTCCGCCCCGGCTCGCGCGCCGGCGGGGCGGCCCGCAGCGTCAACGCCACCGCGGCGAAGGCGAGCCCGGCGAGGCCGAGGCAGGCCCAGAACCCCGCCCGCCAGCCCGCCGCCTCGACGAGGATGGCGAGCGGGCTGGCGGAGAGCAGCATCCCCCCGTTGCCGATCGCCTGGATCAGCCCCGACCACAGGTTGAACCGCCCCTGATCCAGCACCCGCGCCGCATAGGTCATCGGCGCCATCAGCATCCCCGAGCAGCCGATGCCGAGCACGATCTGCGCCAGCAGCAGCGTCCCCGCCCCCGGCGCCAGCGCCGCCACCGCGCAGCCCAGCGCCCCGATGCCGAGCAGGGTGAGCGAGACGGGCCGCACCCCGTAGCGGTCGAGCGCCACCCCCACCGGGATCATCGCCAGGGCGAAGGCGGCGGGGAAGGCGCCGGTGATGGCCGCCAGCGTCTCGGCGGTGATGGCGAGGTCGCGCGTCAGCACATCCGTCGCCACCGCGGGCAGGGTGCGCACCGCGTTGGAGAAGACATGGCCGAGCGCCAGCGCCAGCAGCGGCGGGAGGAAGCCCGCGGGGGCGCTCATGCCGCGGCGTCGGGAAGCAGCTTGCCCGGGTTCATGATGCCGTGCGGGTCGAGCGTCGCCTTCAGCGCACGCATGACCGAGAGCGCCGCCTCGCCATGCTCGCGCGGCAGGAACTCGCGCTTGCCGAGGCCCACGCCATGCTCGCCCGAGCAGGTGCCGCCCAGCGCCAGCGCGCGGGAGACGATCTTCCGGTCGAGTTCCCAGGCGCGCTCCATCTGCGCCGCGTCGCCCTCGTCCACCAGGATGATGGTGTGGAAGTTGCCGTCGCCCACATGGCCGACGATGGGCGCCTCGAAGCCGCTCGCCGCGATGTCGGCCTTGGCGCCGAGCAGGGCTTCGGCGAGGCGCGAGATCGGCACGCAGACATCGGTGGTGATGCCGCGCTTGCCCGGCCGCCAGGCGATGCCGGCCCAGTAGGCGTCGTGCCGCGCCTGCCAGAGGCGGTTGCGCGCCTCGGCCTCGCGCGCCCATGCGAAGCCGCTGCCGCCATGCTCGGCGGCGATGGCCTGCACCGCCTCGGCCTGTTCGGCCACGCCCGCCTCGCTGCCGTGGAACTCGAGGAACAGGGTGGGCACGGGGCGGAGGTGATCGAGCTTCGAATAGGCGATGCAGGCCGCCATCTGCGCCTCGTCCAGCAGCTCGATGCGCGCGACGGGGATGCCGGCCTGCATGGTGGCGATGACGCTGTTCACCGCCCCCTCGAGCGTTTCGAAGGCGCAGACGGCGGCGACCATGGCCTCGGGGAGGCCGGCGAGGCGCAGCCGGATGCGCGTAATGACGCCGAGCGTGCCCTCGCTGCCGATGAACAGCCGCGTGAGGTCGTAGCCGTGCGCCGCCTTGCGCGTGCGCCCGCCGGTGGCGATCACGCGGCCATCGGCCAGCACCACCTCGAGGCCCAGCACGTTCTCGCGCATGGTGCCGTAGCGCACCGCGTTGGTGCCGCTCGCGCGCGTCGCGCACATGCCGCCGAGCGTGCAGTGGCTGCCCGGGTCCACCGGGAAGAACAGGCCCGTCTCGCGCAGATGCGCGTTGAGCTGCTGGCGCGTCACGCCCGGCTGCACCAGGCAGTCCATGTCCTCCGCGCTCACCTCCAGGATCGCGTTCATGCGCGAGAGGTCGAGGGAGATGCCGCCCCGCACCGGGTTCACATGCCCCTCGAGCGAGGTGCCCGCGCCGAAGGGCACGACCGGCACCCGGTGCGCGTGGCAGAGGGCGAGCAGGCGGCTCACCTCCTCCGTCGTCTCCGCGAAGGCCACGGCGTCGGGCAGGGTGGGGCGCGTGGTGTCCTCGCCGCGGCTGTGCTGCTGGCGGATGGCGTCGTTCAGCGTGATCCGCTCGCCCAGGAAGCCGCGCGCGGCGGCGATCACCTGGTCCACGGGGCGCTGGTGCGGAGGGGTCATGGCGGGCGTTCCTTCCGGGCGAGGCGTAACACGCGGCGCGGGCCGCGGCGAGGCGAGGCGGGGGGCGGCGCGCCGCATTGCCCCCGGGCCGACGCGGCCGCTAGCCTGTCCCCGACGACAGGACGGGAGGACCGTCATGCGCCCCACCGGCCGCCGCGCGCTGATCGCCGCGCCTGCCCTGCTGCTCGCCGCCACCGCGCGCGCGCAGGGCCAGCCCGTGACGCTGGTCGTGAACTTCGTCGCCGGCGGCCCCTCGGACCTGATGGCGCGGCTGCTGGCGCCGGAGCTCTCGGCCGCGCTTGGCACCCAGGTGGTGGTGAAGAACACGGTCGGGGCGGCCGGGGCCATCGGTGCGGCCGAAGTCGCGCGCGCCCGGCCCGACGGACAGACGCTGCTCCTCTCTCCGCTCGGGGCGATGGTGATCCAGCCGCATTTCCGCGCCGACCTGCCTTACCGCCCCGGAGATTTCGCGCCGATCTGCCAGATCGCCGACACGCCGGTGGTGGTGATGGCCGCGCCCGGCGGTCCGCGGAGCATGGCCGAGGTCGCCGCCCGCGCGCGCGAGGCGCGCGGCGCCTTCGCCTTCGCCAGCACCGGCCCCGGCTCCATGCCGCACATCGCCACCGTGGCGATCGCGCGCGCCATGGGCGTGGAGATGACGCACATCCCCTTCCGCGGCAATGCGGAGGCGGTGGTGGCGCTGCTGCGCGGCGATGTCGGCATCTTCGCCGACCAGCCGGGCACGCTGCGGGCCAACAACCTGCATGCGCTGGCCATCCTCAGCGAGCGGCGCACGCCCGAGTTCCCCGACACGCCCACCCTGCGCGAACTGGGGCATGACATCGTCTATGGCATCTGGTCGGGCCTCTTCGCGCCCGCCGGCACGCCGGCCGAACTCATCGCGCGCGTGGACGCCGCCTGCGCGCGCGCCCTGCGCCAGCCCGGCGTGATCGAGGGGTTCCGGCGCCTCGCCACGCCCATCGTCTATCGCGACGCGCGCGACTTCACCGCCTTCCGCGACGCCGAGCTGGCGAAGTTCGCGGAGGTCATCCGCGCGGCCGGAATCCGGCCCGGGGATTGATGCGGGCGGCGTGACATGCCGCGCCGTCCCGCGCGCGGGGCCGGGGTGGCGGCTGCGCGCCGCAACAGGGGCGCGCCGGCGGCCGCCGGGATGGCGGCGCCTCAGCGCAGCCCGGCGCAGAATTCCTGGATGCGGCGCATCGCCTCGCGCAGCTCCTCCATGCCGGTGGCGTAGCTGATGCGGATGTAGGGCGACATGCCATAGGCCGCGCCCTGCACCACGCCCACATGCGCCTCCTCCAGGAGGGCGAGGGCGAAGTCCGTGTCGCTCGCGATCCTGCGGCCGCCCCGTGTGGTCTTGCCCAGGCAGGCGGCGACGCTGGGGAAGACGTAGAAGGCCCCCTCGGGCTTGTGGCAGGCGATGCCGGGGGCCTCGTTCAGCGCCTCCACCACGAAATCCCGCCGGGCGCGGTATTCGGCCGCGCGCTCGCGCACCAGCTCCTGCGGGCCGTCGAGCGCCGCCGCCGCCGCCGCCTGGCCCACGGTGGAGACGCCGCTGGTGGCCTGGCCCTGCATGTTGAACATGGCCTTGATGAGATCGCGCGGGCCGCCGCAGAAGCCGATGCGCCAGCCCGTCATCGCGTAGGTCTTGGAGACGCCGTTGACCGTCAGCGTGCGGTCCCTGAGGCGCGGCTCCACCGCCGCGATGGTGCAGAACTCGAAGCCGTCATAGACGAGGTGCTCGTACATGTCGTCCGTCATCACCCAGAGATGCGGGTGGCGCAGCAGCACCTCCGCGATGGCCCGCATCTCGGCGCGCGAACAGGCGGCGCCCGTGGGGTTGTTGGGGAAGTTCAGCAGCACCCACTTCGTGCGCGGCGTGATGGCGGCCTCCAGGTCCTCCGGGCGCAGCTTGAAGCCGTTGTTCTGCGGGCAGGAGACGGTGACGGGCACGCCGCCCGCCACCTTCGCCATGTCGGCGTAGCTGATCCAGTAGGGGGCGGGGATCACCACCTCGTCGCCCGCATCGAGGGTGGCCATGAAGGCGTTGAAGATGGCCTGCTTGCCGCCGTTGGTGACGAGGATCTCGTCCTCGGCGTAGTCGAGGCCGTTGTCGCGCAGGAACTTGCGGCGGATGGCGGCCTTCAGCGCCGGCGTGCCGCCCTGGGGCGGGTATTTCGTGTCGCCCGCGAGCGCCGCCTGGTGCGCCGCCTCGATGGCATGGGCGGGGGTGGGAAAGTCCGGCTCGCCGGCGGCGAGGCTGATGACGCGGATGCCCCTCGCCGCCAGCTCCCGCGCCTTCATGCCCATGACGACGGAGGCGGAGACCTTCACTTCGGCGAGGCGGCTGGCGAGCGCGGGCATGGATCATCCTGCAAGGAGGTGAAACGGGGCGTGAACCATAGGCCCCGGCCCCCGCAGTCGCCAGACCGTCACGGTTGCGCTATGCGCCGCTGCGCCATGCGTCATTTCCTGGATTTCGAGAAGCCGATCGCCGAGCTGGAGGGCAAGCTCGAGGAGCTGCGCCGCACCAACGAGGCGGGCGGGCTCGAGCTCGGCGAGGAGATCGAGCGGCTGCGCGACAAGGCCGAGAAGCTGCTCGCCGCCACCTACGCCAAGCTCACCCCCTGGCAGAAGGCCCAGGTGGCCCGCCACCCGGAGCGGCCCAAATGCCTCGACTATGTCGCCGGCCTGATCGAGGAGTGGACGCCGCTCGCCGGCGACCGCGCCTTCGCCGACGACGCGGCGGTGGTCGCGGGCCTCGGCCGCTTCCGCGGCCGCCCGGTGGCGGTGCTGGGCACCGAGAAGGGCCGGGACACCGAGACGCGGGTGAAGCACAATTTCGGCATGGCGAGGCCCGAGGGCTACCGCAAGGCGCGGCGCATCATGCAGCTCGCCGGACGCTTCGGCCTGCCCATCCTCTCCTTCGTGGACACCTCCGGCGCCTTCCCGGGGATCGAGGCCGAGGCGCGCGGCCAGGCCGAGGCCATCGCGCGCTCCATCGAGGCGGGGCTGGCCGCGCCCGTGCCCTTCGTGGCCACCATCATCGGCGAGGGCGGCTCGGGCGGGGCCATCGCGCTCGCCACCGCGGATCGCGTGCTGATGCTGGAGCACGCGATCTATTCCGTGATCAGCCCCGAGGGCTGCGCCTCCATCCTCTGGCGCGACGCCTCCCTCGCGCCGCAGGCGGCCGAGGCGCTGCGCCTCACGGCGGAGGATCTCAAGCGCCTCCAGCTCATCGACCAGGTGGTGGCCGAGCCGCTGGGCGGCGCGCACCGCGATCCCGCCGCCACGGTGCAGGCGGTGGGCGAGGCGGTGGCGGCCGCGCTCGAATCGCTCAGCCGGATGGACGGCGCGACGCTGAGGGCGAAGCGGCGCGAGAAGTTCCTCGAGATGGGCCGGCAGGCGGTGGGCTGAGCCTAGGTCGCCCGCAGCAGGAACAACGCCCCCGCCACCTCCTCGCCCTTCTCGCGGCGCAGCGCCGCCTGCTCGCGGCGCGCGAGCGCGAAGCCGGCCGCCTGCGCCAGCCGCGCCGCGTGGTCGGGGTTGTGGCGGAAGCGCAGCCCCTCGCCCAGCGCCACCTCGGCCTCGCCGGCCTCGAGGCTGAACAGCGCCTCGCCCCCCGGGCGCAGCGCGCCGCGCAGCGCGGCGAAGGCGGGGGCGAGGTCGCCCAGGTAGTTCAGCACATCGGCCGCCGCGATCAGGTCATAGGCGGCCCGGCGGCGCGGCAGGAACTCGAGCAGATCGGCCTCGTGCAGCGCGTCGTACACGCCCCGGGCGCGCGCCGCCTGCAGCATGCGCGGCGAGAGGTCGAGCCCCTCGAGCCGCACGGCGAAGGGGCGCAGCGCCTCGCCCGAGAGCCCGGTGCCGCAGCCGAGGTCGAGCACCCTCGCCCGCCGCCCGGGCGCGAGCAGCCCGGCGAGCAGCGCCGGCGTGCGATAGGCCAGCGCGCCTTCCAGCTCGGCGTCGAAGCGGGGGGCGAAGGCGTCGAACAGCGCGCGCACATAGCCGGGCGGGGCGCGAGGCGGCAGCGGCGCGGCGCCGAGCCCGGCCAGCAGGAAGCGCGCCTGCTCGGCCAGAGGGCCCGTCACCTTCAGCGCGGCGGCGCGCGCCTCCTCCGCCTCGCCGGCCTCGCGCGCGGCATGGGCCAGCGCGAGCCAGACCTCCGGCGCCTCGGGCGCGAGCGCGGCGGCCGCGCGCAGCGGCGCCAGCGCGGCCCGCGCCTGCCCGCCCGCCGTCAGCGCCTGGCCGAGGTTGCGCAGGCTCGTCGCGTCCTGAGGGTTCTTCTCCAGCGCCGCGCGCAGCACCTCCACCGCCTCGGCGAGCCGTCCCGCGGCGGCCAGCGCCGCGCCGCGATTGGCGAGGAACAGCGGATGTCCGGGCGCGAGGGCCAGGGCGCGGGCGGAATGGTCCAGCGCCGCCGCCACCTCGCCCTTCTGCAGCGCGACGACGCCGAGCAGGTTCTCCGCGTCCGGGTGGCGGGGAGCGAGGCGCAGCGCCCGGCGGTAGAGGCTTTCCGCCTCCTCCACCCGCCCCTCGCGGTGGCGCGCCACGCCGCGGCGCAGCAGCTCTTCGGCCGTGATGGTCATGGAGCGAAGCTATGCGCGCGCATCGGCCTTGCAAACCCGATGCAAATGACCAAGAAGCCATGCGAGCTTCGGCATCCGGAGGAGACGCCCATGTTCCGCCCCACCCGGCGCGCGCTGCCGGCCCTGGCCGCCGGCCTCGCCGCCCCCCTCGCCGCCCCTGGCCTCGCCTCCGCGCAGGCCTATCCCTCGCGCACCATCACCATCATCGTCCCCTTCGCGGCGGGCGGGCCGACGGACACGGTGGCCCGCCTGATCGCCGACGCCATGGGGCGCGACCTGGGCGCGACCGTGGTGGTCGAGAATGTGGGCGGCGCGGGCGGCACGCTGGGCGCGCAGCGCACCGCCCAGGCGCGGCCCGACGGCTACACGCTGCTTGTGCACCACATCGGCATGAGCACCATTCCCACGCTCTATCGCCGCCTCGCCTATGATCCCATCAACGGCTTCGAGACCATCGGCCTCATCACCGAGGTGCCGATGACCATCGTGGCCCGCCGCAACATCCCGGCGAACAATCTGCAGGAGCTGATCGCGCTGGTGCGGCGCGAGGGCGAGCGCATCAACCTCGCCAATGCCGGCATCGGCGCCGCCTCTCACCTGTGCGGCCTGCTGTTCCAGTCGGCGCTGAACGCGCGCATGACCACCGTGCCCTATCGCGGCACCGGCCCGGCGATGAACGACCTCGTCGCCGGCACGGTGGACCTGATGTGCGACCAGACCACCAACACCACCGAGCAGATCCGCGCCGGCACCATCCGCGCCTTCGCGGTGACGACGAACAGCCGCGTCGCCGCGCTGCCCGAGCTGCCCACCGCGGCCGAGGCGGGCCTGCCCAACTTCGAGGTGAGCGTGTGGCACGGGCTCTACGCCCCGCGCGGCACGCCGGCCGAGATCGTGAACCGCCTCTCGCGCGCGCTGCAGGTCGCGCTGCGCGACCCGGGGCTGGTGCGCCGCTTCGCCGATCTCGGCACCGCGCCGGTCGAGGCCGAGAAGGCCACCCCGGCGGCGCATCGCCGCTTCTGGGAGGCGGATGTGGCGCGCTGGCGGCCGATCATCCAGGCGGCGGGCCAGTTCGCGGACTGATCCGGCAGCGTCCGGCGCGGGGCGGCCTCCCCGCCTCGCGCCGCTTCTGCTAGCCAGCCCGGGATGCGCTGGCGCCGGCTGATCCTTCCAAGCTTCCTCGCCCTGCCCGTGCTGGCGCTGCTGCTCGGCCTCGGCACCTGGCAGATGCAGCGCCTGCGGTGGAAGACGGCGCTGCTGGCGGAACTCGCGGCGGCCCAGGCCGCGCCGCCCCTGCCCGCCGGCCCCGCGCCCGCCCCCTTCGCGCACATCGCCGCCACCGGCCGCTTCCGCCCCGGCGCGGAGGCCTTCCTCGGCCTCGAGGTGCGCGGGGCGGTGCTGGGCGGCGCGCTGATCGCGGTGCTGGACCGCGCGGATGGCCCGCCGCTCCTGGTCGAGCGCGGCTGGGCCCCCTTCGAGGGCGGCGCGATCGAGCGGCCCGAGGGCGAGGTGACCGTCGCCGGCTACGCCCGCCCCGCGGAGCGGCGCGGCCTTTTCTCCCCGGCCGACGACGCGGCGCGCGCGCGCTTCCTCACCTTCGACCCGCGCGCCATCGCCGCCCGGCTGGGCGCGCCCGAGGCGCCGGCCTATGCGCTGGTGGTGGTGCAGCCAGGGCCCCCGCGCGCCGAGGGCGGCTTCGGCCAGGCGCCCGCCCCGGCGCGCGGCCCGCTGCCCGATCCGCAGCGCGGTTTTCCGCAGCCGCGCAACCCCCATCTCGGCTATGCGCTGACCTGGTACGGGCTGGCGCTGGCCTGGATCGCCGTCTTCGCGCTCTGGGCGCGCCGCCGCTGGAGGGATGCATGAACGCCGCCTATCGCCGCCTTGCCGAGCGCGCCGCGCGCATCGCCGCCCTCGGCGAGGCGGAGGCCGTGCTGCACTGGGACGCGGCGACGATGATGCCGCGCGGCGGCGCCGCCGCGCGCGGCGAGCAGCTCGCCACCCTCGCCGGCCTCGCGCATGAGCTGATGACCGCGCCCGAGGTGGCGGAGGACCTGGCGCAGGCCGAGGCGGGGGACGCCTGGCAGGCCGCCAACCTCGCGCTGATCCGCCGCGCGCACCGGCGTGCCACCGCCCTGCCCACCGCGCTGGTGGAGGCGAGCGCGCGCGCCAACTCCGCCTGCGAGAAGGTCTGGCGCGAGGCCAAGGCGGCCTCCGACTTCGCGCGGGTGCGCCCGCATCTCGCGGAGGTGGTGCGGCTGCAGCGCGAGACGGCGGCCGCGCTCTCCGCCGCCACCGGCCTCGCGCCCTATGACGCGCTGATGGAGGGCTACCAGCCCGGCGTGACGGCGGCCGAGATCGAGCCCGTCTTCGCCGCCTACGAGGCCTGGCTCGCCGAGGCGCTGCCGCGCGCGGAGGAGATCGAGGCGCGCCGCCCCGCCCCGCTGCCCCTGCCCGGCCCCTTCCCCGTGGCGGCGCAGCGGGAGCTCTGCCGCGCCCTCTCGCTGCGGCTGGGGCTGGAGGAGGAGCATTCCCGACTGGACGAGAGCCTGCACCCCTTCTGCGGCGGCACGCCGGCCGATGTGCGCATCACCACCTTCTACGACGAGGCGAACCTGGCGAAGGCGCTGCTCGGCGTGCTGCACGAGACGGGGCACGCCCTCTACGAGCGCGGCCTGCCCGCGGCCTTCGCGCGCCAGCCGGTGGGGCAGAACGCCGGCATGGCGGTGCATGAATCGCAGAGCCTGATCATCGAGATGCAGGCCTGCCGCGGCGATGCCTTCCTGCGCTTCCTCGGGCCGCTGCTGCACGCGCGCTTCGGCGGCGACGCCGCGCCCTATGCGCCCGGCAACCTGGCGCGGCTGTGGCGGCGGGTGGAGCGCGGCTTCATCCGCGTGGACGCGGACGAGATGACCTATCCCGCCCATGTCATCCTGCGCTTCCGGCTGGAACGGGCGATGATCGAGGGCCGGCTGGAGGTGGCGGATCTTCCCGGCGCCTGGGCCGAGGGGCTGCGGGCGCTGCTCGGCATCGTCCCGCCCGACGACGCGCGCGGCTGCCTGCAGGACATCCACTGGCATGACGGGCTGTTCGGTTATTTCCCCTGCTACACGCTGGGAGCCATGGCGGCGGCGCAGCTCATGAAGGCGGCGCGCGCGGCGGAGCCGGGGCTCGATGCGGCGCTGGCCGAGGGCGACTTCGCGCCGCTGCTGGGTTTCCTGCGCGCGCGGGTGCATGGAGAGGGCGCGCGGCTGGGCTTCCAGGCGCTGCTGGAGGCGGCCACGGGCAAGCCGCTCGACCCCGCGGACTTCACCGAGCACCTCGCCGGGCGCTACCTCCATGCCGCATGAGACGGCGCTGATCGCCACCATCGCGCTCGGCCTCACCTTCGCGCTGTTCCTCGGCCTGCTGGCGCGGGCCATCCGGCTGCCCACCATCGTGGGCTACCTCTTCGCCGGCATGGCCATCGGCCCCCATACGCCGGGCTTCGTGGGCGACATCGCCGCCGCGGGGCAGCTCGCGGAGATCGGCGTGATCCTCCTGATGTTCGGCGTGGGGCTGCACTTCTCGCCGCGCGAGCTGGCCGATGCGCGGGGCGTGGCGCTGCCGGGCGCGATCATGCAGATGGCCTGCGCCACGCTGCTCGGCTGGGGGCTGGCGAGGCTGATGGGCTGGAGCGACGCCGCCGGCCTCGTCTTCGGCTTCTCGCTCTCGGTCGCCTCCACCGTGGTGCTGCTGCGCGCGCTGACCGAGCGCGGCGAGCTCGCCTCCGTGCACGGCCACATCGCCGTGGGCTGGCTGGTGGTGGAGGACATGGCGATGGTCCTCGCCCTCGTCCTCGTGCCCATCCTGGCGGCGGTGACGCAGGAGCGCGCGCCGGCGGGGCTGCTCGCAGGGCTGGGCGGGACGCAGGGCGTGGTGCTGACGGTGCTGCTGACCTTCGCCAAGGTGGCGGCCTTCGTGGCGCTGATGCTGATCGCGGGGGCGCGCTTCCTGCCCTGGGCGCTGTCCTGGGTGGGGCGGCTGCGCTCGCGCGAGCTGTTCTCGCTCGCCGCGCTCGTCTCGGCGCTGGGCATCGCCTACCTCGCCTATGTGCTGTTCGGCGTCTCCTTCGCGCTGGGGGCCTTCCTGGCGGGGCTGGTGCTGGGCCAGTCCACGCTCAGCCTCAAGGCGGCGGAGCAGACGCTGCCGCTGCGCGACGCCTTCGCCGTGCTGTTCTTCGTGGCGGTGGGGATGTTGTTCGACCCCACCATCCTCTGGCGCGAGCCTCTGGCGCTGGCCGCCACCGTCTTCGTGGTGCTGATCGGCAAGACGGGCGCGGCCTATCTCATCGCGCGGCTGCGCGGGCTGGACCGGCGGCAGTCGCTCATCATCGGGGCCTCGCTGGCGCAGGTGGGGGAGTTCAGCTTCATCCTCGCCGGGCTCGCGGTCACCGAGGGCGTGCTGCCCGAGGCGGGGCGCGACCTCATCCTCGCCGCCGCCATCGTCACCATCGCGCTCAACCCCTTCACCTTCCGCCTCGCCGACGCGCTGGCGCGGCGGCTCGCCGCGCCCGGGCCGGCCATCGCCGAATAGGAGCCTCAATGTCCGCCACGCGCTTCCGCAACGCCCCCGCCATCCGCGCCCCGCGCGGGCGCGAGATCACCTGCCGCGCCTGGACCACCGAGGCGGCGATGCGGATGCTGATGAACAACCTGGACGACGAGGTGGCCGAACGCCCGGGCGAGCTGGTGGTCTATGGCGGCATCGGCCGCGCCGCGCGCGACTGGGACAGCTACGAGCGCATCGTCGCGACCCTCAAGCGCCTGGAGGAGGATCAGACGCTCCTCGTCCAGTCGGGCAAGCCGGTCGGCGTGTTCCGCACCCACCCGGATGCGCCGCGCGTCTTGATCGCGAACTCCAACCTGGTGCCGAACTGGGCGAGCTGGGAGCACTTCCACGCGCTCGATCGCGCCGGCCTCATGATGTACGGGCAGATGACGGCGGGCTCCTGGATCTACATCGGCAGCCAGGGCATCGTGCAGGGCACCTACGAGACCTTCGCCGAGGCGGGCCGGCAGCACTATGGAGGCGACCTCGCGGGGCGCTGGATCCTGACGGCGGGGCTGGGCGGCATGGGGGGCGCGCAGCCGCTCGCCGGCGTCTTCGCCGGGGCCTCGGTGCTCGCGGTGGAATGCCAGCCCTCGCGCATCGAGAAGCGGCTGGAGACGCGCTACCTCGACCACCGTGCCGACGACCTCGACACCGCGCTGGCCATGATCCGCACGGCCTGCGCGGAGAGGCGCGCCATCAGCGTCGGCCTGCTCGGCAACGCGGCGGAGATCTTCCCCGAGCTCGTCCGCCGCGGCGTGGTGCCCGACATCGTGACCGACCAGACGAGCGCGCATGACCCCGCGAACGGCTATCTGCCCGCGGGCTGGAGCCTCGCCGAGTGGGAGGCGAAGCGCGAGAGCGACCCCGCCGCCGTCGCCGCCGCGGCGAAGCGCAGCATGGTGGCGCATGTGCAGGCGATGCTCGACTTCCAGAAGATGGGCGCGGCCGTGCTCGACTACGGCAACAACATCCGCCAGATGGCGAAGGACGAGGGGCTCCTCAACGCCTTCGACTTCCCCGGCTTCGTGCCCGCCTATATCCGCCCGCTCTTCTGCCGCGGCATCGGCCCCTTCCGCTGGGCCGCCCTCTCCGGCGACCCGGAGGACATCGCGAGGACCGACGCGAAGGTGCGGGAGCTCATGCCGCATGATCCGCACCTGCACCGCTGGCTGGACATGGCCAAGGCGCGCATCGCCTTCCAGGGCCTGCCGGCGCGCATCTGCTGGGTGGGGCTGGGCGACCGCGACCGCATCGGCCTCGCCTTCAACGAGATGGTGGCCAGGGGCGAGATCGGGCCCATCGTCATCGGCCGCGACCACCTCGATTCCGGCAGCGTCGCCAGTCCGAACCGCGAGACGGAGGCGATGCGCGACGGCTCCGACGCCGTCTCCGACTGGCCGCTGCTCAACGCGCTGCTCAACACCGCGAGCGGCGCGACCTGGGTGAGCCTGCACCATGGCGGCGGCGTGGGCATGGGCTATTCGCAGCATGCGGGCATGGTGGTGGTGGCCGACGGCACGGAGGCGGCCGCGCGGCGGCTTGCGCGCGTTCTGTGGAACGACCCGGCGACGGGCGTGATGCGCCACGCCGATGCGGGCTACGAGATCGCGCTGGCCTGCGCGCGGGAGAAGGGACTCGACCTGCCGGGGATCTTGAAGTGAGGCGGGCGGGCTGACGCCCCCCTACCTCCGCACTTCCACCAGCGTGAACAGCGCAAGCGGCGGGCAGGCCTCCATCCGCTCGATGCGCACCGCCGGAGGGAAGAGGTCGCTCAGCTTGAAGTCCGGGTGCCAGCCCAGGATGCGCGCCAGCGGCGCGGTGCTGCGCTCCAGCCACCAGCGGACGCCGCGATCCGCCGCGAAGTGGTTGACGAACAGGAGATGCCCGCCCGGGCGCACCACCCGCGCCATCTCGGCGTAGAGCGTCTTCGCGTCCGGCACCACCGAGGCGGTGAACATCGCCACCGCGATGTCGAAGCTGGCATCGGCGAAGGCCATGTTCTCCGCGTCCATCTCCAGCAGGCCATGCACGGCCGAGAGGCGCTCCCTCGCCACGCGCTCCTTCGCCTTCAGCAGCATGTCGCGCGAGAGGTCTATGCCCACCACCTCCAGCTCCGGCCGGTAATGGGGCAGGGCGAGGCCGGTGCCCACCCCCACCTCCAGCACGCGGCGGCCGGCGGTCTGCGCCAGGCGGTTCACCGCGGCCACGGCGCGGCGGCGGCCGGGCGCGGAGACGCCGCCGAACACCACGTCATAGATGCCGGCCCAGCGGCGATAGGCCTCGCGCACGGACTCCGCGTCGAGCGCGGCGCGGGGGTGGGCGCGGTCGCCGGGCATGAGGCCGAGGGTGGAAATGTTGCAGTTCCCTTGCAAGCCGGAGGGAGGGCCCGGGTTACTCCCCCGCGCCCCCCGGGGCAAGCCCATATCGCGCGCAGGGGTGGCGTGGCGGCTGCGGACCGAAACACGGGGATGCCAGCGGCCGCGCCGCCCCCTCACGAGCCGAAGAAGGCGGCCGCCGGCATGACGGCGCCGTGTCAGCGCCCCCAGACCGGGTCCGGGGCGGTCCAGAGGGCGGGGTCGCGCATGGCCGCGGCCAGCCGGGCGGCGATGGCCGCGATCATCGCCTGGCCCTTCCCGGCCGTGGCGGCGCGCGGATCGCCGCGCACGCCGGTGCGCGGGGCGCGCTCGGCGAAGGAGTGGAAGCGCGTGTAGCCCGCGGGCGCCTGCACGCCGGCATGGCCGCCCGCCGCCTCGGCGATGCGCTCCTGCCGCACCTGCGCCGCGTCGAGCGCGAGCCAGAGCGAGGTCTCGCCCTCGCAGGCGTGCTGGATGCCGGGCTGGGCGGTCAGCGCCGCCGCGATCTCGGCCGGGGCCACGCTGGGCCAGGAGGTGGCGACGATGGGCATGTCCAGCTCATGCGCCAGCTCGCGCACGCTGACCGCCAGCGGCTCGATGTTGCCGCCATGGCCGTTGAGGATGAGCAGCCGCCCCCAGCCCTGCGCGCGCAGGCTGCGCGCCACGCCGCGGATCACGCCGTGGAAGGCCGGGAAATCGAGGCTGATGGTGCCGTTGAAGGGCAGGTGGTGCTCGGAGAGGCCGAGCCAGAGCGGCGGCAGCACCACGGCGGGCGGCGCGTCGGGGTGGCCGGCGGCGGCCAGGGCCAGCGCATGGGCCAGGAAACTGTCGGTCCAGACCGGCAGATGCGGCCCGTGCTGCTCCAGGCTGCCCACCGGCAGGATGGGCAGCGCCCCCGCCGCGCAGCGCGCCGCCAGCTCCGGCGCCGTCATCCTCTCCCAGCGCAGTTCCATCGCGCGAATCTCCCCTTGCGAAGGGCGCGGAGGCTGACATGTCCCAGGGCGATGATCGAGGTGGTCTGGTTCAAGCGTGACCTGCGCGTGGAGGACCACGCGGCGCTCTCGGCCGCGCGCGGCCGGGTGCTGTGCCTTTACGTGGTCGAGCCCGGCTACTGGCAGGGCGAGGATGCGAGCCCCCGGCAATGGCGCTTCACCCGCGCCGCGCTGTGCGACCTGCGCGCGCGGCTCGGCGCCCTCGGCCTGCCGCTCGTGGTGCGCCGGGGCGAGGTTCCGGCGGTGCTGGCCGATCTGCACGCGCGCCATGGCATCGCCGCCCTGCACAGCCACGAGGAGACGGGCAATCTCCGGACCTATGCGCGCGACCGCGCGGTGGCGCGCTTCTGCCGCGCCCATGGCATCCCCTGGCGCGAGCAGCCCCAGCCCGGCGTGATCCGCCGCCTGGACGACCGCGACCTCTGGGCCCGGCGCGTGGCGGCGCAGATGGCCCAGCCCCTCCTTCCCCCGCCGCGCGGCCTTCTCCCCGTGGTCGAGGAGCCGGAGGGCGAGATCCCCGACCAGCCCTGCCCCTGGAGCCCCGAGGACGGGCTGATCACGCTGCAGCCCGCCGGGCGGGAGCCGGCGCTGGCGCTGCTCGACTCCTTCCTCGCCGGGCGCGGGGCCGAGTATCGGCGCGGCATGTCCTCGCCGCTCACGGCGGGGCGGGTGTGCTCGCGCCTCTCGCCGCATCTCGCGCTGGGCAGCCTCTCGCTGCGCGAGGCGGTGCGGCGCGTGCAGGCCGCGCGCGAGGAGCTGGAGGCGATGGAGGCGCGGGCGCGACCCATCCCGCCGGGCGCCGCGCATTCCCTGCTCTCGCGCCTGCATTGGCGGGCCCATTTCATGCAGAAGCTGGAGAGCGAGCCGGAACTCGAAATCCGCGCCGCGCATCCGGCCGCGGAGGCCGCGCGCCGCCCCACCCCGCCGGAGGAGGAGCGGCTGCGCGCCTGGGCCGAGGGCCGCACCGGCTGGCCCTTCCTCGACGCCTGCATGCGCGCGCTCACCGCGACGGGCTGGCTGACCTTCCGCATGCGGGCGATGCTGCAGGCGGTGGCGAGCCACCATCTCGGCCTGGACTGGCGCGCCTCGGGCCTCGTGCTCGCGCGGCGCTTCACCGACTACGAGCCGGGCATCCACTGGCCGCAGGTGCAGATGCAGTCGGCCGCCACCGGCATCAACACGCCGCGCCTCTACGACCCGATCAAGCAGGGCCTCGACCACGACCCGGAGGGCCGCTTCATCGCCCGCTGGATCCCCGAGCTCGCGCCCCTGCCGCCGGTGCTGCGCCACATGCCCTGGAAGGGCGAGGCGGGCCTCTATCCGCCGCCGCTGCTCGACGCCGCCGAGGCCGCCCGCGCCGCGCGCGAGCGCCTGGCCGCGCAGCGCCGCGCGCCGGGCTTCGAGGCGGCGGCGCGCGCCGTCTTCGCCCGGCACGGCAGCCGCCAGCGCCGCCTGCACGACGACGACCCCCTGGCCCGCCGCGCCCGCGCGGCGGCGCGCGCCGCCCGCGCCCGCCGGCAGTTGACGCTCGACCTCTGAGGGGCCGCGCCGCACTCTTTCCGCCGCACCCCGCCGCACAGGAACACGCCATGCGCCTGATCCCCCTGCCCGGCTTCGGCCGCCGCCGCTTCGCCAGCCTCTCGGCGCAGGAGATCCTCGCGCTCGCGATCGCCTCGGAGGAGGAGGATTCGCGCATCTACCGCCTCTACGCGCGCCGCCTGCGCGAGGGCTATCCCGCCAGCGCCGAGATGTTCGAGACCATGGCCGAGGAGGAGGACGGCCACCGCCGCCGCCTCATCGCGCTGTATCAGGCGCGCTTCGGCGACCTGATCCTGCCCATCCGGCGCGAGCATGTGGCCGATTTCTACGCCCGCCGCCCCGTCTGGCTGGTGGAGAACCTCGGCCTCGACCGCATCCGCGCCGAGGCGATGGCGATGGAGCGCGAGGCGGAGGCCTTCTACCGTGCCGCCGCCGAGCGCAGCACCGACGCCGAGGCGCGCCGGCTGCTGGGCGACCTCGCCGCCGAGGAGGCGCGGCACGAGAGCGGCGTCGAGGCCCTGGCGGAGGAACTCGCCCGCAGCGGCGCGGCCAGCGAGGAGCATCTCGCCGCGCGCCGGCAATTCGTGCTGACCTGGGTGCAGCCGGGGCTGGCGGGGCTGATGGACGGCTCCGTCTCCACGCTGGCGCCCATCTTCGCCACCGCCTTCGCCACCCAGAACCCCTGGACCACCTTCCTCGTGGGCCTCTCGGCCTCGGTGGGGGCGGGGATTTCCATGGGCTTCACCGAGGCGGCGCATGATGACGGCAAGCTCTCCGGCCGCGGCGCGCCATGGAAGCGCGGCCTCGCCTCGGGGGTGATGACGACGCTGGGCGGGCTCGGCCATGCGCTGCCCTACCTGATCCCGCATTTCTGGACGGCGACGGTGATCGCGCTGCTCCTCGTGGCGGCGGAGCTCTGGGCCATCGCCTGGATCCAGAACCGCTACATGGAGACGCCGATGGGCCGCGCCGTGTTCCAGGTGGTGCTGGGCGGCAGCCTGGTGCTGGCGGCGGGCATCCTGATCGGCAGCGGATGAGCGGGCGGTTGCGAGGCCGCGCGAAGGGGGCGAGAATCGCCCCGCACCCCGGTCCGCGACAGGAGAACGACGGCGTGAGTCATGGCGGCTTCGTCTTCCGCACCCTGCTGCTGGTGGCCGCGGCGCTTGTGCTGATGACCGCCTGGCAGAGCATCCCGCTGATCCAGGCGCAAATCCTCGCCGGCCGGGCCGAGCCGCGCGCGGTGACGCCGCGCGGCGACCTCGCCGCCGACGAGCAGGCCACCATCGCCCTGTTCGAGCAGGCGCGCGGCTCCGTCGTGTTCATCGCCACCACCGAGCGCGTGGTGAATCCCTGGACCCGCAACGCCCTGCAGGTGCCGCGCGGCACCGGCTCGGGCTTCATCTGGGACCACCTCGGCCATGTCGTGACGAACGACCATGTGATCGCCGGCGCCTCCGGCGCCACGGTGCGGCTCGCCGACGGGCGCGCCTACAACGCCGTGCTGGTGGGCACGAGCCCGGCGCACGATCTCGCGGTGCTGCGCATCGGCGTGGGCGCCGGCCGGCCGGAGCCGCTGCCCATCGGCACCAGCCACGATCTGCGCGTCGGCCAGAAGGTCTTCGCCATCGGCAACCCCTTCGGCCTCGACTGGACGCTCACCACGGGCATCGTCTCGGCCCTGAACCGGGAGCTGCCGACCGAGACGGGGGCGGTGATCGAGCGGCTGATCCAGACCGACGCCGCGATCAACCCGGGCAACTCCGGCGGGCCGCTGCTCGACTCCGCGGGGCGGCTGATCGGCGTGAACACGGCGATCGTGAGCCCCTCCGGCGCCTCCGCCGGAATCGGCTTCGCGGTGCCGGTGGACACGGTGAACCGCGTCGTGCCGCGCCTGATCGCGGCGGGGCGCTACATCCGCCCCTCGCTCGGCATCCGGGTGGAGGAGCAGCTCAACGCCGCGCTCTCGGCGCGGCTCGGCATCGAGGGCGTCTTCGTGCTGGAGGTGGAGCCCGGCTCGGCGGCCGAGCGCGCCGGCCTGCGCGCGGCGCGGCTGACGCGGGAAGGGGGCTTCCAGACGGGCGACGTGATCCTCGCCCTCGGCGGGCGGCCGGTGCGGCGCGTGGCCGACCTCCTCGCCGCGCTCGACCGCCACGCGCCGGGCGAGACGGTGGGGGTCGCCCTCCTGCGCGAGGGTGTCCGCCTCGAGGTCGCCGTGACGCTGGATGCCGGCCGATGACCGATCGCCCCCCGCCGCTCAAGGGGCTCGCGCTCTGGCGCAGCCTCGGCTTCTACGAGAAGTTCGAGCAGACCGTCGTCTTCCTGCTCACCCTTCTGATCGCGGCGGTGGTGGTCGCGGCGCTGTGGAACCTCGCGAAGCTGATCGTCTCCTCCCTCCTCTGGGTGGACGTGTTCGACCCCACCGATCCGGCGGTCTTCCAGACCGTGTTCGGCGCCATCTTCACCGTCGTGATCGCGCTCGAGTTCAAGCGTTCGCTGCTGGTCGTGGTGGAGCGGCGCTTCGGCATCGTCCAGGTGCGGGTCGTGGTGATGATCGCCATGCTGGCGGTGGTGCGGAAGTTCATCATCCTCGATCTCGGCCAGACCGAGGCGTTGAAGGTGCTCGCCCTCGGTGCCGCCATGCTCGCGCTCGGCATCGTCTACTGGCTGGTGCGCGACCAGGACCGGCGCGAGGCAGAGGCCGCCGCCGAGGTCCAGGAGGCCCGGCCGGGCTGAGCCGCCGGCCGCGCCCTTGTGCCGGGCTGCGGTTCCGCGCTCCACTCCGCCGCGCGGGCGAACGGAGGGCGCATGAACCGGCAGCAGCAGTTCCATCTCTGGTACTGGATCGCGGCGGCGCTGCTGCTTCTCGTCCTGCAGAGCTGGTGGCAGGGCGCGGCGGTGACCGAGCGCATCCCCTATTCGCGCTTCCTCGAGCTGCTGGAGCAGGACCGCATCGCCGAGGTCCAGGTGCAGCCCGAGGCCATCACCGGCCGCTACCGCGAGCCGATCGACGGGCGCAGCCGATTCGTCACCACCATCGTGCCCGAGGATCTGACGCGCCGGCTCGAGCGCTCCTCGGCGCGCTTCGACGGCACCGTCCGCAACACCCTTCTCTCCACGGTGCTGTCCTGGGTGCTGCCGGCGCTGGTGTTCTTCGGGGTGTGGATGTTCCTCTTCCGCCACATCGCCGAGCGCCAGGGCTTCGGCGGGCTGATGTCGGTCGGCAAGTCCAAGGCCAAGGTCTATGTCGAGAAGGACACGGGTGTCACCTTCGACGATGTGGCCGGGATAGACGAAGCCAAGGCCGAACTCCGCGAGATCGTCGCCTTCCTCAAGGAGCCGGAGAAGTACGGCCGGCTCGGCGCGCGCATCCCCAAGGGGATTCTCCTCGTCGGCCCGCCGGGCACGGGCAAGACGCTGGTGGCGCGCGCCATCGCGGGCGAGGCGGGGGTGCCTTTCTTCTCCATCTCCGGCTCCGAGTTCGTGGAGATGTTCGTCGGCGTCGGCGCGGCGCGCGTGCGCGACCTCTTCGAGCAGGCGCGCAAGGCCGCCCCCTGCATCATCTTCATCGACGAGCTCGATGCGCTCGGCCGCCGCCGCGGCATCGGCGCCCTGGGCGGCGGCCATGACGAGAAGGAGCAGACCCTCAACCAGCTTCTCACCGAACTCGACGGCTTCGACCCGCGCGAGGGCATCGTGCTGCTCGCCGCCACCAACCGGCCCGAGATCCTCGACCCCGCGCTGCTGCGCGCCGGGCGCTTCGACCGCCAGGTGGTGGTGGACCGGCCGGACAAGTCCGGCCGCGCCGCCATCCTGCGCGTGCACCTGAAGAAGGTGCGGCACGAGGGGCTGGATGTGGAGCAGATCGCCGCCCTCACCCCCGGCTTCACCGGGGCGGAGCTGGCGAACCTGGTGAACGAGGCGGCCATCCAGGCCACCCGCCGCGGCGCGCCCGCGGTGGCGATGCAGGACGTGACGGCGGCGGTGGAGCGAATCGTCGCCGGCCTCGAGCGCAAGGGCCGCGTGCTCAACCCCGCCGAGCGCGAGGCGGTGGCGATCCACGAGATGGGCCATGCGCTGGCCGCCGCCTCGCTGCCCGGGGCGGACCCGGTGCACAAGGTCTCCATCATCCCGCGCGCCATCGGCGCGCTGGGCTACACCATGACGCGGCCGACCGAGGACCGCTTCCTCATCACCCGGCGTGACCTCGAGAACCGCATGGTGGTGCTGCTCGCCGGCCGCGCCGCGGAGGAGCTGGTGCTCGGCGAGATCTCGACCGGCGCGGCCGATGACCTGGCGCGCGTGACCGACATCGCGCGCCAGATCGTGACGCGCTTCGGCATGCACCCCTCGCTCGGCCAGGCGGTGCTGGAGCCGGAGCGGCAGAGCTTCCTCGGCGAGGGCGTGCCCACTCTCACCCCGCGCGACTATTCCGAGGCGACAGCGCGCGAGGTGGATGTGGCGGTGCGCGAACTGATCGCCGCGGCCTATGCGCGCGCCAAGGCGCTGCTCGCGGAGCGCCGGGCCGATCTCGACGCCGGCACGCGGCTGCTGCTGGAGCGCGAGACCATCACGCCCGAGGATTTCCCGCCGCTGCGCCAGGGCCTGCCGGCGCAGGCGTGAGGCGGGGCCGCTCGCTTGCCGGGCCGGCGGGGTTGCGGCTATGCTGCGCCGCCGAGGCGGGCGTAGTTCAGAGGTAGAACGTCAGCTTCCCAAGCTGAATGTCGTGGGTTCGATTCCCATCGCCCGCTCCATTCGCCCGGCCCGCCCCGGGCGCCTCCTCACGCGCCGCGGGCGCGTCCCGGCCCCAGAAGCACCTCGCGCGCCTCGTTCACCCGCGCGGCCAGCCAGTCGCTGCCGCCCCGGTCGGGGTGGGCGGCCTGCATCAGGCGGCGATGCGCGGCGCGGATCTCCGCCTCGCTCGCGCCCTCGGCAAGGCCGAGCACGGCCAGCGCCTCGGCGCGCGTCATCGGCCCGGCGGCGGGGCGCGCGGGCGGCGGCTCCTCGCGCCAGAGCGGGTCGGTGCGATCGAGCCAGGCCTCCAGCAGCGGCACGCTCTCGGGGTCGTTGGCGGCGCAATCGGCCAGCAGCGCGAGCAGCTCGCTCCGCGTCATGGACGCGAGGTCCCGCCCCGCGAAGGGGCCGCGCCGCACCTGCCCCGACATGACGCCGGAGGCGAGGTCGAGGCGCATCGCCAGAGTCGCCGTCTCCACGCCGCTCGCCTCGCCCTCGGGCGCGGGGCGGCTGAAGGCCTGCCTGGCGCGCCAGGCGCGGAAGGCCTGCATCAGCGCCGGGCCGAACATGATCAGCGCCCAGAGCGCATTGGCCCCGCGCCCCGAGAGCAGCATGATGCCGAGGAACACCGCGCCCAGGCTGCCCAGCCCCCAGACCGCGGCGCGCTTGATCGCCGCCGGCGAGGAATGGGCGAAAACATAAAGCAGCGTCAGCACGCCGAGCAGCGCCGCCAGCCCGATGCCCAGCCACAGCATGGCTCAGCCGCCCTGGCCGGAGGGCCGGGGGGCGGGAAGCTGCCCCGCCAGCCGCGCCGCCTCGCGCCCCGGCAGCCGCGCCAGCGCCGCCCGCCCGCCCGCGGCGAAGACCGCCACCGCGCGCAGCAGGGCGCGCAGCGCCTCCGGGCTGTCGGCGTCGAAGGGCGCCCAGGCCCCGCCGGAGAGTCGGGCGATCTGCCGGAAGCCCAGCTCGGCCGCGGGGTCCTTCCCCTCCTGGAAGCAGAACACCGGCGTGCCGTGCAGCGCGAGCTGGCCGGCGAGGTGGCAGATCGGGTCCACCGCCTCCTCCAGCGCATCGCCCACCAGCACCAGCGCGTCCACCTTCTCGCGCCGTGTCTCGGCCAGCGCGTGTTCGAGGCAGCGCAGCACCTGCGTCTGCCCGCCCAGCACCGTGACGCCGGACATGCGGCGCGCCAGCTCCCGCGTGTCGGTCAGGAAGGGGGTGGCGGCGAACTCCATGTAGCCGCGCCAGTAGGCGAGCTGCACCGCCAGCCCGCCGAGATCGCGCGTGGCGAGGAACATCTCGGCCTGCAGCTGGCAGGCGCGGTCCCAGGCGGGCTGGCGCGAGGCGGTGGCGTCCACCGCGAAGATCAGCCGGCCGCGCCGGGCGGGGGCGGCGCGCAGGGCGGGCGCGGCCGCGAGCTTCTCGAGGAAGGCGGCGACGGCGGTGTTCTCGGGCTTGGCCGGCAGGCGCGTCATCGCGCAGAGACATGGGGCAGCAGGCGCGCAGCGCAAAGGGTGTTTCCGAGTGGCACGGCGGCCCGTTCCGGGCTTTGATCGCACCCGAGGAGTGGCGGAGGCGGCGATGAGGTGGCGCGCGGGTCTGGGGCTGGCGGCCCTCATCATGGCCGGGGTGGCGCTGGCCCAGCCCAGCAGCAAGCTGCACCTCACGCCGCCCGGGGCGCAACCGGCCACGCCGCCCAAGGGCGGGCCGCAGGCCGCCCCCACCCAGCCCCCCGCGCCCGCTCCCCCGCCGCGCCAGGCGAGCCCGGCCTGGCCGCCCCTGCCGCCGCGCCTGGCGCAGGAGCCGCCGGCGCTGGAACGCCTGCGCGGGCTGCTCGACGCCGGGATCGAGCTCGGCTACCGCGCCGCCGGCCAGGAGGGCGAGGTGCTCACCCTCACCGGGGTGGAGCTGCGCCGCGGCGCCGAGCGCATGCTGATGGAGCGCCTGGTGCTGGAGGGGCTCTCCGCCGAGGGGCTGCGCCGCGGCGCGGCGCGCGGCGTGAGCGCCGAGTTCCCCGAGGGGCGCGTCCGCCTCGCGGAGTTCGACCTCGAGGCGCTCGCCCTTCTGCCCCTGCGTCCCGGCCAGACTGGCGGCGAGCGCGAGCCGGACCAGATCGCCGTCTCCGGGCTTCGCCTGGCCGGGCTGGAGCTGGAGGGCGAGACTGGGGTCTGGCTGCGCACCTTCGTGCTCGCCGGGTGGCAGCCTGGACGCCCCGGCCAGCTTGGCGTCGAGGGGCTGCGGGTGCGCCTGCCCGCCGGCAGCCCGGTGACCGAGCTGCGCGTGGAGCGCGCCGGGCTGGAGGGGCTCGACCTCGCCGCCATGGCCGCCGCCGCCGCGCGCAACAGCCCGCCGCCCGCGCCCCCCGCCGGCCGCCAGGCCTATCGGGTGGACGGCGTGAGCGTGGCGCGGGACGGGCAGGCGCTGGGCGGCCTCGGCCGGCTGGTCGTGGAGGGGCAGACGGAGGCCGATGGCGCCGCCGCCGGCCGCCTCACCGTGCACGACGCGGCGCTGGAGCATTTCCCCGAGGTCGCCGCCGCGCTGGACGCGGTGGGGCTGCGCCGCCTGTCCATGGAGCTGGCCATCGAGGCCTCCTGGACCCCGCGCAACGGGCGGTTCGAGCTGCCCGCGCTGGCCTTCGGCGTGCGCGAGCTCGGCGCCCTCGCCGTCGCCTGGGTCATGGAGGGCGTGGACCCCGCCGCCGCGATGAGCGACCCCAACCGCGTCAGCCTGATCGAGGCGCGGCTGCGCTATGCCGACCAGTCGCTCTACGAGCGCGCCCTGCGCGACCAGGCGCAGCGCGAGCGCACGACGCCCGAGCGCATCCGCCAGCAGCACGCGCAGATGGTGGCCGCGATGCTGACCCCCGCCCGGCCGGACCCGGAGGTGGACGCGGTGCGCAGCGCGCTGCTGCGCTTCATCGGCGGCCAGGCGCGCGAGGTGGAGATCGCGCTGCGCCCGGCCCGCGCCGTGACCATGACGGAGCTGCAGCCGCTCCTCTCGGCCGGGCCCTCGGAGGTGGTGCGCGGCCTCGGCATCACCGCGACCGCGCGCTGAGGGGCGGCGTTCAGGCGCCTCGCCCCCGCGCCACCTGGCTGCCGGCGATGGCCGCGAGGTTGGCGATGCCGCGCGCGGTGACGCTCGGCACCAGCACATGCACGGGCCGGTTCATGCCGAGCAGCATGGGGCCGAGCTGCAGCCCGTCGCTCACCGCCTTCACGAGGTTGAAGGCGATGTTGGCCGCGTCGAGGTTCGGGAACACCAGAAGGTTCGCGGTGCCGGAGAGCTGCGGGTCCGGCACGGCGCGGGCGCGGATGGCGGGCACCAGCGCGGCGTCGCCGTGCATCTCGCCGTCCACCTCGAGCTCGGGCGCGGCGGCGCGGATCAGCTTCAGCGCCGCGCGCATCTTGCGCGCGCTGGGCGCGCCCGAGGCGCCGAAGGAGGAATGGCTGAGCAGCGCCACCTTGGGGGTGATGCCGAAGCCGCGCACCTCCTCGGCCGCGAGCAGC
This sequence comes from Roseococcus sp., assembly GCA_026414745.1. Lineage (GTDB taxonomy): Bacteria > Pseudomonadota > Alphaproteobacteria > Acetobacterales > Acetobacteraceae > Roseococcus. The sequence goes on from JAOAIK010000026.1 coordinate 28,029, forward strand.
GTCATCTCGCAGAGCTGCTCGGCCGTGGGGTCGAGCATCAGGTGCGTGTCCACGAAGAACAGCGTGCCGCCGGGCACGATGAGGGCGGAGAGCGCATAGGCGCGGCTCACGTCCGCGCGCTTGCCGATCACGCCGAGGACATGCTCCCACTCGCGCATCCAGTCGCCGCGGCCGCCGACGATGGCGGCGTCCGCCGCGCCGGATTCGACCAGCAGCGTGGCCGCCACGGTGGGGCGCGAGGCGACGCGCCGCTCCGCCGCCGCGGGGGTGATGCCCGCCCGGCCCACCTTGCGCTTGTAGAGCTCGACCAGGGGGGCGAAGCGCGCCGCATCCTCCTCCGGGTGCAGCACCTGCACGCTCTCGCCCAGCGCCATGCGCAGGCCCAGCGCGCGCACGCGCTCGGCGACCGCGGCGCGGCGGCCGATGAGGATCGGCTCGGCCGTGCCCTCGTCCAGCACGGTCTGCACGGCGCGCAGCGTGCGCTCGTCCTCGCCCTCGGCGAAGACCACGCGCGCGGGGCGGCGGCGCGCCAGCTCCTGCACCGGCCGCATCAGGTTGCCCGAGCGGAAGACGAAGCGCGCGAGCTCCTGCCGGTAGGCGGCGAAATCCGCGATGGGGCGGCGCGCCACGCCGGTCTCCATCGCCGCCTTCGCCACGGCCGGCGCGACCTCCAGGATCAGCCGCGGGTCGAAGGGCTTGGGGATGATGTAGTCGGGGCCGAAGACCGGAGCCTGCCCGCCATAGGCGGCGGCCACCACCTCGCTCGCCTCCACCCGCGCCAGCGCGGCGATGGCATCGGCCGCCGCCACCTTCATCGCCTCGTTGATGGTGGTGGCCCCCGCATCGAGCGCGCCGCGGAAGATGAAGGGAAAGCAGAGGACGTTGTTGACCTGGTTCGGATAGTCGGTGCGCCCTGTGGCCACGATCGCATCGGGGCGCGCGGCGCGCACCGCCTCGGGCAGGATTTCCGGCTCGGGATTGGCGAGCGCCAGCACCAGCGGCTTCGGCGCCAGCCTGCCCAGCCATTCGGGCTTCAGCACCCGGGGCGCGGAGAGGCCGAGGAACACGTCCGCCCCGTCCAGCACCTCGGGCAGGCTGCGCGCCGCGGTCGGCTGGGCATAGCGGGCCTTGTAGGGGTCGGTGCCGGGCCTGCCCTCCCAGACCACGCCCTCGAGGTCGCAGACCCAGATGTTCTCGCGCGGCAGGCCCATGGTCACGAGCAGGTCGAGGCAGGCCAGCGCCGCCGCGCCGCCGCCGGTGTTCACCAGCTTCACCTCCTCCAGGCGCTTGCCCTGCAGCAGCAGCCCGTTGCGGACGGCGGCGGCGACGATGATGGCGGTGCCGTGCTGGTCGTCGTGGAAGACCGGGATGTTCATCCGCGCGCGCAGCGCGGCCTCGATCTCGAAGCACTCGGGGGCCTTGATGTCCTCGAGGTTGATCGCGCCGAAGGAGGGCTCGAGCGCCGCCACCGCCTCGACGAAGCGGGCGGGGTCGCGCGCCTCCACCTCGATGTCGATGGAATCGATGCCGGCGAAGCGCTTGAACAGCACCGCCTTGCCCTCCATCACGGGCTTCGACGCCAGCGCGCCGATGGCGCCCAGCCCCAGCACCGCCGTGCCGTTGGTGACGACGGCGACCATGTTGCCGCGCGCGGTGTATTCCCAGGCCGCGTCGGGGTTCTTCGCGATCTCCTCGCAGGCGGCGGCCACGCCGGGCGAATAGGCGAGCGCGAGGTCGCGCTGGCTGGCCATGCGCTTGGTGGGCTCGACGGTCAGCTTCCCGGGCCGCGGCAGGCGGTGGTAGTCGAGCGCGGCGCGGCGGAAATCCTCGTCCATGGGAGCCTTCCCCTCTCCTTCCGGATGGTTTGTAGGGTGCGCCGGGCCGCGCCGCGAGGGGCCGCATGGCCGGCCCCGCCGGGCCGCGCTATATCCCGCCGCATGAGCGACAGCCGCATGGCCGATTTCGGCTTCCGCACCGTGCCCGCCGCCGAGAAGCCGGCCCTGGTGCGCGAGGTGTTCGACAGCGTGGCCCCGCGCTACGACGTGATGAACGACCTGATGTCGCTCGGCGTGCACCGCGTCTGGAAGCGCATCTTCGTCAACGCCATCCAGCCGCGCCCGGGCGAGACGCTGCTCGACCTCGCCGGCGGCACCGGGGACATCAGCTTCCTCGCCCTCGGCGCGGGCGCGGGGCGCGTGATCTGCGCCGACATCAACGAGGAGATGCTGCGCGTCGGCCGCGCCCGCGCGCTGGACCGCGGCCTCGTGCGGGGGCTCTGCTTCCTCTGTGCCGACGCCGAGCGCCTGCCCCTGCCCGACCGCAGCGTCGAGAAGGTGAGCATGGCCTTCGGCCTGCGCAACTGCACCGACAAGGACGCGGTGCTGCGCGAGGTGCGGCGCGTGCTGCGCCCGGGCGGGCGTTTCCACTGCCTGGAGTTCTCGCGCCTCGAGGTGGCGGCGCTGCGGCGCCTCTACGACGCCTGGTCCTTCAAGGCGCTGCCCGCCATCGGCGCGCGCGTGGCGAAGGACCGCGAGAGCTACGTCTATCTCGCCGAGAGCATCCGCACCTTCCCCGACCAGGCGCGGCTGGCGCGCATGATGGAGGCGGCGGGGATGGAGCGCGTGGCCTGGCGCAACCTCTCCGGCGGCATCGTCGCCATCCACACGGGCTGGAGGCTCTGACATGCCCTTCACCGAGATCCAGAAGCGCATCGAGGCGTCCTTCGCCCAGCAGGGCCTGATGCGCGTGGTGGAGGCGCGCGTGGCGGAGGTCGCGCCCGGCCGCTGCGTCATCGAGGCGCCCTTCCGCAAGACACTGACGCAGCAGCACGGCTACCTCCATGCCGGCGTGCTCACCATGCTGGCCGACAATGCCTGCGGCTACGCCACCCTCTCGCTGCTGCCGCCGGGGCAGGAGGTGCTGACGGCGGAGCTGAAGGTGAACTTCCTGCGCCCCGCGAAGGGGGTGCTCGCCATCGCGCGCGCCGAGGTGCTCAAGCCCGGCCGCACGCTGACGGTGGCGCGCGCCGAGGTGTGGATGCGCACGGAGGATGGCGCGGAGGTGCTTTGCGCCGCCATGCAGGCGACCCTGGTGCCCTCGGCTGCGGTGGGATGATCTCGGGCCGCGCCATGCTGGCGGGCGTGGCGGGCTGGCCCGTCGCGCATTCGCGCTCGCCCCGGCTGCACGGCATCTGGATCGCGCGGCACGGGCTGGATGCGGCCTATGTGCCCCTGGCCATCCCGCCCGGGCGCTTCGCCGAGTGCGCGCGCGCCCTGGCCCTCTGCGGCTTCCGCGGGATGAACGTGACGCTGCCGCACAAGGAGGCGGCCTTCGCCCTGTGCGATTCCCTCACCGGGCGCGCCCGTCGTGCCGGGGCGGTGAACACGCTGGTCTTCTCGGAGGGCTCCATCGCCGGCGACTGCACGGACGGCATCGGCTTCCTCGCCTCGCTCGGCGACTACGACCCGCGCCGCGGCCCCGCCGTACTGCTCGGCGCGGGGGGCGCGGCGCGCGCCATCGCGGCGGCGCTGCTCGATGCCGGCTGCCCGCGCGTGACCCTCGTGAACCGCTCGCGCGCCCGGGCCGAGGCGCTGGCCGAGGCGCTGGGCGGGCCGGTGGAGGTGGCCGATGCGCCACCGCTCGAGGATGCGGCGCTGCTCGTGAACACCACGAGCCTCGGCATGGCCGGCCAGCCGCCGCTCGAGCTCGATCTCGCCCCGCTGCCCGCGGCGGCCGTGGTGGCCGACATCGTCTATGTCCCGCGCGAGACGGCGCTGCTGCGCGCCGCCGCCGCACGGGGCCTGCGCGCCGTGGGCGGGCTCGGGATGCTGCTGCACCAGGCGGTGCCGGGCTTCGCCGCCTGGTTCGGCGTGACGCCGGAGGTGGACGCGGCGCTGATGGAGGCCGTGGCCGCCGACATCCCCCTGCGATGAGGGCGGCCCGATGAAGGTCTGGGGCCTCACCGGCGGCATCGGCATGGGCAAGTCCACCGCCGCGCGCGCCTTCCGTCGTCTGGGCGTTCCGGTCTTCGACGCCGACGCCGCGGTGCATGCGCTGCAGGCGAAGGGCGGGCGGGCGGTGCGGCCCATCGCCGCCGCCTTCCCCGGCAGCGTGAGGGGCGGCGCGGTGGACCGCGAGGCGCTGCGCCGCGCCGTGCTGGGCGACCCCGCGGCGCTCGCGCGGCTCGAGGCCATCGTCCACCCGCTGGTGCGGCGCGAGCAGGCGCGCTTCCTCGCGCGCTGGCGGGGACGTGGCGCGCGGCTCGTGGTGCTCGACATCCCGCTGCTGTTCGAGACGCGGGCGGACCGGCGCGGCTTCGACGCCGTGCTGGTCGTCTCCGCCCCGGCCGCGGTGCAGCGCGCCCGGGTGCTGGCGCGGCCGGGCATGACGCCGCAGCGCCTCGCCGCCATCCTCGCCCGCCAGATGCCGGACGCCGAGAAGCGCCGCCGCGCCGACCATGTGATCCGCACCGGGCTGTCGCGCCACCACGCCCAGGCGGCGGTCCGACGGCTTGTCCGACGGCTCCGCGAGGGAGGCAGGCCGTGAGGGAGGTCGTCCTCGACACCGAGACCACCGGCTTCGACCCCGCCGATGGCCACCGCATCATCGAGATCGCGGCCATCGAGCTCGTGAACCTGCTGCCCAGCGGCCGCCACTTCCACACCCTGCTCGACCCGGAGCGCGACGTGCCGGCCGAGGCCACGCGTATCCACGGCTTCACCGCGAGCGACCTCTCCGGCCAGCCGCGCTTCGCGGAGAAGGTGGAGGAGCTGCTCGCTTTCCTCGGCGATTCGCCCATCGTCGCGCACAATGCCGAGTTCGACTTCCGCCACCTGGACGCGGAGCTGGCCCGCCTCGGGCGGCCGCCGCTCGACCCTGCGCGGATGGTGGACAGCCTCGCGCTCGCGCGGGCGCGCTTTCCCGGCGCGCCGAACAGCCTCGACGCGCTCTGCCGCCGCTTCGGCATCGACCTGAGCGAGCGCACCACCCACAACGCGCTGCTGGACGTGCGGCTGCTCGCGCAGGTCTATCTGGAGCTGCGCGGCGGGCGGCAGCTCGGGCTCGGGCTCGGCGCCGCGCCCGCCGTGCCGGCGCTGGCGCGCGAGGCGGCGGTGGCGCGCACCCCGCGCCCCATCGTGGTGCCCGAGGCGGCGCGCGCGGCGCACGAGGCCTTCCTCGCGAAGATCAAGGATCCGATCTGGAAGCGGGAGGGGTGAACTCCGGCATGGTGGCGTGGCCCGGCGCGCTCACGCCCTGGCCGCGCAGCAGCACGGCGGCGCAGCGCAGGATGATGGCGAGGTCGCCGGCCAGGGTGATCCGCTCGACATAGCGCGCGTCCCACTCCAGGCGTTCCTCCCAGGGCACGGCGTTGCGCCCCATGGCCTGCGCCAGCCCGCACAGGCCGGGCCGCACCGACAGCCGGCTCGCCTGGCGCGGCGTGTAGCGCGGCACATAGTCGGGCGGCAGCGGTCGCGGGCCGACCAGGCTCATCTCGCCGCGCAGCAGGTTCCAGGCCTGCGGCAGCTCATCGAGCGCGCTGGCGCGCAGCGCGCGGCCGAGCGGCGTCAGGCGCTCGGCGTCGGCGCCCGGGCCCTCGCGCATGGTGCGGAACTTCCACAGCGTGAACGGCGCGCCGCCCAGCCCCGCCCGCTGCTGGCGGAACAGCACCGGCGCGCCGAGGCGCAGCCGCACCAGCAGCGCCACCCCGGCGGCGAGCGGCAGCAGCAGCGGCAGCGCCAGGGCGAGCGCCGCGAGATCGAGCGCGCGCTTGCCCCAGCGCCTATACATGGCGCGCCGCCCAGGCCCGGCGCGGCCGCATCTCCACCCCGAGCGAGAGGGCAAGGCCGAGGGTGAGCCACGCCATCCGGTTGCCGAGATCGGTGGAGACCATCACCGAGATCGCCACGGGCAGGCACAGCGCGAAGATCTCGGCCGCGCGGGCCGGCGCCACCTGCCGCGCGCGGGCCGCGGCCAGCAGCGCCCCGCCGGGAAAGACCAGCAGCCACAGCAGCAGCCCGACCGCGCCCCCCTCCACCATCGCCTCGATGGCGTGGTTGTGCGGGTGGAAGCCCCGGTCCTGCCCGGCGCCGAGGGCGATGGGGAAGCCGCCCGGGCCGAGCCCCGTCCAGCCGCCCAGCCGCCACGCCGTGCCCCAGATCTGGTCGCGCGCCGAGGGCGCATCGCCCATGCCGCGCAGCAGTCGCTCGAGCGTGGCGAGGTTCTCGGCCCGTCCGGGGTCGAGCATGACGAGGGCGAGCAGCCCCGCCCCCCCGCCCAGCGCCAGCCCGAGCCAGAGCAGCGCCCGCCCCGGCCGGCGCAGCAGAACCAGCAGCAGCGCCGGGCCAAGCGCGACGGTGGCGAGCATGCCGAGGAAGGCCGCCCGCCCGCCCGGCAGCAGCACCGCCGCCCCCAGCCCGAGCAGCAGCCCGAGCCAGAAGAGCCGCGCCCAGCCCCGCGCCGTCACCACGCGCAGCGCCGCGAGCCCGCCGGCGCAGGCGATGGCCAGCCCCGCGATCTGGTAGGCGACTCGCACCCGCGCCGGGTCGCGCCCGATCTCGCCGCCCAGAACGATGCTGTCGGTGGCCAGCCCATGCGCGATGACGAGCCCCACGAAGGGGCCGATGACCAGGGTGGCGGCCACGAAGCCGCGCCGCGCCCGCTCCTCCGCGCCCGCCAGCAGCCCGGCGGCGAGCATGACGGGCCCGAGAAGCGCCATATCCAGCAGCCGCTTGCGCGCCTCCTCCGGCCAGGGGCTCCAGGCGGCGGACAGCACCCACCAGAGCCAGAGCGCCGCGGCGGCGGCGAGCACCAGCCCCACCCCCCGCCCGGCCACCGGCTCGCGCGCCGCCAGCAGCAGCGCCAGCAGGCCGAGGGTGGCGGCCAGCGCCAGCGCCGTCAGGTCGAGCGGCAGGGCGTGCAGGAAGCCCGCCGCCTTCAGCGCCCCCGCGAAATGCAGCACGGCGGCGGCAAGCCCGAGCCCGCCCGCCGCCAGCCCCTCCATCCTCAGCACGCGCCGTCCCCGCCCATGGTGCGGACCAGCGCGGGCTCGCGCCGGCCCGGCGCGGGCGGCCCCCAGTCCCGCGGCGGCGGGGCGGCGGGGCCGCGCAGCAGCAGCAGCGCCGCGCCGGTCAGCGCCACCAGCATCCCCACCGCGATCGCCAGCAGCGCCAGCAGCAGCGGCCGGTTGGGCACGGAGGGCCGCAGCTCCACCGCCGGCATGGAGACGAGGCGCGCGGCCGCCGCCTCGTCCGCCGCCACCACCAGCGCCGCGCGCTGCTGCTGCGCCAGCAGCTCGTGCAGGGTCTGGCGCACGAAGAGGTCGGGCTCCACGCGCAGCCGCGCCTCGAGCGCCGCGATGCGCCGCGCCGCGAGGTCGGCCAGGGTCTCGCGCACCCGCGCCTCGGCGGCGGCGTGAACGCGCTCCAGCACCAGCAGGGCAAGGGCACGGTCGCGCGCCACCACCTCCACTGTCCAGGTCACCGAGGCGAGGGAGGGCGTGGCGGCCAGGTTGCGCTCCAGGAAGGCCATCACGTCATCGAGGTCCGCCTCGATGCGCAGGCCGAGCCAGCGGCGCAGCGGCCCGAGCGGCGGGCCGGCGCGACGCTCCGTCAGATGGGCGAGGATGGGCGTCTCCTGCACCAGGGCGCGCGCCGCCTCGGGGGCGCGCAGCGCGGCGAGATAGACGGCGAAGTTGCCGCCCGGCCGCTGGTCGAGCAGCGAGGGCTGCAGGAAGGGCGCGGGGGTGAGCAGGGCGGAGGTGGCGATGCCCGTCGTCTCGGCCGGGGCGACCACCAGCCCGGCCACATAGCTGCGCGGCCAGGACCAGACGATGGCCGCAAGCAGCGCATAGAGTCCGAGCCCCGCCAGCGCGAGGCGCCAGCGCCAGCGCCACAGCCCGCGCAGCAGCTCGTCAAGGCCCATCGGGATGCCCAACCGTCTCGGCAGGAGAATGAACTCTCCGCGGGCGCAATACAACCGCAGGCTTCAGGGGAGGGCAATCCTGGTCGTCAGACGCGAAACATCAGGGCCGAACGCTACCTCGAGTACCGGCAGCGGCGAGGCCTGCCCATAGGCGAGGCTCTCCTCGCCCGCGACGAGACGCGCCGCGATCGGCCCATCGGCGGTGACGGCGAGGCGCGCGCGAGGGCCCTCCACCCCCGTCCCCGCCAGCTGCCACGCCCCCGGCGCGAGGCGCCAGCGCAGCACCGCCTCCCGGAAGCGGCCGGAGACGGCGTCCTCCACCCGCCAGCGCCGGCCCTCGGCGAAGACTTCCCGCGCGTGGCGGCGGCCGCGGTGGTCGCGGATCCAGCCGCCGGCCGGCAGCGGGCCGGTGGCGGGCCAGCGGGCGAAGAGGAAAGGGCCGAGGCGGGGCATCTGGTCCTCGCCGTCGAAGCCGATGGTGTTGTGGAAGGCGGTGGAGGCGAAGCGCGCGGCACGGGTGCGGTCGGCCGGGTTGTAGGCGAAGCTGCCCGCATCGCGCAGCAGGTTCAGCGCCCCGTCCCAGAGGTCGAGATGGAGCAGATCGGCATGGCCGGGGCGGAAGCGCAGCGGGCCGGTGCGCAGCACCGCGCGCGCCCCGGCCGCGGCGCGGCCCAGGAAGCCCGCGCTGCGCCACTCCGCCTCCGCCTCCAGCCGCGCCGCGGGCAGGGGCAGGCGGAGGGCGGCGCAGCCCGGCTCCTCCGCGAGGCCGGCCGAGGCGGCGCAGAACAGCCGCGCGGCGCGCTCCAGGCTCGGCCGCGCGTCGTCCGGCCCCGCCCCGGCGAGATCGGCGACGCAGGAGCCATCCTGGTGGCCGATGCGCGGCAGCGCCCCCGTCTCGGGGCAGCAGAGCCGGTGCAGCCAGCGCGTGGCGGCGGCGAGCCGCGCGCGGGCCGCCGGGCCGGGGCCCGGCCCGCCCCGCCGCGCGCGCAGCCACTCGGCCACCGCCGCCACATCCAGCAGCAGCCGGTGATAGGCGGGGCTGGGCTGCGCGAAGGCGCCATCCTCGGCCACCAGGCGCAGGATCGCGGCCTCCAGCCGGCGCGCCCCGGTGGCGGCCAGCCGCGCCTCATCGAGCCAGAGCCCGCAGGCGAGCAGCCCGGCGGCCTCGCTCACCGGGTGGTTGTTGTCCTGCGCCATGGCGTAGGCCGGGTTGGCGGCGATGCGCCGCGCCAGGGCCTCGAGCGCCGGGCGCGGCGGCGCCACCCCCGCGATCTCGCAGGCGAGGATCAGGTGCAGGGCGCGCAGCGCCGCCTCCTGCCCGCACAGCCAGAGCGGCCCGGCGAAGGGCGGGTGCGCCGCCATCCAGGCGGCGACGAAGGGGGCGATGGCCGCGCCCTCGCCGCGCAGGGCCAGGGCGGGCAGCTCCGCCCAGCGATGCGCCTCCCAGAGCGGGCGGAGATCCTCGCCCGCCATGGGGTCGGCCAGCGAGACGCCCGGCAGCCGCGCCGCCAGCCGCCGCCGCGCCAGCGGCCCGCGCCCCCAGAGCGCCAGCGCCACGGGGCGGGGGCCGAGCCGCCAGGCGGCGTCCAGCGTCAGCGCCCAGCGCGGCCAGGGGCTCGCGCGCCCGATATCGCGGATAGGTTGCATCCCTGCCCGCATATGCGGCACAACCTGCAATCTCAAGGAGAGACGCCCGTTCCTTGCCCGGCCTGACCGCCCTTGCCCGTTCCGGTGTCGGCCTCGGGTGGCTGCTCGCCCTGGCTCTTCCCGCGGCGGCCCAGCAGGCGCCGCCCCAGCCCGGGCTGCTCGCGCCGCCGCCGCTGCCCTCCACCCTGCCGGGTGGCGGGGCCCTGCCCAGCCTGCCCGCCGGTTCGCAGCAGGAGATCCTGCAGCGACTGCTGGAGGCCGGGGCAGGCCGGCCGCTGGGCGGCCCCCCCCCCCCCCCCCGGCCCCCCCCCCCCCCCCCCCCCCCCCCCCGCGCCCCCCCCCCCCCCCCCCCCCCCCCCCC
>JAOAIK010000004.1 GCA_026414745.1 Roseococcus sp.
GCGGGGGTGCCGAAGCGCAGACGGTGCCAGGCGTCCAGCGCCTCCGCGTCCGGCCGCGCGGCGACGCGCGGCACGAAGGGGCGCCCGCGCCGGGCCTGGTGCTCGGGGCTGGCGAGGAAGGCCGCCGCAAGGTCGCGCGGATCGGCGACGCCGCACCAGTTCGCGACGACTTCCGCGCTCTCGGGCTCGCGGCCTAAAATGATGCGGTAGGCCCAGACGACCACATGCTCGGGGATCGGCATGCTGGCTTCGGCTCCCTGCGCGCCCCGGGCACGGCGCCCGGCCATGACCAACGAGGAGGGCGAGAGCATGGCAGACACGGACGACGACGGCGAGGAGCTCGATCTCGGCATCTCGCTCGAGGTGGTGGCGACGGTGGTGGACCTCGCCCACGCCGTGCAGGAATCCGAGGAGGCGGAGATCGGCCGCCCCGAGGACGACGAGGAGCTGGACGAGGACGAGGAGAACGAGATCACCGAGGAGATGCTGACCGACTACATCGACGAGCTGAACGAGGAGCAGCAGAACGCCCTCATCGCGCTCGCCTGGGTCGGCCGCGGCGACTACGAGCCGGAGGAATGGGAGGAGGCGCTGAAGCTCGCCGCCGAGCGCAACGCCCGCGGCGACGCCGCTGCCTACCTCGCCGGCATGGATGGGCTCGGGGACCTGCTCTCCGAGGGGCTGGCCGCCTTCGGTATCGCCGTCGAGGAAGTGGAACGCTGAGCCGCCGCCGGCCTACACCGTGAAGTATTTCGCCCGCGGGTGGTGCAGCACGATCGCGCTCGTGCTCTGCTCCGGATGGAGCTGCCACTCCTCGGAGAGCGTGACGCCGATGCGCTCCGCGCCCAGCAGCTCGAGCAACGGCGCCTGGTCCTCGAGCCGCGGGCAGGCGGGATAGCCGAAGGAGTAGCGGCCGCCCCGGTAGCCCTGTTGCAGCATCTTCTCGATGTCGCGCTCGTCCTCGCTGGCGAAGCCGAGCTCCGCCCGGATCCGCTTGTGGACGTATTCGGCCAGCGCCTCCGCCATCTCGACCGAAAGGCCGTGCAGGTAGAGGTAGTCCTGGTAGCGGTTCTCCTCGAACCACTCGCGCGCCATGTCGGAGGCCTTCTGGCCGACGGTGACGACCTGCAGGCCGATCACGTCGCGCTCGGCCTCGTCCACGTCGCGCACGAAATCGGCGATGCACTCGCCATCCTCCTTGGGCTGGCGGGGCAGGTGGAAGCGCGCGGCCTCGGTCACGCCGTCCGGCTCGAACAGGATCAGGTCGTTGCCCTGGCCGGCGCATTTCCAGTAGCCGTAGATGGCCTGGGGCCTGAGGATCTCCTGCTCCTCGGCGAGCGCCAGCATGCGCTTGAGCACCGGGCGCAGCTCCTGCTTCGCCCAACCGAGGAAATCCTCGAGCGAGCGGCCCGCCTTCCGGAAGCCCCACTGGAACTGGTAGAGGCTGCGCTCGTTGATGAAGGGAACGAGCGCGCGCGGGTCGGCCTCGATCACGCGCGGCCCCCAGAAGGGCGGGACGGGCACGGGAAGCCCCTGGGTGAGGCGGCGGCGGCGCGCCTGAGCGTAGGCGAGATCGACGGGCGCGAAGCCGCGCGGGTCGGCCTGGCCCAGCACGCGCTTCTCGTTGCGCGCCTTGCCCTGTCGCCGCGCCTGGATGGCCGCGAGATAGCCGTCGAAGTCGTTGCCCATCACCTTGTCCATCAGGTGCAGGCCGTCGAAGGCGTCGCGCGCGTAGGCCACGCGCCCGCAGGCATAGGCCTTCACGCACTCCTCCTCGACGAAGTTGCGCGTCAGCGCCGCCCCGCCCAGCAGCACGGGCAGGTCGATGCCCATGCGCGACATCTCCTCGAGGTTCTCCTTCATCACCACGGTGGACTTCACGAGCAGCCCCGACATGCCGATGGCGTGGGCCTTGTGCTCGCGGGCGGCGGCGACGATGTCCTGGAGCGGCACCTTGATGCCGAGGTTGACCACCTTGTAGCCGTTGTTGGTGAGGATGATGTCGACGAGGTTCTTGCCGATGTCGTGCACGTCCCCCTTGACCGTGCCGAGCACGATCACGCCTTTCTCCCGCCCCTCGACGCGCTCCATGAAGGGCTGCAGGTAGGCGACGGCGGCCTTCATCGTCTCCGCCGACTGCAGCACGAAGGGGAGCTGCATCTTCCCCGCGCCGAACAGGTCGCCCACCACCTTCATGCCGTCGAGCAGGATGTCGTTGATGATGGCGAGCGGCGAGAGGCCCTTCGCCATCGCCTCGGCGAGCTCCTCCTCCAGCCCCTTGCGGTCCCCGTCCACGATGCGGTCCCGAAGACGCTCCTCGACCGTCTCGGCCCGCTTCCTCGCCGCCCCGTCGGCCGCCTTGCGGCCGGCGAAGATCTCGAGCACCCGCTGCAGGGGATCGTAGCCCTCGCGCCTGCGGTCGAAGATCAGGTCCTCCATCACCGCGACCTCCTCGGGCGGGATCTGGTGGAGCGGCTTGATCTTGGAGACATGCACGATAGCGCCCGTCATGCCGGCCTTCACGGCATGGTCGAGGAAGACGCTGTTGAGCACGTGGCGCGCGGCGGGGTTGAGGCCGAAGGAGATGTTGGACAGGCCGAGGATGATCTGGATGTCCGGGAACTCCTCGCGGATCATGCGGATGCCCTCGAGCGTCCAGAGGCCCAGCTTGCGGTCGTCCTCGTTCCCCGTGGCGATCGTGAAGGTGAGCGGGTCGATCAGCAGGTCGGAGGGCGGCAGGCCGTGGCGGCGGCAGGCGAAATCGACCAGGCGGCGCGCGATGCGCAGCTTGTCCTCCGCGGTCTTGGCCATGCCCTGCTCGTCGATGGTGAGCGCGATCACGGCGGCGCCGAACTTCCTGGCCAGCACCATGCGCTCCGCCGCGGCGCGCTCTCCCTCCTCGAAGTTGATCGAGTTGATGACAGGCTTGCCGCCGTGCAGCTTGAGCGCCGCCTCGATCACCGCCGTCTCGGTGCTGTCGATCACCAGCGGGCAGTTCACGCTCGCGGTGAAGCGGCGCACCACCTCGCACATCTCGGCCATCTCGTCGCGGCCGACGAAGGCGGTGCAGATGTCGAGCGCGTTCGACCCTTCCGCCACCTGCTCGCGGCCGATGGCGAGGCAGCCGTCCCAGTCGTGCGCCGCCTGGCGATCGCGCCAGGCCTTGGAGCCGTTCGCGTTGCAGCGCTCGCCGATGGAGAAGTAGCTGTTCTCCTGGCGCAGGCTGACGGCGCCGTAGAGCGAGGCGACGGCGGGCACCCAGTGGACGCTGCGCCGCGCCGGCGCGGGCCGCGCCGCGCCCCCGGCGAGCCGGCGCAGCATCGCATCCAGCGCCGCGATGTGGCTGTCGTTCGTGCCGCAGCAGCCGCCGATCAGGTTCACCCCGTCCTCGACGACGAAGCGCTCCATCCAGACCGCCATCTCCCCGGCGGAGAGCGGGTAGTGCGTGCGGCCCTCCACGAGCTCGGGCAGCCCGGCATTGGGCTGCACGCTGAGCAGCCCCGGCCAGTTCCGCGAGAGCCAGCGGAGATGCTCGGCCATCTCCTGCGGGCCGGTGGCGCAGTTGAGGCCGAGGAGCGGCACGTCGAGGGCCTGCACCACGGTGGCCGCGGCGGCGATGTCGGGACCGACGAGCAGCGTGCCGGTGGTCTCCACCGTCACCTGCACGAGGATCGGGATGTCGCTGCCGGCCTCGGCCTTCGCGGCCTTGGCGGCGTTCACGGCGGCCTTGATGTAGAGCGTGTCCTGGTTGGTCTCGGTGAGGATCGCATCTGCCCCGCCCGCGATCAGGCCGCGGCACTGCTCGGTCAGGGCCGCCTCGAGCGCGTCGTAGGCGATGTGGCCGAGCGAGGGGAGCTTGGTGCCCGGCCCGATGTCGCCGATGACCCAGCGGTGGCGGCCGTCGGCGAAGCCCTCGGCGGCCTCGCGCGCGAGCTCGACCGCGCGCTTGTTGATCTCGAAGGCGCGGGCGCCGAGCCCGAACTCCTCGAGGGTGACGGGGCTGCCGCCGAAGCTGTTGGTCAGCACCATGTCGGCGCCCGCCTCGAAGTAGCCGCGGTGGATGTCGCGCACGATGTCGGGGCGGGAGAGGTTCAGCACCTCCGTGCAGTTCTCCCTGTCCCAGTAGTCGCGCGCGACGTCGAGATTCATCGCCTGCACGCGCGAACCCATGCCGCCGTCGCAGAGCAGCACGCGGTCGCGGAGGGCGTCGAGCAGGTGCGGTCGGGACATGCGGGGCCTCGGTCGCGTCAGGCGTCGGCGAGAAGACGGGCGGGCAGCTTCTCCGCGCGCCAGAGGCGCACGGCGAGCGGGCCCGGGATTTCGCTCGAGCGCGGCGCGGCGCAGCCGGCCGCGCCCAGCCAGCCGGCGATGGCGGCGTCGTCGAAGCCGGGCCAGCGGTGCGCGAAGCGCTGCATCGTCTCGGCCCGCCCGTGCGGCGCGAGGTCGAGCACGATCAGCGCCCCGCCCGGGCGCAGCACCCGCGCGGCCTCGGCCAGCGCGGCGGCCGGGTCCTCGGCGTAGTGCAGCACCATCTGCAGCGTCACCGCATCGAAGCGCGCATCGGGCAGCGGCAGGCGATACATGTCGGCGAGGCGCACGGTGCAGCGCTCGGCGAGGCCGCGCTCGGAGAGGCGCGCGCGGGCCAGCGCCAGCATCTCGCGGCTCGCGTCCACGCCGAGCGCGCGCCCGACGCGCGGCGCCACCAGCTCGAGCAGCGCGCCCGTGCCGGTGCCGATGTCGAGCAGGCTTTCCACCCGCTCGGGCAGGGCGGCGAGCAGCGCGGCCTCGATGGCGGCGGCATCGAGGCCGAGGGCGCGGATTTCGTCCCACTCCATCCCCTCGCGCTGGAAGGCCTCGGAGGCGGCGCGGGCGCGCTCGGCGGCGATGCGCGCGGCCTGGCGGCGATCGGCCTGCAGCAGCGGGTCCTCCTCCGGCAGCCGGGCCAGCAGGGCGCGCGCGAGATCGGCCCCGGCGGGAAGCTGGAAATAGACATGCGGCCCCTCCGGCAGCCGCTCGAGCAGCCCCGCCTCGTGCAGCAGCTTGAGGTGGCGGGAGAGGCGCGGCTGGGACTGGCCGAGCACGGCGCAGAGCTCGCTGACGTTGAAGGCCCCGCGCGCGCAGAGCGCGAGCAGGCGCAGCCGGGTCGGCTCGGCGGCGGCGCGCAGTTGGGTGAGCAGCGGCTCCATGGCTTGCCAATGGCATAAACATATCCTTATGTCCAGCGTATGGTCTGGTCGCTCGATGCCCGCATCCCCGTGACCCTGCTGCCCGACCTCGCGGCGGTGGAGGCGGCCCTCGCCGAGGGCGGGCCGGCCGCGCTGATCACCGCCGCACCGCCGCCGCCCAAGCCCGCGCGGGCGGTGGCCGCCGTCTCCTTCGCCGCCGGGGTGGCCACGCACCGTGCCGGCTGCGCCTGCTGCCAGGGGCGCAGCGCGGCCGCCGAGGCGCTGGACCGCCTCTTCCAGGCCCGCGCCCGCGGCGACGCCCCCTGGTTCGAGCGCGTGCTGGTGCTGGACGAGGAGGGCGCGGGGGCCGAGGTGCTGGCGGCGCTGCGCGAGGATTCGCTGGCGGCGGCGCGGTTCCGGGGGGCGTGAGGCGGCGCTAGACTGGGGCCACACGCCAGGACGCCCCGCCATGAGCTTCGCCAGCACCCAGGATCTCGCCGAGAAGCGCGTCTCCTTCGACGAGCTCGGCCCCGGCCTCTACGCCTACACCGCCGAGGGCGACCCGAACTCCGGCGTCATCGTCGGCCCCGAGGGCGTGGTGGTGGTGGACGCCCAGGCCACGCCGCTGATGGCGCGCGACGTGCAGGCGCGCATCGCGACCGTCACGCCGCTGCCGGTCCGCCAGATCGTGCTCTCCCACTACCACGCCGTGCGGGTGCTGGGCGCCTCGGGCTACCCCGCGCACTCCATCATCTGCTCGGACGCCACGCGCGCGCTGATCGTGGAGCGCGGCGCCCAGGACATGGACAGCGAGATCGGCCGCTTCCCGCGCCTGTTCCGCGGGCGCGAGACCATCCCCGGCCTCACCTGGCCCACCCATACCTTCGCGCAGCGCATGACGCTCTGGCTGGGCACGCGCGAGGCGCAGGTGATCCATATCGGCCGCAGCCACACCGCGGGCGACACGGTGGTCTGGCTGCCCAAGGAGCGGGTCCTCTTCGCCGGCGACACGGTGGAGTTCGGCGCCACCCCCTATTGCGGCGACGCGCATTTCGCGGACTGGCCCGCCACGCTCGCGGCCATCCGCGAACTCGGCCCCGAGAAGCTCGTGCCCGGCCGCGGCGCGGCGCTGCTGACCAAGGCCGATGTCGCCGAGGCGCTGCACCAGACCGAGAGCTACGTGACCGACCTCTTCGCCCTGGCGCGGCAGGCCGTGGCGAAGGGCTGGTCGTTGAAAGAGCTCTACGACGAGGCGATGGGCGCGCTGCGCCCGACATACGGCCAGTGGGTGATCTTCGAGCACTGCATGCCCTTCAACGTCAGCCGCGCCTATGACGAGGCCATGGGCATCGCGCATCCGCGCATCTGGACCGCCGAGCGGGACGTGGAGATGTGGCAGGCGCTGGAGCGCGGCACGCCGATGAAGAGCGCGGAAGCGCAGTGATGGCGGGCCGCTTCGCGCCGCCGCGCTACGCCGCGCCGCCGCCGCGCCGTCCGGGCGGCGAGGAGGCGGCGCGGGTGGTGGTGGCGGGGGGCGGGCTGGTGGGCCTCACGGTCGCGCTCGACCTCGCGCGGCGGGGCGTGGAGGTGGTGCTGCTCGACGAGGACGACACCGTCTCCACCGGCAGCCGGGCCATCTGCTTCGCCAAGCGCACGCTCGAGATCTACGGCCGCCTCGGCCTCGGCGCGAAATTCCTGGACAAGGGCGTCACCTGGAACCGCGGCCGCGTCTTCCATGGCGAGCGCGAGGCCTATGCCTTCGACCTGCTGCCCGAGCAGGGGCACGAATACCCGGCCTTCGTGAACCTGCAGCAGTATTACGCCGAGGCCTGGCTGGTGGAGGCCTGCGCCGCCACGGGCCGGGTGGAGCTGCGCTGGCGTCACAAGGTGACGGGCGTCGAGAGCCGCGAGGACGGCGCGCGGCTCTCCGTCGAAACCCCCGCCGGCGCCTATACCCTGCGCGCGGAGTGGCTGCTGGCCTGCGACGGCGCGCGCAGCTTCCTGCGCGACTCCCTCGGCCTGCCCTTCCTCGGGCAGGTGTTCCGCGACCGCTTCCTCATCGCCGATGTGGTGATGCGGGCGGATTTCCCGAGCGAGCGCTGGTTCTGGTTCGACCCCCCCTTCCACCCCGGCCAGTCCGTGCTGCTGCACAAGCAGCCCGACGATGTGTGGCGCATCGATTTCCAGCTCGGCTGGGAGGCGGACCCGGAGGCCGAGAAGGACCCCGCCCGGGTGCGCGCGCGCGTCGCCGCCATGCTCGGCCCCGCCATCCCCTTCGAGCTGGAATGGGTCAGCGTCTACACCTTCAGATGCCGGCGGATGGAGCGTTTCCGCCACGGCCGCATCCTCTTCCTGGGCGATGCGGCGCACCAGGTGAGCCCCTTCGGCGCGCGCGGCGGCAATGGCGGGGTGCAGGACGCGGACAACCTCGCCTGGCGGCTCGCCGCCGTGCTGGCGGGCGAGGCGGGGGAGGCGCTGCTCGACGGCTACGAGGCCGAGCGCATCCCCGCCGCCGACGAGAACATCCTGAACTCCACCCGCAGCACGGATTTCATCACGCCGAAGAACCCCGCCGCGCGCGCCTATCGCGACGCGGTGCTGCAGCTCGCGCGGCGGCATGCCTTCGCCCGCCCCCTCGTGAACTCGGGCCGGCTCTCGCGCCCCTGGTCGGGGCAGCAGGCGGCCCCCGATGCGCCGGTGATGCGCGACGGCCGCGCGGACTGGCTGCTGCGCCACATCGGCCATGACGGGCGCTTCGCGCTGGTCGCGCGCGAGGCCGAGCCCCCTGCCCTGCCCGGCGTCAGCGCCGTGATCCTCTCCGACGCGCCGCGCCCTGGCGCGCTGTGGGACCATGCGGGGCTGGCCGCCGCCCGCCTCGGCCTCGCGCCCGGCGAGGCGGCGCTCTTCCGCCCCGACCAGATCCTCGCCGGCCGCGCCCCGGCCGCCGACGGCGCGGCGCTGGCCGCGCTGCACGCCAAGGCCCTCGCCCGATGAGCCGCCTCTCCACCGAGCCCCGCCTCGCCGACCCCGACGCCGTCTACGCCCTGCTGATGGAGGCGCATCGCGGGCTGGACGAGGCCGCCTCGCGCATGCTCGATGCGCGGCTGGTGCTGATCCTCGCCAACCACATCGGCGACGCCCAGGTGCTGGCCGAGGCCATTGCGCTGGCCCGCCGCGCGGGCGAAGAGGAGCCATGAGCAGCACCCCCATCGAGACCATCGCCGCCTGGCAGGAGGAGTTCACCGCCCTCCGCCGCGACATCCACGCCCATCCCGAGCTCGGCCTCGAGGTGCACCGCACCGCCGCCCTGGTGGCGCGGAAGCTGCGCGAATGGGGCATCGAGGTGCATGAGGGGGTGGGCCGAACGGGCGTGGTCGGCGTGATCCGCGGCGGCCGCGCCGCCGAGGGCCGCAACGACGGCCCGCGCATCGGCCTGCGCGCCGACATGGACGCGCTGCCCATGCAGGAGGCGAACGGCTTCGCCCATGCCAGCACACATCCCGGCCGGATGCACGCCTGCGGCCATGACGGGCACCCCGCCCGGCTGCCCGCCGCCGCGAAGTATCTCGCCGCCACGCGGAACTTCGACGGCACCGTGCACCTGATCTTCCAGCCCGGCGAGGAGGGCGCGGGCGGCGCCCTGGCCATGCTGGAGGACGGGCTGTTCACCCGCTTCCCCTGCGATGCGGTCTTCGGCATCCACAACCGCCCCGGCCTGCCGGTGGGCGAGTTCGGCCTGCGCCCCGGCCCGATGATGGCCGGCGTCGCCTTCTTCGACATCCAGGTGACCGGCACGGGCGGCCATGGCGCGCGCCCGGAGGCGACGAATGATCCGGTGGTGATGGGCGCGGCCATCGTCCAGGCGCTGCAGTCGGTGGTGGCGCGCAACGTGCCGGCCAGCGAGCGCGCGGTGCTCAGCGTCACCCGCTTCGACGCGGGGCAGGCCTACAACGTGATCCCGAACGAGGTGCGGCTGGGCGGCACGGTGCGCGCCTTCTCGAACGAGATCATGGCGCTGGTGGAGAGCCGCATGCGCGCCATCGCCGAGGGGGTGGCGGCGGGGCTCGGCGGGTCCGCCGGGCTCGACTTCCGGGTCATCACCTCGCCGCTGGTCAACGATGCGATGGAGGCCGTGGCGCTGGGCGACGCCGCCGCCGCCCTGGTGGGCGAGGGCCATGTGCACCGCGATTACCCCGCCGTGATGGGCGGCGAGGATTTCGCCTTCATGCTGGAGCGCTGCCCCGGCGCCTACATCGTCACCGGCAATGGCGACAGCGCGGAGGTGCACCATCCCCGCTTCGACTTCGACGACCGCGCCATCCCCTATGGCGCGGGCGTGCTCGCCGCGATCGTCGAGCGCAAGATGCCACGCGCGGGCTGAGGCCGGCTCATCCGAGGTGCCGGGCGAGGAACTCCAGGGTGCGGCGCTGCGCCAGCGCGGCGTCGGCCGCCACGTAGCTGCCGCGCTCCTCGCAGCCGAAGCCGTGGCCCGCGCCGGGATAGACGAAGACCTCCACCTCCGGCCGGGCGGCGCGGATGGCCTCCACATCGCTCATGGGGATGGAGGCGTCGGTCTCGCCGAAATGGAGCTGGGTGGGGCAGCGCGGCACCTCGCCGCGCGCCGCGGCGATGCCCCCGCCATACCACCCCACCGCGGCCGAGAAGGCGGAGGAACGCGTGGCGCCGTGCCAAGCCACCGTGCCGCCCCAGCAATAGCCGACGATGCCACGGCTCGCCCCCGCCGGCAGGGCGCCGGCCGCGGCGAGGATGTCGAGCAGCGTCTTGTGCTCGTCCACCCGGGCGCGCAGGGCGCGGCCGCGTGCCACCTCCTCGGCCGTGTAGCCCAGCTCCACGCCGCGCTCCACGCGGTCGAACAGGGCGGGCAGGATGACCGCATAGCCGGCCTCGGCGAAGGACTGCGCGACGCGGCGCATGTGCCGGTTCACGCCGAAGATCTCCTGCACCACCACCAGCGCCCGCGCCGCCTCGCGCGGCCCGGCGGTCCAGGCGGAGAGCGTGTGGCCGTCGGCCGCGGTCAGCGTGATCTCCATTGGCGGAACCCCCTGTCCTTCCTGTAGCATCGCCAGCATGGGCGAGGTCGTGAACCTGAGGAAGTGGGTCAAGGCGCGCGAGAAGGCGCGGCGCGCCGCCGAGGCGGCGGCCAACCGCGCCGCGCATGGCCGCAGCCGGGCCGAGAAGGCGCGCGAGGCGCAGGAGGCCGCGCAGCGGGCCCGCCGGCTCGACCAGGCGAGGCGCGACGACGCGCCGGAGGCTTGACTCCCCGGGCGATTCCGTCCCGCGTCCGGACCGGCTACTCTGCCCGCATGGATCAGCCCGCGCCCCATCCCTACCGCGACGGTTTGCCCCCCGCCCCTCCCGGCCCGCCGGAGGGCGAGCAGCACCCGCTGCTGCGCGCGACCGAGGTGCCCTTCCTCACCGGGCTCGCCCAGGGGCCCATCCCGGCGCTGGCCCTGGCCGTGGCGCTGCTGGTGCAGGGCGCGCCCGCCGCGCTCGCGCTCGCGGGCGGGCTCGCGGCCACCGCGGCGGGGGCGGTGCTGCTCGCCCTCGGCCGCTATTTCGCCGTGCTCGGTGCGGCCGAGCGCTACGCGGCCGAGCGGCTGCGCGAGGAGGAGGAGACGCAGATCTACCCCGAGCGCGAGCGCTGGGAGGTGGCGGCGGTGCTGCACCGCTACGGGCTGCGCGGGGACAACCTGGCCCGCGCGGTGGAGGCGATCGCAGCCGACCGCCGCCGCTGGGTGGATTTCATGATGCGCTTCGAGCTCGACCTGATCGAGCCCGAGCCGGCCCATGCGGGGCGCGAGGCGCTGGTGCTGGCGCTCGGCGCGCTGCTCGGGGGCGGGCTGGTGCTGATGCCGCTGGCGCTGTGGCCGGGTCTGGGCTGGCCGGTGACGGCACTGGCGGCGGCGCTGGTGATGGGCGGCGCCGGTTTCCTTCTGGGTCGCGCCGAGGGGCAGGTGCCCGCGGGCGGGGCGGCGCGCAGCCTCGCACTCGGTGCGGCGGCGGCGCTCGCGGGGCTCGCCTGCGCCAGCCTCGCCGCGTGAGGCGCATTCGGCCGAGGTCAAATCTTTTTTAAAGCTCGCGCGTCAGGCTCGGTCGTCGAAAGGCGAACCGATGCAGAAAATCCTGGCGTCTCCCTCCGCGTGCAGCGCCCTGGCAAAAGCCTGCGGCCTGATGGCGGGCTTTGCCCTGGCGGCCTGGCCTCTGGCAGGGGTTCCCCCCGTCTGGGCGGCGGGCCTGCTCGCGTTGGCCATGGCCGCGGGCTTTGCCGGCCGCCTCGCCCGGCTGGCCGAGCGGCTCTGCCCCGCCTCCGAGGCGGTGCTCCTCGCCAAGGAGTCGGAGACGGCGATGCGCCGGCTGCTCGAACAGGCCCCTGTGGGCATCTGGCAGCTCGATGCGACCGGCGCCACGGTCTTCGCCAATGGGCGGCTGCGCGCGCTGTTCGGCGGCCGCGCCCCGGCCGGGCTGCCGCAGAGCGGGCTTCTGCGCAACGGGGGCGACGGCCCCTTCGAGATCGCCCCGGGCGAGGAGCGCGAGGCGGTGCTGCCGGGCGCCGAGGGGCGCGAGGGGCTGCGGTTGCAGGTCGCCGCCTCGGCCTGGCCGACGGAGGGCGGGATGGGCCGGCTGCTCAGCGTGCTCGACGTCACCGCCCTGCACCGCGCCCAGGCGCGGGTGGAACATCTCAGCGAGCATGACGCCCTGACCGGCCTCGCCAACCGCGAGACCTTCGGCTGCGCGCTCGGGGCGCTGGCCGGCGCCCCGATGGGCGGTTTGCTGCTGCTGCTCGACCTCGATCATTTCCGCTCGGCCAACGAGCGCTTCGGGCATGTGGTGGGCGACCGCCTGCTGCGCGAGGCGGCGGAGCGGCTGCGCGGCGCGGTGCGGCCGACCGACCTGGTCTGCCGGCTCGGCGCCGACGAGTTCGCGATCCTCGCCTTCGAGGCCGGGCCGGAGAGCGCGCTGCCGCTGGCCGGCCGGGTGCGCGCCGCACTCCGCCCGCCTGTGCGGCTCGACGGCCTCGACCTGTCCATCTCGGCCAGCATCGGCATCGCTGCCGCGCCCGGCGACGGGCGCGATGGCCCGACGCTGATGCGTGCCGCCGAACTCGCCCTGCACGAGGCGAAGGCGCACGGGCGCAACACGGTCTGCCTGTTCGAGCCGCAGATGCGGGAGCGGCACGAGCAGCGCGCTGCGCTGCGCGAGGCGCTCGAGGAGGCGCTGGAGGAGGGCGAGCTGGAAATCCACCTCCAGCCGCAGCAGGACATGGAGCGCCAGGTCATGGTGGGGGCGGAGGCGCTGATCCGCTGGAAATCCAGCCGGCTCGGCCGCTGGGTGCCGCCCGGGGAAATCCTGCCGGCGGCGAACGAGGGCGGCGTCGTGCAGCGGCTGGACCGTTTCGTGCTCCATCGCGCCGTGGGTCTTCTTGCCCAGTGGGCGGATCGGCCGGATGCGCCGGCCACGCTCGCCATCAACATTTCCGTGGCCAGCCTGCACGATCCGGGCTTCGCCACGGAGGTGGCGGAGGCGCTCGCCCGCGCCCGGGTGGCGCCCGAGCGGCTCGAGATCGAGATCCCGGAGGATCTCGCCATCCGCGACCTGCCGGGCGTGCAGAAGACGCTGCAGGCCCTGCGCGAGGTGGGCGTGCCGCTGGCGCTCGACGATTTCGGCGGCGGCCATTCGGGCCTGCCGCATGTGGTGCGCCTGCCGGTGCAGCGCCTCAAGCTCGACCGCTCCATCGTCAGCGGCCTGCCGGACGATCCGAAGGCGCTCGCCGTGCTGCGCGCCACCATCTCCCTGGCGCGCGGCATGGGCATCGAGGTGGTGGGCGAGGGCGTCGAGACGGAGGCCCAGGCCTTCGCCCTGCGGCGCGCCGGCTGCCATGTCATGCAGGGCTGGCTGATCGCCCGGCCCATGGCGCCCGAGCTTCTCGTGCCGCCCCTTGCCGCCCTGCCCAGCGGCGAGCCGGAGCGCGCGCGAGCCTGACGGCGCGCCCTCCCGCGCCGCGAAGGGGCGGGCTAGCCTCGCCCGGCATGTGCGCACCCGGCCCCGCCGCCCCGCCCCCCCTCGGGGAGGCCGAGTTCGCCGCCCTGATGGCGCCCTTCGCCCCGGTGATCCTGCCGGTGGTGGTGGGGTGCTCGGGCGGCGCGGATTCCCTTGCCCTCGCCTGGCTCGCGCAGCGCTGGTCGGGCGGGCGCGCCATCGCCGTGATCTGCGACCATGGCCTGCGGCCGGAGAGCGCCGCCGAGGCGGTGCAGGTGGCCGAGCGCCTGCGCCGCGCCGGGCTCCCCGTGGCGCTGCGCCGGCTTGGCCTCCGCCCCGGCCCCGGCCTGCAGGCCCGCGCACGCGAGGCCCGGCGCGCCGCGCTGCTCGGCGCCTGCCGGGAGTTCGGCGCGACGCATCTGCTGCTCGGCCATCATGCCGGCGATCAGGCCGAGACGGTGCTGCTGCGCGCGCTGGCCGGCTCCGGCCCGCGCGGCCTGGCCGCCATGGCACCGGTCTCTGTGGCGGCGGAGGCGCTGGTGCTGCGCCCGCTGCTCGGCGTCCCGCGCGCCCGGCTGGAGGCCACCTGCCGGGCCGCCGGCCTCTCCTGGGTCGAGGACCCCTCCAACGCGGATCCGCGTTTCGCCAGGGCCCGGCTGCGCGCGGCGGGCGGCGCGGCGGGCGCCGAGGCGGCCGCCCCCGCCTTCGCCGCCCGGCGCGCGCGGCTGGAGGAGGCGCTGGCCGCCCGCGCCGCCGGCGCCCTGCGCCTGCTGCCCGAGGGATGCGCGCGGCTCGACCGCGCCGCGCTGGGAGGGGACGCGATCGCCATCGCCCTGTTCGCCCGGCTGTTGCGCGTCGTCGCGGGGCGGCCGCATGCGCCGGCCGAGGCGCGCGCGGCGGCGCTGCTGGCACGCGGCCAGGGCACGCTCGGGGGGGCGCGGCTGCTCGCCTCGGGCTGGGTGGTGCGCGAGGTGCCCGCGGCTGCCTGCCCGGCCGTGCCGGGCACTGTCTGGGACGGGCGCTTCCGCCTGCTCGCCGCACCCGAGGGGCACATGATCGGCCCGCTCGGTCGGGCCGAGGCGGCGCGGCTGCGTGGCCGCCATCGGCATCTGCCTGCCGCCGCGCTGGCCGCCCTCCCGGCGCTCAGACATGCGCGGGATGGCATGCTGGCGGCGGTGCCGCATCTCGCCTATCCTGACCGCGAGGCGGCGGCGCGGTTCCCGCTCCGCTTCGCGCCGCGCGGCGGCCCGTTGACGGAGGGCTGACCGGAAACTTCCGGTCTGTTCATACCCGGCGGGGCATTCTCTCCGCCCGAAGGCGCACCACATGGGGTTCATGCGGGCCGTCGCGGTCCGCGAAGGGGAAAAGCGGACGTGAGCAATTTCGGCCGGAACCTGGCCCTCTGGGTGATCGTGGCGCTGCTGCTGGTGGCGCTGTTCAACCTCTTCCAGCCCTCGGCCGGCCCGGGGCGGGCGCAGATGCAGGTCGCCTACAGCGACTTCCTGAACGAGGTGAACAACGGCCAGGTGCGCGACGTGGTGATCCAGGGCCGCACCGTCTCCGGCCAACTGACGGACGGGCGCACCTTCACCACCTTCACCCCTGAGGATCCCACCCTCGTCTCGCGCCTCACCGAGAAGGGGGTGCGCGTGGTGGCCCGGCCTGAGGAGAGCGACGTCAACCCGCTCTTCCAGATCCTCATCTCCTGGTTCCCGATGCTGCTGCTCATCGGCGTCTGGATCTTCTTCATGCGGCAGATGCAGGGCGGCGGCGGGCGCGCCATGGGCTTCGGCAAGTCGCGCGCGCGGCTGCTGACGGAAAAGCACGGCCGCGTGACCTTCGACGACGTGGCCGGCATCGACGAGGCCAAGGCCGAGCTGGAGGAGATCGTGGACTTCCTCCGCGATCCGCAGAAGTTCCAGCGGCTCGGCGGGAAGATCCCGAAGGGCGTGCTGCTGGTGGGCCCGCCGGGCACCGGCAAGACGCTGCTCGCGCGCGCCATCGCGGGCGAGGCGAATGTGCCCTTCTTCACCATCTCGGGCTCCGACTTCGTCGAGATGTTCGTGGGCGTGGGCGCCTCGCGCGTGCGCGACATGTTCGAGCAGGGGAAGAAGAACGCCCCCTGCCTGATCTTCATCGACGAGATCGACGCGGTGGGCCGCCACCGCGGCGCGGGTCTAGGCGGCGGCAACGACGAGCGCGAGCAGACGCTGAACCAGATGCTCGTCGAGATGGACGGCTTCGAGTCCAACGAGGGCGTGATCATCATCGCCGCCACCAACCGCCCCGATGTGCTCGACCCTGCGCTGCTGCGGCCGGGCCGCTTCGACCGGCAGGTGGTGGTGCCCAACCCCGACGTGGTCGGGCGCGAGAAGATCCTGCGCGTGCACATGCGCAAGGTGCCGCTCGCCTCGGACGTGGATCCCAAGGTGATCGCGCGCGGCACGCCCGGCTTCTCCGGCGCGGATCTCGCCAATCTCGTGAACGAGGCGGCGCTGCTCGCCGCGCGCACGGGCCGGCGCACCGTCGGCATGGCGGAGTTCGAGGCCGCCAAGGACAAGGTCCTGATGGGCGCCGAGCGCCGCAGCATGGTGATGAGCGAGGAGGAGAAGCGCATGACCGCCTATCACGAGGCGGGCCATGCGCTGGTCGCCATGCACGAGCCCGAGTGCGACCCGGTCCACAAGGCCACCATCATCCCGCGCGGCCGGGCCCTCGGCCTGGTGATGAGCCTGCCCGCGGGCGACCGCTACTCCAAGCACAAGTCGAAGATGAAGGCCGAGCTCGCCATGGCCATGGGCGGCCGGGTGGCGGAGGAGATCGTCTTCGGTCCCGACAAGGTGTCGAATGGCGCCGCCGGCGACATCAAGATGGCGACCAACCAGGCGCGCATGATGGTCACCGAATGGGGCATGAGCGAGAAGCTCGGCATGGT
This sequence comes from Roseococcus sp., assembly GCA_026414745.1. GTDB lineage: Bacteria > Pseudomonadota > Alphaproteobacteria > Acetobacterales > Acetobacteraceae > Roseococcus. The sequence continues at coordinate 16,099 of JAOAIK010000004.1, forward strand.
GGCCTATGGCGAGAACAGCCAGGAGGTCTTCCTCGGCCACGCCGTCACCCAGACGAAGAACGTGAGCGAGGCGACCGCCCAGCTCATCGACGCGGAAATCCGGCGCATCATCGACGAGGCCTACGCGCGCGCGAAGCACATCCTCACCGAGAACCGCGAGGAGCTCGACCGCCTCGCCAAGGGGCTGCTCGAGTACGAGACCCTCTCGGGCGACGAAATCCGCCAGGTGCTGCGCGGCGAGCCGGTGATCCGGACCCGTTCCGACGAGCCCGCCCAGGCCGGGCGTGGCAGCGTGCCGAGCGCGGGGCGCACCCCGCGGCCCGACACGGGCGGCTTCTCTCCCGCGCCTGCCGGGTGAGCCCCGCATGATCCCCGAGCCGCTCGGCCTGCTCGACGGGCCGGCGGCGGAGGAGGCCGTGGCCCAGGGGCTCGCGCGGCCGCTGCAGGGCGGACCCCTCGCCTTCCTGGGATGGCGCCCGCTGGGCGAGGCGGGGCCGATGCGCCCCGCCGTTTCCGCTCCCCCGGTCCTTTCCGTCGCTCCGCCCCCCTTTGCCGGCATCACGCCGCACCGGGCGCGGCCGCTCGTGATGGGCATCGTCAACTGCACGCCCGACAGCTTCTCGGGCGACGGGCTGGACACGGCGCATGCCGCCGCCATCGCCCGAGGGGAGGCCATGCTCGCCGCCGGCGCCGACATCCTGGACGTGGGCGGGGAAAGCACCCGCCCCGGTGCCGCCCCGGTGAGTCCCGAGCAGGAGCAGGCGCGCATCCTGCCCGTGATCCGCGCCCTCGCCCCTCTCGCCCCGGTCAGCGTGGACACGCGCCACGCCGCCACCATGCGCGCGGCACTGGCGGCGGGGGCGCGCATCGTGAACGACGTGAGCGCCCTCGCCTTCGATCCCGAGGCCATGGCAGTGGTGGCGGAGGCGGGCTGCCCCGTCATCCTCATGCACATGCGCACCCTCGATCCGCGCACCATGCAGCGGGAGGCGGCCTACGCGGATGTCGTGCGCGAGGTGGCCGAACACCTCGCCGACCGCCTCGCGGCCTGCGAGGCGGCAGGCATCCCGCGCGCGCGGATCGCGCTCGATCCAGGTATCGGCTTCGGCAAGCAGCTCCGGCACAACCTCATCCTCATCGAGCGGCTGCCGGCGCTGGCGGGGCTGGGCTGCCCCATCCTCCTCGGCGCCTCGCGCAAGACCTTCATCGGGCGCGTCACGGGGGTGGAGGAGGCGGGCGCGCGGGTGCATGGCAGCGTCGCGGCGGCCCTGGCGGGGGCTGCGCGCGGCGCCCATATCCTGCGTGTGCATGATGTGGCCGCCACGGTGCAGGCGCTGAAGCTGCGCGCGGCGGTGTTGACCGGGGGGGCGTGATGGGCGAGTGGCCGATGCTCGGGGCCTTCTTCGCGGCCTGCGTGGCGACGGCCGCCTCGGGCGCCATCTTCACCCCCGGGCCCTGGTATGCCGCGCTGCGCAAGCCGCGCTGGTGCCCGCCCGACTGGCTCTTCGCCCCGGCCTGGGCGGTGCTGTTCTGCATGATCGCGGTGGCCGGCTGGCTGGTCTGGCGCGCGGCGGGCTTCGGCCCCGCGCTGATCGCCTATGCGGCGCAGCTGCTGCTGAACTTCGCCTGGTCCTGGCTGTTCTTCGGGCTGCGCCGGCCGGACCTCGCCTTCATCGAGCTCTGCGCCCTCTGGGCCTCGATCGCGCTGTGCATCGCGCTGTTCGCGCCGATCAGCGCGCTCGCGGTCTGGCTGTTCGTGCCCTACCTCGCCTGGGTGGGGTTCGCGGGCGCGCTCAACCTCGCCCTCTGGCGGCTGAACGGAGCCCGGCCCGCGCCCGTCACGGCCGGATGAGCGTGCCCGCGCCCGTGTCGGTGAAGAGTTCGCGCAGCACCGCATGGGGCTGGCGGCCGTCGAGGATCACCGCGCCCTTCACCCCCTGCTCGATGGCGTGGATGCAGGTCTCGACCTTGGGGATCATCCCGCCCGCGATCCAGCCCGCGGCGATGCCGGCACGCGCCTCGGCCACCGTCATCTCGGGGATCAGCCGCTTCTCCGCATCCAGGACACCGGGCACATCGGTCAGCATCAGCATGCGCTCGGCCTTGAGCGCGCCCGCGATGGCGCCCGAGGCAGTGTCGGCGTTGATGTTGTAGGTCTGCCCATCGGGGCCGAGGCCCACGGGCGCGATCACCGGCACGATGTCGGCGCCGATCAGGAGTTCCAGCACCCGGGTGTCCACGGACTCGGGCTCGCCCACCAGGCCGAGGTCGAGCACCTGCTCGATGTTGCTGCCTGGATCCTTCACCGTGCGCGTCGCCTTGCGGGCGCGGATCAGCCCGCCATCCTTGCCCGAGATGCCCACCGCGATGCAGCCCGCGCGGGTGATGGCCGAGGAGAGGGCTTTGTTGACCGTGCCGGCCAGCACCATCTCCACCACTTCGACCATCTGCTGGTCCGTGACGCGCAGGCCCTGCACGAAGGTGGACTTCACGCCGAGCCGCCCCAGCATGGCGTTGATCTGCGGCCCCCCGCCGTGCACCACCACGGGGTTCACGCCCACCTGCTCGAGCAGGGCGATGTCGCGGCCGAAGCGCTCGGCGGCCTCCTCCTCGCCCATGGCGTGGCCGCCATACTTCACCACCACGATCTGGTCGTCGTAGCGCTTGAGGTAGGGCAGCGCGCCGATCATCGTCTGCATCTGGGCGAGCGCGTCGTCGGACATGGCGTGGCGTTCCTCGGGCCTTTCAGGGCGGGCTATCCGGCGCGCAGGCGGGTGCGTCAAGCCGCGGCCGCGTCAGGCCAGCAGCGCGGCCAGCTCGGCGCGCAGCTCCTCGACCCCCTGCCCCGTCCGCGCCGAGGTGACGAGGACAAGCGGATGCCCCGCCGGATGCGCGCGCGCGAGTCCCTGCGCCTCGGCGAGCCGCTGCCGCAGCGCGGCGGGCGCCACGTCGTCGGCCTTGGTGAGCACGAGCTGGAAGGCCACCGCGGCCTTGTCGAGCAGGTCCATCACCGCGCGGTCGGAGGGCTTGGTCTCGATCCGCGCGTCCAGCAGCAACAGCACGCGGCGCAGATTGGGCCGACCGCGCAGATAGTCGAACATCAGGCCCTGCCAGTCCTCCTTCACCGCCTTCGCCGCCTTGGCGTAGCCATAGCCCGGCATGTCCACGAGGGTGAGCGGCGTGCCCTCGACGCGGAAGAAGTTGAGCTGCTTGGTCCGGCCCGGGGTGTGCGAGACGCGCGCCAGCGCCCGCCGCCCCGTCAGCGCATTGGTGAGCGAGGATTTGCCGACATTGGAGCGCCCGGCCAGCGCCACCTCCACCCCCTCTGGCGGCGGGAGCTGATCCAGGCGCTGGCTCGCGTGAACGAAGGCGCAGGGCCGGGCGAAGAGCCGCCGCCCGGCCTCGATGAGGGCGGCCCGCTCGGCCGCCTCCTTCGCCTCGGCAAGCCCTCCGGCGGGAAGGCCCGCGGGCAGGCTCACTTCTTGGCCGCCGCCGCCCCCTGCCCTCCCTGGGCCGGCGGGCGCGCGGCCTGCGCCTTCTTGTCGAGGTGCATGATATACCACTGCTGGCCGATCGAGAGGATGTTGTTCCACGTCCAGTAGATCACGAGCCCCGCCGGGAAGCTGGCCAGCATGAAGGTGAACAGCACCGGGAGCCAGGCGAAGATCTTCTGCTGGATCGGGTCGGGCGGCTGCGGGTTCAGCTTCTGCTGCACCCACATGGTCACGCCCATGATGATCGCCCAGACCGGCAGATGCAGGAAGGAGGGCGGCTCCCACGGAATGAGCCCGAAGAGGTTGAACAGGTTCGTCGGATCCATCGCCGAGAGGTCACGGATCCAGCCGAAGAAGGGCGCGTGGCGCATCTCGATAGTGATGAAAAGAACCTTGTAGAGGGCGAAGAAGACCGGAATCTGCACCAGGATAGGGAGGCAGCCGGAGGCGGGATTGATCTTCTCGCTCTTGTAGAGCGCCATCATCTCCGCCTGCATCTTGGCGGGATCGTCCTTGTAGCGGTCGCGGATATCCTGCATCTTCGGCGCGAGGATCCGCATCCGGCTCATGGATTTGTAGGCCTTGTTGGCCAGCGGGAAGAAAAGAATCTTGAGCCCGAGGGTGAAGATCAGAATGGCGACGCCGAAGTTCCCGGTGACGACGCCCAGCCAGTGCAGCACGTAAAAGAAAGGCTTGGTGATGAAGTAGAACCAGCCCCAGTCGATCGCCTTGTCGAAGTCCTGGATGCGGTGCTGGTCGCGGTAGCGGTCGAGGACCTCCACCTCCTTCGCCCCGGCGAAGAGGCGCGAGGCGAAGCCGGCCGCCTGCCCCGCCGCGATGGTCTGCGGCGCGGGCGGCGCGATGTCCACCTGCCAGCGGTCCACGCCCTGGTCGGGGATGTGGCGGAAGGCGCTGCGCAGGCGCTGGCCGTCCTCGGCGCGGGTGAGCGCCGTGAGCCAGTATTTGTCGGAGAGGCCCGCCCAGCCCTCGGCGGCCTCATTGTCCCAGGCGGAGGCCTGGGCGCGCCGGCGATTCGCCTCGTCGCGACCGTCGCTGTAGGTGATCTCGGTCAGCCGCCCGTCCTGCACGGCGACGAAGCCCTCGTGCAGGATGAAGAATCCCAGGGTCTGCGGCGTGCGCTCGCGCCGCACCCGGGCCCAGGGCAGCACCACCACCGCCTCGGACCCGGTGTTGCGCAGGCTCTGGCGCACGGTGAACAGGTAGTCGGCGTCCACAGACACTTCGACCTGGAAGATCTGGCCCTGGCCATTGTCCCAGGCGAAGGTCACGGGGCGGCCGGGCGCGAGCGGGCCGCCGGTCACGGTCCAGTCCGTGTCGTTGTCCGGGACGCGGGTGCGGCCGTCGGCGGCCGTCCAGCCCCATTGGGCGAAATAGCCCTCCGGCCGGCCCCGCGGTGCGAGCAGCGTGACGTTGCGCGAACCCGGTTCCACGGTCTCGCGGAACTGGCGCAGCACGAGGTCATCGAGCATCAGCCCGCGCGCGGAGAGCGTACCGGTCAGGCGCGGATTGTCCACCGGCACGCGCTGCGCCTCGGCCCGGGCGGGCGCGGCTTCCGCCGGTGTGGCGGGGGCGACCGCGGCGGCGCCGGGGGCGGGCGGGGTGGCCGGCAGCGGCACCTCGGCCTGCTGGGCCGGGGGCGCGGGCGGCGGCGCCGGGGGCGACATCGTCCGGTTCCACACGTCGAAGATCAGCAGGATGCCGATGGAAAGGGCGATCGCCGCGAAGAGGCGCTTCTGGTCCATGGGTCTCGGTCAGGTTTCGGGCCGGTCCGGCGTGCGGGAGGCGAGCCGGTTCAGCCGCGGCGGCACGGGGTCGTAGCCGCCGGGATTCCAAGGGTTGCAGCGCAGGATGCGCCAGGCGGCAAGCCCCGCCCCGCGCAGCGCGCCGTGCTCGGCGAGCGCGCCCAGCGCGTAGTCGGAGCAGGAGGGGTGGAAGCGGCAGTTGCAGCCGAGCACGGGCCGCAATGTCCACTGGTAGGCGATCACCGCGCCCCGCAGCAGCGGCGTGAGGGGGTTCACGACCCGCCCGCCTCGGGGCGGCCCGGCCCGCGCGCGCGCACGCCCGCCCTGCCGAGGGCGGATTCGAGCGCGGCCCTGATCTCCGCGAAGGGGCAGCGCGCCGTTTCCTCGCGGGCGATCAGCACGAGATCCCAGCCCGGCGCGGGCTCGGCCGCCAGGGCGAGGCGCGCGGCGGCGCGCAGCCGGCGCTTGGCGCGGTTGCGTGTCACCGCGTTGCCGATCTTCTTCGTGGCGGTGAAGCCGAGGCGCGTGGCCGCATCCTCGCGCGGCAGGGCCTGCAGCACCAGCGCCCCGCGCGCCACCTTCCGCCCCTCGCGCGCCGCGCGCAGGAACTCGGCGCGCCGGGTCAGGCGCCCCGGCTTTGCGGGCGGCGGCGTCACGGCAGGCATGGGCGCCCGCAGGCGCCCCTCAGGCGGAGAGCTTGGCGCGGCCCTTGGCGCGGCGGTTGGCCAGCACCTTCCGGCCGCCGACCGTCGCCATGCGGGCGCGGAAGCCGTGGCGCCGCTTGCGGACGAGCTTCGAGGGCTGATAGGTGCGCTTCACGGCCGGAACTCCAGAGCAAAGAGGAAGGGCGGGGTCGCGCCGCGCGCGCCCCGGCGTGGCGGGGGTATAGGAAGCCCGGGGGGCGGGCGTCAACCGCGGGCGGCGCCGGATTGCCGCAGCGCGGCAACGGGCCTATGCCGATGCGCCGACATCGCAGGATGACACAGCGCATGGAACGGATTCTGGACGGGCAGGCGGCCCTGATCACCGGCTCCACCTCCGGCATCGGGCTCGGCATCGCGCGGCTCTTCGCCGAGGCCGGGGCACGGGTGATGCTGAACGGCCTGGGCAGGGCGGAGGAGATCGCCGCCGCGCGGGCCGAGATCGGCGCCCTGATGGGCATGGCCGAGGCTCCCTACAGCCCGGCCGACATGTCCCGCCCCGCCGAGGTGCGCGCCATGGTCGCCGCCGCCGAGGCCGCCTTCGGCCGGCTCGACATCCTCGTGAACAACGCGGGCATCCAGTTCGTCAGCCCCGTGCAGGATTTCCCCGAGGAGAAGTGGGACGCGATCCTCGCCATCAACCTCTCCTCCAACTTCCATGCCATCAAGGCGGCGCTGCCGGGCATGCTGGCGCGCGGCCATGGGCGCATCATCAACATCGCCTCGGCGCACGGGCTGGTGGCGAGCCCCTTCAAGACCGCCTATGTCGCCGCCAAGCATGGGGTGGTGGGGCTGACCAAATCCGTGGCGCTGGAGGTGGCCGAGACGGCCATCACCTGCAACGCCATCTGCCCGGGCTTCGTGCGCACGCCGCTCGCCGAGGCGCAGGTCAGGCCCCTCGCGGAAAAGCACGGCGTGAGCGAGGAGGTGGCGCTGAAGCAGTATCTGCTCGCCAAGCAGCCCTCCAGGCGCTGGGTGGAGGTGGAGGAGGTGGCGCGCATGGCCCTCTACCTCGTGGGCCCTGGCTCGGGCGCGGTGAACGGGGCGGCGCTCAGCGTGGATGGCGGCTGGCTCGCCGCCTGAGATGGACGCGATCCCGCCCCCCTCCCCCGCCGTGGAGAGCGCGCGCGGCGCGCGGCTCAAGCGCGTGAACCTCGCCCTGCAGGGCGGCGGCACCCATGGCGCCTTCACCTGGGGCGCGCTGGAGCGGCTGCTGGAAGACGAGCGCATCGAGTTCGACGCCATCTCCGGCACCTCGGCCGGTGCCATCAACGGGGCGGTGCTGGCGCTCGGGCTGATCGAGGGCGGGCGCGAGGGGGCGCGGCACGCGCTCGAGGAGTTCTGGCGCTCCCTCGGCGCGGCATTCGCCCTCTCGCCGCTGCGCGCCACCCCCCTCGAGAAGGCGATCTGGGGCTGGGACCTGACCCACAGCTGGGCTTGGCGCGCCTTCGAGACGGCGACCCGGCTGCTGAGCCCCTATCAGCTCAACCCCTTCCCTCTCGAATACAACCCGCTGCGCCGCGCGCTGGAGCGCAGCCTCGACCTCGAGCGGCTGCGCAGCGCGAAGAGCGGGCCGCGCATGTTCATCTCGGCCACCAATGTGCGCACCGGGCGCGCGCGCGTCTTCCGCCGCGAGGAGATCACGGTGGATGTGCTGCTCGCCTCCGCCTGCCTGCCCAACATCTTCAAGGCGGTGGAGATCGAGGGCGAGCACTACTGGGACGGCGGCTATCTCGGCAATCCCGCGCTCTGGCCGCTCTATCACGACCGCCTCGCGCCCGACATCGTGATCGTCCAGCTCAACCCGCTGATCCGCGACGAGGTGCCCACCTCACCGGCCGACATCATGAACCGGCTGACGGAGATCAACTTCAACGCGGCGCTGATGAGCGAGATGCGCGCGATCGACTTCGTGCAGCGCATGCTGGATGCGGGCCGGCTGGAGCAGCCGCGCTACCGCCGCATCTTCCTGCACGCCATCGAGGACGAGGAGCGCATGCGCGCCTTCAAGCTCTCGACCAAGTTCAACGGCGAATGGGATTTCCTGCAGACGCTGCGCGACTACGGGCGCGCGGCGGCCGACCGCTTCCTCCGCGCCCATTTCGACAGCCTGGGCCGCGAGAGCACCCTCGACATCCGGCGCTTCCTCTGACGCGCGCCACCCCGGCTTGGCAAGCGGGCGAAGGCGCGCAAGCCTCCGGCACCCCGGGGGAATCGCCACGCCATGACCAGGCTTCGCATCGGCTACGTCGGCCATGTGCCGCACAGGAACTTCCTCGACACCTGCGCCGCCGATCCGGCGCTCGAGCTGCTCCACATTCCGCTGGAGGCGAGCGAGGAGGAGGCGGTGCGGATGCTCGCCACCTGCCACGCCTATTACGCCATGGCCTCGCGCGACGAGCTGCCGCGGCCGCTGCACGTCACCGCCGCGCTGCTGCGCCGGCTGCCCGGCCTGCTCATGGTGGCGAGCACCGGCGCGGGCTACGACACCTGCGACCCCCTGGCCTGCACCGAGGCAGGGGTGGCGCTGGTGAACCAGGCCGGCGGGAACGCCGAGGCCGTGGCCGAGCACGCGGTGGGCATGATGCTCGGCCTGCTCAAGCGCTTCCCGGAGAACGCGGCGGCGATGAAGGCCGGGCGCGCCGGCAACCGCGCGAGCCTGCTCGGCCACGAGCTGAAGGGCCGCACGGTGGGCCTGATCGGCTGCGGCCATGTCGGCCGGCGCGTGGCGGAGATCGTCACCGCCGCCTTCGGCTGCCGCGTGCTCGCCTGCGACCCCTATCTCGACGCCGCCACCCTGGCCGCGCGCGGGGCGGAGAAGGCGACGCTCGGCGAGCTCCTCGCGCGGTCGGAGGTGGTGAGCGTGCATTGCCCCCTGACCCCCGAGACGCGCGGAATGCTCGGCGCGCGCGAGTTCGCCGCGATGAGGCCGGGCGCGGTCTTCATCACCACCGCGCGCGGGTCCATCCACGACGAGGCGGCGCTGCTCGCGGCGCTGGAGAGCGGCCATCTCTGGGGCGCGGGCGTGGACGTGTGGGACCAGGAGCCGCCGCCGGCCGACCACCCGCTGCTGCACCATCCGAAAGTGATCGCCACCCAGCACACGGCGGGCGTGACCGAGGAGAGCCGGGCCAACATCACGCGCATCGCCGCCCTGGCCTTTTCCGACCTGGCCGCCGGGCGGATGCCGCCGCGCCTCGTGAACCCGGAGGTGAAGCCGCGCTTCGCCGCCCGGGTGGCGGCGGCGCTGGGGCGCGCGCCCGTCGAGGCCTGAGGCGCGGCGCGCGGCCGTTGCCATGGCCGGGAAGGCGGTGGCGCGCCCTGCAGGAGTCGAACCTGCGACCTGAAGCTTAGAAGGCTCCTGCTCTGTCCAGCTGAGCTAAGGGCGCCCGCGCCGTCCGGGCGGTCAGTGCGTCCAGTTCTCCGCCCGCCCGTAGCGGAAGTTCTCGGCATAGACCCTGGGCCGGATGGGCTTTTCGGGCCGCACCGGCTCCACCTCGTAGCGCAGCCCATGCGCCTCGGCATAGGCCACCGCCGCCTCGCGCGTGGGGAAGCGCAGCCGCACCTGTCCGAGCGTGTCGGCCGAGCCGGGCCAGCCGGTCAGCGGATCGAGTCGCAGCCGCGGCGAAGGGGCGAATTCGAGCACCCAGGCGCGCGTGTTCGCGCGGCCGGACTGCATGGCGCTGCGCGGCGGGCAATGGATGCGGGCGAGCGGGCGGGTCAGCGACATCGGGTTCCCTTCGCGGCTCAGCGGCCCGCCACCTGCCGCCCGGCGCCGGAGGCGGCGAGAAGCGCCTCCGACAGCGCCTCGGCGAGGCAGGCATAGCCGCGATCGTTGTGGTGCAGACCGTCCGGCGCCAGCACCTCGGCGGGCGCGAGGCCGCGCTCGAACCAGGCGCGCATCAACCGCGCGCGGGAGAAGAGCGGCACGCGCTCCTCGCGCGCAAGCGCCTCCATGGCGGCGTCGTACAGCGCCGCGAGCGGACTCGCCTCCAGGCGCGGGGCGCGCTGGTTGTCCATCAGCACCACCTCGGCCCCGATGGCGCGCAAGCGGCGCAGCCCCTCGCGCATCTGGGCGAGGAAGCGCTCGGGCTCCACCCCGCGCAGCACCTCGTTGCCGCTGGCCTGCCAGATGACGAGATCGGGCTCCAGCGGCAGCACATCGCGCTCCAGCCGCGCCAGCATCTCGGCCGAGGTCTCGCCCGACTTGCCGGCATTGACCACGCGCAGCTCCACCCCCGGCAGGGCGGCCCGCAGCAGCCGCTCGAGCCGCGAGGGATAGGCGGCGTCGGCGGAGGAGGCGCCCGCGCCCTCGGTGGAGGAGGAGCCGAGCGCGACGATCATCAGCGGCTCGCCCGCCTCGAGCTCGGCCTGCACGCCGAGAAGCGGCGGCAGGGCCTGTTGCGCGCGCGGGCAGTCCCCCGCCCAGGCGAAAGGGGCGGAGAGGCAGAACAGAAGGGTCCACACCGCGCGCATCCCCTCCATTATACGGGGGCATGAGCAGCAGCGCCACGTCCCCCCGCCCCGCGCGCGACACCCGCGCCGACATCTGCCGCGGCCTCGCGCTGTGGATGATCGTCATCAACCACACGCCCGGCAACTGGCTGGGCGATTGGACGCTGCGCAACTTCTCCTTCAGCGACGCCACCGAGGCCTTCGTGCTGCTGGCGGGCTACGCGGCGGCCTTCGCCTATGCCGGCCAGGCGGACCGGCAGGGCTTCCTGCCCGCCGCCGCGGCGCTGGTGCGGCGGGTGGCCAAGCTCTACGTGGCGCACATCTTCCTGCTGGTCGTCTTCACCGCCCAGGTGGGCTATTCGGCCGCCGCCCTCGACCGGTCGGCCTTCCTCGACGAGCTCGCCCTCGACCCCTTCGCCGAGGATCCCTACCGGGCGCTGCTGGAGGCGCTGCTGCTGCGCTTCCAGCCGCACTTCCTCGACATCCTGCCGCTCTACATCGTGCTGCTCTCGATGTTCATCCCGGCCCTGCTGCTGCGCAACCACCCGTGGTGGCTGATGGGCCTCTCCGTCACGCTCTGGCTCGGCGCGCGCGCGGCGGGGGTGACGCCGCTGACCTGGCAGGGCGAGGGCTGGTTCTTCAACCCGCTCGCCTGGCAGGTGCTGTTCCTCTGCGGCTTCCAGATGGGCCAGGCGGTGCGCGGCGCGCCCTCGGTGGGGCTGCCGCCGCGGCGGCTCTGGCTGACCGCGGCCGCGGCCCTGGTGCTGGGGCTCGGGCTGCTCGGCATGCTCGCCTCCCTGCATCTGCCGGCGCTCGGCGAGCGACTGCCGGAATGGCTCGCCGAACTCATCGCCAGCGTGGACAAGGCCTCGCTGCACCCCTGGCGGCTGCTTTCCATCCTCGCCATGGCCTATCTCATCGGCCACTACGTCCCGCGCGAGGGGCGGCTGGTCGCCGGCTGGTGGGCGAAGCCCTTCCGCGACATGGGCCGGCACAGCCTGCCGGTGTTCTGCTTCGGCATCCTGCTCTCCTTCCTGGCGCGGGTGATGCTCGAGCTGGACGACCGCTGGGCCATGCAGGTGGTGGTGAACCTGGTCTGCCTCGCCGCGCTCGTCGCGGTCGCCTGGGTCGGCGAGTGGAACAAGGGCTTCGAGTCAGCGAGGACCGCGGCTTCCGCTGCCGAGCCCCGCTTGCCCAAGGCCCTCCCGCATGCTTGAATAATCTGTCATGTTGCGGAAGGCATTCGCCACGCTGGCGTGGGCCGCGCTTCTGCTGGCCGGGGCGCCGGTCGGAGCGAGCGGCCCGGCCTGCGACCTGCCCGGCGATTTCGCTCAGGCGGCCCGCCCGCTGCCCGCGCTGTCGCGGGCGCTGGAGCGCGGGCCGGTCCTGATCCTGGCGCTCGGCTCCGGCTCCATCACCGGCCCCGGCTCCTCGGGGCCCGAGGCAGCCTGGCCGGGGCGGCTCCAGGCGCTGCTCAGCGAGCGCTACCCCGGCCGTTCCATCGAGGTGGCGGTGCGCGGCGGCCGCGGCGTGTCGGTGACCGACCATCTCGCCCTGCTGCGGGAAAGCCTCGCGAACGAGACGCCGGCGCTGATCCTCTGGCAGCTCGGCACGGTCGAGGCGGTGCGGGGGATGGACCCCGACGAGATGACCGAGGCGCTGCGGCGCGGGCTGGAGCACATCCGCCGCCGCGGCGCCGACGTGATCGTGGTGGACCAGCAATACTCGCGCTTCCTGCGCGCCAACTCCAACATCGAGCCCTATCGCGAGAAGCTGCGTCTGGCCGCCGCCGCCGCCGGCGCCGCCCTGTTCCCCCGCTATGACCTCATGCAGCACTGGGTCGAGACGGGGGCGGTGGATCTCGAACGCACCCCCCGTCCGGGGCGCACCGCGGCGGTGGACAAGCTCAACGATTGCGTCGCCCGCGCGCTGGCGGAACTCATCATCCGGGGCGTCGCCGAAGCGCGTTGATCACCGCACGCGCCGCGGCCACCGTGCCGGCGCTGCCGCCGATGTCGGGGGTGCGCAGCCCCTCCGCGAAGGCGTGGTCCACCGCGGCGCGGATGTCGGCCGCGGCGTCGAGCAGCCGCTCGCCGCCCCCCTTCAGCGCCAGCCATTCCAGCATCATCGCGGCCGAGAGCATGCAGGCGGTGGGGTTGGCGATGCCCTGCCCCGCGATGTCCGGCGCCGTGCCGTGGCTCGGCTGGAACAGCCCGTGCGTGTCGCCGAGATCGGCCGAGGGCGCGAAGCCCATCCCCCCGATCAGCCCCGCGCCGAGGTCGGAGAGGATGTCGCCGAACATGTTCTCCATGGGCAGCACGTCGAACTCCCAGGGCCGCCGCACGAGGTCGAGCGCCATGGCGTCCACGTAGTGCTGGTCATAGGCGATGCCGGGGTGCTCGGCGGCGATGGGCGCGAAGACCTCGCGCATCCAGGCGAAGGCGCGGAACACGTTGGCCTTGTCCACCAGCGTGACGCGCCCCGGCCGGCCGCGCCGCGCGGCGCGGTGCGCCGCCAGCCTGAAGGCGGTGCGCGCGAGCCGCTCGGTGGTGCGGCGCGTCAGCCGCAGCGTCTCCTCCGCCCAGTCGGCGCTGACGATGCCCTGGTCCTTCGAGAAGAAGAGCCCCTCCGTGCTCTCGCGCAGGATCACGAAGTCGATCTCGGCGGCGCGCGGGTGCGCGAGCACGGCGGGGGTGCCCGGGATGGCGCGGATCGGCCGCACCCCCGCGTAGAGGTCGAGGCGCTGGCGCAGCGTGATCTGTGGCGCGATCTCGGTGCCGTCGGCGTGGCGGATGCCGGGCCAGCCCATCGCGCCGAGCAGGATGGCATCCGCCCGGGCGGCGCGCTCGAAGGCCTCGTCGCTGAGATCGGTGCCCGTCTCCTTGTAGCAGAAGGCGCCGGCGCGGATGGCGGTGAAGGCGAGGCTGATCCCGTGCTTCTGCGCCACCGCCCGCAGCAGCTCGAGCGTGGCCTCCATCACCTCCGGGCCGATTCCATCCCCGGCGAGCACCGCGATGTCATGGCTGTTCGCCAGCATGTCCCGGCCCTCCCTTGCTCGTTGCACCCACGCTAACCTGATGCACGGAGGGGCCGAAAGCCCCTCGCACGGGAGGATGCGATGCCGTTACGACGTCGCGCGCTGCTCGGCGCGCCCGCCCTCATTCCGCTCGCCGCCGCCGCGCAGGGCGCCTGGCCGGAGCGGCCGGTGCGCATCGTCGTGCCCTTCCCGCCCGGCCAGGCGGCGGACATCGTGACGCGGCTGGTGGCCGATGCGCTCTCGGCGCGCTGGCCGCAGCGCGCCGTGGTGGAGAACCGCGGCGGGGGCGCGGGGGCGCCCGGGGTGGAGTCGGTCGCGCGCGCGCCGGCGGACGGCTACACGCTCGTCGCCGCCACCTCCGGCACCTTCGGCGTGAACCCCTCGGTGCTGCCGCGCCTGCCTTACGATCCGGAGCGGGATTTCGCGCCCATCAGCAACATCGCCATGGTGCCGCTGCTGCTGGTGGCGCACCCCTCCTTCCCGGCGCGCGATCCGGCGGCGCTGGCGGCGATGCTGCGCGCGCGGCCGGGCGAGGTGAACATCGCCAGCGCCGGCCCCGCCACCAGCCAGCACATGGCCATCGAACTGCTGCAGCTGCGCACGGGGCTGCGCTTCAACATCGTGCACTACCGCGGCTCGGGGCCCGGCATCACCGACCTCGTGGCCGGCAATGTGCCGCTGATGATGGACAGCGTGGCCAGCGCGCTCGGCCACATCCGGGCGGGGCGTGCGGTGGCGCTGGCGGTGGCGAGCGCCCGGCGCGTCCCCCAGCTTCCCGAGACGCCGACCCTCGCCGAGACCCTCTCGCCCGGCTACGAGGCGGCGGGCTGGACGGGCCTCGCTGCGCCGGCGGGAACCCCCGCCCCCATCGTCGAGCGAATCTCGGCCGATGTACGCGCCATCCTGGCCGAGCCCGGCCTCGTCGAGCGGCTGCACGGCATGGCCACCCTCCCCGATCCTGGAACGCCCGCGCAGTTCGCCGCCTTCATCCGCGCCGAGATCGCGAAATGGCGGGAGGTGGCGCAGGCGGCGCAGGTGCGGCTGGAGGGGTGAGGGGAGCGTCTTAAGTCCCGCCTTAAAAACATGAGCTTATACGATTTCTCAACATGCGTGCTGGCGATCATCCGCCGCGTCGTCACCGGAGATGTCGAGAAAGGTCGCCAGCCATGCCCCTGTTGACCAGACCCTTCCGCCCCCCCGGGGCCTCACTCAGCCGGACCCTTTCGGCCGCCCTGGTGGGCCTCGTGGTGCTCGCCGGCCTCGCCGCCGCGCTGGCGGCGGAACTCGTCCAACGCCGGCTGGTGGAGGAAACCCTGCGGCGGGAGAGTCTCTCGCTCCGCCAGGCGGTCAGCGAGATGGTGGAGGCGCAGACCACTCGGGCCGCCGCCCTCGCCGCCGCCGTGGCCGCCGCACCCGAGGTGGTGGAGGCCTTCGCGCGGGAGGATCGCGCGCGGCTCCTGGCGTTGACCGCCCCGGTGCTGGAGGCGCTGCGCCGGGAAGGCGTGCCGGTGGACCAGTTCCAGTTCCATCGCCCCCCGGCCACCTCCTTCCTGCGCGTGCATCAGCCGGCACGCTTCGGCGACGACCTCTCCGGCCTCCGCGGCACGGTGGTGGCGGCGAACCGCGAGCGCCGGCCGATCCGCGGGCTGGAGGGCGGTGTGGCCGGCCTCGGCTTCCGCGGCGTCCAGCCCGTCGCGCATCAGGGCCGGCATCTCGGCACGGTGGAGTTCGGGCTCAGCCTCGGCCAGCCCTTCCTCATGACGCTGCGCGAGCGGCTCGGCGTCGAGGCGGCGCTGCATGTCCCGGGGGCGGATGGCGCGCTCACGCGGCTCGCGGCCACCGAGGAGAGCCTTCCCCCCGCGCAGCGCGAGGATCTGGCCGCGGGGCGCGAGGGGCGCATCGCGGAGTGGCGGGGCCGCCCGCACCTGCTGCTCGCCATGCCGCTGCCCGGCTACTCGGGCGCGCCCGCCGCGGTGCTGGTGCTGGCCAAGGAGGCGGGCGAGATCGTGGCGCTGCGGCACAGCGCGCGGCTCTGGCTCGCCGGGGCGCTGTTCGGGCTCATCGGCCTGGCGGCTCTGGTCGCGGCGCTGATCGCGCGGCGCATCGCCCGGCCCGTGGTGGCGCTGGCCGAGGCGACGGGGGCGATCGCCGGCGGCGCTTACGATCGCGCCGTGCCCGCGCGCGACCGGCGCGACGAGATCGGCACCCTCGCGCGCGCCCTGGACGGCTTCCGCCGCGCCCTTGTCGAAAAACAGGCGCAGGAGGCGCAGCTCGAGGCCGAGCGGACGCGCGCCGCGACGCGGCAAAGGGCCATGGTGGAGGCGATCGCCGAGTTTGCGGGGTCGGTGGGCGGGGTGCTGCGCCGGCTGAAGGAGGCTTCGCAGTCCATGCAGGGCTCCGCGCTGGAGATGCGTCATGTGGCCGAGGCCGTGCAGGCGGACTCGGCGGGCACCCACCAGGCCTCGGACGAGGCGACGCAGGAGCTGGGCGCCGCGGCGGCCGCCACCGAGGAGCTGGCCGTCGCGGCGCGCGAGGTGGGCCGCCAGGCCCAGGGCGCGGCCGAGGCGGTGCGCGGCGCCGTGCAGAAGGCCGAGGCGCTGGACCGCCTCGTGGCCGGCCTCGTGGAGAGCACCGGGCAGATCGGCTCGGTGGTCCGCATGATCGAGGGCATCGCGGAACAGACCAACCTCCTCGCGCTCAACGCCACCATCGAGGCGGCCCGCGCCGGCGAGGCCGGCAAGGGCTTCGCCGTGGTGGCGCAGGAGGTGAAGCAGCTCGCCCAGCAGACGGGCCAGGGCACGGCCGAGATCGCCGCGCGCATCGGCTCGGTGCGGGAGGCCACCGAATCCGCCGTGGCCGCGCTGCGCGACATGGTGGGCGTGGTGCAGTCCCTCGATGCGGTGGCCGCCGGCATCAGCGAGACGGTGGAGCAGCAGCGCGTCGCCACGCAGGAGATCACCGGCGTCATCGCCCGCGTGGCCGAGCACATGCGGCGCCTCACCGAACGCGCGGGCAGCCTTTCGCGCGAGGCGCGGCAGGCCGGCGGCTCGGCGGGGGAGGTTCAGGCGGCGGCGGAGGCCCTGGCCGAGGACGCCCAGGCCATCGACAGGGAGGTGGAGGAGTTCTTCGCCGCCCTGCGCCGGGACGGCAACGCGCGGCGCTTCGAGCGCCAGCCCGTCGCCCTGCCCGTCGAGATCCAGGGGAAGGAAGGGCCGCCGCTCGCGCTCACGACGCGCGACGTCTCCGAGGCGGGGATGGGGCTCGCCCTCTCCGGCCCCTTCCCGTTCCGGCCGGGCGATGCGCTGACGCTGCGCCTCGCGGGCGAGACGCTGGCGGGCCGCCTCGCTCATGTCCAGGAGGACCGCGCCGGCGTGGCGCTCAACGCCGACGAGGCGACCGGAGCGGCGATGCGCCGCGTGCTGGCGCAGGCGGCGATGCGGGCGGCGGCCTGAGGCCCCGCCCGCCGCCAGAGCGGTTTCCAGATGGCTGGAAACCGCTCTCGCCCCGTCATCGCGAGCGGATTCCCGCCATGTGCGATCCGCTCTACGCGGCGCCCCGTCAGCGCCGCTCGATCAGCTCGATCTTGTAGCCGTCCGGGTCCTCGATGAAGGCGATCAGGGTGGTGCCGAACTTCACCGGCCCCGGCTCGCGCGTGATCTTCACGCCCGCCGCGCGCAGCCGCTCGCACAGCCCGTAGATGTCGGGCACCCCGATGGCCAGATGGCCGAAGGCGGTGCCGATCTCGTAGCCGGTCACGCCGTAGTTGTAGGTCAGCTCCAGCACGGTGTGCGTGCTCTCGTCGCCATAGCCGAGGAAGGCGAGGGTGTATTTCCCCTCCGGCACGTCGCGCCGGCGCAGCTCCTTCATGCCGAGATGCGTGGTGTAGAAGGCGACGGAGCGGTCGAGGTCGCCCACGCGCAGCATGGTGTGCAGGTAGCGGAAGGCTTCGGTCATGGCGTCTCTCCTTGGGCGCCCCAGCGGCGCGCGACGATGAACAGGCCGAGCGCCTCGGCGCGGGCGAGGGTCGCGGCGCGCTCGGCGATGGCGGTGCCGCCCGCGGCGATGCACAGGCCGCGCAGCCCCGCCGCCGCCGCGCCCTCCACCGTGGTCGCGCCGATCACCGGCGGATCGAGCCGCATGTCCTGCCCGAGCTTGGGCAGCTTGACCAGCACCCCGCCCGGGCCCTCGCGCCGCAACCCGCCCGCGCGGGCGAGCAGCGCGTCCGTCCCCTCGATGGCCTCGACGCCGAGCACCAGCCCCTGCTGCACCACCACCGCCTGGCCGACATCCACGGCCGAGAGAGCGGCGAGCACCGCCATGCCGCGCGCGATGTCGGCCTCGGCCACCTCGTCCGGGGGCGGACCGGCGAGCAGCCCTTCCCCCGCCAGCGCATCCTCCAGCACCTCCTGGGGCGAGAGAAGCGCGAAGCCCTCCTCGCGCAACACCTCGGCGATGGCGCGCAGCAGCGCGTCGTCGCCGCCGAAGGCGGCGCGGCCCAAGCGCGCGATCTGCCGCGCCGTCCAGGCATCGGGCCAGAGCGCGGCGAGGGAAGGGCGCCGGGCGCGCCCGGCGAGGACGAGATGCGTCACCCCCTCCGCGCGCAGCCGCGCGAGGATGGCGCCCCCCGCCCCCACGCGCTCGACCATGCAGGGGTGCCCCTCGAACAGGGAGGGATCGGCGAAGTCGCGCAGGCAGACCACGAAGGTCTCGCCGCCGCGGGCGCGCCAGGCATCGGCGAGCCGGCGCGGGAAGGGCCCGCCACCGGCCAGCACGCCGAGCTTCACGCCCGCCTCGCGCCCGGGCGCATCAGCCCTCCTCCTCCTCCCCGTTCGCCTCGGCGGCCATGCGCCCGGGGCGGATCAGCTCGCGCTTGCGGTCGCCGGCACGCAGGAAGGCGATCACCTCCTCCACCAGGGCATCGCCGGCGAAGCGCTCGGCGGCCGCCTCGAGCCGCTCGGCGAAGGTGCCGGGGTCGCGGAAGAGAAGGCGGAAGGCGGCCCGCAGCGCATGCAGGTTCTCGCGCGAGAAGCCGCGGCGGCGCAGCCCCACCACGTTGAGGCCCACAAGCCGCGCGGGCAGGCCGAACACATTGGCGAAGGGCGGCACGTCATTGGTGACGCCCGCAAGCCCGCCCACCATGGCGTGGCGGCCGATCCGAACCATCTGGTGGACGGCCGCTCCCCCGCCGAGGAAACTTTGGTCGCCGAGCCGCACATGGCCGCCCAGCATCACGTTGTTGGCGAGGATGACCCGGTCCCCCACCTGGCAGTCATGGCCGACATGGCTGCAGGCCATGAGCAGGCAGTCGGCGCCGACGCGCGTCGTGCCGTCCCCGCCGACGCTGCCGCGGTGGATGGTCACATGCTCGCGGATCTGGGTGCGCGGGCCGATCTCCACCCCCGTCGGCTCGCCCTTGTACTTGAGATCCTGCGGCGGCAGCCCCACCGAAGCGAAGGCGGAGAGCTTCGCCCCCGCGCCGATGCGCGCGCGCCCCTCGATCACGACATGGGAGAGGAGTTCCACGCCCTCCTCCAGCACCGCCTCGGGGCCGATGGTGCAGAAGGGGCCGATCACGCAACCCGGGCCGATCACGGCACCGGGGGCGATCACGCTGGAGCTGTGGACGAGGGCGGAGGGGGCGATGCTGTCCACGCCGCTCACCGGTCGCGGATCATGGCGGCGTAGGTGGCCTCGGCGACCACCGCGCCCTCCACCCTGGCCTCGGCGGTGAACTTCCACACATTCATCCGCCGCTGCGCCTTGCTGACATGGATGCGCACCTGGTCCCCGGGGACGACAGGACGGCGGAACTTCGCCCCTTCCACGGACATGAAATAGACGAGCTTGCCCTTGAAGGCGTCGCCCAGCGTGGCGACGACCAGGACGGCGGCGGTCTGCGCCATCGCCTCGATGAGCAGCACGCCGGGCATCACCGGCTCGGCCGGGAAATGGCCCTGGAAGAAGCTCTCGTTGATGGTGACGTTCTTGATCCCCACCGCCGAATGGTCGGGGCGGATCTCGGTGACGCGGTCCACCAGCAGGAACGGGTAGCGGTGCGGGATCGCCTCCATGACCTGCATGATCCCGTAGGCGCCGATCGTCTCGGGCGGCGTGCTGGCCTGGTCCATTCTCCTACTCGTCCCCCTTTCCCGGCGCGGCGCGCGACCGCTCGACCAGCCGCCGCAGCAGCGTGTATCCGCGCATGGCCTCCTTTGCGGGCAGGGCGGGGCTGCCCAGCATGTCAACGCCCGCCGGCACGTCGCGCATCACCCCGGACTGGGCGCCGATGCGCGCGCGATCGCCCACCACGAGGTGCCCGGTCAAGCCCGCCTGGGCCGCGACGGTCACGAAATCGCCGAGCCGGGTGGAGCCGGAGACGCCGCTCTGCGCCACCAGCACGCAGCCCCGACCGGTGCGGACGTTGTGGCCGATCTGCACGAGGTTGTCCAAGCGCGTGCCGGGCCCGAGCACCGTGTCGCCCTGGCTGCCGCGGTCCACGCAGGCGTTGGCGCCGATCTCCACCCTGTCCCCGAGCCGCACGAGGCCGAGCTGCGGCATGGTGACGAAGCTGCCGTCGGGGGCGGGGAGGAAGCCGAACCCTTCCTGGCCCACCCGGGCCCCCGGGTGCAGCACCACCCCCGCCCCGCAGATGGCGTGGCTGATCGAGGCATGGGCGTGGATGCGGCAGCCGGGGCCGAGCACCACCCCATCCCCCACCACCGCGTGCGGGCCGATCACGCAGCCCGGGCCGATCCGCGCGCCCGCGCCCACCACCGCATAGGGGCCGATCTCGCACCCCTCGGCGATCTCCGCCCCCTCGCCGATCACGGCGGTGGGGTGGATGCCGGGCCGCGGCGCGGGCGGCGGATGGAAGAGCGCAGCCGCCCGCGCGAAGGCGAGACCCGGCCTGTCGGTGACGAGGGCCAGGCTGGAGGCAGGCACCCGGGCGCGCAGCCCGGGCGGCACCAGCACCGCCCCGGCCCGGGTCGCTGCCAGCGCCTCGGCATGGCGCGGCCCGTCGCAGAAGGAGAGCTGATCCGGACCCGCCTCGGCGAGCGCCGCGACCCCGGCGAAGAGGCGCTCCGGCGCGGCGTCGGGGGCGGCCTCGGCCCCGGTCACGGCGAGCAGGGCCGCGAGGCTCTGCGGCCCCGCCTGGGGGAAGAAGCGCGGATCGGCCACCATGCGGGCCCGGATGCCCGGCCTCAGTTCCGGCGCTGCGGCTGCGCCGGGGCGGCGGCGCGGGGCCCGGCGGCGGCGGCGGGCGGCGCGCTGCCCTCCGTCTCCGCCGGGATGTTCACCTGCCGCATGGTGCGGTTGAACTGCTGCGCCACCTCCTCGGTGAGGTCGAACTCCGGTGCGTTCATGATCACGAGCGGGCGCGGCAGCACGAGGTTGATGTTGCGCGACTGCGCGACGCTGCGGACGATGTTGGCGAGCGCCTCCTCGATCTGCACCAGCGCCTGTTGCGCCGCCTGCTCGATGGCCTGGCTGCGGTTGCGGAAGACGGTCTGGGAGGCGGTGATGCGGTCCTGCAACTCGCGCTCGCGCTGGCGGATCTGGTCCGCGGTGAGCTGCGCGCGCTGGTTGGCCAGCGCCTGCTGGGCCTCGCGCCAGGCATTCTGCTCGCGCTGGAGATCCTCGTTGAGCCGCGCACGGCGCCGCTCGATCTCCTCGCGCAGCTGGTTCACCGCGGTGGAGAGGCGCTGCACCTCCTGGATGTCCACCACGCCGATCACCGCCGTCGGCGGCTGCTGCCCGGCGGGGCGCTGGGCCTGCTGCGGCGGCTGGGCGGGGCGCTGGCCCTGCGCCTGGCCCTGCTGGGGCTGCTGAGGCGGGCGCGGCTGCTGCTGCGCCTGGGGCGGGCGCTGCTGCCCCGGGACGAACCACTCCTGGTTCTGCTGGGCGGCAGCGAGGCCGGGCAGGAGGCCCAGGAGAAGGGCGAGCGGAAGCCGGAGCGATGTCATGTCCTGTATGCCTGTCCTTGCGATCAGAAGCGCCCGATCGGTGCGTGCGGTCAGAAGCGGGTGCCGAAGCCGAAGCGCACCACCTGCGTCTGGTCGTAGCTCTGCTTCACCACCGCGTGGGCGATGTCGATGTTGATGAGGCCGAAGGGGCTGCGCCAGGACACGCCCACCCCCGCGCCGACGCGCGGCGCGGCCGTATCCCCGACGCCCGTCCCCGCCACGGTGCGCGAGAGCGAGCCCACGTCGACGAAGGCGCGGCCGAGCAGCCCGATCTCGTCCGGCAGGCCCGGCAGGGGGAAGCGCAGCTCCGTGCTCTGCGTCCACATCAGCCGCCCGCCCAGCGCGTCGCGCGTGGCGAGGTCGCGCGGCCCGGCGCCGCCGATGGCGAAGCCGCGCAGGTTCTCCCCGCCCAGGAAGAAGCGGTCCACGATACGGTCGCGGCGGCTGCTGTCGAAGTCGTAGAGGTGGCCGAAGCTCGCAGAGATGGTCAGGACATAGTCCTGGTGGCCCAAGGCGCGCTCCAGCGGCAGGAACAGCGCGGCGTCGGCACGGGTCCGCAGATAGGCGACATCGCCGCCCAGCCCCGCGAGGTCCGTCCCCAGGCGCAGCACATAGCCGCGCCGCGCCTCGATCGGGTTGTCGCGCGTGTCGTAGACCAGGGTCTGGCTGACCTGGCTCAGCAGCGTGGTGCCTGCCTGCTCCGTCACGAAGCGCGAGGTGCCGGGCTGGATGTTGTACACCTCGCGGTTGACGAGGCTGTAGGCCCAGGACTGGCGCAGCCGCTCGTTGAACTCGTAGCCCATGCGCACCGAGAAGCCGGCGCGCCGTTCGTTGAAGCCCGAGATCAGCAGCAGGTTGCGCTGGATGTAGAAGAGGTCGGCGCCGACGGCGAGGTTGCGGTCCATGAAGGCCGGCTCGGTCACCGAGAGGTCCACCTGGCTGCGGCGCTGCGCCACCGTGGCGGCGATGCGCGTGTCGATGCCGGTGCCCGAGAAGTTGCGCTCGCGGATGCCGAAATCGGCGAGGAAGCCGGCGTCGGTGGAGTAGCCGCCGCCGATGCTGACCTCCCCCGTGGCGCGCTCGGCCACGCGGGTGGTCAGCACCGTGCGGTCGGGCGCGGAGCCCGGCGCGTTGGTGATCTGCACGTCCGAGAAGAAGCCGAGGTTGCGGATGCGCTCGCGCGAGCGGCGGATCTGCGCGGCGTTGAAGGCATCCCCCTCGGCGAGGCGGAACTCGCGGCGGATCACCCGGTCCTGGGTGCGGGTGTTGCCCTCGATGTCGATGCGCTCGACGAAGACGCGCGGCGCCTCGTTGATGGCGAAGGTGATGTTGACGCGGCGGTTCTCCGTGTCGCGCACGATCTGCGGCTGCACGTCCACGAAGGGGAAGCCGCGCAGGTTGGCCGCGTCCGAGAGCGCCTGGGCGGTGCGCTCCACCGCGTCGCCGTCATAGACGCCGCCCGGGCTGACCTCCAGGAAGCGCCGCAGCGAGGCGGTGTCGAGATTGGGGAAGGCGGAGGTGATCTCCACCGTGCCGAAGCTGTAGCGCGGCCCCTCCTCGATCTGGAAGGTGACGAAGAAGCCCGATCGGTCGGGCGCGAGCTCCGCCGTCGCGCCCAGGATCTGCACGTCGGGATAGCCGTTGCGCAGGTAGTAGCGGCGCAAGAGCTCGCGGTCGAAGGCGAGGCGGTCGGGGTCGAAGGTGTCGGAGCTGGAGAGGAAGCGGTAGAAGGCCTGCTCGCGCGTCGAGATCACGTCGCGCAGGCGGGAGTCCGAGAAGGACTGGTTGCCGACGAAGTTGATCCGCGCCACCAGCGCCGTATCCCCCTCGACGATCTCGAAGACGAGATCCACCCGGTTCTGGTCGAGCTCGATGATCTTGGGCTCCACCCGCGCGGCGAAGCGCCCGCGCCGGGCGTAGAGGTCGAGGATGCGCTGGCGGTCGAGCTGGACGAGCTGGGGGGTGAGCACCGAGCGGGGGCGCAGCTGCACCTCGGCGGCCAGAACGTCGTCGGAGACGCGGCGGTTCCCCTCGAAGGCGACGCGGTTGATGATCGGCGCCTCCTGCACCTCGACGACGAGGCGCGCCCCGTCGCGCGCGATGCGCACGTCGCGGAAGAGGCCGGTGGCGAAGAGGGTGCGCAGGCTGCGGTCCGCCCGGTCGGAATCGTAGAGGTCGCCGGGCTGGAGCAGCATGTAGCTGCGGATCGTGTCCGCCTCGATGCGCTGGTTGCCGCGCACCACCACGGCGCTGATCGGCCCCCCCGTCTCGGCGGCGCGCGCCGCCGGGCGCGCGGCCGGCTGGGAGCCCGCCGAGGGCGGCAGCAGCCCCACGGCGCAGGCGCTGGCCAGCAGAAGGACGCGAAGCGTGGTGTTCAAGGCGCGGGCTTCCCTCGACGTCGGCGCGGCGGCGGAACATAGACGGGCCGGGCCGCCGCCGCCACCCCGGGCCCGCGCCCGCACGGGGCGGGGGCGGCGAGGCGGGGGCTCAGCCGAGCAGGCCGCTCACCCAGCGGCCGATACCACCATGGGCGATGTCGTTCCAGGTGGCGAAGAGGAAGAGGGCGATCAGCAGCGCGAAGCCGAGGCGGAAGCCCGCCTCCATGGCGCGCGGCGGCAGCGGCCGCCCGCGCAGCGCCTCGGCCGCGTAGAACATCAGATGCCCCCCGTCGAGCAGCGGGATGGGAAAGAGGTTGAGGAGCGCGAGGCTGATGGAGAGCAGCGCCATCAGGTTCACGAGCGACACGAGGCCGAGCCCCGCCGCCTCGCCCGAGACCTCGGCGATGCGGATGGGCCCGCCCAGGTCGCGCGCGCTGCGCTCGCCGATGATCATCTCCCACAGCCCGACCAGCGTGGCCCAGCTCATCTCCCCGACCTGGAGCACCCCGGCGATGGCCGCCCGCAGCGGATCGAGGCGTTCGAAGCGTCCCTGCCCGCCCTGCACGCCGAGCACCCCGAGAGGCTGCCCATCGCTGCCGGGCCGCACCCCGGGCACCACGGTCAGCGTCAGTTCCCGCCCCTCGCGCTCCAGCCGCACCTCCACCGGCTGGCCCGGACGGGCCTGGATGTGGCGCTGCACCTGGTCGAAGCGCGTCACGCGCTGCCCGTCGAGGGCGAGCAGCGAATCGCCGGGCAGCAGCCCCGCCTGCTCGGCCGCCGAGCCGGGCAGCACCGCGGAGAGGGTGGTCATCCCCCGCGGCACGCCATGGGTGGCGTAGAGACCGGCGAAGAGCAGCGCCGCCAGGACGAAGTTGGCGATGGGCCCGGCGGCGACGATGATCGCGCGGTCGCCCACCGGCTTGTCGTGGAAGGTGCGCCCGGGGCGCAGGCCTTCCGCCTGCGGATCCGGCGCCTCGCCGGGCGGCAAGTGCCCGTGCAGCTTCACGTAGCCGCCGAGGGGGATCCAGGCGAGGCGCCATTCCGTGCCCTGGCGGTCGGTCCAGCTCGCCAGCGCCCGGCCGAAGCCGATGGAGAACACGTCCACATGCACCCCGCGCCAGCGCGCGGCGAGGTAGTGGCCGAGCTCATGGAAGAAGATGAGCACGCCGAGCACCACGAGGAAGGCGAGGACGGTGCGCGCCGCGTCGGGGAGGAATTCCAGCATGGGGCGCCTCAGGCCGCCGCCCGGCGCGCGGCGAACCGCTCGGCGTGCCGCCGGGCGCGGGCATCGAGATCGAGCACCGAGGCGAGATCGCCGACCGGCTCGGCGCCGAGCGCGGCGAGCGTCTCCTCCACCACCGCCGCGATGTCGAGGAAGCCGAGGCGGCGGGCGAGGAAGAGCGCCACCGCCACCTCGTTCGCCGCGTTCAGCACGCAGGGCGCGCCGCCCTCGGCGGCCAGCGCCTCGCGCACGAGGCGCAGCGCGGGAAAGCGCGCGGGGTCGGGCGGGGCGAAGTCCAGCCGGCCGAGCGCGGCGAGATCGAGCCGCCCCACCGAGACGGCCATGCGCTCGGGCCAGGCGAGGCAATGGGCGATGGGCGTGCGCATGTCGGGCGTGCCGAGCTGGGCGATCAGCGAGCCGTCGGCATACTGCACGAGGCCGTGCACCGCCGATTGCGGATGCACCAGCACCTCGATGCGCTCGGCCGGCAGGGGGAAGAGGCGGGCGGCCTCGATCACCTCCAGCCCCTTGTTGAACATGGTGGCGCTGTCCACGCTGATCTTCGCCCCCATGGACCAGACCGGGTGGCGCACCGCCTGTTCGGGCGTGGCCTTCGCCATCTGCGCGAGCGTCCAGTCGCGGAAGGGGCCGCCCGAGGCGGTGAGGATGATCTTCTCCACCCCCGCATAGCCCTCGGCCCCGCGGCTCATCAGCGCCTGGAAGATGGCGTTGTGCTCGGAGTCCACGGGCAGCAGGGTGGCCCCGGAGGCACGCGCGGTCTCGAGCACCAGCGGCCCGGCGCAGACCAGGCTCTCCTTGTTGGCGAGGGCGAGGGTGCCGCCGCGCTTCAGCGCGGCCAGGGTGCTGCGCAGCCCCACCGCGCCCACGATGGCCGCCATGGTCCAGTCGGCGGGGCGCTCGGCGGCGGCGATCACCGCCTCGGGGCCCGCGGCCGTCTCGATGCCGGTGCCGGCCAGCGCCTCGGCCAGGGCCGGGCCGGCCGCGGCGTCCGCCACCACGGCGAGGCGGGCGCGATGGGCCCGGGCCTGGGCGGCCAGGGTGGGCACATCCTTGCCGGCCACCAGCGCCTCGACGCGGAACCGCCCGGGCGGCGCGGCCTCCAGCAGCGCGAGAGTGCTGCGGCCGATGGAGCCGGTGCTGCCGAGGACCGTGATGCTGCGCGCCGGCACGTGAGCCACCTCTACCTCCACAACTGCACTCCCGGGCCGAGCAGCGCCCCGAGCAGGGCGGCAAGCGGCGCCGCGGCCAGCATGCTGTCCAGCCGGTCGAACAGCCCGCCATGCCCGGGGATCAATCCTGACGAGTCCTTTACCCCAAATCGCCGCTTGATCCAGCTTTCGAGAAGGTCGCCCGCCTGCGCGGCCCCGGCCAGGGCGGCGGAGACGAGCACCACCCTCCACAGCTCGAGCTCCGCCGAGAAGACCAGGGCGGCGAGAGACCCGGCGCCGACCGCCCCGGCGAGGCCGCCCGCCGCGCCCGCCCAGGTCTTGTTCGGCGAGACGGCGGGCCAGAGCCTCGCCCCGCCGAAGCGCCGCCCCGCGAGATAGGCCGAGATGTCGCAGGCCCAGACGACGAGGAAGAGGAAGATCACGTTCTCGCGCCCCGCCACCTCGTCCTGGCGCAGCACGATCAGCGCCACCCCCGCCACCCCGACATAGAGGACGCCCACCCCGAGCCAGAGGGGTGGGACGCGCCGCTCGCCGGGCTGGCGCCGCGCCGCGGCGAGAGCGAGCGCCGCGCCCGCCGGCAGCAGCAGCAACCCGGCGAGCGGCCAGCCGAGGAAGGCGAGCAGCCCCGCGGCCAGCACCACGGGCGGCACCACCGCCCCCGGCAGGGCGCGGGTGGTGCCGCCGAGCAACCGCACCCATTCCCAGGCCAGCCCGGCGATACAGATGGCCATCAGCCCCGCCCACCACCCGCCGCCGAGCCACATGCAGCCGAGCGCGGCAGGGCCGAGCAGCAAGGCGGTCAGCGCCCGCTTGCGCAGGTCGCCCCAGCGGCCCGCGACCGGCGCCCCCACCGCGCTCAGCGCCCCGCCATCAGCCGGGCCGGGCGCCGAAGCGCCGTTCCCGCGCCGCGTAGTCGGCCAGCGCGGCGGCGAAATGCTCCACGCCGAAATCGGGCCAGAGCACGGGCAGGAAGGCGAACTCCGCGTAGGCGGCCTGCCAGAGCAGGAAGTTCGAGATGCGCTGCTCGCCCGAGGTGCGGATGATCAGGTCGGGGTCGGGCATCCCGGCGGTGAACAGGTGCTGGGCGAAGCCGCGTTCGTCCAGGGCGGCGGGATCGAGATCGCCGCGCGCGGCGGCGGCGGCGATGCGGCGCGCGGCGGCCAGGATTTCCGCCCGCGCGCCGTAGGAGAGCGCCACCGTGAGGTTGAGCCGCACATTGCCGGCGGTGCGCGCCTCGGCCGCCTCGATCAGACGCCGCGTCTCCTCGCCGAAGCGCTCGCGCTCGCCGATCACGCGCAGCCGGACCCCCTCCTTGTCGAGTTGCGCCACCTCCGAGCCGAGATAGTGGCGCAGCAGGGCGGTGAGCTCCTGCACCTCCTCGGCCGGCCTGGCCCAGTTCTCCGAGGAGAAGGCGAAGAGGGTGAGCCAGCCCACCCCGCCGCGGATCGCGCCCTCGATGGCGCGGCGCGCCGCCTCCGCCCCGGCCCGGTGGCCGAGCGCGACCGGCAGCCCGCGCGCCTCCGCCCAGCGCCGGTTGCCGTCCATGATGACGGCGACATGGCGCGGCGGCGCGGGAGGCGCTGCGGCGGCGAGGGCGGGTGCGGCGGGCATCAGACCGTCTTGATGTCCTTTTCCTTCTCGGCCAACGCCTGGTCCACCTTTTTCACGTGCTCGTCCGTCAGCTTCTGCACCTCGTCGGACCAGCGCTTGGCGTCGTCCTCGCTGATCTCGGACTTCTTCTTCCAGGCGGCGATCTGCTCCATCCCATCCCGGCGCACTCCGCGCACCGCCACCTTCGCGGCCTCGGCGTATTTCGCCGCCTGCTTGGCGAGTTCGTTGCGGCGCTGCTCGGTCAGCGGCGGCAGGCTCACGCGGATCACCTGTCCCTCGACCTGGGGGTTGAGGCCGAGCCCCGAATCGCGGATCGCCACCTCCACCGCCTTCACCACCGAGCGGTCCCAGACCTGGACCGACAGCATGGCCGGCCCCACCACCGAGACGGTGCCGAGCTGCGAGAGCGGCTGGTGGCCCCCATAGGCCTCCACCCGGATCGGCTCCAGCAGCGAGGGCGCGGCCCGGCCGGTGCGCAGGCCGGAGAACTCCTTCTTCAGCGTCTCCAGCGCGCCGTCCATGCGGCGCGTCAGGTCGGCCTTCAGCGTCTTGAGGTCGGGCGGGGCGGCGGCCATGGCGTGCTCCCTCGGCGGTCAGGGGGTGTCGGTCACCGTGGTGAAGCGGCCGTGGCCGAGCATCACCTCGGTGAAGGCACCGGGTTCGTGGATGTTGAAGACGATGATGGGCAGGCGGTTCTCGCGCGCCACCGAGATCGCGGCGGCGTCCATCACCGCAAGGTCGCGCGAGAGCATCTCGAGGTAGGACAGCGTGGTGTAGCGCTGCGCATCGGGGTTCTTGCGCGGGTCGCTGTCATAGACCCCGTCCACCTGCGTGCCCTTGAGCAGCGCATCGCACCCCATCTCGGCCGCGCGCAGCGCGGCGGCGGTGTCGGTGGTGAAGAAGGGGTTGCCCGTGCCGGCGGCGAAGATCACCACCCGCCCCTTTTCCATGTGGCGGATGGCGCGGCGGCGGATGTAGGGCTCGCAGATCGAGGCCATGGGGATCGCGCTCTGCACGCGCGTCTGCACGCCGATCTGCTCGAGCGCCGACTGCACGCCGAGCGCGTTCATCACGGTGGCCAGCATCCCCATGTAATCGGCCTGCGCACGGTCCATTCCGGCCGCGGCGCCCGCCATGCCCCGGAAGATGTTGCCGCCGCCGATGACGAGCGCCACCTGCACGCCGAGATCCACCACGCCCTTGATGTCCTGGGCGATGGCCTTGAGCGTGGCGGTGTCGAGGCCGTAGCTGCGATCGCCCATCAGCGCCTCGCCCGAGAGCTTCAGCAGCACGCGCTTGTAGCGGGGCGAATCCGTCATCGGGCGTTCCGGGAGGCTGGCATGGAGGACTGTAACAGCGGGGCGGCGCGCGTCCAGCGCACCGCCCCGCCGCGCGGCTCCGGCCCGGGGGTCAGAGCCCCGCCTGGGCGGCGACCTCGGCGGCGAAATCCGTCACCTGCTTCTCGATGCCCTCGCCAAGCTGGAAGCGGGCGAAACCGGTGCACCTGAGCCCGGCCTTCTCGACCACGGCCTTCACGCGGCTCTCGCCGTCGTGCACCCAGACCTGCTCGAGCAGCACCACCTCCTCGTAGAACTTGCGGATGCGGCCCTCCACCATCTTCTCGATCACCGCCGGCGGCTTGCCCGAGGCCTGGGCCTGCTCGGTCAGCACCGCGCGCTCGCGCTCCAGCGCCGAGGGCTCGACCGAGGCGATGTCGAGCGCCTGGGGGTTGGTCGCCGCGACATGCATGCCGATCTGCCGGCCGAGCGTCTCGACCACCTGCGCCTCGCCCTCGCCCTCGAGCGCCACCAGCACGCCGATCCGCCCAAGGCCCGGCTTGACCGCGTTGTGCACGTAGGTGGCGACGGTGCCGTTCTCCACGCGGAACACCTTGGCGCGGCGGATGGTCATGTTCTCGCCGATGGTGGCGATGAGCCGGGTGAGCTCCTCCTGGGTGGAATGGGTCGTGCCCGGGAAGGTCGCCGCCTTGAGCTTCTCGACGTCGTCGCCCACGGAGAGCGCGAGCCCCGCCACCTCGGCGACGAAGGCCTGGAACGCCTCGTTGCGGGCGACGAAGTCCGTCTCGGCGTTCACCTCGACCATGGCGGCCACGCCGGGGCCGGAGGCGACGCCGATCAGCCCCTCCGCAGCCACGCGGCCGGACTTCTTGGCGGCGGCGGAAAGCCCCTTCTTGCGCAGCCAGTCAACGGCCGCCTCCAGGTCGCCGCCGGTCTCGGTCAGCGCCTTCTTGCAGTCCATCATGCCCGCGCCCGTCATGTCGCGCAGTTCGCGCACCAGCGCGGCGGTGATCTCGGCCATGGCCGTGCTCCTCAGCGTGTTCGGGTTCAGGCCTGGGCGGCGGGCAGGTCCTCGACCGGCAGCCCCGCCTCGGGCAGCGGCGTGTCGCGCGCGCCGATGTCCGCACCGGAGGCCTCCTGCTCGGCCACGATGCCTTCGAAGACGGCGGCCGCCACAAGGTCGCAATAGAGGTTGATCGCGCGGATCGCGTCGTCGTTGCCGGGGATCGGATAGGTCACGCCCGAGGGGTCGGCGTTGCTGTCCACCACCGCCACCACCGGGATGCCGAGCGTGTTCGCCTCCTGGATGGCGAGCTTCTCCTTCACCACGTCGATGACGAAGAGCAGGTCGGGCAGGCCGCCCATCTCGCGGATGCCGCCCAGCGCGCGCTCGAGCTTGTCGCGCTCGCGCGTCAGCATCAGGATCTCCTTCTTGGTGAGCCCCTGCACGTCGCCCGAGAGGCGCGCGTCCATCTCCTTCAGGCGCTTGATGGAGCCCGTGATGGTGCGCCAGTTGGTCAGGGTGCCGCCCAGCCAGCGGTGGTTCACGTAGTACTGGCCGCAGCGCGTCGCCGCCTCGGCGACGTATTCGGCCGCCGCCTTCTTGGTCCCGACGAAAAGCACCCGCCCGCCGGCGGCCACCGTGTCGCGCACCGCGCGCAGCGCCCGCTCGAGCATCGGCACGGTCTGCTGCAGGTCCAGGATGTGGACCTGGTTGCGCACGCCGAAGATGTAGGGCGCCATCTTCGGGTTCCAGCGCCGGGTGTGGTGGCCGAAATGCACGCCCGCCTCGAGAAGCTGGCGCAGAGAGACTTCAGGCATCGCCATGCGCGATCCTCCTTCCTGTTGCGTCCGGTTGGGCCTCCGCGGCGCGAACCCCGGATCGCTCCGGGACCGGACCCTCGCCGCTGCGGGAAGGGCGCGCCACGTGTGGATTGCCCGCGGAGCACAGCCCCGCGGGCGCGCGCGGTGTGGCGCAAAACCCTGCCCGGCGCAAGCCTCTCGGTCCGGGGCGCCGCGCCGGGAGGCCATGCCCGCGCGGCATGCGCCGGGGCGGCATGGTTGACGCCCCGCCGCCGCGGTCCTTGAACGGCGGTGCAACGAGGACGCGCCCATGTTCACCACCCGCCCCGAGATCGCCGCCACCTTCGGCGCCGTCGCCTCCACCCACTGGATCGCCTCCCAGGTGGGCATGAGCGTGCTGGAGCGCGGCGGCAACGCCTTCGACGCTGCTGCCGCCGCCGGCTTCACCCTGCAGATCGTCGAGCCGCACCTCAACGGCCCGGGCGGCGACTGCCCCATCCTCCTGCACAGCGCGGCAACGAACACCCAGCAGGTGATCTGCGGCCAGGGCCCCGCCCCGGCCGGGCTGACGGTGGCGCACCTGCGGGGCCTCGGCCTCGACATGGTGCCGGGCACGGGCTTCCTCGCCGCCCCCATCCCCGGCGCCTTCGACGCCTGGGCGCGCATGCTGCTGGAGCACGGCACCTGGCGCCTGCGCGACGTGCTAGAGTACGCCATCGGCTATGCGGCGCGCGGCGCGCACATGGTGCCGCGCGTGGCGCAGACGCTGGCCACCGTCCGCCCGCTCTTCGAGCAGGAATGGACCAGCTCCGCCGCGCTCTGGCTGCGCGATGGCGGGCCGCAGCCGGGCCGGCTCTGGCGCAACCCGGTGCTGGCCGAGACCTATGCGCGGCTGCTGCGCGAGGCCGAGGCCCCCGGCCGCTCGCGCGAGCAGGAGATCGAGGCCGCCCGCGCCGCCTGGTATGGCGGCTTCGTCGCCGAGGCCATCGAGCGCTTCGGCCGCACCCCGCAGATGGACACCTCCGGCCGCCGCCACGCCGCCGTGCTCACCGCCCAGGACATGGCCGGCTGGCGCGCCCGCGTGGAGGCGCCCGTGGCGCGGGAGTTCATGGGCCACACCGTCCTCAAGTGCGGCGCCTGGAGCCAGGGGCCGACGCTGCTCATGACGCTCGGCCTCCTCGAGGGCTTCGACCTTGCTGCCATGGACCCGCTGGGCGCGGAGTTCGTCCATGTCGTGACCGAGGCGATGAAGCTCAGCTACGCCGACCGCGAGGCGTGGCTCGGCGACCCGGATTTCGCCGATGTGCCGCTCCCCACCCTCCTCTCCGAAGGCTACCTCGCCGCGCGCCGCGCCCTCATCGGCGAGCAGGCCAGCCTCGCGTTCCGCCCCGGCAACCCCGAGGGCCGCGCCGTGCGCGGAGTGGACTACGCCGCCGCGGTGCGCCGCGCCCAGGAGATGGCCGCCGCCGCCGGCACCGGGGAGCCCACCGTCTCGCGCCTCGGCGCCGCGGGGGGCGACACCTGCCATGTGGACGTGATCGACCGCTGGGGGAACATGGTCAGCGCCACGCCCAGCGCGGGCTGGCTGCAATCCTCGCCCGCCATCCCCGAGCTCGGCTTCTGTCTCGGCACGCGCTGCCAGATGTTCTGGCTGGACGAGACGCTGCCGAACGGGCTGCAGCCGGGCAAGCGGCCGCGCACCACCCTCTCGCCCTCCCTCGTGCTGCGCGAGGGGCGTGCCTGGATGGCCTTCGGCACCCCGGGCGGCGAGCAGCAGGACCAGTGGCAGGCCATCATGCTCGCGCGGATGCTGGCGCACGGCTTCAACATCCAGCAGGCCATCGACCTGCCTGCCTTCCACTCCGAACACTGGGTGTCGAGCTTCTGGCCGCGCGGCGCGCAGCCCGGGAAGCTGGTGCTGGAGGGCCGCTACGCCCCGGCGGTGATGGAGGCGCTGACGGCCCGCGGCCACCGGGCCGAGATGGGCGGCGAGTGGAGCGAGGGCCGGCTGACGGGCGCGCGGCGCGAGCCGGACGGGCAGATCTTCGCCGGCGCCAACCCGCGCGGCATGCAGGGCTACGCGGTGGGGCGGTGAGCGCCTCCGCGCCGGCGCCAGGC
>JAOAIK010000055.1 GCA_026414745.1 Roseococcus sp.
CCGATGGACCTCAAGCGCGGCATCGACATGGCGGTCGAGGCCGTGGTCGAGGATCTCCGGAAGCGGTCGAAGAAGGTCACGACCTCCGAGGAGATCGCCCAGGTCGGCACGATCGCGGCGAATGGCGACACCGAGATCGGCAAGATGCTGGCCGAGGCGATGCAGAAGGTCGGCAACGAGGGCGTGATCACGGTCGAAGAAGCCAAGAGCCTCGAGACCGAGCTCGACATCGTCGAGGGCATGCAGTTCGCCCGCGGCTACGTCTCTCCCTACTTCATCACCAACGCGGAGAAGATGGTCGCCGAGCTCGACGACCCCTACATCCTGATCCACGAGAAGAAGCTCAGCCAGCTGCAGCCCATGCTGCCGCTCCTTGAGGCGGTGGTGCAGTCGGGCCGGCCGCTCGTGATCATCGCCGAGGACGTGGAGGGCGAGGCGCTCGCCACCCTGGTGGTGAACAAGCTGCGCGGCGGCCTCAAGGTCGCGGCGGTGAAGGCGCCCGGCTTCGGTGACCGCCGCAAGGCGATGCTCGAGGACATCGCGATCCTCACCGGCGGCCAGATGATCAGCGAGGATCTCGGCATCAAGCTCGAGAACGTGACGCTGAACATGCTCGGCCGCGCGAAGAAGGTGCGGATCGAGAAGGAGAACACCACGATCGTCGACGGCGCCGGCTCGAAGGAGGAGATCAAGGGCCGCTGCGAGCAGATCAAGGCGCAGATCGAGGAGACCACCTCGGACTACGACCGCGAGAAGCTGCAGGAGCGTCTGGCCAAGCTCGCCGGCGGCGTGGCCGTGATCCGCGTGGGCGGCTCGACCGAGGTCGAGGTGAAGGAGCGCAAGGACCGCGTGGACGACGCCCTGCACGCGACCCGCGCCGCGGTGCAGGAGGGCATCGTGCCGGGCGGCGGCGTGGCGCTGCTGCGCGCCTCCGAGAACCTCGCCGGGCTGAAGGGCGCCAACCGTGACGAGGAGGTGGGCATCGAGATCGTCCGCAGGGCGATCCAGGCCCCGGCCAAGCAGATCGCCATGAACGCCGGCAAGGACGGCGCGGTGATCGCGGGCGAGGTGCTGCGCAACTCCAACTACAACTGGGGCTACGACGCGCAGAAGGACGAGTTCAAGGATCTCGTCGCCGCCGGCATCATCGACCCGACCAAGGTCGTGCGCACGGCGCTGCAGGACGCCGCCTCGGTCGCCTCGCTGCTGATCACCACCGAGGCGATGGTGGCCGAGCGGCCGGAGAAGAAGCCCGCCGCGGCCCCGGCCGGCGGTGGCATGGGCGACATGGACTTCTGATCCCTCCCCGGGGATCGGAGATCGGGGGGCGGTCCGCCAGGGCCGCCCCCTTTTCGCGACAGCGAGCCGGAGCACCCCATGAGCGAGACCAAGGGCCCCTATCACCTGCGCTACCGAACCGGCGCGCCCGCCCCCGTCATCGAGAGCTTCGCCACGCTGGACGAGGCCCTGGACGCGGTGGAGGCACGCTGGGAGACGCTGCGCCAGCAGGCGGTGCAGGTGCTCGACCCCCGTCGCATCCTGCTCTTCAGCACCGCCGAACTCGAGGAGATGATGAAGGGCGAGCCGGAGGGCGACGCGGCCTGACGCTTGCCGCATTCGCGCGGCAGCAGGCGCGGCCATGACCCCCTCCCTTCCTCTGCGCGCCGCGCTCTTCCTCGCGGCGCTCTGCGCCTCGCTCGCCGTCTTCTTCCGCGGCCAGATCGGCGACGGCTTCACCCTGTTGCTGGGCGACCGGCACGACGGGGTGATCGCGCTCGCCATCATGGAGCACTGGGCGAACGTCTTCGCCGGCCGCGCCGCCTGGGACCGGACCTTCTACTTCCATCCCGTCCCCGCCACGCTGGGCTACAACGACGGGTATCTCGGCTTCGGGCTTCCCTATGCCTTGGCCCGGGCGCTCGGGGCGGATCCCTTCCTGGCCGGGGAGCTGGCGAACATCGCGCTGCGCGCGCTGGGCTTCGCGGGCTTCTTCTGGATGATGCGCCGCGTCTTCGGCCTCGCCTTCCCCTGGGCCCTGCTCGGCGCGGTGCTGTTCGCGCTGGCCAACAACCTGGCCATCCGCGGCAGCCATGTGCAGCTCTTCAGCGTCAACCTCGTGCCCGTCCTCGCGGTGCTGGCGCATGGCGCCGGCGCGGCCCTGGTCGAGGGGCGGCGGGGGGCGCTTCTCGCCTGGGGCGCGGCGGCGGTGCTCTGGCACGCGCTGATGCTGATGACGGGCTTCTACATGGCCTGGTACTCGGTCTTCCTCGCGCTGGTGCTGCTCCCGGCCTGGGTGGTCTTCGCGGGGCCGGAGGGGCGTGCAACCCTGGCCGCCGGCCTGCGCCGCTGCCTCGCGCCGCTGGCCGGGCTGGCCGCCCTGGCCGTGCTCGCGAACCTGCCCTTCCTCAGCCTCTACCTGCCGAAGGCGCGCGAGACGGGCATGCACGACTATGCCGGCATGGTGGCGCAATACACGCTCTCGCCGCTCGACCTCATCCATGTGGGCGAGCGCAACTGGCTCTGGGGCTGGCTGGTGCGTGCGCTGAACCGGGCCTTCCGCCCGGAGATGCCCTTCTGGACCGAGCAGATGACGGGGTTTCCCGTGCTGCTGCTGCTGCTCTTCGCCGGGGCCCTGGTCTGGCTCGCACGGCCCCGGCCCGGCGAGCCGCGCGCGGCGCTGTGGCGCGCGCTGGCGGTGGCGGTGCTGCTGACCTGGGCGCTGACGCTGCGCTTCGGCGAGGTCTCGCCCTGGTGGTGGGTCTATCAGGCCGTGCCGGGCGCGAAGGCCGCGCGGGTGGTGGCGCGCTACCAGATCTTCCTCGCCGTGCCCGTCACCGCGCTGGCGGTGCTGGGGCTCGCGGCCCTCGCGCGGCAGCGCGCGCGCCTCGTCCGCGTCATGGCCGCGCTGCTGCCGCTGCTGCTGGTGGCCGAGCAGGGGAACGCCTATGCGCCGCGCTTCCTCGACCGGCCGCTCGAGGCGGGGCGCCTCGCCCGCGTGCCGCCCCCGCCCGCCGCGTGCCGCGCCTTCTTCGTCACCGCCGCGCGCGGCGAGAGCCGCTTCGGCGAGCAGGTGGAGGACATCTACAACCACAACACCGAGGCGATGCTGGTGGCCGAGGTGCTGCGCCTGCCCACCATCAACGGCATTTCCACCTTCAACCCCCCGCACTGGCCGGGCAGCTTTCCGCCGCGCACCGAGTATCTGGAGGCGGTGCGCCGCTACGCCGCGGAATGGCGCGTGGACGAGGGCCTCTGCGGGCTCGACCTGCAGCGCTTCGCCTGGAGCCTGGCAGCCCTGCGCTGAGCCCGGCTCTTTTCCTTTGACTTCCGCCGCCGGGCATGCGCTTCTGCCACCGCGCCTCCGGCGCCGCCTTTCGCCTTGCCGTGCCTGCCGAGCCGCCTTCACCAGCCGCCGGACGCCTTCAAGCCCCGTCCGGCGGAACCGGCAGCGCTCCCGTCGCGGGCATTCCGCCCGGGGCGACCGACCAGAAGGAGAGACACGGAATGGCCCAGGGCACCGTGAAATGGTTCAACACCACCAAGGGGTACGGCTTCATCGCCCCCTCCGGCGGCGGCGCGGACGTCTTCGTCCACATCACCGCCGTGCAGGCCGCCGGGCTGCAGGGCCTGCGCGACGGCCAGGCCGTCAGCTTCGAGACGCAGGAACAGCGCGGCCGCCTCGCGGCCGTGAATCTCCGCCTCGCCTGAGGCGGCGACTCCGGCCGCCCGGCGACGCCCTCGGCGGGCGGGCAGAGGCCGGCCCGCCGCGGCCCTTCAGCCGAAACGGCCCGAGATGTAGTCGCGCGCCTTCTCGCTGCGCGCGGCGGTGAACACCTCGTGGGTCGGCCCGATCTCGAGCATTTCGCCGAGGTGGAAATAGGCGGTGCGCTGCGAGATGCGCGCCGCCTGCTGCATGTTGTGCGTGACAATGACGATGGCGTAGCGCTGGCGGAGCTGCTCGATCAGCATCTCGATCCGCTCGGTCGCGATCGGATCGATGGCCGAGCAGGGCTCGTCCATCAGCAGCACGTCGGGGCTGACGGCGATGGCGCGGGCGATGCACAGGCGCTGCTGCTGCCCGCCCGAGAGCGAGGTGCCCGGCTCGCGTAGCCGGTCCTTCACCTCGTCCCACAGCGCGGCATCGCGGAGCGAGCGCTCGACCAGCGCATCGAGTTCCGCGCGCGAGGAGGTGAGGCCGTGGATGCGCGGCCCGTAGGCCACATTGTCGTAGACGGATTTCGGGAAGGGGTTGGGCTTCTGCGCCACCATGCCGACGCGCGCGCGCAGCAGCACCACATCCATCTCGGGGCCGTAGATGTCCTGGCCCTCAAGGCGGATCTCGCCCTCCACCCGCGCCCCCTCCACGACGTCGTTCATCCGGTTGAGGCAGCGCAGGAAGGTGGACTTGCCGCAGCCCGATGGCCCGATCAGGGCCAGCACCTCGCCGCGGCGGATGTCGAGCGACACGCCGCGCAGGGCCTGCTTCGCACCGTAGAAGACGTTGACGCCGCGCGCCGCCATCAGCGGCTCGCCGAGGGTGCCGGGCGCTCCGGCCGAGGGAAGGGGCATGTCCATGGCGCTCACCAGCGGCGCTCGACGCGACGGCGCATCAGGATCGCCACCGCGTTCATGCTCAGCATGAAGGCCAGCAGCACGAGGATGCCGGCCGCCGTCTTCTCGACGAAGCCGCGCTCGGCACCGCTCGCCCACATGTAGATCTGCACCGGCAGAACCGTGGCCGGAGAGAGGATGTCGCCCGGGATGTCCACGATGAAGGCGACCATGCCGATCATCAGCAGCGGCGCGGTCTCGCCCAGCGCATTGGCCAGCGCGAGGATGGTGCCGGTGAGGATGCCGGGCATCGCGAGCGGCAGCACATGGTGCGTCACCACCTGCATGGGCGAGGCGCCGAGGGCGAGCGCGGCCTCGCGCACCGAGGGCGGCACCGCGCGCAGCGCCGCCCGGGCGGCGATGATGATGATGGGCAGGCTCAGCAGCGCGAGCACCGCGCCCCCCACCAGCGGCGCGGAACGGGGCATGCCGAAGACGTTGAGGAACACCGCGAGCCCGAGCAGCCCGAACACGATGGAGGGCACCGCCGCGAGATTGGCGATGTTCACCTCGATCAGCGCCGTGAAGCGGTTGCGCGGCGCGAACTCCTCGAGATAGACCGCCGCCGCAACCCCCACCGGCAGCGCCAGCGCGAGACAGACGAGCAGCGTGAGCAGCGAGCCCACGAGGCCGCCCAGCACCCCCACGCGCTCCGGGTCGCGCGAGTCGCCCGCGGTGAAGAAGCGGCTGTTCCAGCGCAGGGCGAGGTCACCCTCCCGCGACAAGCGTTCGAGCCACTCGAGCTGGCGCTCGGAGAGGCGCACCCCCGCCCCCTCCGCGATCTGCCGCGCCACCCGCGGCAGGCCGGTCTTCACCGCCATGTCCACATCCGTGCCGGCAAGCAGCCACAGGCGCTGGCGCGTGCCGATCAGCGAGGGGTCGGCCACGACCATGCGCCGCAGATCCTCCTCCGCCCCGCCGGAGAGCAGCGCGTGCAGCCGCCGCCGATCGGCGCGCGAGGTCGCCTCGGGGAAGCGCGCCTCCAGCGCTGCGCGCAGCATCGCCCCGTAGTCACCCGCCTGCGGCCGCGCCGGGTCCAGGTGCTGGGGCGCGATCTCCACCTCCAGGCGCAGATGGGTCTGCCGGAAGGCGGAGAGGCCGGTCAGCAGAAGGCTCGCGAGCAGCACCGCCAGCGCGACGACGCAGAGCGCGAGCGCGGCGAGGCCATAGAGGCGAAAGCGGGCCTCCGCCCTGTGCCGGCCGCGCCGGCGCGCGGCGATCCGCGCCGAAAGGTGCGGCGAGGGCGGCGCCCCGGCCGGCCGGGCCTCGGGCGGCGGGAGGGGCACGGCGTCAGTCATAGCGTTCCCGGTAGCGCCGGGCGAGGTGCAGCGCGATGAGGTTGAGGGTGAGCGTGGCGAAGAACAGCACGAGGCCGAGCGCGAAGGCGGAGAGCGTCTTGGCGCTGTCGAACTCCTGGTCGCCCACCAGCAGCATGGCGATGTGCACCGTCACCGTCGTGACCGCATCCAGCGGGTTCACGGTGATGTTGGCGGCCAGCCCCGCGGCCATGACGACGATCATCGTCTCGCCCAGCGCGCGGGAGAAGGCGAGGATCACGGCCGCGACGATGCCGGGCAGCGCCGCGGGCAGCACCACGCGCGTCACCGTCTCGGCCCGGGTGGCGCCGAGCGAGAGGCTGCCCTCGCGCAGGCTCATGGGCACGGCGCGGATCACGTCGTCGGAGAGGGAGGAGACGTTGGGGATGATCATGACCCCCATCACCACGCCCGCCGCCAGCGCGCTCTGCGCCGCCACCTCGAAGCCGAGGGCGGTGCCCAGTTCGCGCACCACGGGCGCCACGGTCAGCATGGCGAAGAAGCCGTAGACGACCGAGGGGATGCCCGCCAGCACCTCGAGCGCGGGCTTCGCCACGTCGCGCACCCGCGCCGGGGCGTATTCCGACATCCACACCGCCGCCATCAGCCCGAGCGGCACGCAGGTCAGCATGGCGACGGCGCCGATAAGCAGCGTGCCGGCGAAGAGCGGCACCGCGCCGAAGGCGCCCGAGGCGCCCACCTGCTCGGCGCGGATCGCCGTCTGCGGGCTCCAGGTGAGGCCGAGGAAGAACTCTCCCGCCGGCACGCGCGCGAAGAAGCGCAGCGACTCCGAGATGAGCGAGAGCACGATGCCGACCGTGGTCAGGATCGCCACCACCGAGCAGAGCAGCAGCACGAGGAGCACCAGCCGCTCCACCGCATGGCGGGCGCGCAGCCGGGGCGAGAGCTGCGCCGCCGCGAAGGCGAGGCCGCCCACGGCGGCCGAGAGCGCGAGCCCCCAGCCGGCAAGGCGCGCCAGCTCGCGCAGCCGCAGATACTCCGCCGCCGCCGCCAGCACCTCGGGCGAGACGCCCTGGCGCGGCATCAGTCCGTAGGCGATGTTGCGGATGGTGGTGAGCTCGAGCGAGAGCCGGTCGGCCGGCAGGGCGGCCAGCCCCTCGGGCAGATGGGCGATCAGCACCTGGCGCACCGCCCAATCCTGCGTCGCGGCCCAGAGCACGAGCAGCAGAAGGCTCGGCAGCCCCGTCCAGAGCGCGACATACCAGCCGTAATAGGCCGGCAGCGCCGGCAGCCGCAGCCCGGCGGCCCGCGCCCGTCGCGCGAAGCGCGCGCCCGACCAGTGCCCGAAGGCGGCCAGCAGCAGGATCGCGGAAAGCAGAAGGACCAGCGCCATCGGCAGACACCAGGGGTGGGCCGTGGGGCGCACGCCCCACCCCGGCGGGGCCCGGTCAGGAGCCCGGACGCCCCATCGGCCGCAGGCTGGCGGCGGTCGCGCGCGCCGCCTCCCGCGCCGAGGCGGCCAGCACGATCAGCCCCCGCGTCTGCAGGTAGCCGTTCTCCGACATCGCGCGCTCGGAGGTGTATTCCTGCAGGAACTCGCGCAGGCCCGGGATCACCCCCACATGCGCGTTCTTGAGGTAGACGAACATGGAGCGCGAGACGGGGTAGCGCCCGCTCTGGATGTTCTCGTAGGTCGGCTCCACGCCGTCGATGGGCTTGCCCTCGATCCGGTCGGTGTTCTGGTCGAGGTAGGAGAAGCCGAAGACGCCGATCAGCCCGTGCCGCTCGGTGGCGAGGCGCTGCACGATCAGGTTGTCGTTCTCGCCGCCCTCGATGAAGCGGCCGTCCTCGCGGATGGACTGGCAGCGGGACTGGCGTTCGCGCGCATCGGTGATGGCGCGCACCTCGGGCACGTTCTGGCAGCCGCCGGCGAGCATCAGCTCGTTGAAGGAATCGCGCGTGCCCGAGGTGGGCGGCGGGCCGATGATCTCGATCGCCTGGGCGGGCAGGGCCGGGTCGATCTGGTTCCAGTGGGTGTAGGGGTTGCGCACCCACTGGCCATTCACCGGCACCTCGCGCGCCAGCGCGCGCCACATCTGCTCGCGCGTCAGGCCGAAGCGCGGCCCGCCGCGGCGCACCGCCACCACGATGCCGTCGAAGCCGATGGGGATTTCCGTGATCTCGGTGACGCCGTTCCGCTGGCAGCTGTCGAACTCGGCCGGCGTCATGCGGCGCGAGGCGTTGGAGATGTCGGGATGCTGCGGGCCGATGCCGGCGCAGAAGAGGCGCATGCCACCGCCCGTGCCGGTGCTCTCCACCACCGGGGTGCGGAAGCCGCCGCTCCGGCCGAACTGCTCGGCCACCGCGGTGGTGAAGGGGAACACCGTCGAGCTGCCGACGATGCGGATCTGGTCGCGGGCCTGGGCGTGGGCCTCGGGCGACAACATGAGCAGGGCGCCGGCGGCAGCGAGGAAGGCCGCCACGCGCCGGGGGGTCGCGCGTGTCATTCCTCTTCTCCCTCAACATGTGGCCGGCGCGGGTCGCTTCAGCGCCGACGGCGGAGAAGGTGCCAAGGCCCCCCGCGCCGCGAAACGGCGGAACCGTGAAGAGTGTGTGACAGGCGCGGCCATCCGGGGCCGGCGCGAGCGGAGCGCCCTCGGCGGCGATACACGTCCCGCCCGATTGGCCCTAGCCTTGCCGGGCCCATGTCCGCAGCGCCCCCCGCCGCCGCCGAGATCCTGCACGCCGCCGTGCCGGGGCGGCTGCGCCTGCGCCTGCGCCATCTGCGCGGGGATGCGGCGGCGGCGCGGGCCCTGGCGCTGCGGCTCGCCGCGCTGCCCGGCGTGCGCGCGGCGCAGGCAAGCGCGGTCACCGGCTCGGTGCTGCTGCATCATGACCCGAGCCTCGATCGCGCGGCGCTGGTGCGGCTCGCGGCGGCGCCGGAGGCCGGGACGGCCCTCGCCCCCCTCGCTCCGCCCGCCGCGGCCGGGCCGCCGTGGCATGCGCTGCCGCCCGCGGCGCTGCTCGCCGCCGATCCCGCCGCCTGCGCCGAGCGCGGGCTGAGCGAGGCGGAGGCCGCGGCCCGGCTGCTGCGCTTCGGCCCCAATCGCCTGGAGCCTCCGCGCCCGCGCCCCCTCGCCGCGCTGCTGGCCGAGCAGCTCACCGGCCTGCCGGTCCTCCTGCTGGGCGCCTCGGCGCTGATCTCGCTCGCCACGGGCGGGATCGCCGATGCGGTGGTGATCCTCGGCGTGGTCGCGGCCAACACCGCCATCGCCGCCGCCACCGAACGCCAGGCCGAGCGCACGATCCTCGCCCTCGACGCGGGCGAGGCCGCGCCCGTGCCCGTGCGGCGCGAGGGGCGGCGCCGGCTGCTGCCGCCCGAGGCGCTGGTGCCCGGCGATCTGCTGGAGCTCGAGGCCGGGCTGCTGGTGCCCGCCGATGCGCGCCTCGTCGCGGCGCGGGACCTTGCGCTCGACGAATCCGCGCTGACGGGCGAAAGCCTGCCGGTTGCGAAATCCGCCGAGGCGGCGCTGCCTGCCGACGCGCCGCTGGGCGAGCGCGCCACCATGGTCTTCCGCGGCACCGCCGTCACCGGCGGCGCGGGGCGCGCGCTGGTGGTGGCGACCGGCGCGGCCACCGAGATCGGGCGCATCCAGGCGCTGCTCGGCGGACTGCGGCCGCCGCCCACGCCCATGCAGCGCGAGCTGGACGGGCTCGGCCGGCGGCTGGTGGGGGTGAACGGCGGCATCTGCCTCGCGGTGCTCGCGCTGGCGCTGCTGCGCGGCCGGCCGCTGCTGCCGGCGCTGCGCAGCGCCATCTCGCTCGCGGTCGCGGCCGTGCCGGAGGGGCTGCCGGCGGTGGCCACCACCACCCTCGCCCTCGGCATCCGCCAGATGCGGGGCGAGGGGGTGCTGGTGCGCCGCCTCGGCGCCATCGAGGCGCTGGGCGCGGTGCAGGTGGTCTGCCTCGACAAGACCGGCACGCTGACGCGCAACATGATGGCGGTGGTGGAGGCGCGCACCCCCGCCGGCCCCGCCGCGGCCGAGGCCGAGGCGCTGCGCCCCCTGCCCGGGGCCGGCGCGGGTGCGGAGGCGGAGCTGCGCCGCCTTTTCGCCATGGCCGCCCTGTGCAGCGACGTGGAGATCGGCCCCGATGGCGGCCTCGCCGGCTCGCCCACCGAGGTCGCGCTGCTGCGCGCCGCGCGCGCGCTGGGCTGCGACCTCGCCGCGCTGCGCGCCGCCCATCCCCGCCGCGCCGCGCGCCCGCGCGCCGAGGGGCGCAAGCGCATGGCCACCCTGCACGAGGGCCCGCAGGGCGCGCCCCTGCTCGCCGTGAAGGGCGACCCGGTGGAGGTGCTGGCGCTGTGCGACCGGCGGCTGGCGGGCGGCGGCACGGCGCCGCTGACGCCGGAGGAGCGCGCCGCCATCCGTGCCGCCAACGACGCCATGGCCGGGCGCGCGCTGCGCGTGCTCGGCGTCGCCTTCGGCGCGGGCGAGGAGGAGGCGGGGCTCGTCTGGTGCGGGCTTGCGGGCATCGCCGATCCGCTGCGGCAGGATGCGCGGGCGGCCATCGCCACGCTGCACGCGGCCGGG
This sequence comes from Roseococcus sp., assembly GCA_026414745.1. GTDB lineage: Bacteria > Pseudomonadota > Alphaproteobacteria > Acetobacterales > Acetobacteraceae > Roseococcus. Next base: position 10,481 of record JAOAIK010000055.1, read on the forward strand.
GTGCGCACGGTGATGATCACCGGCGACCAGGCCGCCACCGCCATCGCCATCGCCCGCGCGCTCGACCTCTCCCGCCGGCCGGAGATCACGGTGCTGGAGGCGGGGCAGCTCGACGCCGCGCGGCCCGAGGTGCTGGCCGCCCTCGCCCCCCGCGCCGACGCCTTCGCCCGCGTCAGCCCCGCGCAGAAGCTCGCGGTGGTGCAGGCGCTGCAGGCCGGCGGCGGGGTGGTGGCGATGACCGGCGACGGGGTGAATGACGGCCCCGCCCTGCGCGCGGCCGATATCGGCATCGCCATGGGCGCGCGCGGCAGCGAGGTGGCGCGCCAGGCGGCCGACATCGTGCTGGCCGGGGACGAGCTGGAGGGCATCCTGCGCGCGCTGCGGCTGGGCCGCGCCACCACGGGCAACATCCGCAAGGTGCTGCGCTACCTCGTCTCCACCAACCTCTCGGAGAGCCTGGTCATGCTGGGCGCGGCCGGGGCCGGGCTGCCCGAGCCGCTCTCGCCCATGCAGCTCCTGTGGCTCAACCTCGTCTCGGACGTGGCGCCGGCGCTGGCGCTGGGGCTCGACCCGCCGCAGGGCGACGAGCTGACGCGGCCGCCGCGCCCGCCCGGCGCGCCGCTGCTGGGGCGGGAGGATCTCTGGCGCATCGGGCGGGAGGGCGCGGTGATGGCGGGCGCGGTGCTGGCGGCGCAGGCGCTGGCCGGGCGGGGCGCGGCAGCCGGGGCGGTGGCCTTCCATGGACTGACGCTCGCGCAGCTCCTGCACGCGCTCGCCTGCCGGGCCGAGCGGGGCAGGCCGGCGCAGGGCGTGCCGCCGAACCGGCTGCTGCTGGGGGCGCTGGGCGGCGGGTTGGCGCTGCAGGGGCTGGCGCAGGCGATGCCGCCGCTGCGGCGCCTGCTCGGGCTCGGCCCGCTCGCCCCCGGCGGCGCGCTGCTCGCCGCCGCCGCGGGATTCGGAGCCTTCGCGGCGAACCGCGCCCTGGCGGCGGCCGGGTAGGAACAGGGGAGGGCGCGCGATGGGGAGTGACTCCGTCTTCGTCTCGGAATCCGTCACGCCGGGCCATCCGGACAAGCTCTGCGACCTCATCGCCGATGCGGTGGTGGACGCGGTGCTGCGCCAGGACCCCATGGCCTCGGCCGAGGTGGAATGCGCGGTGGCGAGCGGCATCGTCTTCCTCGCTGCGCGCCTGGCCGCCCGGGCGGCGGTGGACGTGCCGGCCATCGCGCGGGAGGTGCTGGCCGAGGCCGGCTATGCCGAGCCCGGCCCCGGCGGCTTCGACGCGCGGCGCTGCAGCATCCTCACCAGCCTGGCCGAGCTGCCGGAGGCCGAGCGCGGCAGCGAGGATCCGGTGGCCGACGAGCATGTGAACGCCTTCGGCTTCGCCTGCGACGACACGCCGGAGCTGATGCCCATGCCCATCATGCTCGCGCACCGGGTGGCGCGCGGCTTCGACGCGGCGCGCGCGGCAGGGCGGCTGGGCGCGCTGAGCCCCGATGCGAAGGCGCAGGTGGCCGTGGTGTATCGGGACGGGCGGCCGCTGCGGATCGGCGCAGTGACGCTGATCTGCGGCGGCGAGGCGGCCGCTCGCGCCGCCCTGCCGGGGCTGCTGCGCGTGGCGGTGCTGGAGCCCGCGCTGGCCGGCGCGCCGCTCGGGCTCGACTCCGCGACGGTGCTGGCGGTGAACCCGGGCGGCATCGCCCGCGGCGGCGGGCCGGCCACGCATCCGGGGCTGACCGGGCGCAAGCCCGGCATGGACAGCTATGGCGAGTTCTCGCGCCAGCCCCAGGCGGCGCTTTCGGGCAAGGATCCGGGGCGCATCGACCGCCTGGCGGCCTATGCGGCGCGCTGGGCGGCGAAGAACCTGGTGGCGGCGGGGCTCGCGGCGCGCTGCGAGGTGCATCTCTGCTACGCGCCGGGTCGGGCCGAGCCCGCGAGCCTGCGCGTGCACGGCTTCGGCACGGCGCGGCTGCCGGAGGCGGAGCTGGCCGCGCGGCTGCAGGCGGCCGCGGATTTCCGCCCCGGCGCCCTGCTGCGGCGCATGGGGCTGCGCGCCCGCGCCGCCGCGCCGGGCGGCTTCCTGCGCGCGCTGGCGGTCTATGGGCAGGTGGGGCGCAGCGACCTCGAGCTGCCCTGGGAGGCGACGGACCTCGTCCCGGCCCTGCGCGGCTGAGGCGGGCTCAGGCCGAGGGATCCGGCAGTTCGGCGCCGGGCGCGGCCTCGCCCCGCTGCGCCGCCCAGGCCGTGCGCGCGAGGACCAGCGCCTGGATGAAGAGGGTAAGGGCGGGCGGCAGCCATTCCCGGCGCATCGCCTGATGGAGGGCGAGCAACGTCGCGGCGGCCGCCCCCGCCGCCGGCCAGAACACGGCGGGGGAGAGGGCCGGGCCCTCCGCCCCCGGGGCCTCCGCCGCGAGGCGCAGCAGCCCTGCGGCCTCGGCCGCCTCGAGCAGCCCGGCCGATTCCGCGCGGTGCAGGACGAGCACGCTGCCCGTCAGCGCCGCCGATTCCGCCGCCACCACCCCGGGCAGCCCGGCAAGGGCAAGGGCGAGCGTGGCGAGCCGGGGCGCGTCGCCGCGCAGCGCGGGCAGGCGCAGCCGCAGCCGGCCCGGCCCGTCGTGGACGAGCAGCGCCGCGGGCGGTTCAGGCGTCATGGCCGGCGGCGCGGGCGGCCGCGGCGGCGGCCCGGGCGGCGGCGGCCGCGGCGG